>NZ_JBVIKO010000014.1:0-274327 GCF_055580905.1 Streptomyces sp. NPDC031497
GGGGAGAAGGACATCAAAAAGAAACACATCATGGTAGAAGGCCCGCCCCCCAGCCCCCCCCCCCCCCCCTCCCCTCCCTTCCCCCCCCCCCCCCCCCCCCCCCCCCCCACGGTCGTCTCACGGGTACCGTGAGGTCATGACCAGCACGCGTGTCACCCGGCGGGTGCAGGCGCCCCCGGCCGCCGTCTACCGGGCGCTGCTCGACCCGGAGGCGGTCGCCGCCTGGCGGGCACCGGACGGCATGACCGCCCGGGTCCACGTCTTCGACGCCCGGGAGGGCGGCGAGTTCCGGGTCTCCCTCGACTACGACGACCCGGGCCGCGCCGGGAAGTCCGGCGGGCACACCGACACCTACCGGGGGCACTTCGCCCGGCTGGTCCCGGACCGGCTCGTCGTCGAGGTCATCGACTTCGAGACCGCCGACGACACCGTGCGGGGCACCATGACGATGACGACGGCCCTCACCGCGGCCGGCGGTGGCACGGACGTCGAGGTCCTGCACGAGGGCATCCCCGAAGGCGTCCGCCCCGAGGACAACGAACTGGGCACCCGGATGGCCCTCGACAACCTGGCCCGGGTCGTCGAGGGCCGCACCTGACTCAGGCGTTCGGGTCGAACGAGATCCCGGACGGCATGGAGTACGACAGGTTGGCGTTGAACGAGCCGTCCTTGATCTTGATGGTGGCGTCGCCGAAGTCCGCGTTCATCAGCTTGTCGCGGTAGCCCGCCGGATACCCGTCCCAGCCCACCAGACGCGGGAAGAACCAGCCGCCGGTCACGTTCTCCGGCGGGTCGTCGTTGGAGTTGGCGAACCGGAAGTCGTGGGTGGACACGCCGTCCTTGTGGTAGACGATCTTCGGGTGGGTGCCGTCGAACCGGATCGCCGAGGCGGCCGCCACCTGGTAACTGCTGTGCTGCGACACCGAGACGTACTGCACCTGGTTGTTCTGGATCCACACGATGACGTGTTCCCAGTCGTGCCGGTGCCCGATGGCCAGCGGCCCGAGCGTCGCCTGGTCCTTCTCGAAGTAGCTGGCGTACATCACCGCGCACCAGCCGTTGTTGCACTTCTCGCGGGAGTAGGTGTTGGCATTGGCCAGCTGCGCGTAGTCGTGGCAGTGGCCGTTGACGTCACCGCCCAGCGCCAGACCGGGGTTGAGGGTACCGTCGGCGCCGATCGCGGCGGTGGTGTAGCAGCCGTCGCCGTCGTAGTCGTAGGCCGGGGAGAAGGTCTGCTCCAGTCCGTCGGCGTTCTGCGGCAGCAGCGTCAGGACGTCGGCGTGCGCGGTGGCGGGCACGGCGACGACCAGCGCAAGGGCACCGACAGCGGCGGCGAGGGCCTTGCGGAGCGGCCGTCTGCGAGTGGGGGATTGCAGGTCGGACATGTCGACTCCCTGTCTCTGAAAGGCGAAGCGGAGTCTGACAGTCAGCCAATGGTCGAGACCACCCTTACGGCTTAATTTTGACCTAAAGACAATTGAACAGCTCGGTCAACTCCATTGCTGTCAGAGCCTGTTGACCTGCTGTGAGTAGCCCGGTTGCGCTTGCCGCGCCGCCCGGCCCGACGCCAGGCTTCTCGTCGGCTCCCCCCCCCACGACCCGAAAGAGAGCCCGTGTGAACGACAGAGACATGCCTTCGGCCGCGTTGAACCGGCGCGGTTTCCTGGGCGCCGCCGCCGCGGCCGGGCTGCTCGGCACCCTGGCCACACCGGCCGAGGCGGCCCGGAACGCGGCCGAAGCCGACCCGGTCACCACCGAGTCCGGCCGGGTCACCGGAGTCCAGGGCGGCCTGCGCGGCGTCACCGTCTACAAGGGCGTCCCGTACGCCGCCTCCACCGCCGGAGCCAACCGCTGGCGCCCGCCGCAGCCGGCCCCCTCCTGGGACGGGGTGCGCGCCGCCGACTCCTGGGGGCCGGCCTGCCCGCAGCCGGTCACGGACATCCCCGACGACCAGGTGCCCGAGCTCGGCGAGGACTGCCTGAACCTCAACATCTGGACCACGGCGACCGGTTCGGGCACCAGCCGCCCCGTCCTGGTCTGGCTCTATGGCGGAGACCGGGCCCTGTGGTCGGGCCAGGAGATGTACGACGGCTCCCTGCTCGCGTCCAAGGGCGTGGTCGTCGTGAACCCCAACTACCGTGTCGGGCCGCTCGGCGGCCTCGCCCACCCCGGACTGACCGCCGAGTCCGCGTACGGCGGCTCGGGCAACTGGGGGATCCTGGACGCCGTCGCCGCGCTCGAGTGGGTCCAGCGGAACATCGCCGCGTTCGGCGGCGACCCGGACCGGGTGACCCTGGCCGGCTGGGCGCAGGGCGCGTCGATCGTCAACATCCTGCTCGCCTCCCGGCGTGCCAAGGGCCTCTACCACCGCGCCCTGCTCTCCTCGGGCGTCCGGTACACCAAGGACCCGGCGCTGGCCCGGGGGGCCGGCCGCTACCGCACCCTCGCCGACGCCGAGACCAACGGCAGCGACTTCGCCGCCCGCCTGGGCGCCCGGAGCCTCGCCGAACTGCGCGCGCTGGACGTCGGCGACCTCGTCGCCGGGGCCGCCTCCGACGCCTCCGCCGACTTCGGACATGTCCTCGACGGACATGTGCTGCCGGACACCTACACGGCCGTGCTGGCGGCCCGCGCCGAGACCGACGTGCCCGTCCTCACCGGCGTCTGCAAGGACGCGAACGGCGCCTCGCCCGGTCTGAAGACGACCCTGGACGCGTTCCAGGCGTACGCCCGGTCCGAGTTCGGCCCCCTGGGGCTGGCCGACACCTTCCTGGAGCTGTACCCGGCGGACAGCGACACGGCGGCGGCCCAGCAGTACAGCGCGTACGCCCGCGACGAGGAGCGCGTCTCCGCCTTCCTGTGGGCGACCCAGTTCAAGGAGACCGCCGGCAACTCCAGCGCCGTCCGCACCTACTTCTGGACCCGTGTCCCGCCCGGCCACGACGCCACCAACCCGGTCATCGGCACCGAGGCGACCGGCGCCTTCCAGGGCTCCGACGTCTACTACCTGCTCGGCTACCTCTACAGCACCGACCGCCCCTGGACCTCCCAGGACTACGACATCGCCGACACCGCCGCCTCCTACGTGGCCCGCTTCGCCGCCACCGGTGACCCGAACGGCAGCTCCCTGACCGACTGGCCGGCCCTCGCCACCGACACCCCGCGGACGATGGAACTCGGCGCGGACTTCGGCACGGTCGCGGTGGCGGACAGCGACACGAAGCTCGCCTTCCTGACGACCTACCTGGAGTCACAGACCAGGGAGTTCTGAAACGTCCCCGGTCCGGGCGCCGCCGTGGCCGAGTATCCCGCGGTGATGCCGGTGCACGCTCGGGGTACGGTGCAGGGCGATCAGGGCCGCGTCGTCGCCGAGGTGGCCGCCGGCGTGGACCAGCAGATCGCGCCGGACGTGGTGGATCAGCGCCTCGGGAGAGTCGTCGGTCCACTGCGCCACCCGGTCCTCGAGCGGATAGAAGCGGCGCCGGGCGTCCCGGGCCTCGACGACCCCGTCGGTGTACAGCAGCAGGGTGTCGCCCGGCTCGAAGGAGAACACGTCCAGCGTGTGTTCCGCGGCCCGGGTCCCGTGCACGCCCAGCGGCGGCGACGGATGCAGGCTCGGGACGGTGACCGCGTTCCCGGGGCTCAGCAGCAGGGGCGGCGGATGGCCGCAGCTGGTCATCCGGGTGACCGGGTCCAGGTCCGGGATCTCGATCAGCAGGGCGGTCGCGAACCGCTCGCCCGCCTCCTCCGGCGACTCCAGGTCCGCCGCGTACCGGCTCACGCTCTGCTCCAGGACGGCGGCCAGCTCCGGCAGGGTGATGTCCCCGTGGGCGGACTCCCGGAAGGCGCTGAGCAGCAGCGCCGCCTCGCCGATCGCGGCCAGCCCCTTGCCCCGGACATCGCCGATCAGTACCCGGACCTGGCCGTCGGAACGGGTGACCGCGTACAGATCGCCGCCGATCTGGGCCTCGTCCTCCGCGGCCAGGTACAGCGAGGCGATCCGCAGCGGGCCGATCTGCTCGGGCAGCGGCCACATCAGCACGTGCTGCGCGGCCTCGGCGACCGTGCGCACCTGGGCCAGCTGGGCGCGGCGCCGCTCGCGGACCGCGCTGTACACCACCACGATCACCGAGAGCAGCGTCAGGGTGACGATCTGCACGATGTGGTTCACGGTGGACAGCCCGCCGTGGAACACGGCGATCACCACCTGGGCGGCAACCGCGAGCGCCCCGACCAGCGCGGTGGCCCGGGGGCCGGCGAACGACGGGGTGAGCGCGGGGGCGATGACCAAGGCGGGGCCCAGATGGATGTCCTCCGGCGCGCGCAGGTCCGCCACCGCGATCACCACGATGAGTGCGATCGGGAGCAGCAGCAGCGCGTGGGACGACTGCCACGACCGCCGCAGGCCCGCCGCACAGCTCCGCAGGTTCCCCATGCCACCAGCGTGCGCCACCCCCCACCGAGCGGCCACCGAGAGCGGAAACCTAGAGGTTCACGCTGTTCATCCCGGCCTCGTCGTAACGCTCGCCCGCGGCCTTGGGCACCTCGGCGTCGATGCGGGCCAGGTCCTCCTTGGTCAGTTCGACGTCGACGGCTCCGGCGTTCTGCTCCAGGTAGGTACGGCGCTTGGTGCCCGGGATCGGCACGATGCCGTCGCCCTGGGCCAGCACCCAGGCGAGGGCCAGCTGGGCCGGCGTGACGTCCTTCTCCGCGGCGATCTCCTTCACCTTGTCGGCGAGCCGCAGGTTCGCCTCCAGGTTGTCGCCGGTGAACCGGGGGCCGGTGCGGCGCCAGTCGTTCGCGTCGAGGTCGTCGGGGGAGGAGAACCGCCCGGCCAGGAAGCCACGGCCCAGCGGCGAGTACGGCACGAACCCGATGCCCAGCTCCCGGCAGGTCGGGATCACCTCGTCCTCCGGGTCGCGGGTCCACAGCGAGTACTCGGTCTGCACGGCCGCGATCGGGTGCACCGCGTGGGCCCGCCGGATCGTCTCGGGGCTCGCCTCGCTCAGCCCGATGTGCCGCACCTTGCCTTCGGCGACCAGTTCGGCCATGGCGCCCACGGTCTCCTCGATCGGCACGTTCGGGTCGACGCGGTGCTGGTAGTAGAGGTCGATGTAGTCGGTGCCCAGACGCCGGAGCGAGCCGTGCACCGAGCTGCGCACGTGCTCGGCGGAGCCGTCCTGGGGGCCGATGCTGCTCATGTCGCCGGGGACGGCGTCGTCCATCCGGAAGTTGAACTTCGTGGCGATCACGTACTCGTCACGGTGCCCCCGGACCGCCTCGCCCACCAGCGTCTCGTTGGTGAGCGGCCCGTAGAGCTGCGCGGTGTCGAGGAAGGTGATGCCGAGTTCCCGCGCCCGGTGGATGGTCCGTGCGCCCTCGTCCTGGTCGGCGGTGCCGTAGAAGGCGGACATTCCCATGCAGCCGAGGCCGATGCTGCTCACCTGAAGGTCTCGCAGACTGCGCTGTCGCATGTCACTCCCAGCCTTTCGTCGCTGCTCGGATCCAGCTCCCGTTCCGGAGGGCCCACGGGCCTTGTTCCATTCAGCTGCGGAATCCGTGTATCGGCATCCCGGCGCCGGGGCCTCGTCCGGAGGAGCGCTCTGGACGCTACGGCTTCGAGCGCACTCGATGTCAAACGGCCGCCGCCGTGCGCTCCCGGTCCGTGCTCCCCGTCCGGTAGGCGTGGACCCGGATACGGTGGCCGCCGTCGATCCGCCGCCGACCCTCCGGGGGAGCCCGCATGCTGCTGCGCCAGCTCGAATACCTCGTCGCGCTCGCCCGAGAGCGGCACTTCGCCCGCGCGGCCGCCGCCTGTCATGTCTCGCAGCCCTCGCTGTCCGCCGCGATCCAGCGGCTCGAACACGAACTCGGTGTCCCGATCGTGCGCCGGGGCCGCCGCTACGAGGGTCTGACCCCCGAGGGCGAGGTGGTGCTGGCATGGGCGCACCGCATCCTCGCCGAGCGGGACGCGCTGCGTCAGGAGCTGTCGGCGCTGCGGGACGGCCTCACCGGCACCCTGCGCCTCGGCATCGTCCCCACCGCCGTCCCCGTCACCTCACTCCTCACCGGCCCCTTCTGCGACCGGCATCCGCACGCCCGGGTGGCCATGGAGTCCCTGTCGTCCGCCGACATACGGCGCGGCCTGGCCGAGTTCGAGCTGGACGCGGCCATGACCTACCTGGACGACGAGGAGCTGCGGCAGGTCCGCCGCTTCCCGCTCTACGAGGAGCGGTACGTCCTGCTCACGCCGGTCGGCGGCCCCCTGGGCGACGCGGTCACCGCCAGCTGGTCCCAGGCCGCCGCCCTCCCGCTGTGCCTGCTCGGGCCCCGGATGCGCAACCGGCGGATCATCGACGACTGCTTCGCCGCCGACGGCGCCGCACCCGTCCCGGCGATCGAGTCCGACAGCGTCGCCGGCCTCTACGCCCATCTCCCCGGCGGCCGCTGGTCCAGCGTGATCTCGCACGCCTGGCTGCACATGTTCGGCGTACCGGAGGGCCTGCGCGTGGTCCCGCTGGAGGGCCCGGCGCACGGCCCCCGGGTGGGCCTGGTCGTCGCCCGCAGCGAGCCGCAGTCCGTGCTCGCCCAGGCCCTGGTGAAGGTCGCCCGCCAGGCACGGCTGCGGGACGCGCTCGACAGCCTGCTGACCGCCCACCTGGACGGCCGCGACTGATAGCCGCGGACTATGAGCACATAACAACGTTCGCTTTGACCAGCGCGGTTGCCCCCGAGGATCGTGAAGGCAAGCCATCCGCAACGGAGTTGAGGAGCCGCCACCATGGCCAAGGTGCTCTGCGTCCTGTACGACGACCCGACCGACGGATACCCGAAGACCTACGCCCGCGACGACATCCCCGTCATCGACCACTATCCGGGCGGTCAGACCACCCCCACCCCCGAGGCGATCGACTTCACCCCCGGCCGTCTCCTCGGCAGCGTCTCCGGCGAACTCGGCCTGCGCTCCTTCCTGGAGAAGGCCGGCCACACCCTCGTCGTCACCTCCGACAAGGACGGCGCGGGCTCGGTCTTCGACCGTGAGCTGCCCGACGCGGACGTCGTCATCTCCCAGCCGTTCTGGCCGGCGTACCTCACCCCGGAGCGCATCGCCGCCGCGAAGAACCTCAAGCTGGCCGTCACCGCCGGCATCGGGTCCGACCACGTCGACCTCGACGCCGCGATCGCCCACGGCGTGACGGTCGCCGAGGTGACGTACTGCAACAGCATCAGCGTCGCCGAGCACGTGGTGATGATGATCCTGGGGCTCGTCCGCAACTACCTGCCCTCGCACCAGGTGGTGCTCGACGGCGGCTGGAACATCGCCGACTGCGTGAGCCGGTCCTACGACCTGGAAGGCATGCACGTCGGCACCGTCGCCGCCGGCCGGATCGGCCTCGCGGTGCTGCGCCGCCTCGCCCCCTTCGACGTGAAGCTGCACTACACCGACCGCACCCGGCTGCCCGAGTCCGTCGAGCGGGAGCTGAACCTGACCTTCCACGAGAGCGCGGCCGCCATGGCCCCGCACTGCGATGTCGTCACCGTCAACGCGCCGCTGCACCCCGAGACCGAGGGCCTGTTCGGCGACGAGCTGCTGGGCACGATGAAGCGTGGCGCCTATCTCATCAACACCGCCCGGGCCCTGATCGTCGACCGGGACGCCGTCGACCGGGCGCTGCGCGGCGGGCAGCTGGCCGGCTACGCGGGCGACGTCTGGTACCCGCAGCCCGCGCCCGCCGACCACCCCTGGCGCACCATGCCGCACCAGGGGATGACCCCGCACATCTCCGGCTCCTCGCTCTCCGCGCAGGCCCGCTACGCCGCCGGCACCCGGGAGATCCTGGAGTCCTGGTTCGCCGGCCGGCCGATCCGCGACGAGTACCTGATCGTCGACGGCGGTGCGCTGGCCGGCACGGGAGCCAAGTCGTACTCCGTCAAGGCCGGTTAGGAGTCGAGCCGGACCGGCAGCTCGAAGAGGTCGTTCTGGGTGACCACCGGCTTGTTGCGCAGCTCGGACGCCGGTACCGCGAGGTCCAGGCCGGGGAAGCGGTCGTACAGGGCGGGCAGCGCGACGCCCGCCTCCAGCCGGGACAGCGCCGCGCCGGGGCAGACGTGCGGGCCGTGGCCGAAGGAGATGTGCCGGTTCTTCGACTCCCGGGTGACGTCGAACTCCCCGGCACTCGGCCCGTGCGCCTGTTCGTCACGGCCGATCGCGGCGTACGACACGATCAGCGCGTCGCCCGCCGGCAGCACCTTGTCGCCGACCGGCACGTCCTCGGTGGCGAAGCGGATCAGCACGTGCGAGGTCGGGGTGGACCAGCGCAGGGTCTCCTCGACCACCGCCGACCAGTCCACCTCGCCGGAGAGCACCCTGGCCCGCTGGCCGGGGTGAGTGGAGAGGTTGACCACGGCGTTGACGATCAGGGAGATCGTCGTCTCGTGACCGGCCGCCACCATCAGCTGGAGGGTGGAGACGATCTCCTCGTCCGTGAGGTGGTCGCCGTCCTCGGAGGCCAGGATCAGCGCGCTGGTCAGGTCGTCGCCGGGCTCGGCCCGCTTGGCGGCGACCGTCGCCGCCATGATCCCCGCCAGCTCGGTGAGGGTCGCGATGACCTCCGCGGGCGGGGTCTGGGTCGAGAAGAACTTCTCGAACAGCACCTTCAGGCGCGGCAGTTCGGCCTCGTCGATGCCCATCAGGTCGGCGACCACGAACATGGGCAGCGGATAGGCGAAGGCCGCCTTGAGGTCCAGGGTCTCCTGGTCCGCGGGGAGAGCGTCCAGCAGGTCCTGGGTGAGCTTCTCGATCCGCTCCCGCATCTGCTCCACCCGGCGCGGGGTGAGCGCCTGCGCGACCAGCGCGCGCATCCGGCGGTGGTCGGCGCCGTCCACGGTCAGCATGGAGCGGCCGGGGTTGGCCAGGCCGATCAGCGGCCAGTCCGGCGGTATCTCCCCCCGCTGCCAGGCCCCCCACACGTTGATGTCCTTGACCAGACGCGGGTCGGTGAGCAGCGCCTTGGCCTCGGCATGGCGGGTGACCGCCCAGACGGGCACCCCGCCGGGCAGCTCCACGGCGGCGAGCGGACCGGCGGCGCGCAGCCGCGCGCTCTCGCCGTCCAGGTCGGTGACGAAGGGGTCGAGGGCGATCCGGGCTTGTTCGGTACCGGTCGTCATCGTGACGTGCCTCCCAGGGCAGAGTCGGAGTACTGCGCCAATCGGTGCTGCGCCTGACCGTCGGTGTCGGACTACAGGGTGGGTACGGGCGTGAACCGGACGGGAAGCTCGGTCAGCCCCCGCAGCCAGGGCGAGGGCCGGCGGGTGAGGGAGTCGGCGGGCACCGCCAGGTCGATGTCCGGCAGCCGGTCGAGGACGACCTCGATGCCGGTCCGGGCGATCACCTCGGCGACCTCCTGGGCCGGGAACGGGCAGCGGTGCTCGCCGTGCCCGAAGGAGAAGTGCGCGCTGTTGCCGCCGGTCAGCGCGGAGGCGTCGGTGCGCACCTGCGGATCGGAGTTGGCGCCCTGGAGGCCGAGGATCAGCAGGTCACCGGCGCGGATCCGGCGGCCGCCCAGCTGGGTGTCACGGGAGGCCCAGCGGCCCGCAATGTTCTGGCTGGGAGTGTCCTCCCACAGCACCTCGTTCATCGCCTCGGCGACACTGTTGCGGCCGCCGAACAGCGAGGCCGCGAACCGGTCGTCGGTGAGCATCAGGCGCAGCGAGTTGCCGATCCAGTCGGCGGTCGGCTGGTGCCCGGCCGCCATCATGACCATCAGGTCCTGGGAGATCTCCTCGTCGGTGAACCCGCTCTTGTCCTGGAGCATCCGCGACACCACGTCGTCGGCCGGGTCCGCCTTCCGGTCGGCCAGCAACTGCGCCATGGACGAGCCCAGATGCTGCTGTCCGGCGATCGCCCGCTCGCGCCCGTCGATCATGTCGTTGAGCGCGGTGACCAGGCCGGGGCCCTCCTCGTCGGAGAAGCCGTACAGCCGCGCCAGCACCCGCACCGGCAGCAGCATCGCGTACTGGCCGACCAGGTCCGCCTCGCCGCTGGTGCACAGCCCGTCGATCAGCTCGTCCGCGAACCGCTCGGCGTGGCCCCGCAGTTCGAAGGGGTCGACGGCCTCCAGCGCGTCGCTGATCATCCCGGCGCGCTCGCGGTGCCGCTCGCCGACGGTGTACAGGATCGACGGCTGCTTGCGGCCGATCATCGGCAGCAGCGGCCAGTCGTCGGGGATCATGTCCCACTGGTTCCACAGGTCGGAGTCCCGGCTGAACAGCACCGGGTCCCCGGTCACCTGGTGCAGCTCGCGGTAGCCGACGACCAGCCAGGCGGGCACGTCCCCGTCGAGCACGACGGGGGTCACGGCGCCGTGGTCGCGCCGCATCTCGCGGTACAGACGCGCCGGTTCGGTCTGGAACCGGGGGCCGCCGAGCGGTACGGCTTCGGGGGTCACACGAACTCCTGTCGGGGCAGGTCCGCCGGTGCCGAGGGGTCGGCGTACCGGTTCTTGACGTGCTGGACCAGCTGGATGAGCACCTGCTTGCCGGACTCCCGGGACCGGGCGTCACAGGTGACCAGCGGGATGTGCGGGTCCAGGTCGAGCGCGTGCCGGACGTCCTCGGGCGCGTGCGCGGGGCCGCCGAAGTCGTTGCAGGCCACGATGAACGGGGTGCCGTGCTTCTCCAGCCGGTCGATGGCGTACCAGGAGTCGTCGATCCGCCGCGTGTCGACGAGCACCACCGCGCCCAGGGTGCCGGAGAACAGCCGGTCCCACAGGAACCAGAACCGCTCCTGGCCCGGCGCCCCGAACAGGTACAGCACGTTGCGGGCGTCCAGCGTGATCCGGCCGAAGTCGAAGGCGACGGTGGTGGCGGACTTGCCGCGCACCTCGCGGACGTCGTCGACCTCCTCGCCGGCCTGGGTCATCGTCTCCTCGGTGTTGAGAGGACGTATCTCGCTGACGGAACGGACCAGGGTGGTCTTGCCGACGCCGAAACCGCCCACGACCACGATCTTGAAACCGTGGTCGGCGGAGGCACCCAACGGGGTGCGCGCGTCAGAGGTTGCGGAGTCCAACGAGCACCTGCTCCAGGATGTCGGGGTCGGTGATGGCAGGCCGGTACGGATGGCGGGCGCTGACCCGGCCGGCCGCCTGCAGGTCGCACAGCAGGACCTTGGTGATGCTCACCGGCAGCTTCAGCTCCGCGGCGATCTCCACCACCGAGGTCGGGAACTCGGCCAGCCGCAGGATCGCCGCGTGTTCCGACTGCATCCCGGGGGTCGGCTCCGACTCGGCGACGACCAGCGTGACCAGGTCGAAGGGACTGTCCGGCCCGGTGCTGCTGCGGCCGCCGGTGATGGTGTACAGGCGGTCGGGCGCGTCGTCCCTGCCGGGCCGGCTCATGACGTACGGGGCTGCGCGGTCAGGTGTTCGCCGAGCTGCTCGACCAGTTCGCTCATGTTGTGCCCGACCAGCCCCGGGTCCGCGTCCTCGCTGGTCACCACGGCCAGATGGGCGCCCTCGCCGGCCTCCACGATGAACAGCACGCCCCCGTAGAACTCGGTCATCGCCGACCGCACGCCACCGCTGCCGTCGCCGAACTCGACGGACGCCCCGTGCGACAGCGACTGGATGCCGGCGGCGATCGCCGCGAGCTGGTCGGCCTGGTCGACGGAGAGCTCCGGAGTACGGCAGAGCTTCAGGCCGTCGCGGGAGAGCACCAGGGCGTGTCGCGCGCCGGGGGTGCGCTCCAGGAGGCCCTCGATGAGCCAGGTGAGCTTGTCGTCGGCGGTGGTCCTGCCGGTCATGGAGTGGTGTCGCCTTCCGGGTGCGCGTGCGGGTGGGACGTGGGCTCGGGACCGGACTCCGGGTGGGGCGCGGGGACCGGATCGTGCGCCGGGGTGGGGATGTAGGGGGCGGAGGCGGCGTCGGCCTCGGCGGCGCCGGGGGCGTTGGCGCGGCCGGATGCGCCGGAGGGCTCGGCGGCGTCGGACGCGGCCGGGCGGACGGCCTGCCGGAAGCTGTTGAAGCGGGTGGCGCGGACCCGGGCGTCCTCGGCCGCGGGCACCGGGCGCGGCTCCGCCGGCTGGGGCGCCGACCGGCGCTCGGCCTCGGCGAGGGTCCGGCCGCGGCGCCGCCTGGGCAGCCCGGTGGGCCCTTCCTCGTCCTCGTCGGGCTCCGCGGACTCGTGCACGGGTACCGGGTCCGGCGGGACCGCAACCGGTTCGACCGGCTCCGGCTGCTTGGGCAGCGCGGGTTCGTCGGCGACCGGGCGGGTCAGCAGGTCCTGCGGGACCAGCATCAGCACCCCGGTGCCCCCGCGCGCCGAGGGCCGGAACGACACCTTCAGCCCGTGCTTGCCGGCCAGCCGGCCGACCACCGCCAGTCCGAGCCGGGTACCGGTGAGGCCGCCGAGCTCGGTGGTGTCACCGGCGACCGCCCGCTCGGCGCGGCGCAGCTGCACATCGCCCATCACCAGCCCGCTGTCCTCCACGGACACGATGACCCCGGCCGGCACCTCCTCCACGTAGACGTGGACCTCGGCCGTCGGGGGCGAGAAGTTGGCCGCGTTGTCGAGGAGTTCGGCGAGCGCGTGCATGACACCCTCGGCCGCGTGGCCGGTGACGGCCGTCTCGCTCACCGAGTGCACCCGCACCCGGCGGTAGCCGCTGATGCGGCCCATCGCGCCGCGCAGGATGGACTCCATGCTGATCGGACGCGCCCAGCGGCGACCGGAGCGCGCCCCGGTCAGGACGGCGATGGAGTCGGCGATCCGGCCCGCCTGGGCGGTGCGGTGGTCGAGGTGCAGCAGGTCGGCGAGCACTTCCTCGTCGGTGTGCCGCTCCTCCATGGCCCGCAGGTCGGCGAGGGTGGCGGTGGCCAGGGCCTGCATCCGGCCGGCCGCGTTGCCCGCCGCGGCGATCGCGGCGGCCCGCTCCCGGGAGGCCTGCTCCAGGTCGGCGGCGAGCCGGCCGTTCTCCTGCCGGTACCAGTCCAGCTCCTGGCTGCCGCTCTCGTGGAGCCGCACTCGCTCCTGCTCGAAGGAGTCGGCGAACTCGCTGCGCTGCTGGGCCAGTTCGTCGATCAGCCGCTGCTGCTCCTGGCGCGCCTCCTCGGTCGTGCGGGCCTGTTGCTGGAGCAGCCGTCCGATGTCCTGGCTCACCGTCTCCAGCCGGCGCCGGGCCCGCCGGGCGGCCCGTGCCGCGTGGACGGCCCAGGTCACCGCGGCGCACAGCACCAGCGCGGCCGCACTGGCCCCCAGGGCGAGGGGGGTGCGGACCGAGGCCGGCGCGGCGGTCACCGCGGCGACGACCACGAGGGCCGACACCACCGCGGTCAGCGCGAGGGTCGGAACGAGCGTACGGAAGGCAGGTCGATCGCCGGGATGCGTGGGCGCGGTCATCGGTCCGGTCTGGTCCTCGGAGCGGGTAGGGATGTGATTCCGGTGAGGGAGATGTGACGCTCGGTACTGAACTGGCCGTCACTATACGAGAGTTCGTGATCGAAACAGAACAGTTCCGGTCTGCTTGCAAGAAACCGCTGTCAGTGACGGCGACTTGCCGTGTCGTCCTGACAGTGCGCGATCTTACGAAGCGGCTCGTGTGAGCGTGTCCGCCACCACGGCCGCCGCCTCCTTCACCAGCGCCGAGTCGGCCTGGGCGGCGGGGTCGGGGTGCGTGGACAGAACGGCGACGACGACCGGGGCGCGACCCGGGGGCCAGGCGATCGCGACATCGTTGGCGGTGCCATAGGCGCCCGTTCCGGTTTTGTCGCCGACGGTCCAGTCCGCGGGGAGCCCCGCGCGGATCCGCTCCCCTCCGGTGGTGTTGGCGAGCAGCCAGCCGGTGAGCCGCCGCCGGTCCGCGCCGTCCAGGGCGCTCCCGACGACCAGCCGCGCGTAGCTGGTGCCGATGGCCAGGGCAGTGGTGGTGTCCGTGACCCGTCCGGGCTCCGCCGAGTTCAGCTCCGGCTCCCACCGGTCGAGCCGGGTCACCCGGTCCCCGATCGAACGGCACAGCCGCGTCACCGCCACCGGCCCGCCCAGTTGCTCCAGCAACAGGTTCGCCGCGGTGTTGTCGCTGTACGAGATCGCCGCTCCGCACAACTCCGCGACGGTCATTCCCGCGGCGAGATTCTCGGGCCTGCCCGTGACGGGCGCGCCGCCCGACTTCTCGACATCGCTCGCGTCGTAGTGCACGACCTCGCCGAGTACGTCCTCGTCCAGGTCCCGCAGCACCGCGGAGACCGCGAGTGTCTTGAACACCGAGCACATCGGGAAGAGTTCGCCGCAACGGTGCCGGACCCGGGCGCCCGAGCCGGTGTCCCAGGCGAACACCCCCAGCCGGGCCCCGTGTTCGCGCTCCAGTGCCCGGAGTCTGCTCGTGGCGTCCGGCGCCGTGCGGGCGGGCAGCGCGGTGCCCAGGGCCGCGGTCAGCACAACACGGCGGGACGGCTGCTGCATTACCACTCCTTTGCCGAGGTTTCGATGAGGGGGACGTGGTCACGCCCCTGGGGGTTGCGTCGCGGACGGGTGATAAACCCGACGCCGACATGCGACCAGCAGTAGCTCCCGCATCGTCGCAAATGATCCAAACGTCTATACGATGACGCGTGGAACGGCCGGGGAACGGAGAGCCTCTTCGGGGGCGCGGGGCCGAGGGCCGGCAGCCGGTGTCGAGGGGACGATGCCTTCATGACGGGGAACGGAAGCTGGGGTACGGCGGCCGCGCGTGCCGTCCGGTTCGTGCGACGCACACTGCGCGACGAATGGCACAGCATCGTGGTGGAGCCGGTACGGCAGCTCGTACGGCGTGGTCTCTCCGGGATCGTGCTGGCGTTCGTGGCTGCGTTCGGTGTCATCTTCTTCCACGACGTCGCCCAGCACCCCGTCGGCAGAAAGCTGGTGTGGCACCTCGGCGGTGTCACCGCCGACCTCCCCCTGTGGCTGTCCCTGCTGCGCACCCCGGTCTCGCTCTACGTCCCCGCGCTGGACCTCCCGGTGTGGGCCGGCATCACCCAGCTCTTCCTCGCCTTCGCCCTCGCCGAACTCGCCCTCGGCCGCGCCCGGACCCTCGCCGTCGCGTACCTCACCACGCTGGCCGGCACCATGACGGCCCGTGTGATGGTCGCGCTGGGCCCCGGCTGGTGGGGCTTCGGCCTGCCCCCTCAGGCCGGCCGGGTCCTCGACACGGGGCCGTCCGCCGCGGTGGTGGGCCTGTTCACCTATCTGGCCGTGGTCCGCCGGGCGCCCGTCGTCTTCGCGCTGACCGGCGGTTCGATGGTGTGGGAGTCCGTCGCCGTACCGAACCTCGCGGGCCGGGAGCACCTGATCGCGGTGACCGCGGCGATCGTCCTCGGCCTGCTGCACGGCCGTCGGCTGCCGATCCCCGCCCTTCCGGCCGAACGCCCCGCCGCACGCCTCGGCACCCCGCCGACCCCGCCCCGGTCCGAACCGCCCGTGCCCCGGTCCGACCCGCCGCAGCACCACCCCCTACCGTCGCTCCGGATCCGCCGGGACGCCCCAACCTCACCGGGTTCCCCGGAACCCATAAGCCACGCGGCCGACCCGCCGAAGTGCTCAACAACGTCAATGTGATGGTTTTCGCACTTCAGCCGGTCCGGGCAACCCCTAATGTTGCGCGGGCTACGGCAGGGCGCGGCTGACACCATGGTGTTCGTCGCCGGCAGGCTGAAGGGATCCAGGGATGTTCCGCAAGGTGCTGGTCGCCAACCGTGGAGAGATCGCCATCCGCGCTTTCCGCGCGGGCTACGAACTGGGCGCGCGCACGGTCGCCGTGTTCCCCCACGAGGACCGTAACTCGCTGCACAGGCTGAAGGCCGACGAGGCCTACGAGATCGGGGAACCCGGCCATCCGGTACGGGCCTACCTCTCCGTCGAGGAGATCGTGGGCGCCGCCCGCCGGGCCGGGGCCGACGCCGTCTACCCGGGCTACGGCTTCCTCTCCGAGAACCCGGAACTCGCCCGCGCCTGCGAGGAGGCGGGCATCACGTTCGTCGGGCCGAGCGCCCAGACGCTGGAGCTGACCGGCAACAAAGCCCGCGCGGTCGCCGCCGCCCGCGCCGCCGGCGTACCGGTGCTCGGCTCCTCCCAGCCCTCCAACGACATCGACGAACTGGTCCGCGCCGCCGACGAGATCGGCTTCCCGCTGTTCGTGAAGGCCGTCGCCGGCGGCGGTGGCCGCGGCATGCGCCGGGTCGAGGACCCGGCCGCGCTGCGCGAGTCCATCGAGCAGGCCTCCCGGGAGGCGGCCTCCGCGTTCGGCGACCCGACCGTCTTCCTGGAGAAGGCGGTCGTCGACCCGCGCCACATCGAGGTGCAGATCCTCGCCGACGGCGAGGGCAACGTCATTCACCTCTTCGAGCGGGACTGCTCGCTCCAGCGCCGCCACCAGAAGGTCATCGAGCTGGCCCCCGCGCCCAACCTCGACCCGGAGCTGCGCGACCGCATCTGCGCCGACGCCGTGCGTTTCGCCCGGGAGATCGGCTACCGCAACGCCGGCACCGTCGAGTTCCTCCTCGACCGGGCGGGCAAGCACGTCTTCATCGAGATGAACCCCCGCATCCAGGTCGAGCACACGGTCACCGAGGAGGTCACCGACGTCGACCTGGTCCAGGCCCAGATGCGCATCGCCTCCGGCGAGACCCTGGCCGACCTCGGCCTGTCCCAGGACACGGTGAAGCTGCACGGCGCCGCCCTCCAGTGCCGGATCACCACCGAGGACCCCGCCAACGGCTTCCGCCCCGACACCGGCCGCATCAGCGCCTACCGTTCCCCGGGCGGCTCCGGCATCCGGCTCGACGGCGGTACCACCCACGCCGGCACCGAGATCAGCGCCCACTTCGACTCGATGCTGGTGAAACTCACCTGCCGGGGCCGGGACTTCAAGGCGGCCATCGGCCGCGCCCGGCGCGCCGTCGCCGAGTTCCGCATCCGTGGTGTGGCCACCAACATCCCCTTCCTCCAGGCCGTCCTGGACGACCCGGACTTCCAGGCCGGGCGGATCACCACCTCGTTCATCGAGGAGCGCCCGCACCTGCTCACCGCCCGCTCCTCCGCCGACCGCGGCACCAAGCTGCTCACCTACCTGGCCGACGTCACCGTCAACAAGCCGCACGGCGAGCGCCCCCACCTGATCGAGTCGACCACCAAGCTGCCCCCGCTGCCGGCCGGGGAACCGCCCGCGGGTTCCCGCCAGCGCCTGGTCGAGCTCGGCCCGGAGGGCTTCGCGCGCCGGCTGCGCGAGTCGCCGACCATCGGCATCACCGACACCACCTTCCGCGATGCCCACCAGTCCCTGCTCGCCACCCGCGTGCGCACCCGCGACCTCCTCGCCGTCGCCCCGGTCGTCGCCCGCACCCTGCCTGAACTGCTCTCCCTGGAGTGCTGGGGCGGCGCCACCTACGACGTGGCGCTGCGCTTCCTCGCCGAGGACCCCTGGGAGCGGCTGGCCGCCCTGCGCGAGGCCGTCCCCAACATCTGCCTCCAGATGCTGCTGCGCGGCCGCAACACCGTCGGCTACACCCCGTACCCGACCGAGGTGACGGACGCCTTCGTGCACGAGGCCGCCGCCACCGGCATCGACATCTTCCGCATCTTCGACGCCCTCAACGACGTCGGCCAGATGCGCCCCGCCATCGAGGCGGTACGGGAGACGGGCACCGCGGTCGCCGAGGTCGCCCTCTGCTACACCGCCGACCTGTCCAACCCCGACGAGCGGCTCTACACCCTCGACTACTACCTGCGGCTCGCCGAGCAGATCGTCGAGGCCGGCGCGCACATCATCGCCGTCAAGGACATGGCGGGCCTGCTGCGCGCCCCCGCCGCCGCGAAGCTGGTCTCGGCGCTGCGCAGCGAGTTCGACCTCCCCGTCCACCTGCACACCCACGACACGGCTGGCGGCCAGCTGGCCACCTACCTGGCCGCGATCCAGGCGGGCGCCGACGCGGTCGACGGTGCCGTGGCCTCCATGGCCGGTACGACCTCGCAGCCCTCCCTGTCGGCGATCGTGGCCGCGACCGACTACTCGGACCGTCCCACGGGGCTCGACCTGCGGGCGATCGAGGACCTGGAGCCGTACTGGGAGAGCGTCCGCAAGGTCTACGCGCCCTTCGAGGCGGGCCTGGCCTCCCCGACCGGCCGCGTCTACCACCACGAGATCCCGGGCGGTCAGCTCTCCAACCTGCGCACCCAGGCCGTCGCGCTCGGTCTCGGCGACCGCTTCGAGGACATCGAGGCGATGTACGAGGCCGCCGACCGCATCCTCGGCCGGCTGGTGAAGGTCACCCCGTCCTCGAAGGTGGTCGGCGACCTGGCCCTGCACCTGGTCGGCGCCGGCGTGAGCCCGGAGGACTTCGAGGCGACCCCCGACAAGTTCGACATCCCCGACTCGGTCATCGGCTTCCTGCGCGGCGAGCTGGGCACCCCACCCGGCGGCTGGCCCGAGCCGTTCCGCACCAAGGCCCTGCAGGGCCGCGGCGCCGCCAAGCCGGCCCCGGAGCTGGGCACCGAGGACCGCGAGGGCCTCGCCAAGGACCCCCGCGCGACGCTGAACCGGCTGCTGTTCCCGGCCCCGACCCGGGAGTTCGAGACGCACCGGCAGACCTACGGCGACACCAGCGTCCTCGACAGCAAGGACTTCTTCTACGGCCTGCGCCCGGGCAAGGAGTACGCGGTCGACCTGGAGCCCGGCGTCCGCCTGCTCATCGAGCTCCAGGCGATCGGCGAGGCCGACGAGCGCGGTATGCGCACGGTGATGTCCAGCCTCAACGGCCAGCTGCGGCCCATCCAGATCCGCGACCGGGCGGCCGCCTCCGACATCCCGGTCACCGAGAAGGCCGACCGCGCCAACCCCGGCCATGTCGCGGCCCCGTTCGCCGGCGTCGTCACCCTCGCCGTGCAGGAGGGCACGGAGGTCGAGGCGGGCGCCACGGTGGCCACCATCGAGGCCATGAAGATGGAGGCGACCATCACCGCCCAGAAGGCCGGCCGGATCTCGCGGCTCGCCATCAACCGCATCCAGCAGGTGGAGGGCGGCGACCTGCTGGTCGAGATCGCCTGAGTCGCGTCCCGCGTGAGGGGAGGGCCGGTCACCGCCGGTCCTCCCCTCGTCGGCTACGAGCGGACGAAGTGGGCGCCCAGACGCGCCTTCAGCAGGTTCGGGTCGCGCTGGGTGGAGTAGGCGCCGCCCGCCACGAACAGATCACGGCCGTTCACGGCCAGCGAGGTCGGGTTGGACAGGCCGTCCTGCACGGCGAGCACGGTGCTGCGGACGCCGTCCGGGCGGACCATGACGACCTCGTTGGACGGGTTCAGCGCGGCGAGCACGACGTCCGAGTGCCCGGGGAAGACGAAGTCGTCCACGCCGGTGAGGCCGGTGGCCCGCGTCTCGGTCGCCCCGGCCGAGCCGTCCGTGCCGACCGGGATGCGCAGCAGGGTCCCGCGGTCGCTGTTGGTCACCCAGACCGCGTCCTTGTGCACCTTGATCCCGTTGGCCCCGAAGCCGCTGGCCGGCGCCGGGAGCCCGGTGAGGGCGGTGCCCGTGGCCCAGGCCGTCGGTGTGCCGCCGGCCTGCGGGATGCGCCAGACCGTGCCCAGCGCCGAGTCGGCGGCGTAGAGCACCCCGTGCCGCTCGTCGAGGGCCAGGCCGTTGGGCAGGCCGTCCGAGGGCAGCTCGGCGATCTGCTCGGGTGTGCCGCCGCCCGCCGGGACGCGCCACACGCCGGTCCTGCCGGTGCCGGTGGCGTAGTTGACGTACAGCGTGCCGTCGTGGGCGCGGGCCAGGCCGAGGGTGAGGGCGCCGCCCACCAGGGATGTGCGGGGGTGGTCCTCGGCGGGCAGGGTCGCCAGCACCCGGACCCGGCGTTCCCGGGTGATCTTGGCGACCTGGCGGGCGGACGCGAAGGTCACGTCGACCGAGCCGCCCCGCTCGGTGACGACGTTCTCGGGCGTCTGCCCGGCGGCCAGATCGAAGTGCGCGATGACGTGGGGATTGGACACGACCGGCTCGTCGGCCGCGGCCGGAGCCGCCACGAGCAGGCCGATCGCGACCGCGGCCGGGGCGACGGCGGCCGGACGGAGAAATCGGGGCATGTGACCTCTTTCGACGGGAGCGCGAGGCTCCGGCGTACCGGTCACACCAACATGACGGCTCGTAAGTCCCGGCCCGGGGCAGCCCCGGCCGGGACGTCGCCCGCCCGGCGCACGGCGTGGCCCCGCTTGCCGCGCAGCCGGGTGACGGTCCCGCTCAGTTCCACAGCGGGTAGTTCATGACCTGTGTGTATCCCTCCGGCTTGGCACCGGCGTAGTTCAGGCTCATCCGCGTGAACTGTTCCACGTTCGGATGCTTCGTCCAGGCCGTCGGCCGGTCGAGCCGTACCGTCACCGCGTACTTGTGGAAGTGGCCGGCCGCGCAGTACGGCTTGCAGTCGTTGACCGCGTTCACGCCCTGGCCGACCGCGGTGTTGTCGTTCCACTGGGTCCACTTCATGCCGGTGAGCAGGCTGTTGCCGTCACCGCAGGCCAGCATGAAGTCGGTCGGCCGGAACCGCTGGTGCCAGAGGCAGTCGACGAGCACGGGGTGCTGGACCGCCGGCGACGCGGCCGGTGTCGGCGGAGTCGCCCCGGAGGCCGTCGTCATGCCTGCCGTGAGCAGCAGGGCCGCCCCGAGTCCGATCGCCGTTCCCACCACTGGTCTGCGCATGGTCGCTCCCACCAGTTCCGCCGTTCTTCTTTCCCTTCGACGCTACGACCGTCCCGCCGGATGTACCACTTGCGCCGGGTTCGCGAGCCCGTTGTCGTCGTAGTCGGCGGAGGGACGGGAGAGGACCTGGGTGAACAGGCCGAGTACCAGGAAGACCCAGACGAGGACCTTCGCGGTGGTGCCCAGGAGCAGCGGCCGGGTCGCGGAGCGGACCTCCTCCGCCTCGGCGGCCGGCCGGTCGCCGAACAGCCCCTTGGGATAGACGGGCGTCAGCATGGCGGCGTAGGCGCCGAACCGCATCCGGTAGCGGGCGACCGCCGCCGTCGCCCCGAAGACCGGCTCCGGCAGCCGCCCCAGCACGATCGCGATGATCCAGAAGATCCAGCCGATGGCGAACCAGCCGGCCGCCGCGAAGCCGGCGACGATCCACGCCGGGATCATCAGGATCAGCCGGAACAGCACCGCGAGCCGGTTCAGGGTGGTGGGCCGCAGCTCGATCCGCACCGGGTGCTCCGGCGCGGTCAGGGCGAACGGCGGATACTGGTCCACCAGGAGCATCGAGCCGGCCACCACCCGGGTCTCGTACGCCAGGTACTTGCCCAGGAAATCGGCGATCCCGTCGGGCAGCCGGCCCAGGACCAGCGCCGCGAACCAGCCGGCCACCGTCACGAAGAACGCGGCGATGCCCAGCAGGCAGACAACGACGAACTGCGGGATCAACAGCAGCCAGCGCAGCAGTACCGTCCAGCGGCGCTGCGGACCGGGTGCCGGGATGTCCAGCGCGGGCCGCCACTCGGCGTCGTCCGCCGTGACGGGAGGACGTGGTTCCCAGCTCTGGCTCATGTGTCCTCCCGTCGTCGGGCCGGGGCCCGGATGGCACCACCATCGTGCGGCGGAACCACCGCCCCCGCCAGGCCCGTGCAGCCGAACTCAGCCGTGTTTGACGGTCAGACCGTAGAACGCGACCCGGGCGCCGTTGGTCGTGCTGTCGGAGGACGACTGGTTGTACGAGCCCGCCTTGAAGTACTGCTTGTACTGGTTGAAGGAGGACGGAATGGCGTAGTGCGTCGTAGTGCCGTTGACGGTCAGGTCGATGGTGTTCCCGCCGGAGACCGCGATGGTGTACGTCCAGGTCTTGCCGATCGACACGTGGCCCACGCTGTGCGAGGTCTGGCCGCCGTCCGGGGAGTTCTCGGTGCCGAGGACGATGTCGCCGTTGGAGTGGTAGTACAGCTCCAGCAGCGGCTTGGTGGAGGAGCCGCCGGTGCCGAGGTGGATCTGGCCCACGCACACGTTCTTGGTCACCGAGACCACCCGCAGCGTCGCGCTCATCTTGTGGCTGCCGCTCAGCGACCAGTTGGCGGCGCTGCCGTCGCGGTTCATCTCGCGCAGCTCGGAGCGGGCGTAGTTGGAGTTCGGGGTCGTGACGCCCTTCTCGGGCGCCCAGAAGGTCATCGCGCCGTCGCGGGTGTCGGTGTAGAAGTACGCGTCCTGGTAGCCGCTCGCGCCCTGCAGCCGGGACGAGGGGATGGTGGTCGGCGAGCCGGGGGAGCCCACCGGCTCCTGGAGCTGCCATATGGACAGGTCGAAGTTGCCGCCGGGCGCCTTGGTCGGATCCGCGGCGCCCGCGCTGCCGCCGGTGAGCAGGACGAGGGCGAGGGCGAGGCCCGCGGCGGCCGGAGCCGCGAGCAGCCGGGAACGGTTCACGTGGGGGGTCCTTTCGGAGGAGGGGTGCGTCCAGAACTCACCTGATGTTCATGTCCATGAACTCTGGACGCATCCATAACCGTCGATGACCCGTGAAACTAAAGGTCCGGACCAGTCCCGTCAAGAGGTTCAGCAGGCGCCCTCGTCCTGCCAGGGGCCCCACTCCGAGGCGCCGGGCACCTCGTTCTGGGTCCACCACTTGGCCTTCCAGTTGTGGCTGTTGTACGAGACCTCGTTCCCGGCCGTGTACACCGCCGTCGAGCTCCAGGCGGTCTTGCAGGAGGTGGGCGTCGGGGTCGGCGTGGGGGTGGGTGTGGTGGTCGGCGGCGTGACCCCGGCGAACTTCACCGAGTACTTGGCGAAGTCCCAGTCGCCCTGCGCCACGCTGGAGCAGGTCCCGGAGGTGGTGCCGTTGTTGTCGACCGGGCTGCACTGGCGGTCGCGGTTCAGGGACCAGAACGTGAACCGGTCCATGTTGTGGCTCGTGGCGTAGTCGAGCACCGTCTGGAAGTCCGCCTGGGTGAAGTACTCGCCGGTGTCGCTGCGGCCGTTCATCCCGGAGAAGCCCTCGTGGGCGTAGGCGGTCGCCTGGTCCCAGCCGAAGGTGGACTGCAGGATCGAGTTGAAGTTGGTGAGCGCGCTGGTCTGCGAGGCCGCCCCGCTGAAACCGCCGTCGAACGGCATGATGGAGAAGTTGTTCGGCGTGAACCCCTGCGACTTCGCCTCCAGCAGCATCTGCTTGCCGAACCAGCCGGTCCCGTCCGCCGTACCGGCGGTGGTGACGGAGACGTACAGGCCCGGGTTGTTCTGCTGGAGGATCTTCGCGGCGCCGATCTCGTTCTTGATCGCCGCGGTGTTCTCGTACTCCGGTTCCTCCAGGTCGAAGTCGATCGCGTGCAGCCCGTACTTGGTGATGACCTGCTGGTAGGCCGCCGCGGTGGAGGCGGCGTCCGCGCAGGTCTGGCCGAGTTTGGTGCCGCCGTAGCCGCCGATCGAGACGGAGACGTCGCCGCCCTTGGCGCGGATGGTGTTGATGACCGACTGGACGGCGGTGTCCGAGGAGACCGCCGCCGTACCGCCCCAGGTGGGGGAGCAGCCGCCGCCGTTGGGGGCCAGGACGAACGCCAGCTGGAAGGCCTTGAGTCCGGTGGCGTCCATGATGGTGGCCGCGTTCGGCGGGTTGTTGTCCAGCGGCATCAGATAGGGGGCGGCCGCGTACCACCGGTTGCTCAGCGCGGTGGTCGCGCCCGAGGCGTTGCTCGCGACGAGCGCGGTCGTGCCGGCGGCGGCGAGGGTGACGGCGGCCGCCGCGCCCAGACATGCGCGAAGGGGTCTCACTGGAGCCTCCAGGGGGCGGGGGAGGTGGGGTGGTGCCCCAGCTTCCGGAGGTGTCGCGATCACGTCAATAGATTGGACTGGACCAAAGTGCACTTTGGACTAGACCATACGAATTCTTTACCTGGACTGCCGGAGCAGCGTCGGCCGCCCGAACCGCACCTTCACACCCGGGGACCAGACCACGCTGACCGGCGGCCCGGCAGGTGCGGGCAGGCCCGCCGCCTCCACCAGGCCGTCGTCCAGCTCCAGGAGTTCGGCCCGGTGCAGCGGCCACGGCGGGTGCTCGGCCGGCTGGTGCAGGGTCCGCCCGTGCCAGGTGGTGTGCAGCCCCCAGCGCGCGGTCAGGAAGTGCTCCAGCGGTGACGGCTCCGCGATCGGCGGCCCGGTCCGTATGACCGCCCGGCTGGTGGCGGCCGAGCCCCGCCGCCGGCAGGTGTAGGTGATCACTTCGCCCTCACGGCGCAGCCGCATCGAGGACCAGAGGTACGGCAGGCGGAACCCGAGCCGGCCCGCCAGTGCGGGGAGCAGCCGGGCCGCGTCCAGGGATCTGAACACCACCCCGCGCCGGCCCTGCTCGTCCACCGAGTACACCCGTACGTTCGTCTCGCAGAAGGTCCCCAGATACGGCAGCCCCGGTCCCGGGCCCGGACCCACGCCCCGCATCATGAACGGGACGAGGCCGACGTAGGTGACTCCGTCCAGGGTGTCCGGCCGGGTGCCGGCGGGCAGCAGCCCGGCCACCCGGTCCGGCTCCACCGGCCAGTGCAGGAAGGTGAGTTCGTGCCAGCCCTGCACCTGGGTCGGCCGCCGTACGGGCCGTGGGGTGGAGGCGGTGATCGGTTCGGGATCCATGGGCAGGGTCTTAGCACGCCAGTACGAGACGGATGGTGAGAAGGGCGCGTCCAACGGATGCCGTCGCCGTCCCGCGTGATCAGGACTTCCGGGCCTCTCACCGCGCCCACCTGGGTAAACTGTCGGCGACACACAGGCCTTGAGAAGGAGGAGCCGGGATGCCGTCGCACAGCTCTTCCGCGGCCGGGGCCCCGGCCGAGGGCGAGGAGCACGACGAGCCGCCTCCCGTCCGGCAGGCGCTGTCGGACAGCGTGTACGAGAGCGTCAAGGCGATGGTCATGGACCACGAGATCGCCCCCGGCGCCCGCGTCGGCATCGACGCGCTCTCCCGCACCCTCAAGGTCTCGCCCACCCCGGTCCGGGAGGCCCTGGCCCGGCTGGAGTCCGACGGCCTGGTCGTCAAGCGCGCCCTGTCCGGATACCGGGCCACGGAGCTCCTCACCCGCCAGGGCCTCGCGGAACTCTTCGAGATGCGGCTGTTGTTGGAGCCCAGAGCCGCCGCCCTGGCCGCCGTCAACGCCACCGAGGACGAACTCGACGCCCTCGAACGGATCGTCGAGGAGATGCAGGCCCAGCCCAGCCCGAACGGCCGGTACGCCTCCTACCGCGACTTCGCCGCGCTCGACCAGCGCTTCCACGAGGCGATCGGACAGGCCGCGCACCGCCCGCTCCTCGTGGACGCGGTGCAACGCCTCCACGCCCACCTGCACATCTTCCGGCTCAGCAACGTGGTCGGCGCCGGTGGCCCGACCGTCGCCGAGCACGAGCGGATCGTCCGGGCCGTCCTGCGCCGCAACCCCGAGCGGGCGGCCGAGGCGATGACCGACCACCTCACCCGCAGCATGGAACGCCAGCTCGTCGAGGGCGAGGGCGAGGGCGAGATCCAGGGTGACGGCGAGGGCCAGGGCCAAGGCCAGGGCGACGGCGAGCCGCCGGCTACCCCATGACCCCGGCCGCGCCGCGCTTCACGCCCGGCCCCGGGCCGCGCCGTGCTTCACGCCCGGCCCCGGGCCGCCCCGCGCCTCATGAGCGCACCGTGTCGTGGGCGTGGATCAGGCGGATGATCCTGCCGCTCATCCGGTCGTAGTCACGGTCGTTGTCGACCTCGCCGCGGACGCGGTGGTCCGTCATGACCACGATCCGGTCGGCGAGGGTGACCATCTCCGCGAGGTCGCTGCTGATCAGCAGGATGGGCAGGCCGTCGTGGGCGAGGTCCCAGATCAGTTCGTGGAAGGCCCGCTTGGTGCGGACGTCCACCCCCACCGTCGGCTCGTCCACGACGAGCAGCCGGGTGTCGGCGGCCAGCCACTTGGCGAGGCTGACCTTCTGCTGGTTGCCGCCGGAGAGTTCACCGGCGTTCTGCGCGAGCCCGGTGATCCGGATACCGAGCCGGCCGACGAGGTCCTGGGCGACCGCGCGCTCCTCGCGTGCCGAGACGAACCCGAGCGCCTTCGCGAGCCGTTGCCACACCGTCACGGTGATGTTCCGGACGATCGGCTGCTCCAGGAAGACGCCTTCCTCCTTGCGGTTCTCGGTCACGTACCCGATGCCGAACTCGTGCAGTGCCTGGCGCGGCGAGGCGATCCGGGCCGGCCTGCCATGCACCCGCACCTCGCCGCCGGTGATGCGGTCCAGGCCGAGCACCGCCTTGACCAGCTCGCTCCGCCCGGCGCCGACCAGCCCGTACAGACCGACGATCTCCCCGGGCCGTACCGCAAGGCTGATGTCCCGGTGCCCGCCGGCCGTGGCGACCGCCTCCAGCTCCAGCACCGGCGCGGCGGACCGGTCGACCGTACGCGGGCGCATCTCCGCTGCCGCGTGCGCGCGGCCCACCATCAGGCTCACGATGTCGTCATGGGTGTGGTCGGCCAGCGGCGAGGACTCCAGCACCGACCTCCCGTCCCGCAGCACGGTGACGGTGTCGCAGACGGCGAACACCTCCTCCAGCTTGTGACTGACGAACACCACACAGGCACCGCGTTCGGCCAGCCGCCGGATCACCTCGAACAGGCGCTCCGTCTCCTCGGGGGACAGGGAGGCGGTGGGCTCGTCCAGGAGCAGCACCCGGCTCTCGGTGTACAGGGCCTTGGCGATCTCCACCAACTGCTGCTGGGCGACCGACAGTTCGCGCACCGGCCGGTCCGGATCGAGGTCGACGCCCAGCTCGGTGAGGCAGGTGACGGCCGGTTCGGTCATGGCCGCGTAGTCGACCAGTCCGCGGCGCGCGGGCGGCTTCTGCAGGGTGATGTTCTCGGCCACCGAGAAGCCCGGTATCAGATTGCGCTCCTGGTGGACGACGCCGATGCCGGTCCGGGTCGCCTCGAGGGGAGAGCGCAACTGCACCGGTTCGCCGCACCAGGCGAGGGTGCCGCCGTCGGGGGCGTGCACCCCGGTCAGGACCTTGATGAGGGTGGACTTGCCGGCGCCGTTCTCCCCGAGGAGCGCGTGCACACTGCCGGCGGTGAGCCGCAGTCCCACGCCGTCCAGCGCGCGGACCCCGGGGAAGACCTTGACCAGGTCGCGGCATTCGAGGAGGACCGTGCTCATCGGGCGCCTCCCGGCTGCGGTGACGGCGTGGTGGCGGCCTTCGCCAGCCGTGTCTGGTTCAGGTGCCCGCCGGCGACCGTGCCGAGGACGACCAGGCCGATCAGGAGGTTCACCCAGCTCGGGTCCAGCGAGAACTGGGCGCGTGCCGCGTCGATGAGCCGGGTCACGAAGGCCGCCAGCACGGTCCCGAACACGGCGATGGAGCCGCCGGTCAGCGCGACACCGCCGATGATCGGCGCCGCGAAACTCGGCAGCAGCCAGTCACCGCCGACGCTGCGGTTGACGCCCGGCAGCGAGGCGGTCGCCGTCACGGCCGCCACCCCGACCAGCAGCCCGGACAGCGTGTGCGCGGCCACGATCTGCCGGTCCGTGGAGATGCCGGACAGCCGGGCGGCCAGCGGATTGCCGCCAGCGGCCAGCAGCCGCCGTCCCGCGACCGTGCGGTACATGAACCCGCCCAGCAGGACCGCCGCGACGATCGCCGTGACGAAGACGAGCGGGATGTCCAGCGGCGCCGCCGTGCCGAGGTCGCGGAGGGCGGGGGAGTAGCCGTCGACGGTACGGGTGCCGACGAGCCGGTACTGCGCGCCCAGGAGGATCGTCATCGTGGCGAGGGTGACGATGAAGCCGTTGATCTGCGTGGCCACGATGACGAGGCCGGTCACCAGGCCGACGGCCGTCGCCGTCAGCAGGCCCACGAGCACGGCGACCACGGCCGGCACCCCGTGATCGGCCATCAGAACGCCCGTCAGGCAGGCGGTGAATCCGCCCAGGGCGCCCACCGCGAGATTGAGCTGGCCCACGCAGAGCGCCACCATCTGGGCGAGGCCGATGAGGATGGGCGTGGCCAGGTACTGCAGGAAGACCCGCACCGAGGGACCCTCGAAGAAGGAGCCCGACGACGCCACCTCCAGCGCCACCGCTCCTGCCACCACCACGAGCAGCAGCATGGCCGTCGTCGTACGGGAGAACCGGGCCAGGACCGCCGCGGCCCGGCTTTGCTGATCGCGGATCGTGCTCATGTGGAGCGCACCACCTTGCGATAGGAGACCACAGTGCGGATCCGGTCGGCCGACAGGGCAAGGAGAAGGATGCAGCCAAGATAGATATTGAGGCTTTCCAGGCCGACACCGAGCAGATCGAGCCCCTTGCGGATCACGCCGACCAGCGCGGTGCCGAGCAGCGTGCCCAGGACGGACACCACCCCGCCGGTGAGCAGGGTGCCGCCGAGCACCGCGCCCAGGAAGGACGGCAGCATGAAGTCGTCGCCGATGGAGGCGCGGAACGTGCCCGTCCCGGCGGCGGCCATGAAGCCGGCGAGCGCCGCCAGCAGCCCGGAGAGGGTGTGGGCGAGCAGGACCCGGCGCCCGGTGGGGATCCCGGACAGCTCGGCGGCGGCCGGGTTCGCCCCGGTGAGCAGCAGCTCCCTGCCGATACGCGTACAGCCGTACAGGAAGCCGAGACCCAGCATGGCGAGCACGGTGAACTGGGCCAGCTGCGGGATCGCCGGTGAGCCGCAGACCGGTCCGACGCAGATGTCGGCGAGGGAGTAGGACCGCAGCGCGTCGACGCCGGCCGGCCGGGTGGTGAAGGCGGCGTCCTCGGTGAGGGCCGAGTACATGAGGGAGACCAGGCCCAGCAGGGCGAAGTCCATCGCCAGCGTGACGACGAAGGAGCTCACGCCGGTCCGGGCGATCAGCCAGCCGGTGACCGCGCCGATCGCCGCGCCCGCGGCCAGGCACAGCAACAGGCCCGCCTGCATGGGCAGATGGAGCTTGTCGTAACCGAGGCCCGCGAACATGGCGCCGAAGGCAGCCATCCGCCCCACCGCGAGATTCATGTGCCCCACGGACAGCGCGACCATCTGGGCGAGCGCCACCACGGTCAGCGTGGCGACGTCCCGCAGCAGCGGGAAGAGCACCAGGCGCTGGTCGAGGAAGGCGGGTCGCAGCACGCCGAACAGCACGCTCAGCGCGATGACCAGCACCAGCAGACCGAGTCGCTGGTTGACCCAGAACGGCATCCGGTGACCGGCTGTCTTCTCCTCCGGGACGGTGTCCGGAGGGCTGACGGAGGTCGTCATGCCACCCTCCGGTCGTCGAGGGCGTCCCGGTCCCAGTCGATGCCGATGCCCGGCACGTCGGGGGCCACCGCCAGGCCGTCGCGGATGGTCAGCTCGGTCCGGGTCACGGCCCGCAGCTGCGGGATGTACTCGACGAAGCTGCCGTTGGGCACCGCGGCGGCGAGGCTGACGTGCAGTTCCATCAGGAAGTGCGGGCAGACCGGCACGTTGTGGCTCTCCGCCAGGTGCGCCACCTTCAGCCACGGCGTGATGCCGCCGATCCGGGCCGCGTCGACCTGCACGACGGACGCGGCCCCGGTCTCCAGGTAGCTGCGGAACTGCATGAGCGAGTACATGGACTCGCCGACGGCCACCGGGATCCTGGTGGCCCGCGCGAGCCGGGCATGGCCGCTGATGTCGTCCGCCGGGAGCGGCTCCTCCAGCCAGTAGGGGGCGTACGGCTCCAGCGCGGCCGCGAGCCGGAGCACCGAAGATGCCGTCTGGGACTGGTTGGCGTCGGTCATGATGTGCAGTGCGGGGCCCACGGCCTCGCGCACGGCGCGCAGCCGCTCCGCGTCCTCGGCGGGATGCGGCTTGCCCACCTTGATCTTGACGCCCGCCCAGCCCGCCTCCTGGGCCCGCAGGGCGCTCTTCACCAGTTCCTCGGTGCTCAGATGGAGCCAGCCGCCCTCGGTGTCGTAGACCGGGACCTCCCGGCGGTGTCCGCCGGCCAGCCGCCACAGCGGCTCGCCCGCCCGCTTGCAGCGCACGTCCCACAGGGCGGTGTCCACGGCGGCGAGCGCGAGGGAGGTGATGGCTCCGGTGGTGGTGGCCCGGGTCAGTGCGAACAGCCGCTGCCACAGGGCCTCGACGTTGCGGGCGTCCTGCCCGACCAGGGCGGGGAGCAGATGGTCGCGCAGCAGGGCCAGTACGGAGCTGCCGCCGGTGCCGATCGTGTAGGCGTAACCGGTGCCCGCGAGGCCGTCCGCCGTCTCCAGGTCGACCAGGACCGTCTCCTGTTTGACGAAGGACTGCACCGCGTCGGTACGGTCCGTCTCGACGGCGATGTCGGCCAGCCTGGCGCTCGCGCTCGTGATGAGGGTCATCGATGTCCGTTCTCTGTCGGGGGCGGTCAGCCGCACGCGAGGATCTTGTCGGCGAACTCCTGCTTGAGCTGCGCGGTCTTCGCCTGCCGGGCCCTGTCGTAGTCGGCCGCGTTGGCCTTGTCGACGACGAACGAGCCGGAGTCCACCTCCACCCCGGGGTCGCGTACGGTGCACTGCTTCGTCTGGAGCAGGGCCAGGGCCCAGACGCCGATCTCGGCCTGGCCGACCGGGTTCTGTACGACGGTGGCCGTGACCGTGCCCTGTCTGATGCCGCTGAGGATCTTGGCGTCGTCGTCGATGGCGATGACCTTCGCCTTCGACCCGGACGACTTGACGGCGTCGGCGGCGGCGACCGCCGGGTTGTAGGCGGTGGCGACGATGCCGGTGATCTGCGCGCCCTTCGCCGCCATCAGGTCGGACACCGCCTTCTGCGCGGTCCCCAGGTCGGTGTCGATGTCGGTGACGGTCTGCAGAAGCCGCACCTTGCCGCCGGACTCCTTGACCGCGCGGGCGACGCCCTTGATCCGCAACTGGGTGTTGGCGTCCACGTTGTTGCCGGTCAGATGGACCAGGGTGCCCTTGCCGCCCATGGCCTCGATGGCCGCCTTCGTGGCCTTGTAGGCGGCCAGTTCGACGTTCGTGGAGAGGCAGAAGTCGGCCTTGTCCGTGCCGCCCGCCGGACAGGAACCGAGGGAGGCCACCGGGAAGCCCTGGGACGTGAGGTCCGCGAAGGTCGTGTTGATGTCGGTGGGGGAGACCCCGAACACCCCGAAGGCGTTGTAGCCGCGCGCCGCGAGCGTGGACAGCAGGTTGTTCTGCTTCTGCTGGTCCCACTCGGCCGTCTCGTCGAAGGTGACGGCACCGAGGCCGTACGTCTTCTTCGCGGCGGCGCCCGCCGCCTTCCAGGGCTGGAAGTAGGGATGGGCGCCCCCGGGCACGAGGGCGACCTCGGTCCGGGAGCCGTCCGTCAACTCGGCACCGCCGCCGGACCGTTGGGCCGCCGTGGCCTGACCGGCGGCGGGGCCGGGGGCGTTGCGGTAGGTGCAGGCCGCTGTCCCCGCGACGAGCATGGCCGCCGCGAGAAGCCCGGGCAGGACGGATCTGGTCGGGAAGTACATCGCCCACCCCTGCAAAATCAGATAGGAAATCGATGCGGAGATCGTGAGTCAGTGAGACGCATGCGTCAAGGCTTGCGACAAGAACGGTTCTGATCAGTGGAGATGAAGCCAGATCTCAGCCTGAAACCATCCCGCAGATGAGAAATCCTATAGGAAATCGCTTACCCGTTTGATACGTGCAGCCGCCTTGGGATATCTGACAATCCCCGTGTGCAGAACTCTGGCCGCCGCCCGACACCTTGGGCTACCGTCGGTAACACCCTGCCGCCCCGGCAGTCCCGGACATGTCTCCCGCACCGCCCGCATCCGTACGGAAGGCACCCCCACCCATGGAGAATCCCAGAGCAGGCGCCGGCGCGACCAACGGCGCCGAGCAGTCGTCCCGTTTCACCCGCCGTCAGGTGCTGACGGTGGCCGGCGGCACGCTTGCCGGAATGGCCCTCAGTCAGGCGGGGGCGTTCGCCGCCGAGTCCCAGGACGCGGACGCGATCGTCATCGGCCACGGCCTCGCCGGGCTGGTCGCCACCGCCGAACTCGCCGCTGCCGGCCGCAAGGTGCTGCTGCTCGACCAGGAACCGGAGGCGAGCCTGGGCGGCCAGGCGTTCTGGTCCTTCGGCGGGCTCTTCTTCGTCGACTCCGACGAACAGCGGCTGATGGGCGTCAAGGACTCCCATGACCTCGCCTGGCAGGACTGGCTCGGCACGGCCGGCTTCGACCGGGACGTCGACGACCCGAAGGGCCAGGACCACTGGGCCTACAAGTGGGCCCAGTCGTATGTGGACTTCGCCTCCGGCGAGAAGCGCTCCTGGCTCTCCGGCCTCGGCGTGCAGTGGTTCCCGATCGTGGGCTGGGCCGAGCGCGGCGGCGGCCTCGCCGACGGCCACGGCAACTCGGTACCCCGCTTCCATGTCACCTGGGGCACCGGACCGGCTGTCGTCGAGCCGTTCGAGAAGAAGGTGCGCGCGGCGGTCGCCGCCGGCAAGGTGACCTTCAAGTTCCGCCACCGGGTGGACGGGTTGGTGACCACCGCGGGTGCCGTGACCGGCGTGCGGGGCGCGATCCTGGAGCCCAGCAGCGCGGCCCGGGGCACCCCGAGCAGCCGTACCGTCGTCGGCGACTTCGAACTGCGGGCCCCGGTCGTGGTGGTCACCTCGGGCGGCATCGGCGCCAACCATGACCTGGTACGGCAGAACTGGCCGGCCCGGCTCGGCACCCCGCCCAAGTTCATGGTGACCGGGGTCCCCGCGCACGTCGACGGCCGGATGCTCGGCATCACGGCCCAGGCGGGCGGCCGGATCGTCAACCCCGACCGGATGTGGCACTACACCGAGGGCCTGCGCAACTACGCCCCGATCTGGCCGAACCACGGCATCCGCATCCTGCCCGGCCCGTCCTCGATGTGGTTCGACGCGAAGGGCCGGCGCTTCAACTCCCCCGACGTACCCGGTTACGACACCCTGCACACGCTGGGGTCGATCACCGCCTCCGGCTACGACTACTCCTGGTTCGTCACCACTCAGAAGATCATCGCCAAGGAGTTCGCGCTCTCCGGCTCGGAGCAGAACCCCGACCTGACCAACAAGAACGTCTGGCAACTGCTGTCCCGGATCTGGCAGACCCCGGAGCCCATCGAGAAGTTCAAGAACAACGGCGTCGACTTCGTGGTCGCCGACAACCTCACCGCCCTCGTCACCGGCATGAACAAGCTGACCGGCGACAACCTCATCGACCTCGCCGACCTCAAACGGCAGATCGAGGCCCGCGACCGCGAGATCGACAACCCGTACAGCAAGGACGTCCAGGTCCAGGGCATCCGCAACGCCCTGAGCTACATCGGCGACTCCCTCAGCCGTACGGCGCCGATCCACCGGATCCTGGACTCCAGTGCCGGCCCGTTGATCGCCGTCCGGCTCAACATCCTCACCCGCAAGACCCTGGGCGGCCTCCAGACCGACCTGTCCGGACGCGTCCTGAACAGCGACGGCTCCCCGGTCGCCGGTCTTTACGCCGCCGGTGAGGTCGCCGGCTTCGGCGGCGGCGGGGTGCACGGATACCGCTCGCTGGAGGGCACCTTCCTCGGCGGTTGCCTCTTCTCGGGCCGCGAGGCGGGCCGGGCGGCGGCCGCGGCGACCGCGACCTGACGGAAAGGAGCGGGAAAGTCCGAGTCACCCCACCCCCATACCGCCGTGACAGTGGCACCCTTGACAGCGTGCGTACTGTTTCGCGACGTTTGAGCGACACCTCCGGACCGGCGACCCGGTCGCCGGCCGCGGACGGAAGGTGTACGGCGGGGAACAGGAGCTGTTCGTAGCAACGGCAGAACGCGGAATCCGCGTTATGGGGGGGAGCGGTCGCCATGCGATCCAGAGGTCAGTGCAGAGGCCCGTCCGGGAGTCGGTCCCGGAGTCATACGCGACACACCTCGGCAACCGAAGGGCGGTTGATCTGAGGTGGACATCACGATCCACAGACCCGGCGAGCTGACCCAGTCGCTCCGCCGGGCCTGGCATCACGCGATGGACGAGTCACCGGAGTACGCGAATCCCTTTCTGGCCCCGGAGTTCACGATCGGTGTCGGCAGACACCGCGGGGGCGTACGGGTGGCGGTCCTGCGCGACGCCGGCGAACCCGTCGGCTTCTTCCCGTACGAACGCAACGCCTTCGGCGTGGGCCGGGCCGTCGGCCTCGGCCTCTCAGACTGCCAGGCACTGGTGCACCGGCCCGGAGTCACCTGGGACGCCCAGGAGTTGCTGAGCGCGTGCGGGATGTCCATCTTCGAGTTCGACCATCTGGTCGCCGAGCAGAGACCGTTCGCCGGTCATGTCACCGGGACCTTCGCCTCGCCGGTGATCGACGTCAAACCCGGCGACGGCGGTTACCCCGAGTGGTTGCGCGCCACCTACCCCGGCCTGGCGAAGACCACGCTGAAGAAGGAACGGCGCCTCGGCCGCGACATCGGCGACCTGCGCTTCGAGTTCGACGAGCGCGACCCGGCGGCCCTGCGCACCCTGATGCGCTGGAAGTCCGCCCAGTACCGGCGGACCGGACGCATGGACCGCTTCGCCCGCCCCTGGATCGTCGACCTCGTGGACCATCTCTTCCATGTCCGCGAGGAACACTTCACCGGCGTGCTGTCCGTGCTGTACGCGGGCGACCGCCCGGTGGCCGCGCACTTCGGGCCGCGCTCGGGCGCCGTCCTGGCCGCCTGGTTCACCGCCTACGACCCCGAACTGCACTACTACTCGCCCGGGTTGATGATGCATCTGCGCACCGCCGAGGGCGCGGCACGCAGCGGTGTGACCCTTGTGGACCTCGGGCGCGGTGACAAGGAGTACAAGGACTGGCTCAAGACCCGCGAACTGCGGGTGGGCGAGGGATTCGTCACCCGCACCCATCCGGTGGCCGCGGCGCACCGCCTGTGGCGCCGCCCGGTCCGCGGCCTGCGCAACACCGTCCTCGCCCATCCCCGTCTGCGTGACCCGGCGGACCGGCTGCTCAAGACGGTCGGCACCCTGCGCGCCTCGCGCCGCCCCGACGGGCTCCGCAAGGGGTGACCCACCGTCCTGGCCACGGGAGGCCCCGCCCGCCGGGCCGTCCCGTGGTCAGGACGACGACGTCCGGCCGCGTCCGGCCGGCGCCGGTGCGGCCGACCTCTTGCCCGCCATTCGCACTATGATCCTGTAAAGGTAAAAATCTAGGGGTTTGCCCTGGAAAGGCTGCCGCCTCGGCCGGAGTGATCCATGCCCCGCAAGCGCTCAATGGACGACGACGAGCTGCTGATCAGACTCAGGTCGCTCACCGCCCAGGCACGCGAGCGGGCCGAGTACCAGCGCTCCCAGGTCGAGCTGGCCATCGCACTCCAGCGCGGCATGCTGCCCCGCGACCTGCCCGACACCCCCCGCTTCCACCTGGCCGTCCGGTACGCGCCCGCCACCTATGGGCTCAACGTGGGCGGCGACTGGTACGACGCCTTCACGCTGCCCGACGGCCGTATCGGCCTGTCCATCGGCGACGTCCAGGGCCACAACATCGAGGCGGCCGCCTTCATGGGCCAGGTCAGGGCGGGGCTGCGGGCGCTCGCCTCGGTGACCAGCGAGCCGGGCGAACTGCTGGCCCGGACCAACGACCTGCTGGTCTCCCTGGGCAACGACCTCTTCGCCACCTGCACGTTCATGCGGCTCGACCCGGAGACCGGGGTGCTGGAGAGCGCCCGGGCCGGTCACATCCCCTTCGTCTGGGCCACCGCCGACGGAAAGTCCGGGGTCGGCGAGGACGAGGGCGGGCCGCCGCTGGGCATCGACTCGGGCATCGAGTACCCGGTGTCCCGGTTCCGGCTCACCACCGGAGGCATGTTCGTGCTGCTCACGGACGGGGTGGTGGAAGGGCCGTCGATGAGCCTCGAGGAGGGGCTCGACCAGGTGGTACGACTCGCCGGTATCGCCGCCGTCGCCGGCCTGGAGGCACACTCCCTGGCCGCCGCCGTGATCAAGGGCGCGGAACAGGTGGGCCACGAGGACGACGCGGCGGTCCTGGTCGTGGGCCACGACGGCCTGGACCGCACGCCGTAGGTACCCGCGGCCTCACGCGCCGGGGACACGGCCGTCGGCCGGGTACGTCAGCTGTGGGGGCGTGGGCGGTGGACCGGCAGTGCTTCTTCCCGTCGGACGTGGGGGGGCGTCGGCGACCGACCTGCCCGGCACGTCATCCGCAGGTGGCTCCCCGCCTCGCCGACCTGGGCGGATCGGTGTCTGATGGCTGCTGTGGTGGGTATCCAGGAACAGCGCCGGCCGGCCGTCCTCGCCCTCCGGACGCTGGCCGTCGCCACCTGCTACTACGCGGCAGGGCGGCTGGGCCTGCTGTGCCGGCTCACCGTCGAGGGCGCCGTCTTCACCCCCATCTATCCGCCGACCGGAGTCGCGCTGGCCTGTCTGCTGGTCTTCGGCCTGGGCTGCTGGCCGGGCGTCACGCTCGGCGCCTTCTTCCTCGTGCTGTCGCTCGGCACGCCCGGACCCGACGTCCTGGGCATCCTCCTCGGCAACACGGCCGGGCCGGTGTGCGCCTACGTGATGCTGCGCCGGGTCGGCTTCCGCACCGACCTGGGGCGGCTCCGGGACGGCCTCGCCCTGGTGTTCCTCGGGGCGCTCGCCGCCATGTTGATCAGCTCTACCGTCGACGTGGTCACGCTGATCCTGGCCGGCAAGCTCGCCGCGACCCACTTCTGGCCCAGCTGGCTGGCGTGGTGGGTCGGTGACGCGATGGGAGTCCTGATCGTCACCCCGGTCCTGCTGGTGCTGTTCGAAGCCCGTGGGCTTCCGTCCCGGGCCCGCTGGAAGGAGGTGCTGGCTCTCGCGGTCGCCGCGGCCGTCCTGGTTCCGGTGGCCACGCGCAGCTCCATGAGCGCGCTCTTCCTCGTCTACCCGCTGCTGATCTGGGGCGCCTTGCGGTTCCGGCTGGCGGGAAGCATGCTGTGCGCCCTGTTCACGTCGGTGATGGCCACGGTCGCCGCGACGGAGGGTGTCGGAGCGTTCGCCCGGCTGTCGCCCGTCGAGGTGATGCTGAAGCTCCAGCTGTTCAACGGTGGGCTGGCTCTGACCGCGCTGCTGCTGTCCGCCGTGATCACCGAGCAGCACAACACCCGGCTGTCCGTCGAGGAGGCCTGCCAGGAACTGGCCGAGGCCCTGGAACACCTCAGCGCGCACGATCACCCGGCCGGCCGCGCCCCGCCGGAGGGCGAGGAACTCCGGCGCGCACGGGACGAACGGTGACCGGGCGGCCGCCCGGTCACCGTTCACGTGTCGGGGGCCGTTGTCAGACGGTGCCGCTGGCCGTGATCTCGATCTTGGCCTTCGGCGCCCCGCTGGAGGTGCCGTAGCCCTCGATCTTGTCGACGATGTCCGAGCCCTCGACGACCTCGCCGAAGACCACGTGCTTGCCGTCCAGCCACGGCGTCAGCACGGTGGTGACGAAGAACTGCGAGCCGTTGGTGTGCGGGCCCGCGTTGGCCATGCTCAGCAGGTACTTGCGGTCGTGCTTGAGCTGGAAGTTCTCGTCCTGGAACTTCTCGCCGTAGATGCTCTTGCCGCCGGTGCCGTCACCGCGCGTGAAGTCACCGCCCTGGAGCATGAACTGGGGGATGACCCGGTGGAACCCGGAACCGGCGTAGCCGAAGCCGTTCTGCCCGGTGGCGAGCTCACGGAAGTTGCGGGCCGTCTTCGGGACCACGTCGTCGAACAGGTTGAACACGATCCGGCCGGCCGGCTCGTTGTTGATCGAGATGTCGAAATAAACGTTGTCGCTCATGCAGGTCAACCTATCGCGAACCGTCCCCCGGTCCCTCCCATGGGTGCGGACGGACCGGGGTGTCGGGCCGCCGAAGCCGCTCGGACGCCGCCCGGCGGCCGCGGAAGCCGCCGCCCACCAGCTCCTAGGGCCTGTCTGACAATTCCCGTCGTCGGCCGGAGGGCGGCCTCGCGGCGTCAGGTGCGTGCTCTCGGCGTGCCGGGCGTAGGCCCTCGTACTGGACGTACTTGGGTCTGCGCCCGGTGCGGCGAGTGGGGGCACCTCCCACGCCCTTGAGGCAGTGGGGGAGCGTGCATGGCGTCGCGAGGCAGACGGGAATTGTCAGACAGGCCCTAGTACCGCTTGCCCAGCCGCTCCAGGACGGCCCCGGCCATGGCCGCCTCGCCCTTGGCGTTGGGGTGGGCGGGAGCCGCCGGTGAGGTCGGCTGGAGGGGCTCGATCCAGCGGTCGGCGGGGGCCTTGCACATGTCGTGGCCGACGGTCGGGCCGTAGGTGTCCACGTACCGGGCGCCGTTCCACGCGGCGACCAGGCGCAGCATCAGGTTCAGACGCTTCCCGACGTCCCGGAGGTAGGGGAAGTCCTTGGCGGCGAAGGGCACCGTCGGATAGCAGCCGCTGCCGTCGTCGGGCAGCAGGTCGGGGTAGCCGACGACCAGGATCCGGGCGTGCGGGGCGCGGGCGTGCACAGCCCGCAGCACCTTGTCGACCTTGGGTGCGGTCTGCGCGATCCTGACCGTCAGCTGGTCGGTGCCGGAGGCGTTGTAGTACCGCTGGCAGGGGTTGCCCGTCAGGTCCGTGGCACTGAGCGTCGCGCAGGTGCCGATGATGGAGCTGAACCCGATGTCGTTGCCGCCGATCTGGACCGTCACCAGGTCGGTGTCCCGCCCGACGGCGTCGAGCTGCGGGCCGTTGGTGCCCTGAGCCTTCCACATCTCCGCGGTCGTGGCACCGCCGCAGCTCACGTCCTTGAACGCGCTGACGTGCCGCGCCGCCGCCACCAGCGAGGGGTAGTTGTGGTCGGAGCGGGCGCAGTTGGCGTCGACCTGCGTCGGGATCGCGGGGCCCGAGGTGTAGGAGTCGCCGAGCGCCGCATAGCTGGTGCCGCGGTCGTGGCCGCCGTGGTGGCCGCCGCCGTGCGCCGCGGCCGGTGTCGTGGACGCGGCCACCAGGGCGCAGCCGCCCAGCGCCGCCGCCACGGTGGCCTTCCGCCGGTGCCGTCTCGCCGAACCGTCGGACGGGGTGCCGTACGCCATGAAGATCCCCCCTGGAACCGGGACGCGCGCGGAACCGGTCCCGACGGGCGGCCCGCACGCGTGTGTGTCGGGGGTCTGTATACCGCCCGGTAGGAGTCCGGAGCCAGGGGTCGGACGCAATGAACTGGATCGAGTAACCAACCCTGCCCGTAAGGGCATCCGGTGCGGCCGGCGGCCGGGCACCGTCCACCGCGATTGAAGTGGGAAACCGATCGGTTTACCATGGTCGCAGTCGTCGGAAACCGATCGGTTTCCGGGCTCTGTCCAAGTCTGGAGTGTGAGTGTGATGACCGCGATCAAGGACTCCGTCGTCCTCGTCACCGGCGGCAGCCGGGGTGTCGGAAAGGCGCTGGTGGAGGAGTTGTACGCACGTGGTGCCGGCAAGGTCTATGCCACCGCCCGCGACCCGCGCTCCGTCACCCATCCCGACGCGGTGGCGCTGGCGCTGGAGGTGACCGACCCCGACTCCGTGGCCGCGGTCGCCGAGCAGGCTCAGGACGTCACCATCCTGGTCAACAACGCGGGGGTCGCCACCGGCACCCGCTTCCTGACCTCCTCGCTCGACGACATCCGCCACGAGTTCGAGACCAACTTCTACGGGCCGCTGCTGCTCACCCGCGCCTTCGTCCCGCTGATCGAGCGCAACGGCGGCGGCCACCTCCTGAACGTCCACTCGGTGCTGTCCTGGGTGGCCGAAGGCGGCGCCTACAGCGCCTCCAAGTCGGCCTTCTGGTCGCAGACCAACAGCCTGCGCCTGGCGCTCCAGCCGCGGGGTATCGGTGTCACCGGTCTGCACATGGGCTACGTCGACACCGACATGGCGGCTCACATCGACGCGCCCAAGACGAGCCCGCAGGACATCGCCGCGGCCGCCCTGGACGGCGTCGAGTCGGACGCCTTCGAGGTGCTCGCCGACGACCTCACCCGCTGGGCCAAGGGCGCCCTGTCCGGCGACCCCGCCGCCATGTACCAGCAACTCGCCGCCCGGTGACCCGGTCCCCCTGACCGCCCGTCGGCCTCCCTCCGTCCGGTCGCGGAGGGTCGGCCGTCGGAAATTTCCGGTGCCGAAGGGTTGTCGCCCGGTTGCCTCATCACTTAAATCAAATCCTGAACTAAGCACGGAGGTACGCCCGTCGGGCGCGTCCCGTGCCCATCTCAGGGAGCCGCTGATGAGACTGAGATCCCTGGGCGTAGCGCTCGCCGCCATGGCGGCGCTGCTCGCCCTGCCCACCGTGCACGCGCCGGCGGCCCAGGCCGCCGACGCTCCCTTGTCCCAGGGGAAGACGGCCACCGCCTCCTCCGAGGAGAACGGCGGGACCGCCGCGGCGAACGCGGTCGACGGCAACACCGGCACCCGCTGGTCGTCCGCCTTCACCGACGACCAGTGGCTCCAGGTCGACCTCGGTGCCACCGCCACGGTCAGCCAGGTGGTCCTCAACTGGGAGACCGCCTACGGCAAGGACTACAAACTCCAGATCTCCGCGAACGGCAGCAGCTGGACCGACCTCACGTCGGTCACTGGCGGGGACGGCGGCACCGACACCCTCGCCGTCTCCGGCCAGGGCCGTTACGTCCGCATGCAGGGCGTGCACCGTGCCACCCAGTACGGCTACTCGCTCTGGGAGTTCCAGGTCTTCGGCACCACCACCGGCACACCCCCGGTCCAGGGCGGCGGCGACCTCGGCCCCAACGTGATCGTCGTGGACCCGTCCACGCCGAACCTCCAGCAGAAGTTCGACTCCGTCTTCGCCCAGCAGGAGTCGGCCCAGTTCGGCACCGGCCGCTACCAGTTCCTGCTCAAGCCGGGCACCTACAACGGCATCAACGCCCAGATCGGCTTCTACACGTCGATCTCCGGCCTCGGCCTCAACCCCGACGACACGCAGATCAACGGTGACGTCACCGTCGACGCCGGCTGGTTCAACGGCAACGCCACGCAGAACTTCTGGCGTTCGGCGGAGAACCTCGCCATCACGCCGTCGAACGGGACGGACCGTTGGGCCGTGGCTCAGGCGGCCCCCTTCCGTCGTATCCACGTCAAGGGCGGCCTCAACCTGGCCCCGAACGGCTACGGCTGGGCCTCGGGCGGATACATCGCCGACTCGAAGATCGACGGCACGGTCGGCCCGTACTCCCAGCAGCAGTGGTACACCCGGGACAGCTCGGTCGGCGGCTGGACCAACGGCGTCTGGAACATGACCTTCTCCGGCGTCCAGGGCGCGCCCGCGACCAACTTCGACTCCGGCCCGTACACCACGCTGGACACCACCCCGGTCTCGCGGGAGAAGCCGTTCCTGTACCTGGACGGCAGCACCTACAAGGTCTTCGTCCCGGCGAAGCGCACCAACGCCCGGGGCGTCTCCTGGCCGGCCAACGCGGGCACCTCGCTCCCGCTGGACCAGTTCTACGTGGTCAAGGCCGGCGCCACCGCCGCCACCATCAACCAGGCCCTCGCCCAGGGCCTCAACCTCCTCTTCACCCCGGGCGTCTACCACCTCAACCAGACGATCAACGTCACCCGCGCCAACACCGTCGTCCTCGGCCTGGGCCTGGCCACCCTGGTCCCGGACAACGGCATCGACGCCATGCACGTGGCCGACGTGGACGGCGTGAAGCTCGCCGGGTTCCTCATCGACGCGGGCGCCGCCAACTCCGACACCCTGCTGCGCATCGGCGACCCCGGCTCCACCGCCGACCACTCCGCCAACCCCACCACCATGCAGGACGTGTTCGTGCGCATCGGCGGTGCCGGACCCGGCCTCGCCACCAACTCCGTCGTGGTCAACAGCAACAACGTGATCATCGACCACACCTGGATCTGGCGCGCCGACCACGGCAGCGGGGTCGGCTGGGACACCAACCGCGCCGACTACGGCCTCCGGGTCAACGGCAACGACGTCCTCGCCACCGGCCTGTTCGTCGAGCACTTCAACAAGTACGACGTCTACTGGAACGGTGAGAGAGGGCGCACGATCTTCTTCCAGAACGAGAAGGCCTACGACGCCCCGAACGCCGCCGCCATCACCCACGACGGCGTCGTCGGCTACGCGGCCTACAAGGTCGCCGACACCGTGACCAGCCATGAGGCATGGGGACTTGGCAGCTACTGCAACTACACGGCCGATCCGTCGATCGTGCAGTCCAACGGCTTCCAGGTGCCGACCGGTTCGGGGATCAAGATGCACGACCTGCTGGTGATCTCCCTGGGTGGCATGGGCCAGTACGCCCACGTCGTCAACACCACCGGATCGCCGACCTCGGGGACCAGCACGACCCCCTCCAAGGTGACGCAGTTCCCCTAGCCCCGGCTAGGCCGTCGTCCGCCGGGCCGGGCGCCGCAGCAGCAGCCGTCGCGCGGGCCGCTCCACGCCCTCGTAGAGGAGCCAGGACAGGCCCAGCGACACGGCGAACGCGACGGTGGCGACGGCCGCCCCGGTGAGCAGACCGTAGCGCGGGCGGGTACCGAGCAGGTGGGTGCCCGCCCGCAGCACCAGCAGATGGACCATGTAGAACGCGAACGACAGCTCGCCGAGGCGCACCAGCCACCGGCGACGCCACAGCGAGGGCAGCCCGCGCAGGTCCGCGAGGGCGGCCGCCGGGATGAGCAGCGCGAAGCCCGTGATGGTGCAGGCGGTGGCCGCGTACTCGTCGGTGAACTGCGGGACCAGGAAGTAACCGATGATCGCCAGCGCGAGCGAGGCCTCCAGGCCGGGGCCGCGCCAGCGGCCGAGCAGCACCAGGCGCGCGGCGGCCGCGCCGAGCACGAACTCGGGCAGCCGGGCCGCCGGGAAGGTGCTGATCGGCTGGTCCCACCAGTGGTGGGAGTCCGTCCAGGCCAGCACCAGCACCGCGAGCACGGACAGCGCGGCCAGCAGCCTGACGCCCCGCGCGTCCAGCCGGCGCAGCACCAGGGCCAGCAGCGGGAACGCGGCGTAGAAGAAGGCCTCGCAGGCCAGCGACCAGCTGACCGGGTCGAGCGTCTGCCACCACGGCCGCCACCAGGAGTGCACCAGGAAGACGTCGGCCAGGCCCTGCGGCAGGGTCGGCTTCGGCTGGCGGGGCAGCGTGAGGGCCATCAGCAGGGCGATGACGACGGTCACCAGGTGCACCGGATAGACCCGGGCGACGCGCCGCCACCAGAAGCGCCCTGCCCGGTCGCCCGGCCGCGCGGACCACATCAGGACGAACCCGGACAGCAGGAAGAAGAACGACACCCCTGACGCGCCGGCCTCGAATCCCCAGGACATGAAGCGGGCGCCGGTGCCGCCGAAGTAGCGGAAGTTGTGCACGTGCAGTCCGAAGACCAGCAGCGCGGCCATCCATCTCAGCCCGGTGAGGGACGGCAGCGAGGGGGCGGAGGCGGACGGCTGGGTACGGGAGGGTGGCGCGGCGGCCGGAGCGGGCAGAGGGGCCGTGGTCGCCGTCGTCATCAGGTCACCTGCCGGAGGGTTCGCGCGTGGAGCATGGAACGGAGCGTTGCCCGTTCCACACCTTTCATTCCGGCCTCGTACGAAACATCACACCAACGCCGAGCAGCGGCCTCGGCCAAACGGGCCGTAGCGGCCGGATGGGCGGGTGCGACCCTACCCGGACGGCGGACAGGGACCGCGGCCCTCGCGGGGCGCCGCACCCCCCGCCCCGACGCCCTGGACCGCGTGTTCGCAGTACAGGCGGCGCGCCGAAACACGGGGGCACGAACGGGTGATGCGGTCCTATGTCGTGTTGACGCCGCTACGACGGGGAGGGCGTGGCGTCGGCGCTCCGCCGGTCCTCGGAGGGCGCGACCCGTGCCGCAGAGGGAGCCGTCGACGGCGCACGGGTGGCGACCTGGGTGGGGACCTGGGTGGAGCGGCTCTGCCGGGGCGCGGAGCTGGGGCTCGGCGTGGGGCCGGCGGGTGCGTGGGTCGCCGGAGGACGGTGCGGCGCGGTGGGACTGACGGCCGGCGGCGCGAGGGGGACCCGCGGGGACACCGGCGCCGACGGCGTCGTCAGACGCAGTGGCAGGGCGACCAGGAGGGCGACGGCGCAGGTCACCCCGGCCCCGGCCGCCGCACGCACCAGCCGGCGGCGGCCCGCGGCCCGCCGGATCTCCTCGTACCGGCCCGGCGGCGGGCCCAGATGGGCGGCCGGCGGCCGCAGGACGACGGTGAGGGGATCGTCGGGGCCGTCGAACTCCGGCTCCTCGTCAAAGCGTGTGGTCAAGGCTTCTCCTCAGATGGACGCGGAGCAGTTCACGGGCCGCGTGCAGATCGGCCTTGACGGTTCCTTCCTTGCGCCCGGTCAGCTCGGACACCTCCCGGATCGGCATGTCAGCGTAGTAGTGCAGCAGGATCGGGACGCGCAGTCGCTCCGGCAGCGACTGCACCAGCAGCCGTACCGAGGGATCAGCCTGCTGGGGGTGCGGGCGGGTCGCGGCCTCCGAGCCGACGCGGCGCACGGTCCGGCGCTCGCGCTCCAGCTTGCGCCAGTGGTCCCGGACGATGTTGGCCGCGGTCACGTAGAGGAACCCGCGGGGCTCCTCCACCGACGTCCAGCGGGCCCACAGCCGGGTGAAGGCCTCCGAGGCGATCTCGTGCGCCGTCTCGTCGTCGTCGACCAGACGGCGGCACCAGCCGGCCAGGCGCGGGTACAGGGCCGCGAACAGCTCGGACGCCGCCTTGTCACGGGACCGTTTCAACGTTCTCCAGGGTCGAAGGGCTCGTCGGGGACGATGGGGGCGATGGGGAGGATGCGGAACCGGTTCGGTACGTTCCACCGGTCCCGCATCCGTGTCCGCCGGGTCAGGCCGTCGTGCCGGTCAGCGTGGCGAAGACGATCACGTTGTCGAGGTAGCCGTCGCCGCCCCGCGGGCCGCCGCAGGTGATCAGCCGCAGCTCCGGGCGGTCCACGTCCCCGTACACGTCCTCGGTCGGGAACTTCGCCTTGGCGACCGTACGCACCTCGTCGACGGTGAACACCGCCGACCGGCCGTTCTCCAGACGCGCCACGGCCTGCTCGCCCCGGTGCAGCTCCGCGAGCCGGCGGAAGACGCCGTCACCGTAGGAGCCGACCGTGACATGGCCGAGGATCACCGACGGGCCGACCTGCCCCGGGGTGGGGGAGTGGCGGTACCAGCCTGCCCGGTCGTGCGCGGTGATCGGCGGTACCTCCACGGTGCCGTCGGCCGCCAGACCCAGCCGCAGCAGCGGGGTGTCGACGCCGATCGCCGGGATCCGCAGCCGGACCGGCACGGAACGCCCGAGCGCGGTCGGCGTGGCGGACGGCGAGGGCGCCGGCGGCTGCTCGCGGCGGACGGTGGTGGCCGTCGAGTGGGCCGCCTGGCCCGCACAGCCCGCCAGCAGCGAGGCCGTCGCGGCGGTGACGAAGGCGCGCCTGGAGAGCGAGGTCATGCCCCGGTCGCCCGGCGGCGACGCACGGCGAACACCACGGCGCCCGCGGCGAGCGCCGCCGCAGCGCCGCCGCCGATCAGGGCGCTCTCGGTCCCGGAGTCCGAGGACGGCTCCGCCACCCCGGTGTCGGGCGCGCCCTGGGGCACGGCCGCGACCTGGCCGCTGTCCCGGGTCGGTGCGGGGGTCGAGGCCCGGGTGGGCTCGGCGGACGGCGCCTGGGACGGGACGGCGGAGGGTTCCGCGGAGGGGGCGGCGGACGGTGCCACGGTGGGGACCGGGCTCGGGCTGCTGCCGTCGGCGAACGCGGGCACGGTGCCGGCCAGGACGGCGGTGCAGGCGAGTGCCGTGGCGGTCAGGACAGTTCGGCGCATGGAGACGCTCTCTTTCGTCGGCCCGCGGTGGTCAGGGCGGGCTGAGTAACGGATCGAGCGGAGAGACGACCCGGCACCGGGACGGGTTGTAAAGAGATGGCAAAGTCCACGCAGGGGTGGTGGCCGGGAGGTGGGAGTTGTCCCCTTCGGCACCAAACTTGAACGGTTTGTTTTCTTGAATCACTCGTGTTTATGAGGATAGGTTGGCGTCATGACCGCATCCCAGCCCCCGACCACCGCCGACGAGCTGCGTGGTGCCGGCCTGCGGGTGACGGCCGCCCGCGTCGCGCTGCTGGAGACCGTTCGCCACGGCGACCATCTCGACGTCGAAGGGGTCGCCTCGGGCGTCCGTGAACGCGTAGGCCACATATCGCTCCAAGCCGTGTACGACGCGCTGCACGCGCTCACCACGGCAGGACTCGTACGCCGTATCGAACCGGCCGGCAGCCCGGCCCGGTTCGAGGGGCGCGTCGGCGACAACCACCACCACGTCCTGTGCCGGTCGTGCGGCGCCGTCGCCGACGTCGACTGCGCGGTCGGCGACGCCCCGTGCCTGACCGCCTCGGACGACCACGGCTTCGCCATCGACGAGGCCGAGGTCATCTACTGGGGCCTGTGCCCCGCCTGCTCCACCGTCAGTAATTCCTGAGAACGTTGATCCGCCCCTTCCGGAAGGATTTCCCCCATGTCGGAGACCCAGGAGAACACCGCGGGCAAGTGCCCGGTCGCGCACGACCGTGCCCCGCACCCCACCCAGGGCGGCGGCAACCGCCAGTGGTGGCCCGAGGGCCTCAACCTGAAGATCCTTGCCAAGAACCCCGCCGTCGCGAACCCGCTCGACGAGGGCTTCGACTACGCCGAGGCGTTCCAGGGCCTTGATCTCGCGGCCGTGAAACGGGACATCGCGGAGGTGCTCACCACTTCCCAGGACTGGTGGCCGGCCGACTTCGGCAACTACGGCCCGCTGATGATCCGGATGGCCTGGCACAGCGCGGGCACCTACCGCATCTCCGACGGCCGCGGCGGCGCCGGCGCCGGCCAGCAGCGCTTCGCCCCGCTCAACAGCTGGCCGGACAACGGCAACCTGGACAAGGCCCGCCGGCTGCTGTGGCCGGTCAAGAAGAAGTACGGCCAGGCCATCTCCTGGGCCGACCTGATGATCCTCACCGGCAACGTGGCCCTGGAGTCGATGGGCTTCGAGACCTTCGGCTTCGGCGGCGGCCGCGAGGACGTCTGGGAGCCGGAGGAGGACGTCTACTGGGGTCCCGAGAAGGTCTGGCTGGACGACCAGCGCTACACCGGCGACCGTGACCTGGAGAGCCCGCTCGGCGCCGTCCAGATGGGCCTCATCTACGTCAACCCGGAGGGCCCCAACGGCAACCCGGACCCGATCGCCGCGGCCCGCGACATCCGTGAGACCTTCCGCCGCATGGCGATGAACGACGAGGAGACCGTCGCCCTCATCGCCGGTGGCCACACCTTCGGCAAGACCCACGGCGCCGGCCCCGCGGAGAACGTGGGCGCCGACCCCGAGGGCGCGCCGATCGAGCAGCAGGGCCTCGGCTGGAAGAGCACCTACGGCACCGGCAAGGGCGGGGACGCGATCACCAGCGGCCTCGAGGTCACCTGGACCACCAAGCCCACCCGGTGGAGCAACGATTTCTTCAGCATCCTCTTCGGCTACGAGTGGGAGCTGACCGAGTCCCCGGCCGGCGCCAAGCAGTGGGTCGCCAAGGACGCCGAGGCGATCATCCCCGACGCGCACGACCCGTCGAAGAAGCGTCTGCCCACGATGCTCACCACCGACCTGTCGCTGCGCTTCGACCCGATCTACGAGCCCATCTCCCGCCGGTTCCACGAGAACCCGCAGGAGTTCGCGGACGCCTTCGCCCGTGCCTGGTACAAGCTGACCCACCGTGACATGGGCCCGAAGTCCCTGTACCTCGGCCCGGAGGTCCCGGCGGAGACCCTGCTGTGGCAGGACCCGCTGCCGGCGGCCGAGGGCGAGGTCATCGACGCCGCCGACGTCACGGCCCTCAAGGCCAAGCTCCTCGACTCGGGCCTGACGGTCTCGCAGCTGGTCTCCACCGCGTGGGCGTCGGCCTCGACGTACCGCGGCAGCGACAAGCGCGGCGGTGCCAACGGTGCCCGGATCCGTCTGGAGCCGCAGCGCGGCTGGGAGGCCAACGACCCCGACGAGCTGGCGCAGGTGCTGCGCGTCCTGGAGGGCGTCCAGCAGGAGTTCAACTCCGGCGCCAAGAAGGTCTCCCTCGCCGACCTGATCGTCCTCGGCGGTGCCGCCGCCGTGGAGAAGGCCGCCAAGGACGCCGGCGTCGACATCGAGGTGCCCTTCACCGCGGGCCGGGTCGACGCGACCGACGAGCACACGGACGCCGAGTCCTTCGCCGCCCTGGAGCCGACGGCCGACGGCTTCCGCAACTACCTCGGCAAGGGCAACCGCCTGCCGGCCGAGTACCTGCTCCTGGACCGCGCCAACCTGCTCGGTCTCAGCGCCCCCGAACTGACCGTCCTGGTCGGCGGTCTGCGCGTGCTCGGCGCCAACCAGGGTGGGTCGAAGCACGGTGTGCTCACCGAGACCCCGGGCGTGCTGACCAACGACTTCTTCGCCAACCTGCTGGACTACGGCACGGAGTGGAAGTCGACCTCCGAGGACCAGACCACCTTCGAGGGCCGTGACCTGGCCACCGGCGCGGTCAAGTGGACCGGCACCCGTGCCGACCTGGTCTTCGGCTCCAACTCCGAGCTGCGCGCGGTCGCCGAGGTCTACGCGAGCGATGACGCCAAGGAGAAGTTCGTGAAGGACTTCGTCGCCGCCTGGACGAAGGTCGCCAACGCGGACCGGTTCGACCTGGTCTGATCCCGGCGAAACCCGGTGCCCGACGCCCGGGCCGGCCACATCGGCCGGCCCGGGCGTCTTCGCGTACGGCCACACGCTCCACGCGTGTGCGGCCGGACGGTCCACGCGTGTGCGGCCGCACGGCCGACGCGGTCGGCTTTACCGTCCGCGTGCGCGGCTTTACGTTTCAACTCCCCGTAGTTTGCTGCACATCAGCGGTTCTTTACCTCACCATGACCCCGACTCCCGTTGTTCACGCGACCTTCGCAGACTCTGCACGTCCTGGAGTCACCCCCCGTCCCGACCGCCCGCGGGAGTTCGCGCATGAGCCACGGTCACAGCCACGACCACGGTCATCATCACCACCATCACCACACGGACGCCGACGCCTCGTCGCTGCCGCCCGCCCTCGATCTGTCGGTCCCCGACGAGGAGCTGACGCCCGGTCAGCTCTCCCGCCGCTCGATGCTGCGCCGCACCGGTCTGCTCGGCGCGGGCCTCGCGGCCGGCAGTGTCCTCGCCGGCGCGGGTCAGGCCGCCGCCTCGGTCTCCTCCTCGCACTCCCAGAGCGGCCGCTCCGGCGGCTACCTGTGGCTGGCCGGTGACCACCACATCCACACCCAGTACAGCTCGGACGCCAAGTACCGGGTCGTCGACCACGTCCGGCAGGGGAACGCGAACGGCCTGGACTGGATGGTCATCACCGACCACGGCAGCGAGGCGCACGCCAAGATCGGTGTCGAGAAGGTCAACCCGGACATCGTCGCCACCCGTGAGGAGATCGACGACACCCTGGTCTTCCAGGGCCTGGAGTGGAACATCCCGGCCGCCGAGCACGGCACGGTCTTCGTCCACCCCGGCAAGAACGAGGTGGCCGTGCTGAAGGAGTTCGAGAACTCCTTCGACGGCTCGGTGAAGGGCGCCTCCGCGAGCACTTCCGCGAACGAGGCGCTGGCCATCTCCGGCCTCAACTTCCTCGCCGAGCAGGTGCAGCGCCGCAAGGTCAAGGACGCGCTGTTCCTCGCCAACCACCCGGCGCGCAAGGGCATCGACTCCCCGCACGAGATCCGCGCCTGGCGCGACGCCCAGCCGTCGATCGCGGTCGGCTTCGAGGGTGCCCCCGGCCACCAGGCGGGCGGCCTGCCCAAGCCGAACGGCCCCGGCTCGGCCCGCGGCATCTACGACAACAGCCCGAGCGCCGACTCCTTCGCCGGCTACCCGCTGGAGAGCTACCGCACCTGGGGCGGCTTCGACTGGATGACCGCCACCGTGGGCGGACTGTGGGACAGCCTGCTCGCCGAGGGCAAGCCGTGGTGGATCACCGCCAACTCCGACTCCCACAACGTGTACGCCGACGCCGCCGTCCGCGGTCCGAACAGCGACTTCAACGCCAACGGCCGTTACAACGACCCGGTCTACGGCGGTGCCATCAGCCTCACCGATACCGACTTCTGGCCCGGCCAGTACTCCCGGACCCACGTCGGCGCCTCCTCCTTCTCCTACAAGGCGGTCATGGACGGCATCCGGGCCGGCCGGGTCTGGGTCGACCACGGCGGCCTGATCAGCGGCCTGAACGCCCAGCTGCGCTCCGGCTCCCGCGAGGTGACCCTGGGCGGGGTGCTCCAGGTCCGCAAGGGCAGCAAGGTCGACCTGGTCATCGAGATCAGCCTCGCCAACGGCCCCAACTGGGCGCAGTTCGTGCCGGCCCTGGCCCGTGTCGACGTCATCCAGGGCGATGTCACCGGCGCGGTCTCCGACAAGGACACGTTCGCCACGCCTGCCACCAAGGTCGTGAAGTCCTTCGAGGTCAACAAGTCGACCGGCTCGGTCAAGCTGACGTATTCCCTCGGCCGCCTCGACAAGCCGGTCTACGTCCGGCTGCGCGGCAGCGACGGCAACCGCTCGGCGGTCGGCATCCACGGTGCCGCCGTGGACCCGGCGGGCCCGGCCATCGACGTCCTCGGCGACGCGGACCCGTGGAAGGACCTCTGGTTCTACTCCAACCCCATGTGGGTCCTGCCCGCATGACCTCCTTGCATCACGCCTCCGGCGTCCACTCCGTCATCGGGGTGGACGCCGGTTCGGCGACCCTGCGCGAGGCCGACCACCTGATCCATGAGCTGCTGGGCCGACTGGCGCTCACGGAAGGCGTGTTCGCCTGCACCCACCTGTACCGCACCGGCGAACGCCGGGGTGCGGCGGTGTCGCTGGCGGTCCCGGACCCGGACGCGGTGTGGCAGGAGCTGCTGACGGCGGTGCCGGAGGGCACCGGCCTCGCCCTGGCCGACCGCACCCACGGCCCGGGCGACGCGGTGGACGCCGCCCGCCGGGCGGCCGCCGCACCCCGCGCCTCCGGCCGGGCCGTGGTCTACCCGGGCGTGCGGCACCTCACCGGCACGGTCACCGCGGGCGCCATACTCGACCGCACCGCCATCGAACGCCTGGTGGTACTCGGCGCGCCGGCCGCCGAACTCCCGCCCGCCACCGGGATCCTGACGCAGGATCACGTCCGCCCGGAGTGGCGGGACGGCGTCCTCACCCTGCCCCTGGTCCCGGCCGCGGGCGGCCTGCTGGCCCCGTTCGAGGTCCCCAACCCCACCCCGTGCTGCGCGGACCATCCCTGACGCGCGGGTTATCCCTTAGTGACATGGCCTGGTCAATTCTGTCAGGCTTCGGACTCGCACCACTCGTAACGCGTGACCTGTGACCGCTCCCCGGCACACCCCTGCCGGGCGGGCGGGCACCGAGCAGACCGGGATCCCGGTCGCCGCAAAGGAGTTTCGTGTGAGATCGACCCCCCACAAGGCCTTCGTCACCAGTGCGTTGGCCATCGCGGCGCTGGCCGCGGCCCTGCTCCCCGGCAGCACGGCGTCGGCCGCCGAGGAGGCGGCCTGCACTCCGACCCAAGTGGTCGCCAACGGCGGCTTCGAGAGCGGCACTTCGTCCTGGACCCAGTCCTCGACCAGTGTGATCACCAGCCGCACCGGGCAGAGCGCCCACGGCGGCACCAGCTTCGCCTGGCTGGACGGCACCGGCGGCACGCACACCGACACGCTGAGCCAGAGCGTCACCGTCCCGTCCGGGTGCAGCAGCGCCACCCTCACCTTCTGGCTGCACATCGACACCGCCGAGACGACCTCGTCCACCGCCTACGACAAGCTCACGGCGAAGATCGGCAGCACGACCCTCGCGACCTACTCGAACCTGAACAAGGCCACCGGCTACGTCCAGAAATCGTTCGACGTGTCGTCGTTCGCGGGCCAGACCGTGAGCCTCGCCTTCAGCGGTGTCGAGGACTCCAGCCTCCAGACGAGTTTTGTCCTGGACGACATCGCCCTCAACACCTCCGGCGACACCGCGCCGCCGGCCGACTCGACGCGCACGCCGGCCGCCCCGTCGTACACCGTCAGTCTCAGCAGCAACACCGCCGGTACCGTCTGGACCGGACACGAGAGCACGACCTTCACCAACGCCTCGGCCACCCCGCTCACCGAGGTGTACCTGCGGCTGTGGGACAACTACCACGGCACCTGCTCCGCGCCGCCGATCACGGTCACCAATGTCACCGGCGGCACCGCGGGCGCCCTCTCGGTCGCCTGCACGGCCCTCCAGATCGCGCTGCCGACCCCGCTGGCGCAGGGCCAGTCGACCACGATCGGCTTCGACCTCGGGATCACCGTCCCGAGCGGCGCCGACCGGTTCGGCTACGACGGCGCCTTCAGTATGATCGGCAACGCGCTGCCGGTCCTCGCGGTCAAGGACGGCTCGGGCTGGCACCTGGACCCGTACACGAACAACGGTGAGTCCTTCTACTCCCTGGCCGCCGACTTCAAGGTGACCCTCGACCACCCGACCACCCTGCTGGTCCCGGCCACCGGCACCTCGGTCGACACCCCCGGCACCAGCGGACGCACGGTCACCACGGCCACCGCGTCCAAGGTCCGCGACTTCGCGTGGGCGGCGGGCCCGTTCACCAAGATCTCGGGCACCTCGACGGCGGGCACCCCGATCAACATCTACTCGGTCTCCGGCATCAGTTCGTCCAGCGCGCAGTCCATGCTCACCACCGCGAAGACCGCCGTCGACGCCCACGCGGGCCGCTTCGGCGCCTACCCGTACGGCGAGCTGGACGCCGTCATCGACAACAACTTCTGGTTCGGCGGCATGGAGTACCCCGGGTTCGTCCTCGACCTGGTCAGCACCACGGCGCTCACCCATGAGATCGGCCACCAGTGGTTCTACGGCATCGTCGGCGACGACGAGTACAACAGCCCCTGGCTGGACGAGGCGTTCACCGACTACGCCACCGACCTGGCCCTGGGCAGCACCGGCACGAACTGCTGGAACAGCGTCTCCTGGGCCTCGTCCGCGGAGAACATCACCAACTCGATGGCCTACTGGGACGCCCACTCGTCCCGCTACTCCACCGTCGTCTACGGCTACGGCAAGTGCGCCCTGCACGATCTGCGCCGCACCCTGGGTGACACCGTGATGGCCAAACTCCTGAAGGACTACGCCACTTCGCACTGGTACGGCGTCTCGACCACGGCCGAGTTCAAGGCCGCCGCACAGGCCGCCACGACCACGGACCTGACGTCGTTCTGGACCACCCACCGCATCATCGGCTGACGCACACCGGCCCGTACGCCCGGGCGTGGGACGGCCGTTGGTCAAGGCCGTCCCACGTCGGGGCCGTTCCCGCTCCTGGCGTACACCGCGGTGTGGTAGTCCTTCCGTCGTCCCGTACGCCGAGGAATGCCGTGGTACCGCTTTCATGAACCAGTCCCGCCCCTTTGCCCTCCGTCGCCGCGAGGTCTCCGTGGCACCGGAACGGCTGGCGATGCTCGGCGACGCCGTGTTCGCCATCGCCATCACCCTGCTCGCCCTCGACATCACCGTCCCCGAGGGCCTGCACGACTCCGAAGTCGCCCACGCCGTGCGGGAGGTGTTCCCCGCGATCGGCGCGTACCTGCTGAGTTTCGCCGTCATCGGCGCGCTCTGGCTCACCCAGCACGCCCTGTTCACGCTGATCGCCGACGTCGACCGCTGGCTGCTCTACCTGTACTTCGCCCTGCTCGCGGTCGTGGCCGCGCTGCCCTTCCCGACCAAGCTGCTCAGCGAGTACGGCGAGACGACCACGGCGACGGCCTGCTACTCGGGCGCGATCGCCCTGTCCCTCGGCCTCCTGTGCGCGATGTACCTGCGGCTGCTGACCGCACCCGCGCTGGCCACCCCGGACGCGGAGCCCGGGCGGCTGCGGAAGGTGGTCCGCGGCAACCTCCTGGTCGTCCTGGTCTTCGCCACGGCGATCCCGATGGCGTTCTGGTCACCGGGCCTCGCCAAGTACTGGTGGCTGCTGTCGATCCCGGTCCGCGCCGTACAGCGCAGGCCCGCGGAAAGCGCCTCCGAGGCGCCGGCCGAGGCAGAGCCCGGGAACTGAAGGCAGCGAGGCCCCGGCCCGCGGACCGCGGGCCGGGGCCGTGAAGGGCCGGCTCAGGTCAGCAGACGGTCTTGATGGCCGTCTCGACGAAGCGGGCCGTGGTCTTCGGGTGGCTGATCATCGGCACATGGGACGCGCCCGGCACCTCGATGACCTTCCTGGCCTTGGCGCGCTCGTAGAAGAACCGCTCCAGGGCCGGCGGGATGGCCTTGTCCGCACCGGCCACCAGGCCGAAGGACGGGATGGTGCGCCAGGCGGCCGCCTGCGTGACATCGGTCAGCGAGGAGGCGCTGAAGGGCCGCTGGGTCGCCTGCATCAGCCGCGTGGTGGCGACGGGCAGGTCGGCGCAGAAGGCCGCCCGGAACTTGTCCGCCGTCAGGTAGAGGTCGGTTCCGGTGGTGCCGTCGGCGTTGGTGAAGGGCACCGCCTCGGCCGCGTCGGCGATCAGGGAGCCCGGGTACTTGTTGAGCAGGACGCCGAGCTGTTCGCCCTCGGCGGGGGCGAACGAGGCGATGTAGACCAGCGCCTCGACGTTGTCGTTGCCGGCGGCCGCGTTGGTCATGACGGCGCCGCCGTAGGAGTGCGCGACCAGGACGATCGGGCCCTGGACCGAGGCGAGGACGCTGGCCAGGTAGGGGACGTCCGTGGGCAGGCCGCGCAGCGGGTTGGCGGGCGCGAGGCACTCGTAACCGGCGTGCTGGAGCTCGGCGATGACGCCGTTCCAGCCGGAGGCGTCGGCGAACCCGCCGTGCACCAGCACGACGGTCGGCCTGACCTTGGAGGTGCTCCGTTCGGCGGTCGCGGCGGTGGCGACGGACGGGGTGAGGAGGGCCGACGTCGCGGCTACGGCCGCGCCGGTGGCGAGCACGCCGCGGCGCGAGAACGTGGGACGGTCCTGCATGTGGTGGCTCCTGTGTGATGTGCGGGGAAGTGCGCCTCGCCCGGGCCGAGGGACCGTCCGGCGAGGCGGTCGTAGGCTGCCCGTGAACCCTCGGCGCGGGTCAGGACTTGTCGGTGCCCTCGGCGGCCTGGGCGATTACGGCCGCCACCGAGGCCGGACGCGAGACGTAGACGGCGTGGCTGCCCGGGGTCTCGGTGACCGTCGCCCCGGCGCGCTCGGCCATGGTGTGCTGCACCGGCGGCGGGATCATCCGGTCGTCGGTGGCGACCAGGTACCAGGACGGCTTGACCCGCCAGGCCGGCTCGGTGATCGCCCCGCCCGCCGCGTCCAGGCCCCACGGCACCTGCGAGTCGGCCATGAACGCCGCCTGCGCCTCGGGCACGTCGGCGGCGAAGGACGCCGCGAACTTCTCCCGGTCCAGGAACAGGAACCCGTCCCGGGGCGGCAGGATCGGCGGCACCGGCGCGCCGGGCGCCGGGTCGGAGACCAGCGTGTTGACCGACTCGCCCTTGTCGGGGGCGAACGCGGCGATGTAGACGAGCGCGGCGACACCGGGGTGGTGGCCCGCCTCGGTGATGACGGCACCGCCGTAGGAGTGGCCGACCAGGACGGCGGGACCGTCGAGGTCGTCGAGGACCTGGTGGGTGGCGGCCACGTCGCCCGCGAGCGAGAGCGTCGGATTCTGGACGATCGCGACCCGGTAGCCGTCGGCGGTCAGCTGCTCGTGCACGCCCTGCCAGCCCGATCCGTCCACGAAGCCACCGTGTACGAGCACGATGTTCCTGATGGTCGTCATGATGCCCCTGACCTGGAGGGACAGGCCCCACGCCTGTCCGATGCGCCCCAGTCAAGCCGCGCGGGCGCGGTCGGACCACGCAGAACAGCACGCAGAACCACGGCACTTCACACCGTCCGGTGGTTCACGGTGCGGCGGCCGTCCGGTGGTTCACGGTGCGGCGGCCGTCCGGTGGTTCACGGTGCGGCGGCCGCCCGGTGGTTCACGGCGCGGCGGCCGCCCGCTCCGCACAGCGGCCGTGCGCCTCGGCGTCGCCGAGCGCCTCGAACATCCTGGCCGCCAGTGTGTAGGCCCGCCTGCTCTCGCCGGTCCGGCCCTCCTCGGCCAGCAGGTCCGCGAGGTTCTCCAGACCGTCGGCATGCCAGTGGCTGGGATCGAACCGCTCGCCGGGGGCTGTGGCCTCGGCCAGCGCCGCGATGGCCTCGTCACGACGGCCCAGCAGCGCCAGGCACTTGCCGAGCGGGACCAGGGTGTGCCGCCGGATGAACTCCGCGGTGCCCGGGGTCATCCCGGATCCCTCGTCGCCCGCCAGGGCGACCACCTCACGCAGGTTCTCCAGCGCCTCCTCGTAGCGCCCCAGGTCCCGCAGGCAGAGACCGAGGTTGATGAGGCTGGAGCAGTAGGCGTCGGTGTCACCGAGGCCCTTGAACATCTCCGCCGCCCGGGACGCGGACGCGGCGGCCTCGTCGAGCCGCCCGAGCAGCCGGTACCCGGGTACGGCGTAGCAGTGCGCCCACGCGACCTGCGCCGTCGCGCCGCTGAGGGCGGCCAGGTCCATCGCCTCGGCCGTGTACCGCAGGACGGCCTCCGCGTCCCGGGTCTGGACCCCGTGCACCCAGGCCACGTGGTTCAGCTGGGCCGCGTGCCGCGCCCGGTCACCGAGGGCGGCGGCGGCCTGCGCGCCGAGGGTGAACACCTCGTTCCAGTGCGGACCGTGCAGCCACCGGTCGGAGTACCACTCCAGCGCCTCGGCGCAGTCCAGCACCACGGCGTGCCGGCCGTCGGCGGCCGCGAGCCGCAACGCGCCCAGCCAGTTGTCCGCGTTGGCGCGCAGCCACTCGTCGGCCTCCTCCGGGGACGCGGGGGAGGCCGGGCCGGGGCCCTCCTCGGCCGGGCGGCCGTGCACGGGCCCGAACCAGGCGCCCGCGGTCGTGGCGGTACGCAGCAGCCAGGACGTGATCCGCCCGGTGAGCGCGTCGCTCTCGTCGGCGGTCTCCTCCTGCTGCAAGCGGTCCCGGGCGAAGAGCCTGACCAGGTCGTGGAAGCGGTACCGGCCCGCGGCGGTGTCCTGCAACAGGCCCAGGTCGACGAGGTCGTCGAGCGCGTCCCAGGCGTCCTCGGCCGAGGTCCCGCCGGCCACCGCGGCGAGGGCGGCGTCGAAGTCCCGCCCGGGCACGACGGCGAGCCTGCGGAAGATCCGCCGCGCGATGGGGGCGAGTTGCTCGTACGACATCCCGAACGCGTTGGCGATCTTGAGGTCGCCGGCTCTGAACTGGTCGAGGCGGCGCTCCTCGTCGGCCAGCCGGTGGGCGAGTTCGTCGGCGCTCCAGCCGGGCCGGCTCACCAGCCGGTTGCCGATGATCCGCAGCGCCAGCGGCAGCCCGCCGCACAGCTGCGCGAGCCGGGTGAGTGCCGACTCCCCGTCCGTGGCGGACCGTTCGCCGAGAATGCCGGTCAGCAGCTCGGTGGCCTCCGGCATCTGCAGGGGGCCCAGGATGAGCCTGCGCACGCCCTCCAGGCCGGACAGCAGCCGCCGGCTGGTGACCAGCGCCCGGGCCGTGCCCCCGCCCGGCAGCAGCGGGCGGACCTGCTCCTCGGACGCGGCGTTGTCGAGGACGACGAGGACCCGCCGGTTCCGCAGCAGCGAGCGGTACAGGGAGGCACGTCCGTGGGTGTCGGCCGGCAGCTGCTGCTCCGCGACGCCGAGCGCGCCCAGCAGCAGCGCCAGGGCGTCGTCGACGGCCAGCGGCCGCTGGGACATGCCGAAGAGGTCGAGGAAGAAGACCCCGTCGGGAAAGGCCGGCCGGACGGCGTGGGCGGCGCGGATGGCGAAGGTGGTCTTGCCCAGTCCGGCCGAGCCGGTGACGAGCCCCACCACGGCGACGCCGGGCGCCAGTTCGCTCCGCACGAGCCCGTCCACCCAGGCCAGTTCGGCGGCACGGCCGGTGAAGTCGTCGACGGACCGGGGGAGTTCGCACAGCCCGGTCGGACGGGTCCAGTGATCCCGCAGCCGGGCGTCCCGCGCGAGCTGCAGGAGTTGCTGCCGGGCGTCGTAGGCCAGCGAGAGTGCGTCCGCGACGGCGGTGACGGTCCGCTGCTGGGGCCCCTTGCTCCGGCCGCGCTCGATGTCCGACAGGGTCCGGGCGCTGACCCCCGACACGTCGGCCAGCTGCTCCAGGGTCAGACGGGCCGCGCGGCGATGGCGCCGCAGCAACTGGGCGAAGGTCGGACGCTCGTCGATCGGGCTGCTCCTTCTCGGCGATATGGGCACTTGACCCACTTCGAACGCCCGTAAGCCTACGCGGACCCCGCGGAGCCCCCGGCCCCGTCGCCCGAAGGGCCCAGCAGAACTTGCATCACTCGAACGGCGGCCCTGGCGTGCAGCCGGTCGCCCGACCCGGAAGCCTAGGATCCATAACCGGACAAACATGACATCTCTCGCCTTGTCCGGTAAGGGCGGGGCATCACCTCACGACTGAAGGAGACGGGATGTCGCACCGCGCCGGGAGAACCCGCTGGCGGCTCTTCGCGGTCGTCCTGGTGCCCTCCGTCGCCGCGTGCGCCACCGTCGGTATCGGCATGGCGCAGGGCGTGCTCGCCGCGTCGTTCTTCATCTCCGGCCAGAAGTTCCAGGTCACCGCTGATTCACTGACCGCCCGTGGGGTCAGCCTCTACAGCATGATCGACGTGACCAGGAAGCACGAACTCGTCCCCGTCGTGGTCACCGGCTTCCGGCATGCGAAGGTCAGCGGCCTGTGCGAGGCCATCACGGTCGACGTTCCGGTGCTGGGCACGCAGACCCTGCGGCTCACCAGCGGCGACCAGCGGCTGGCCGAGGCATCGGACCTGTTCCTCGACGCGACGGCCGAAGGGGCGTCGGACGCGAACTTCACCGGCCTCGACATCGGTGTCGCCCAGGGCGCCGTCTCCAAAGGCCCGGTCAGGTCCGGAGACCGGGACTCCCGGTTCTTCAATCCGGACGGCATCGCCCTCCAGTCCACCTCGGTCACCCTGACCGACGTACGGGTGAACACCCTCGCGCTGTCCGCCGGCACCTTCAACGTCCCGGGTCTGCGGGTGCGCATCCAACCGGGCAACCGCACATGCCCCTGACCCGGCGGACGACGAGACCACTGATCAGGACAGGACGCGTGATCACCCACCCCTTCGCCAGACCGGGCGAACTGCTCGCCGCGGCACCGGAGTTCCGGCGCAGGTTCCGCACCTGGCGCGGCGAACGCCCCTTCTGGGCCGCGCTGTTCACCTTCGCCGCCGGGCTGCCCATCCTCTACTGGCCCTACGCGAGACTGGACCTGGGCGGCATCCCGCTGGCGCTGTCGACCACATCGGGCGCCGGATCCCTGGTGATCGGAATCCTGCTCCTGGTCCTGGGCGTCGCGCTCTGCTGCCGTACCCATCTCCGGGTCTTCGCCGGGATCGCCACCCTCCTGCTCGCCGTCATCTCCTTTCCCGTGGCGAACTTCGGCGGCCTCTTCCTCGGTGTCGCCTCCGGCCTGATCGGCGGCTCCCTGGCCTGTGCCTGGCTGCCGCCCACAGCCGGGGAACCGCCTACACCGCCGAGCGAGGGCGGGACCACGGCCGTGCCGGCGGCGGAGGGCCGAAGTGGCGACTGCTGACGACCGCGCCGACGGGAGCGCCCACACCGACGGGCGCGGTCGCCCGCGCCGTTCGAGTACGACCGGTGCCGTGCTTGCCCGGGCGTTGCGGCCGCTCGCCTGCGCGGCGGCCGTGTCCTGCCTGTCCCTGTCCCTGTACCCGGGGCCCCTGCACCCGGGCGTGGGCCTGTCCGCGGCGCCCGCCGACGCGCCACGCCTCGGCGCGCACCCGCCCCGCGCCGCCAAGGGCTCCTGGGTGCTGCGGGCCGACCGGCTCGTGCTGCGCGGCGCCAGGTTCCACGGGACGGCCACGGTGCACACCGCGACGGGCACCGTCCGGGCACTGAGGTTCACCGTGCGGTCACTGGATGCCGTCGACCTCGACCTGACCGCGGGCCGAGGCCGCGCGGCGCTGCGCCTGCGGGCCAGACCGGCGACGACCTCGACGCTCAAGGCCCAGGGCGCCCGCGGTGTGGTCACCCTGTACGTCCGCAAGCTGTCCGGCAGGGTCACGGGCCTCGGCGGCAGCCCGCTCCCGGCCGACCGAACCGTCACCGTCACCCCCGGGGCCGTACCCCGCTGGCTCTCACGCCCGGTCACCCGCACGCGCACGATCACCCTGGTCTCGGCGACCGTGACACAGGTCGTGCAGCTCGGCGGCCGACTGTCCATCAAGGGGCCGCGGTTGCGAGCCGCGGCCAGGTGACCTAGGCCCCCGGCAGCGGCCGGACCGTGAGGATCTGCGACGCGTGTCCGACCGGGCCGTCCACGTCGTGCAGGACCGTGCTGGTGAGACCCTGTCCGGTCGGGCCGAAGGTGACCTTGGTGTCCAGCCCCGTCCACACACCACGTGGCTGGCGGTGCAGGTGGATGGTCAGGTCGACGTTCGGGAACATCCACTCGGTGGGGGACTGCCGGACGGCGATGCCGTTGGCGGTGTCGACCAGGGTGAGATACGAGGCGAGCGGACCGACCGGAACACCGGCGACCAGCTCCAGGGGCGAGGTGATCCAGGCGGCCGTACGGCCCGGGCGTCGAGGTTCGACCGGGCGGATCTCCACGGAGTCGATGTAGCCGCCGGGCCAGAGCTCGCCCGCCGGCCACGGGGCGAGGGAGTCCGGCGGGACGAGACGGTCGTCGGGGCCGCCCGCGACCGCGGTGGTGTCGAGTTCGGCCAGGTACCAGGCGCGGGCCCGCAGGACCGAGCGGCCGGAGATCCGTACGACCGCTTCGAGAAGCTCGATGGTCCGCCCGGGCCGGACGGTCTCCACCTCGATCTCGCACTCGTCCAGGGCGAGGCGGCCGAGGATGTCGTAGCTGATCCGGGACAGCAGCAGACCGTTGTCCGGGCCCGCGGCCCGGTACCGGTCGAGGGCGTGCACGACGAGCCCCGACAGCGGACTGAAGTGCTGCTCGTCCGGGGCCCAGGCCCCGCCCGCGTGCGGCGTCGGCTTGTAGCGGCGGTCGCCGACGGCCTCGAAGTAACTGCCCTGGGACACGGTCTGGAGGGACAACGGACGTTTCTCCTTAAGGGGTGAGCACTCCGGACGCCATCGGCATCCGCGCCCGTTGCCGTGCCGCCGGTGATCGTAACCAGCGTGCGCCCGGGAGTCCGCACGGGGCCGTGGCGACGGCTCGCGTCGGCACCGCACCACCACCGTGCAGTGCCGACGCGAGCTGCTGCCAAAGGTCAGCCCGTGTGGCCCTCGCCATGGCCGCCGTGGCCCGCCCCGTGGTCGAACCTCATCGCCTCCTCGGGCATGACGACGAACGGCCGCATCATGCCCATGTCCTCGTGTTCCAGGAGGTGGCAGTGGTACATGAACCGGCCGTACGCCCCGTCGAACTTCCCCATGACGCGCAGGATCTGGCCGCCCGGCACCCGGAAGACGTCCTTGTGGCCCAGCTCGTTGGGTGCCAGCGGGAGCTGGGTCGTTGCGTCGTAGGCGACGGGCTTGGCCGTGCCGGCCACCGCCGGGTCGAAGCCCGAGACGTCGTAGGCGTCGCGGCCCAGCAGCTGGAAGTCGGCCAGGTGGATGTGCATCGGGTGGACGATCGGCGCGAGGTTGAGGAAGCTCCACTGCTCGTAGGAGCCCTCGGCGATGGTGAAGCCCAGCGCGTCGTTGAAGGTCCGGGAGGTGCGGCGGTAGGTCTTCGTCGTGCCGTCGGCCCCGGTGAGCTGGATGATGCCCTCGGCGGGGACCTGGATGCCGCCCGGGTCGGTGACCTCGGTCATCTCCCAGATCTCCGGGTGGCCGCCGGCGCCCTTGGTGGCCGGCGGGGTGAGCACGATCAGCCGGTGGCCGTGCGGGACGTCGTGGGTGAGCCGGCGGAAGGAGCCGGAGAGCACCTCGGGCAGCTCGAAGGTGTCCGTCTCACCGCCGCAGCCGACCCGGAACTCCAGGACCGCCGGATAGCGCACGTCACCGGCCGGGTCGGGTACCCCCGGTGCCTGGTTGCGCCCCTTGTTGACCAGACGGAGCTTCTTTCCGGCCAGGCCCCGGAAGTCGACGAGCAGGTCGAAGCGCTCGGCGGGGGCCACGGTCAGCGTCGGCAGCGCGTCGTCGAAGTCGACCGGGACCGGGCGGGGCAGCAGTCCGCCGTCGCTGCCGATCTGGTGGATGACGCCCGGGACCGGGCTGCCGTCCTCGTCGACCAGGACGAGGTTGTAGATGCGGGCGTTGGACGCGTTGACGAGCCGGAAGCGGTACCAGGCGTCGGCCACCTCGGCGTACGGCCAGATGCGGCCGTTGACCGTCGTGTACGGGCCGGTGAACGGGATGGTGACCGGCTTGCCGGTCTCCGGGTTCCGCTGCTGGACGATCACCGTCTTGTGCAGCAGCCGACCGTTGAGCCGGCCGTCCTCGTCGGTGTCCAGGTTCCGGTCGGCGAGCAGCAGCGGGATCTCCCGCTCCCCGCCCGGGAGCCCGAGCGCGTCCTCCTCGTCGTCACGGACGAGGTAGGTGCCGTACAGGCCCGTGTGCACGTTCCACCGGGTGATGTTCATGGCGTGGTCGTGGTACCACCACTGCACCGCCTGGTGGTCGTTCGGGTACTCCGAGAGCTGGGCGTCGCCGAAGCCGACGGCGTTGTCCGCCCAGCCGTCGTTGCCCCCGCCGGTCTGTGCTCCGTGCAGGTGGGTCACCGTCCAGGCGGGCAGGGCGGCGACGTCCTTGTCCGGCTCGACGCCCGCGCGGCCGGGCTCGGTGCTGGGCGGTGCGGTGCCCGGTGCGGCGCCCGGCACCTCCACCGAAGTGACCGGATACTCACTGCCCTTGGGGATCCGGTTGGTCCAGGCGATGCGGACGCGCTGCCCGCGGCGCACCTCGATGGTCGGGCCCGGCACCTGCCCGTCGTACCCCCACATGAGGGTCGGCGGGAGCTGCGGGTGCAGGCGCACCCAGGTCGGGCGCAGGGCGATCTCCGTCTCGCGCAGCACGTCACCGGTGCCGGGCCGCAGCACGGGCGGGACGGGCAACGGCGTCACATAGGGCGCGAGTTCCCCCGGAGCCGACGCCGCTTCCCCCGCGCCGTCCTCGGTGATCCTGTCGATGATGTCGGTCAAGGTCGAACACCCCCGTGTGCTCTGTGGTCTTTCCCTTCACCCCACAGGACTCCCGAGGAATGACCGACGTTCCGTGAATGCCCGGTTCCGCCCGAAAGGGTGAAGGATTTCGGCCATGTCCGCACGCACCTCGGCACGGCCCGGGGAGCCGGACCGTGCCGAGGTGACGGGGGTCGTGCGGAGGTCAGGCCGTGGTGCGCTGCCTACGGCGCAGGGTCAGGTACGTGCCCGTGGCGCCGGCGGCCACGAGGGCGCCCGCACCGAGGCTCACCGGGAGCGTCGGGAAAGCGCCGGAGCCGGTCGTCGCGGCCGTGTCCACCATCGCCGGGCCCGGCGTGATGTGCGTGCTGACCGGAGCCACGTGGTGGATCGGGCCGACGTGCTTGACGGAGCCGTTCGCGTTCAGCAGCACCTGCTTGTTGTTGGGGTGCCGGAAGTCGAACATGTTGGTCAGGGAACCCGCGGTGGCGTCGAAGGAGTGGTCGCCGATGCGACCGGTGCGCCAGTTGTCCTCGATGAAGCGGATGACGGACGACTGGTCGGTCTGCGTGTGGTCGACCTTGTTCACCTTGCTGTACGGCGAGATGACCAGCAGCGGCTGCCGGGTGCCGGGGCCGCAGCGGTCGGCGTAGCCGCCGGACGCGGCCGGGCCCGCCTGGCAGGCCGCGCTGTCCGTGGCCTTGCCGTTGGAGCCGACCGTGGTGTCCTTGGAGCCGTTGCGGGGCTTGGCGTACGCGTGGTCGTACCAGCCGTCGGAGTCGTCGTAGGCGACGACGACCGCCGTGGACTTCCACTCCGGCGAGCTCTGGACGGCGTTGATCTCGTTGACGAGGAAGTGCTGCTCGTCGGTCGGGTCGGAGTACCCTGCGTGGCCGTCCTGGTACTCGCCGGCCTTGAGGAAGCTGACGGCCGGGAGCTTGCCCGCCTTGGCGGCCGCCGTGAAGTCGGTCAGGTCGTAGTTGTGGTTGGCCTGGCCGTTGTGACCGATCTCGTTGACGTTCTTCGGCGCCACGTGGTGCGGGTTGGACGTCGACTTGTAGTACGAGAACGGGTTGTGGTGCGGGCTGTAGTCGACCACGGAGGCGCCGCCGACGTTGGTGTGCGTGGTGTCGCACTTGGCGTAGTCCGCCGACTTGCCGTCCCAGCCGGTCGACGGACGGAAGCCGCCCTGGAACCAGCCCCACGTCACGCGCTTGGAGTTGAGCAGGTCACCGATGTTCCTGCCCTGGAGCGAGGCCAGCGCGCTGGTGCTCGTGTGGTCCTTGTCGGAGCAGTCGTCGAAGGCCGGGTCGGGGTCGTTGATGACCGTGCCCACACCCTTCGCGTTCGGGGAGGCGATGGCGTACGAGTCGGGCGTCGACGTCTGCTTGCCGGTGACCGAGTCGACGGAGATCGCGCCGTGCGTCTGACCCGAGACCAGGTTGAGCGCGCCGGGCGTGGACGGGCCGTAGACCGAGCTGTAGGAACGGTCGTTGAGGGCGTACTGCTGGGCGTAGTTCCACAGCCCGGTGACGGTGTTGCCGTCGTAGTAGTCCATGACCAGGCCCGGCTCGCCGAACAGGCCGCCGCTGCACTTGTCAACCTCGGTGTTCTGCACGAACTGGTCGGCCTTGCCGCCGTCGTACGCCAGTTGCTCGGGCCCGTAGGAGTGGTTCTGGTCGCAGGTCATGGCCTGCGACGGGGAGAGCCGCTTGGGCGCGTACTGGTTCGGGTTCTTCGTCAGCAGCCCGGCGTGCGCGACGGTGTCGATGTCCTTCGGGGTCTTGCTGGACGCCGTGAACTTCGTACCGTCGGTGTTCGCGGCCTTCGGGTAGGTCGCGAAGTAGTGGTCGAAGGAGATGTTCTCGTCGAACAGCACGACCACGTGCTTGATCGGCGTCGCGGTCGACGACCCGCTGTGGTGCCCGGCGGGGACCGCCGCCCAAGTGGGCGCCGTGCCGCCGAGGACCGTGAGCGCGGCGGCACCCGCGAGCGCCCCCAGACTCCTGATCGCCGTTCGTCTTCCTGTGCTGGCCATGCGAACTCACCCTCCGGGCATGAACGTCACTGCGTCGTACAGGCAGGGATGCTTCGCCCGCTTCCGGACGCTGCGGGGGAGCCATGATGGCGGGTGAATGAATAGCGGGTCAGGGATGCTGGGGCAAATCTTGACCGTGTATTGACCGATCGGGTCACGAAGTTGTTCGAACAAGCTCAGGTCAGCAGAGCGCGCCCGTACCAGTCGTTCCGGTCCCGCACCCCGGGCAGCGTGAAGAAGTACCCGCCGCCGAACGGCGAGATGTAGTCGACCAGCGGTTCGCCGGCCAGCCGCTTCTGCACGGTCTCGAACTGGCGCGCCAGGTCCTGCTGGTAGCAGCAGAACAGCAGACCCATGTCGAGGTTGCCGTTGCTGTCCATGCCCCGGTCGTAGTTGTAGGCGCGGCGCAGGATGCGCTGCCCGGCGGTGGCCGGGGTACGCGGGTTGGCCAGCCGGATGTGCGCGTCCAGCGGGATGACGTCACCCTTGGGATCGGCGGCGTAGTCGGGCGTGTCGTGCTCGGCGTCGCCGTCCAGGGGCGCCCCCGACTGGCGGGAGCGGCCGAACATCCGCTCCTGCTCGCTGAGTGAGACCCGGTCCCAGAACTCCACCAGCATGCGGATGAGCCGCACCACCTGGTAGCTGCCGCCGACCGCCCAGTCCGGCTCGCCGGAGTCCGCGCCGACCCACACCAGCCGGTCCATCTCACGGGCGCTGCCGGTCTCCGGGTTGGCGGTGCCGTCCTTGAAGCCGAGCAGGTTGCGCGGGGTGCCGGACGGCCGGGGCGGGCTGGTGAAGCCGTCCAGCCGCCAGCGGACCTGCATGCCGCCCCGGGTGTGCCGTGCGATGTCGCGCAGTGCGTGCAGCACGGTGTCGGTGTCGTCCGCGTGCAACTGCAAACTGAGGTCGCCGTGACACCACTCGGGCCTGAGGTCGTCGTCCGGGAAGGCCGGCATCGAGGTAAGCCGACGGGGTCTCAGTTTCCCGAGCCCGTACCGGTCGTCGAAGAGCGAGGCGCCGACGCCGACGGTCACCGCCAGCGCACCCGACGGCAGTTCCTCGCCGAGGACGCCGGAGTCGGCGGGCGGCGCGGTGACGCCCACCGGGTCGGGGGTGCCGCCGGAGGTCAGGAAGCGGGCGCGGTCGGTGAGCGTGCGCAGCAGGTCGGTCAGCTCGGCGCGGCTTCCGGCGGTGACGTCGAGCGAGGTGAAGACGGTCGTCCGGCGCGGCGCCGCGATCGCGGACCGCTGACGGGCGCCGTGGAAGGGCGCGATGGCCGGCGTCGCCACGGTGGAGCCGGTGATCGGGGCGGCCGCGCCGCCTGCGGCCAGTCCCGCGCCCGCGAGCGCCGCGCCCCGCAGGAAGCCACGGCGGCCGACTCCACCCTTGCCCGTCGTCTCGTCGGTGCTCACACCGTCCTCCGTGGATCGCACAGGGTCGCCACCGACGCCAGCCGTTCGACCAGGTCCCCGAGCGCCGCGTCGACGTTCTCGCGCTGCCGGTGGCCGAGCCGCCCCAGGGGCGTCCAGGTGCCGTCGTACTCGAAACCGTCGAGCGTCTTCCCGACCCGGTCCAGTTCGCTCTCCAGAGCCGGCAGACCGGCGTACCGGCCGGCCAGCAGCGAGTGCAGCCGGGACATGACCTGCACCGTGCCGTCGAGGTTGGCGCGGGCGGTGGCGAGGTTGCTGCCGCTGCCGTAGTCGGTGCGACCGGTCAGCTCGAACTGCACCGTGTTCTCCAGGATCTCGTGCGCCCGCAGCCCCAGCTGGGCTGGGTCCATCCGGGCCTGCGCCCAGTCGTCGCGCAGCGCGGTGACCGCTTTCACCAAGTCGGCCGCCGGGCCGCGCAGGCCGCTCGCGGACTCGCCGTGCCACAGGCCGTACTCGATGCGGTGGAAGCCCGTGAAGTTCTTGTCGTGCACCCCGCCGGGCAGGCCCGCGTCCGTGCCGTTGATCGCGCCGTCCGCGTCGCCGAAGGCGTCGTACGCCGCGCCCAGCCGCTCGTATTCCAGGTGCGCCGGCAGCCAGTCGGCGCGGGCGGCGGCGAGGTCGCCGCCGTCGATCGCGTCCCGCAGCGCCGTCGTCAGCCGGACGACGTCGGACAGGCCGCCGCCGATCCACTTCTGGTAGGCGAGCGCCGGCGGGATCAGATCGTGCTCGGTGACCGGCGCCGCGGCCGGTCCGCCGCGCCCCTTGGTGATACGGACGGTGGGCCCGGTGACGGCGTCGGCGTCGTCGGGGACGCACAGGAACGCGTAGCTGCCCTTGCCGAGGCGGACGGTGAGTTCCCGGGTGGTGCCGGGGCCGATGTCCTCGACCCCGCCGTAGACGGCCTGGCTCTTCGGATCCTCCAGGAGGACCTCGGCGGGGCCGTCGGTCGGGTTGCGCAGGTCGAAGACCTGGACACCAGGGGTGGGTGTGCTCCAGCCCCGGCCGCAGCGGCTGGCGGACACCTCCACCGCGGTGTGCGGCAGCGCGGCCGGGTCGGCGTGTGCGGGGCGTGAGTCGCGCGTGAACGCCAGGACTCCGGCCACCAGGCAGACGACGGCGACCGCGACGACCGCCCAGGGACGCAACGACCTCCAGCCGAGGCCGGACAACACCATCCCGAGCTCCCGGGTTCGTACCGTTCGTGATCGCCTCATGCTAAGCAGGTCTTCGCACTCGAACGGCCGTCCAGGCAAACCCATGACCAAGAGTTCCCTGCCGGTTCACCGGACCTCCCGAGGAGCCCCTCAGTCGCTACCGGGCCGGACCGTCCTGAAGAAGGCGCGGGCGCGGGCGCGCTGACCGACCGCCGCAGCCGCGCCGGGAGCGGACGGGAGACGGCCGCCGGGGCGGGGACGCCGGCCAGGTGGACGAAGCCGGGCGTCGGCTCACCGGTCCCGATGGTCCCGGTGACCCGAGGAGAGCGGCCCGCTCAGCCCGCCTGCTCCACCGCCCGCAGGGGGCATCCGGTGCCGACGCGCGCTTCGAGTTCGGTCCGCAGGATCGCGAGTTCGGCCATGCGCGCGTCGACGACCCGGATCTTCTCCTCGAACAGCGCGGACAGCGCCTCGGCCGAGTCCGGCGCGTCGCTCAGTTCCTCGAAGTGCCGGCCGATCTCGGCCAGCGAGAAGCCGAGGCTCTGCGCGGTACGGACGTAGTGCAGCCAGGGCACCGTCTCCGGCGGGAAGTCGCGGTAGCCGTTGGCCAGCCGCCGGCCCGTGACGAGGCCGATCTTCTCGTAGAAGCGAATGGTGTCCTTGCTCAGGCCGGTCCGCGCGGCCAGCTCTCCGATACGCATGGCCCTCCGCCGGACTGCCGCACTGGGACTTGACGTTGGACAGTACTCCACTGTTTAGCGTGAGGCGTCGCTGCCACGCATTGAGCAGGAGCCTCGTCGTGATCCGTCTCTCCGCCCCCACCCACCCCGCCTATCCGCGTGTCGTCCGTGCGAGCGCCTGGTACGACCTCGTCGTCACCGCGGGGTTCGCGACGCCCTGGACCTATGCGCTCGTCCACGACGGACTGTCGTCGCTGGGGGACGCCCTCGGGCTGGGCGTGCTGCCCGCCCTCGACCCGATGCAGACCCTGTACGCGAACCTGATGGGCGCGGTCGTGGTGGTCTGGGCGCTCCTGCGGATCATCGAGCCGCTTCCCACGCACGGCCTCTTCGACGGCGTGGCGCGCGTCCAGTTCGCCCTGTGGCAGGCGTACGCGCTGGGCCACGGCGCCACACGGCTGCTGTGGCTCTTCCTCGTGGTGGAGGTGGCGTTCGGTGTCGCCCAGCTGTGGCCGTGGCGCCGCACCCGGCGGACCGGCCTCGTCTCCTCCCCTCGGCTGCCATGAACGCGATGGCGGATACGACGACCGTGACGCATCTGATCGCACGGTACGCGGAGCTGGTCGTACAGCGGCGGGCGATGGGCGACGAACAGGTCCCCGGCGGCGTCCACGTCCGCGAGGAGTACGGCGGTCCGGGTCTCACCCGGGCCGACGGAGTGCTCGTCCTCGAGCCGCTCGCCTCCGGCTGCCCGTCCAGCGCCGGACACCTCTCCCTCCACAACATGGGCGGTCGCCGACCGCGCGCTCCAACTGCACTGCGGCTACGGCTGTCGCAGGCGCGTACGGTATCGAGAAGATCGTCCGTGACCTGCGGGTCCACCAGATCCTGGAAGGAACCAACGAGATCATGCGCGTCATCGTGGCCCGCGGCCGCACGGAGGTGTTCCGATGAGCGACGTCCTGCTCCACACCGCCGGCCGGGCGGCCCACCTCACCCTCAACCGGCCCAAGGCCCTCAACGCCCTGTCCCACGCCATGGTCCGGTCCATCGACGAGGCCCTCACCGGCTGGGAGCACGACCCGGCCGTCGAGACCGTCGTCATCACCGGCGCGGGGGAGCGCGGCCTGTGCGCGGGCGGCGACATCCGGAGCATCTACGAGGACGTCCGCGCCGGCGGCGGCAACGCGTCGGCGGCGTTCTGGCGCGACGAATACCACCTCAACGCCCGGATCGCCCGCTACCCCAAACCCTATGTCGCGATCATGGACGGCATCGTCATGGGCGGAGGCGTCGGCGTCTCCGCCCACGGCAGCGTCCGGATCGTCACCGAGCGCTCCCGGGTCGCCATGCCGGAGACCGGCATCGGCTTCGTCCCCGACGTCGGCGGGACCTACCTGCTCGCCCTCGCCCCGGGCGAACTGGGCACCCATCTCGCCCTGACAGGCGCTCAGATCGGCGCAGCGGACGCCCTGTTGTGCGGACTCGCCGACCACTGGGTGCCCTCGGACAGGATCGAGCGGCTGATCGCCGACCTCGCCGACCGGCCCGTGCACGAGGCACTCACCCGGCATGTGCGACCGGCGCCGGAGGGCGAACTGGTCCGCCACCGGGAGTGGATCGACGCCTGCTACGCCGCCGCCACGGTCGAGGAGATCGTCCGGCGACTGCTCGCCCACGGCGACCCGGCGGCGAAGGCGGCGGCGGAGACCCTGCTGTCGAAGTCGCCGACCGCCCTGAAGGTCACCCTGGCCGCGCTGCGCCGGGCCCGGCGGCTCGGCCCGCTGGAGCGGGTCCTCGACCAGGAGTACCGCGTCTCCTGCGCCGCCCTGTCCGCCCCCGACCTGGTGGAGGGCATCCGCGCCCAGATCATCGACAAGGACCGCGAACCGCGCTGGTCCCCGGCCACCCTCACCGAGGTCACCGACGCCGACGTGGACCGGTTCTTCGCTCCGCTCGGCGCGCGCGAACTGGGGCTCGCCGGACCCGGCACCAGCACGGAGGCGGCCTGGTGAGCCGTGCTCACCCTCGACCGTCCGCAGGCCCTCAAAACGCGCTGAACCGCCAGGTGATGAACGAGGTGGTCGCCGCCACCGAGTCCCTGGACCGGGACCCGGACTGCGGGTGCGTGGTGATCACCGGGTCGGCGAAGGCGTTCGCGGCCGGCGCCGGCATCAAGGAGATGCAGCCGCAGGGCCACCCGGACATGCACCTCGCCGACCGGTTCGCCGCCTGAGGCCGGCGCTCGGACAGGTGCGCACCCCGGTCGTCGCGGCGGTCGCCGAACGGTGGCGGGCATGTCGCTGCCGGTCGCGATGAGGGCGAAGGAAGCCGTCGGCCGGCCCTTCGAGACGACGCTCGCCGAGGGCGTCCGCTTCGAACGGCGGCTGCTTCACGCGGTGTTCGCCACCGCCGACCAGAAGAAGGGCATGAGCGCCTTCGCCGGCAGACGTCCCGCCGCGTTCCGTCACCGCTGACCCGGCACACCCAGAACCAGCCACCAGGCGCGAGATGAAGATCACGCCTGGTGGTGCGGTCTTGGCCGTGCTCCTGACACGCGGTACGGTCTGTCCGATATCGACGACGCCAGAACGGAAGCCGGTGGGAGTCCGGCACGGTCGCGCCACTGTATGCGAGAGCCCCCCGGGAGCTCGTGAGTCAGACCCGTAGCCGTCGTCCAGTGCACCACCGAGATGGGACGCGAACTCCCAGAGGAGGTTCTGCCATGGCGCAGACCGTCGCGCAGCCGACAGCCACCACCCCCGTCGTTCCCGCCAAGCTGCCGCTGAGTGCGATAGCTCCCTGGGCGGTCTTCTTCGGCATCCTCATGCTCATCCTGCTCTACTTCGTCGGCGCCGAGCAGGGCGCCACCTCCGTGTTCAACGGCACGGACGTCCACGAGTGGGTGCACGACGCCCGCCACCTCCTCGGCTTCCCCTGCCACTGACGTAAGGGGACGCCGCACGCTCATGAACTCCGCAACGGTAAGAAACCTCCTGGTGCGGGGCATGCTCGCCGGTCTGGCCGCCGGTGTGCTCGCCCTGGTCGTCGCCTATCTCCTCGGTGAGCCGAACGTCGACAAGGCGATCAGCTTCGAGGACGCCCACTCGCACGAGCACGAGATGGAGGTCGTCTCCCGCTCCCTCCAGTCCACCGCCGGCCTGGCCACCGGTGTGCTGGTCTACGGCGTCGCCTTCGGCGGCATCGCCGCCCTCGCCTACTCCTTCGCCCTCGGCCGCGTCGGCCGCTTCTCGCCGCGGGCGACGGCGCTGCTGCTGTCCGTCTGCGCGCTGTTCGCCGTGTACGTGGTGCCGTTCCTGAAGTACCCGGCCAACCCGCCGTCGGTGGGCGCCCCGGACACCATCGGCAAGCGCACCACGCTGTACTTCCTCATGATGGTGCTCAGCGTGCTCCTGGCGGTCGCCGCCACCATCCTGGGCAAGCGGCTCCGGCCGAACCTCGGCACCTGGTGGGCGACCGTGGTCGCGGTGGCCGCGTTCGCGGTCGTCATCGGCCTGGCGTACCAGTTCCTGCCGACCATCAACGAGGTGCCGGCGGACTTCCCGGCCACCCTGCTGTGGCGGTTCCGGCTCTCGGCGCTGGCCATCCAGCTGGTGCTGTGGGGCGGATTCGGCCTGCTCTTCGGTGAGTTGGCGGAACGGCAGCTCAACCCCAGGCCGGCGACGGCCCCGGCCGGGCGGACGGTTCCCGCCGCCCACTGAACGATCCACGTCACGCGAGGGCCCTCCGGAACGATCCGGGGGCCCTCTCGCGTTCTCCGGGAACCGACCCAGCAGGCGGCGACGAGCAAGGCGAGGAGCGGAGGAGGCGCGTGGCCAGACACCCCCAGCCACGCCGCATCACCCTCGGCGGCCACGAGGCCGTCGCCGTCACCGTCCGCGAGTACGAGCAACTGATCGCCGGCCGCCGGCAGATCGGCGGCCAGAGCGCCCGGGTACGGATGCTCGCCCAGCAGGTGAAACGGACCGAACAGCTCCTGAACGAGCTGGAGAACCTGATCAGCGACCCGGCGGACTGCCACGAGCCGGACTGCCATGAGCCGGACTGCCATGAGCCGGACTGCCGTGAGCCGGACGGCCCGCCGGCGCCGGAGTGCCGGGCCGCGTCGGCCGCGGGCGGGACACCGGACGCCGAGTGCCTGCGCTGCGCGACAGCGGACCTGCTCCGCCGCCACCGCGCCCCGGCCCACGACCGGGCCCGCGAGACCCCGCCACCTGACGCCGGTCAGCGACGGCGGCCGTATCCCGTCCGGCGCGTGGGGACACCCTGGCGGAGCCACTCGTGCCACATCGGAGAGACCGGAAAGCGCCTCGTCCGGACGAACCCGAGTCCGAAGACCTGCCGGCACCTCCGTCCCCCGGGAACGCCGCGGCTGCCGTGAACCAGCCGTGAACCCGCGGTGTCTTCGGCGGCAGCGCCGGTGCCGCACTCGCGTCCACCGCCGCTGACAAGGAAAGATGGGCGTCCAGCGATCGATCAACGACTGCGGAGGAAGTGGACTCATGCCGCATGAGCGAGCGGGCCGGCCGGCGGCTCCGGAGGACCTCGTCGACGTGGCCCGGCTGGTCACGGCGTACTACGCACTGCACCCCGACCCGGCCGACCCGGCTCAGCGGGTGGCGTTCGGCACCTCGGGGCACCGCGGATCGTCGCTGACGACCGCGTTCAACGAGGACCACATCGCGGCCACCAGCCAGGCCATCTGTGAGTACCGGAGCGGCCAGGGCACCGACGGCCCCCTCTTCCTGGGCGCCGACACCCACGCCCTGTCCGAGCCCGCCAAGGTCACCGCCCTGGAGGTGTTCGCCGCCAACGGCGTCACCGTCCTGATCGACAGCGCCGACGGCTACACGCCGACCCCCGCCGTCTCGCACGCCATCCTCACCCACAACCGGGGCCGTACCACCGGCCTCGCGGACGGCGTCGTGGTCACCCCCTCGCACAACCCGCCCGCCGACGGCGGCTTCAAGTACAACCCGCCCAGCGGCGGCCCCGCCGCCTCCGACGCCACTTCCTGGATCCAGGACCGCGCCAACCAGATCATCGCGGGCGGCATGAAGGACGTACAGCGCATCCCGTACGAGCGTGCGCTCGCCGCGCCGGCCACCGGCCGGTACGACTTCATGAGCGTCTACGTCGACGACCTGCCCAGCGTCCTCGACCTCGACGCGGTCCGGGCCTCCGGGCTGCGCATCGGCGCCGACCCGCTCGGCGGCGCCTCCGTCGCCTACTGGGGCCGGATCGCCGAACGGCACAGCCTCGACCTCACCGTGGTCAACCCGTACACCGATCCCACCTGGCGGTTCATGACGCTGGACTGGGACGGCAAGATCCGCATGGACTGCTCGTCGCCGTACGCGATGGCCTCGCTGATCGAGAAGCGGGACGAGTTCCGGGTCGCCACCGGCAACGACGCCGACGCCGACCGGCACGGCATCGTCACCCGCGACGCCGGCCTGATGAACCCCAACCACTACCTGGCCGTCGCCATCTCCTACCTCTACCGTCACCGCGAGCAGTGGGCGGCGGGCGCCGGCATCGGCAAGACCCTCGTCTCCTCCTCGATGATCGACCGGGTCGCCGCCGACCTCGGCCGTCAACTCGTCGAGGTACCGGTCGGGTTCAAGTGGTTCGTCGACGGACTGGTCAGCGGTGCCATCGGGTTCGGCGGCGAGGAGTCGGCCGGCGCGTCCTTCCTGCGCCGGGACGGCTCGGTGTGGACGACCGACAAGGACGGCATCCTGCTCGCCCTGCTCGCCTCCGAGATCACGGCCGTGACGGACAAGACCCCGTCCGAGCACTACGCCGACCTCACCGCCCGCTTCGGCGAGCCCGCCTATGCCCGCATCGACGCCCCGGCGACCCGCGAGGAGAAGGCCCTCCTCGCCAAGCTCTCGCCGGCCCAGGTCACCGCCGAGACGCTGGCCGGCGAACCGGTCACCGGGGTGCTCACCGAGGCACCGGGCAACGGCGCGGCGATCGGCGGCATCAAGGTGACCACGGAGAACGCCTGGTTCGCGGCCCGACCGTCCGGCACCGAGGACGTGTACAAGATCTACGCCGAGTCGTTCCAGGGGCCCGACCACCTGACCCGGGTACAGGAGGAGGCCAAGGCGGTGGTGATGGCCGCGCTCGGCGGCTGACGCCCCGTGCCGGAGGCGGTGGCCGGACCGGCTGGACCACCGCCTCCGGCGCCCGCCGGGTCAGTCCCGCGGGGCCGAAGCCCGGATGGGCGGCCGGATCCGGATCCGTCCCGTACCTGCCCATCGCTCCGACGACCCCACGATCAGGCCGACTCGGCCGGGTCCCTGCGGCGAGCCGGACGGCCCGCTTCCGAGTGCGCCTGGCAGCCGTGTCTACAGCTCGATGTCTACAGCTCGATCAGCCCGTCCGGCCGGGGGTCGTCGGCCGCCGGCGGCGGGTGGTCGACGGCAGGTGCGGCGTCGGCCGCGCTGCCGGAGCGGGCGAAGTGGTGGGCAGGCGCGGCTGGTTCGCCGGGACGGTGACGGCGCCGCAGCCGTGCGACCCGGGTGTGCAACTGGGAGCGCCGTACGCCGGACAGGTCGGCGTAGACGGTGTCGCGGACCAGGGCGTGCACGAACCGGACACGGCCGGGCCCGGGTTCGGCCAGCAGGTCGGCGGCGAGCGCGGCGTCGAGCCCGGCCAGCACCTCCTCCTCCGGTGCGTCGGCGGCGTCGACGAGCAGGGCGACCTCGGCCTCCGGACCCAGCACGGCGGCGAGCTGTACGACGGCCCGCGCGGCGGCGGGCAGCAGGGCCAGGCGCCGGCGCAGCACGTCGCGTACACCTTGCGGGACCTCGGAGAGCGCCACCCGTGCGCCCCTGTCGGCGAGGAGGCGGGCGCTCTCCAGGACGTAGAAGGGGTTGCCGCCGGTGCGCTCGGTCAGCGCTGCCACCGTCGCCGGATCGACCGGAGCTCCGCAGACGGCGTCGACCAGGGTGGCGGTGTCCTGCGGGGGTAGGCCGCCGAGCGCGATCCGGTGCGGGGCACCGGGCGCGAGCCGGGCGAGGGTCCGCAGGAGGTGTTCGCCGACCTCGGCGGGACGGTAGGCGGCGACGGTGAGCAAGGGGACCCCGGTGACGGCGGCGGCCGCCTCGACCAGGGCGAGGGTCTCGGCGTCGGCCTGGTGCAGGTCCTCCAGCAGGACAGCGAGGGGCGCCGCGGAGGCGGCGGCGCGCAGCCCGGCGGCGAAGACACGGTGCAGGCGGAAACGCCCGGCGGCGGCCGCGTTCTCCGGCTCCGGCAGCAGCACCGTCAGTCCCTCCGGTCTGGCCGGGGGCACCTCGCGGACGAGCGCGCCGAGTGCCTCCGTCCAGGCCCAGGCGGGCGGCGCGCCCTCGTACTCGGGGCAGCAGCCGGTCACCACCCGCCAGCCGTCCTGCCGCAGTCGGGCGGCGGCCCGGTCGAGGAACGCGGACTTGCCGGCGCCGGCCTCGCCGGTGACCAGCAGCACGGTGCCGCCCTGCCGGGCGGCCCGGGCGGCGGCGTCGACGGCCCGCAGTTCCGCACCCCGGCCGACGAACAGGCCGCGGCCCGTGCGCTGCGGCGCGGCGCGTGCCGCCCGCTCGGCGTCGGGCTCCGGCACGGCCGCGCGCAGGACGTCGAGCCGCCCGTTGAGCACGGCCTGTTCCAGTCTTCTGAGGGCGGGGCCGGGATCGCAGCCGAGTTCCTCGCGCAGCACGGCGGTGGCGCGGCGCAGCGAGGAGAGCGCGTCGGCCTGCCGGTCGCACGCCCACTGCGCGAGTGCGAGCAGCCGCCAGCCCTCCTCACGCAGGGGACTGTCCCGGACGAGTGACTCGGCGTCGGTCGCCGCCTGCGCCACCCGGCCGGTGCGCAGATCGGCGGCCACGGCGAGTTCACGGGCCTCGGTGCGCAGCCCCGTGAGCCGGGCCACCTCGGCGGCGGCCCAGGCCTCGTCCGCGTGCTCGGCGAAGGCCGGCCCGCGCCACCAGCCGAGCGCCTCGGCGAGCAGCAGGCGGGCTTCCGCGGCCGGGGCGTCGCGGGCCCGGCGGACCCAGGACTCGAACCGCCAGGCATCCACCGCGTCCCCGGCCAGCCTGAGCGCGTATCCGGGTGGCGCGGTGACCAGGACGGTGGCCGGGGCACGCGGCGGCCGCCCCGGTTCCAGGGACCGGCGCAGATTGGACAGGTAGGCGTGCAGCGACACGCTGGCCTTGGCCGGCGGCTCGCCCCGCCACAGCGCTTCCGCCATCCGGTCGACCGGTACGACACCACCCCGGGCCGCGATCAGCAGCGCCAGCACGGCACGCTGCCGCGGAGCGCCCAACTCGACCGGCGTTCCGGCGACGTCGGCGCCGAGCGGACCCAGGACTCGCACACGCAGCACGGCGCGGGAATCTACCCGAGCCGCACCTGCAACCCGTCAACGGACGATAAACGCGATGGTCTTCGAGCCGGACACCGAGCCGCGCGCCAAGCGGACGCCAAGAGGGGCGCGGAATGCTGGGCGGCTCACGCAGAACACCTGATCGTTGGAGCAAGCAAGCGTGTCCCTCAACAGCAGTCACGACGCCTCTGTCACCGCCGAGCGTCCTCACACCCACGAAATGGTCGTGGTCCACCGGGTCTTCCGCCGCGAGTCGGTGCTGCTGCCCCGGCTGGTGCGCGCCGTGCCGGACGGCGACACGGCCCGTGCGGCACGGATCGTCGCCGCCCTGCGCGACTACACCCTCGGCCTGCACCACCATCACCACGCCGAGGACGAGCTGATCTGGCCGCTGCTGCGGGCCCGGGTCGCGCACGACGACGACCTCGTGGCACGGATGACGGAGCAGCACGAGGCGATCGACCGCTCCCTGGCGGCCGTGTCCGAGTGGATGCCCGTATGGGAGCGCACCGGTGACCGGATATCCGGCGAGGAACTCGCGCTGGCGCTGGACGCGCACCGGACCACGCTCCTGGAGCACCTCGACGAGGAGGAGCGGTCGGTGTTGCCCCTGGTCGCGGAGCACCTGACCGTCCCCGAGTGGGACCTGGTCGGAGAGCGGGGCCTGGCGGGACTGCCCAAGAACAAGCGGCTGCTGGCGCTCGGCGCGATCCTGGAGGAGGCGACACCTGAGGAGAGCGCCTACTTCCTGGGCCAGGTCCCGCCGGTCGGCCGGCTGCTCTGGCGGGTGGTCGGCCGCCGCCAGTACGCCGCCCACCGCCGGACCATGCGCGCGCCGCTGGACGGGGAGTAGACCGGTGACCCTGCTCGACTCCGCTCCTCTCGACGTCCTGGACGCCTACCGGACCTGCGAGTTCGTCACCCTGGGCCGGGACGGCACACCGCTGGTCTGGCCGACGGCCGTGTGGCGCCGCCCGGACGGGACGCTGCTGCTGAGCACATCCCTGGCGTTCGCGCAGAAGGCGCTGAACATCCGCCGGGACGGCCGGGTCGCCCTGCTCTTCTCCGACCCGACCGGCAGCGGCCTCGAAGAGGCCCCGCAGATCTTCGTCGGCGGCCACGCCGAATGCCCCGACCAGATCATGACCGGGCCGCAGGGGGCCGAGGACTACTGGCGGATGCTGTTCGCACGGCAGCCGCACAGCAGGTCGTACCTCGCCGCGCCGATGCGGCTGATGATGGACTGGTACTACCTGCGGCTGCTGATCACCGTGACACCCCAGCAGGTGGTCGTACGACCGCCGTTGCCGGTACCCGACGCGTCCACCGTGCCCGCACCGGCCAGTGACCTGCCGGGCGCCGCGCAGCTCGCCCGCTTCCCGACGGCGGTGCTCGCCGCCCGCGACGCCACCGGGGCGCCGGTGCTGGCGCGGATCCGGCCGGTGCCCACACCCGAGGGCTTCGCCGTGGACATCCCGGCCGACTGCCAGGCCGCACCGGGCCCGGCCTCCCTCCTGGTGCACCGGCACGACGAGCGGCTCAACCACATGCACAACGCCCTCGTACGGGGCGAGTTGCGCGAGACCGGTGGGGGACCGGTGCTGGTCCCCGCCAAGGTGGTGGAGCCGATGGGCTCCGGCCGCGCGAGCGACGCGGTGAGCGTGCTCCGCAGCACCCGGCGGGCCACCGACCGCTACCTGCGCCGGCGCGGCCTGACCCGGCCTCGGGTGGAATGGCAGGAGTTCAGGGCCCTCGCCCAGGACGCGCGCCGCCGCGCCGAGGCCTGAGCCGGGTACGGTGCTCGGGGCCGTCCCGGCCGGGACGGCCCCGAGCCGTCGCTCAGTGCGGGGTCGCGGTGCAGGTGACGTCCGTGGCCGGCAACCGCCCGGTGGCGAGATAGGCGTTGACCACTGCGTCGACGCAGACGCTGCCGTAGACGCCGAACACCGCGTGCTGGTCCGCGCCGCGCAGGGTCACCAGCCGGGAGCCGGGCCAGTCGCGGTGCACCGTCTCCGCGCCCTGGTAGGTGGTGCGCGGGTCGCCGGTCGCGTTGACGAGAAGGGCCGGCAGGTCGTCCCTGATCGTCGTCGGATGCTCGCGCGGCGCGTCCCAGAAGGCGCACGGCCCGATGTCGTTGGTCACCGGTCCGAACAACGGGTCCCGGGCGCGGGCACGTCGGACATCACGCCAGTACGTCTCCGGATCGCGGGGCGCGCCGACGTCGCCGCAGAGCACGGAGGTCTGCACGCTGCCGTACTCCGACTCGGAACCGGTCAGCAGGAAGCCGAGCATGTCGGCGAGCCACGGACCCGGGGTGACCGCCTTGCCATCGGCCGCGTCACGCAGGTCGCGGACGGCGGCCGCGAAGTCGCCGTACGCCGGGTCGTTGTCCTGGGAGAGGCCGTTGAAGACGACGAGCGGGGCGACGCTCTCGTCCACCCGGTAGTCGCCGACCCGCAGTGGGGCCCGCTCGGCGGCCCTCTGGATCCGGTCCACGACCGTCAGCACGGCGTCCCGGGTGCGGCCCAGGCCGTACGCCGGGTCGCGGGCGGCGGCCCAGGCGGCCCAGTCCCGCAGGGCGTGCCGGTTGGCGGACTCCGCGCCGCGCAGCAGCCGGGGGTTGTAGCGGCCGGGATCGATCACCCCGTCCAGGACGACCCGGTCGGTGCGCCCGGGGAACATCGTGGCGTACACCTCGCCGAGGTAACTGCCGTACGAGTAACCGAGATAGGAGATCCGCCGCTCACCGAGCGCGGCGCGGATCACGTCCATGTCCCTCGCCGTGTTCCGGGTGGTGACGTACGGCAGTACGTCGCCCTCGTACTTCTGGCAGTCGCGGGCGAGTTCCTCGGCGAAGGCGGTCGAGCGGTCGAACCCGGCGCGGTCGTGGCCCGGGCTGCGGAACTGTGATCCGGTGGGCCAGTGGCAGTCCAGCGGGGTGCTGCGGCCGACGAAACGGGGGTCGACACCGACCACGTCGTAGCGCTTGCCGGTGTCCTTCATCGCCTCGCGCACCCATGGCGGGTCACCGAGCGTCTGCCCGCCCGGACCGCCGCTGTTGAGGAGCAGGGCGCCGACGCGGTGGGCCGTGTCGGTGGCCCTGATCCGGGAGATCGCGACGGTGATGCCACGGCCGCCCGGGTCGTCGTAGTCCAACGGCACGGTGACGTCGGCACATTGGGCGCCGGCCTGCTGGAGGTCCTTGCCGGTGTCGTCGTCGGGCCCGCGTACGCAGCTCTTCCAGGTGAGGTGCTGGTGGTGGTAGCGGGTGAGCGGGTCAGGGGCCCCGGTGGCGGTGGCCGGCGTGGTGCCGAGGGCCAGCGCGCCGGTGAGGGCCAGGGCGGCCGCTGCCGCGAAGCCTGTCATGCCGTGGTCCTTCCGGTTTGGCAGAGTGACTTGTCGACGAGGTCCTGGAAGTCCAGTTCGGCCTGGAGGCTGTCCGGCACCTGGTTGAGGGCGACGGCCACGCTCCGGCCGCCGGGGCCGACGGCCACCAGCGCCCGGTGGCCACCGGGCACGGTCCCGGCGTGCCCCCACCACACCCCGCCGCAGGACAGCGGCGACGAGATCAGGCCCAGCCCGTACCGGGCGCCCGGCCACAGCCGGTCCGGATCGGCGGCCACCGTCCGCTTCATCTCGGTCAGTTGGGCCGCAGGCAGCAGCCGGCCGCCGAGCAGCGCGGTGGCGAACCGGGTGAGGTCGCCCTGCGTGGAGACGAGAGCGCCACCGACACCGCCGAAGGACGTGTTCCAGTCGGTGCCGTCGACACGCTGCCCGTCGGCGGAGGTGAAGTAGCTGTGCGAGTACGCTCCTTGGATCCGGGTCTCGTCGCCCGGCCAGTAGGTGTCGTGCAGCCCGAGGGACCGGATCACCCGGCGGCTGATCTCGTCCTCGGGACCGCGTCCGGTGATCTTCTGGACGATCAGCCCCAGCACCAGGTAGTTGGTGGTGGCGTAGTGCCATGACGACTGCGGGCGCGGCAGTTCGAGGGCCTGCGCGATCAACTCGCCCGGCTCGAAGTGGCGGTAGCGCACCCGCTCCGGGGACTCCCACTCGGGCGCGTCGAGGTAGTCGGGCAGCCCGCTGGTGTGCCGCAGGAGTTGGCGGACGGTGATGCGCCGTCCGTCGTAGCCGTGGGCGTGGATCAGGCCGGGCAGGTAGCGGTCGACGGAGGCGTCGAGCGAGAGCCGGTGCTCGGCGGCGAGTTGCAGTACGACGGTCGCGGTGAACGTCTTGGTGACGCTGCCGACGCGCAGCCGGTCGGAGGTGTTCATGGTGCGGCCGGTGCGCAGATCGGCCGTGCCGGCGGTCTCGGTCCAGCGCCCGCACGGGCCGTCGGCCAGGACCGAGGCTCCGGCGATGTGATCGTTGGTGGTGAGCGTGGTCAGCGCCCCGCGGACGTCGTCATGGGTACCGCAGCGCCCGGACGGCCCTGGAGGTGACGACCGTGCGGTGGCCACCGGAGCGGACACCAGCACAAGCGCTGCCACCGATAACGCCAGGGCGGACTTCACGGAGAAGGTTGCCATGTGCCATCACGCTAGGGCCGGCCCGGCCCGCGATCACTCCAGTAGGCTGCCGCTTCCGGAGTGGGGGCAACCCCCGGCCGGCGCCTGCGGCGAACCCCCGGTATCTACCCGGACCGGCACTCCGACAGCCGCTTCTCCAGGAATCGGCGTTCCGCCGCGTTCTCCACCAACGCCAGGGCCCGCTCGTACGATTCGGCCGCCTCCGGGGCACGGCCCATACGCCGCAGCAGGTCCGCACGGGTCGCCGGCAGCAGGTGGTAGTCGGCCAACTCGTCCTCCGACTCCAGCTCCGCCACCAGCGCCAGGCCGGCCTCCCCGCCCTCGGCCATGCCCACCGCGACCGCGCGGTTGAGGCGGACCACGGCCGAGGGGACGTACCGCTGGAGTTCACCGTAGAGGCCGGCGATGTCCGCCCAGTCGGTGTCGGCGGCGGTCGCCGCGGTGGCGTGGCAGGCCGCGACCGCCGCCTGGATCTGGTACGGGCCGGGGCGGCCGCGGCGCAGCGCGCCCTCCAGGAGAGCGGCGCCCTCGTCGATCTCGGCGCGGTCCCAGGCCGTGCGGTCCTGGTCCTCCAGGGTCACCAGGTCACCGGCCGCGTCCACCCGGGTGTCCCGGCGCGCGTCGTGCAGCAGCAGGAGCGCGAGCAGCCCGACGACCTCCGGCTCGTCGGGCATCAGCCGGGCAAGGAGCCGGGCCAGCCGGACGGCCTCGGCACACAGGCCGGTCCGCATCAGGTCGGCGCCGGCCGTGGCCGCGTACCCCTCGTTGAAGAGCAGGTAGAGCACGCCGAGGACGCCCGTCGTGCGGTCGGGCAGCAGATGCGCGGGCGGCACCCGGTACGGGATGCCGGCGTTGCGGATCTTCCGCTTGGCGCGCACCAGGCGCTGCGCCATCGTCGCCTCGGGGACGAGGAAGGCGCGGGCGATCTCCGGCGTGGTCAGCCCGGCGAGGGTGCGCAGGGTCAGGGCGACCCGCGCCTCGATCGGCAGCGCCGGATGACAGCAGGTGAAGATCAGCCGCAGCCGGTCGTCGGCCACACCGCTGTCGTCGCCGTCGTGATCCGGGTCGTACGGTCCCTCGTCCCGTGCCAGCACGGCAGCCTCCCGCAGCTTCGCCGCCCCCACCGCCTCCCGGCGCAGCACGTCCAGGGCGCGGTTGCGGGCCGTCGTGGTCAGCCAGGCGCCCGGGCGGCGCGGCACTCCGTCGCGCCGCCACCGCTCCAGAGCCTGGGCGAAGGCGTCCTGTGCGCACTCCTCGGCGAGGTCCCAGTCGCCGGTCACCCGGATCAGGGTGGCGACGACCTGGGACCACTCCTCGCGGAAGGCGGCGGCGACGGCCTTCTCGACGTCGTCCGTGCCACTCACTCCCAGACCGGCCGCACCTCGACCGAGCCGCCGGCGAGCGCCGCGGGGTGCCGGGAGGCGAGCGCGATGGCCTCGTCGAGGTCGGCGACCTCGATGAAGTCGAGGCCCGCCACGTACTCCTTGGTCTCGGCGAACGGCCCGTCGCTCAGCAGCACTTCGTCGCCCTGGACGCGCACGGTGGTCGCGTCGGCGGCGGGCCGCAGCCGGGCGCCGCCCTTGACGAGGTCACGGCTGCGGACCTCGTGGATGTACGAGGTGAAACGCGGGTCCTCGGCGATCTCGGCGGGGCTGAGCTCCTCGCCGCCGACGGGCGTGCAGATGAACAGGACGTACTTCATGACCGCTCCTTCCCGGCCGTCTCCTCCAGCGGCACCGACATGTGCTCGTGGGCGATCAGCCAGCTGAAACCGGTGTCCCGGTAGCCGGTGGTGACACGCACCGTCCGGTCCAGGGGCTCCCCGGTCAGGCGGGTGCCGCGGATCCGGACGAGGGCGTGGCTGAAGGCACTGCCCTCCCCGGGCCGTACCCGCAGGTCGAGCACCTCCCGGTGCACGGGCCCGTCGAGCGTCGCGAACCACCCCTCGACCGCCTTGCGGAACGCGGCGATCCCCGACCGCGCCTCGACGCCGGAGGGCCCGAAGGTCTCCACGTCGGGTGCGTAGCAGGCCGTCAGCCGCTCGACGTCCCGCTCGCGGGCGGCTTCGGTGAGCTCCGCGTCGAGTTGACGGATCGCCGTCTCGGCGTCCTCGGCGAAGCCCTCGTCCCAGAACGGCCGCACCTCCATGGCCCCGATGGTGGCCACGGGATGCCCGGCGGCGATCCGTACGGCCTCCTCCAGACTGTCGCAGTCGACGACGTCGAATCCGGCGACGTACTCCTTCGTCTCCGCGAACGGGCCGTCGGTCCGCAGCACCTCACCGTCGCGGACCCGCACGGTGACCGCCGTGTCGGGCAGCTGCAGCCGGTGGCCGTAGAGCCGGGCCCCGCGCCGGACGCCGTGCTCCTCCACCCAGGGTTCGACCGGCGCCATCCCAGAGGCGTCGGCGGTGTCGTCGCCGCAGACCAGCAACATGTACTTCATCGTTCCTCCCGGTCCTCAAGTGCTTCCTACACCCCACCGACGAACGGCGCCCCGCGGAATCGACACCCCGGCGGACGACAGTGCTCAGTACGCCATCCCGTGCCCCCTGCCGAGGATGCCGTGCGGGTCGTGGACGCCCTTGGCCCGAGCCAGGGTGTCCCACTGGTCGCCGTAGTGCTCCCGCCAGTCGGCCGGGGTCATCGGCAGCGCGTTGACGGGATAGGCGACGGCGCCCTTCGCCCGCGCGTATGCGTACGCCGCGCGGTTGGCGGCCACCATCGGATCGGCCGCGCCCGGGGCGGCCGTACGCAACAGGGCCAGCAGGAAGACGACTTCGCCAGGTGGACGGCGGAACAGCGGGGCCCGCACGGCGCGGGTGAGCAGGGGATAGAGCAGGACCACGCCGTTCTCGCGCAGGTCCCGGAAGCCGGGGTCGGCCAGGATGCCGGTCACGACGGACGCGGCGGTGTCCTCGGGCAGCAGCAGGTTCAGCCAGGGGTGCGGATGCAGCCACTCGCCGGTCGCGCGCAGGAGCTCCTCGTCGGCCGCGACCCGGTGCGCGAACTCGGCGTGTCCGAGGTCCGTGATCTCGGCCGAGTCGAAGGCGAGGCCGGCGAGGAGGCTCCGGTCGTCGGGCGGGGTCGGGCCCTGGTGGGCGGCGACGGCCTCGACCATGTAGGTCCAGCCGCCGGCGGTGTCCTCGGCCGGGCGGGCCTGGCCCTCCAGGTAGTCGAAGCGCCGGTCGGTCGCGAGCAGGTGCTGGTCGGCCAGGTAGGCGTCGAGATCGGGGTAGTACAGGCAGTAGCGGCGCACCAGGGTGGGCGCGGGGGACAGCCGGAGCGTCGCCCGGATGATCACGGCCACCTGCCCCAGGCCGGCGAGGACCGCGTCGAAGAGGGCGCCATGCCGGTCCGGCGAGCAGACCAGGTGCTCACCGGCCCCGGTCACGACCTCCAGCTCCAGCACCGAGTCCGCGACCAGACCGTGCCGGTGACTGGCGCCGCCCAGCCCGCCCGCGCTCAGCACACCGCCGACGCCGGCACCGAGGTAGTCGGTGAGGACGGGCGGCGTGAGTCCGTACGGCAGGGTGGCCGCCAGCACGTCCCGCCACAGCGCCCCGGCCCGCACCGCCACCCGGTCGCCGGCCACCGGCCCGACCGCGGTCAGCGCGGACAGGTCGAGGACGATCCCGTCCGGCGCCTGCCCCTGGCCGTAGAGCGAGTGACCGCCGGCCCGCGCGGCCACCGGGATCCCGCGCTGCCCCGCGTACACCAGCGCGTCCCCGACCTCGGCCGCGGACCGGGGCCGCAGCACGCCCAGGGGCGGCCGGCGCACCAGGTGGCCGAAGTCGTCGGCCGCCGCCCGGAGAACCTCCGGGCGGGTGTCCAGCAGGTCCTCGACGGGCGCGGAGACTCGTTCCGACGACGTCACGCGGCACGCTCCCAGAAGGCATCGGTCGACACGGGCAGGACCATCTTCGTTCCGGGAGTGCGGCGGACGGGTGTCGTTTCCCGCTTCGACGCCGGAGCATCACCGGGGGTTTACTCCGCCGGATTCCGGAGAGCAGCGTCACCGGAGTACCGCCCGTGTACCGCCGTCGTGCACCGGCCCCGTGCAGGGCCTCGTGTACGGCCCCAGTCGCTCCCCGGAGCGCATGTCGTGTGAGAGGTGTTCTGGTCTGTCCGGCTCCCGCGAGACCGCAGCCACAGTCGACGCGCCGCCCGCCCGGGCGGCGGATGCGGACCGGGCCCCGGTCCCACCGCCCCGCCCGGACACCCGGAACGGCCCGGACACCCGGAACGGCCCGCCCGCCGGCCGGCGCGACGCCTACTTCGACAACGCGAAGTACCTGGCGATCGTGCTCGTGGCCGTGGGGCACGCCTGGGAGCCGCTGCGCTCGGACAGCCGGACCGTCACCGCGCTCTACACGTTCGTCTACGCCTTCCACATGCCGGCCTTCATCATCATCTCCGGCTACTTCTCCCGCGGCTTCGACGCCAGTCCCGCCCGCGTCAAACGGCTGGTCACCGGGGTCGCCGTGCCCTACGTGGTGTTCGAGGTCGCCTACACCCTCTTCACCCGGTGGAGCGACCACGCCCCCGACCGCGAGATCAGCCTGCTGGACCCGCTGTACCTGACCTGGTTCCTGGCGGCCCTGTTCATCTGGCGGCTGACGACGCCGATCTGGCGGCTCCTGCGGTGGCCGCTGCCCCTCGCGCTCGCCGTCGCCATGCTGGCGAGCCTCACGCCGTCGATCGGCAGCGACCTCGATCTGCAGCGGGCCCTGCAGTTCCTGCCGTACTTCGTGCTCGGCCTGTGCCTGCGCCCGGAGCACTTCCGCCTGCTGCGCCGGTGGAGCGTGCGCCTTTGGGCCGTCCCCGTCGCCCTGTGCGCCCTCGCCGTGGCGTACTGGTCGGCGCCGCACCTGGGCTACCGCTGGTTCTTCCACCGGGACAGCGCCGAGCAGCTCGGCCTGCCCGCCTGGTACGGGCCCGTCATGACCCTCGCCACCTTCGGCTGCTCCCTGGTGCTGGCCGCCTGCTTCCTCGCCTGGGTGCCCGGCCGCCGCATCTGGTTCACCGCCCTCGGCGCCGGCACGCTCTACGGCTACCTGCTGCACGGCTTCGTCGCGCAGAGCGCCAAGCCCGCCCACTGGTACGACCCGGCCTGGACACACGGCCCGCTGGGCGCGGTGACGGTCACCCTCGTCGCCGCCGTGACGGTGACCCTGCTGTGCACACCGCCGGTACGCCGGGTCTTCCGGTTCGTGATGGAGCCCAAGATGGAGTGGGCGTTCCGGGTGCGGGAGGGCCAAGCGGTCCAGGACAACCGACGAAACGCCGCCGGGGTGCTTTCCGGAAACCGCTGAAGCGGCAAATATGCCGCACCATGGACATTCTGCTCGTCGCCAGCGCGTTCAACAGCCTGTCCCAACGGGTGTACGCCGAACTGTCCGACCTGGGCCACCGGGTGGACGTCGTCCTCGCCACCCACGGCCCCGACGCCGTCCGGTCCGCGGTACGGCACCGGCGCCCGGAACTGATCATCGCGCCGATGCTGAAGGCCGCACTCCCCGGGGACATCTGCCGGGACCACACCTGCCTGATCGTGCACCCGGGCCCGCCCGGCGACCGCGGCCCCTCCTCGCTCGACTGGGCCATCGCCGGGCAGGCACCCCGCTGGGGAGTGACCGTGCTCCAGGCCGAGGCGGCCGTGGACGCGGGCGCCGTCTGGGCGAGCGAGCCCTTCCCGGTGGAGCCGGTCGGCAAGAGCGACCTCTACCGCAACGAGGCCGCCGACGCCGCGCTCACCGCCGTCCACGAGGCCGTACGCCGGTTTGCGGAGGGCTCGTACAAGCCGGTGCCGCAGAGCGATCCCGCGATCCACGGCCGGATCGTCTGGCGGGACGTCTTCCGCCAGACGCGGCGGCGGATCGACTGGGCGGCCGACGACACCGAGACGGTGCTGCGCAAGCTGCGCGGCGCCGACTCGCAGCCCGGCGTGCTCGACGAACTCCTCGGCCGGGAGCTGTTCCTGCACGGCGGCCACCCCGAGGACCGACTTCACGGCCGTCCCGGTGAGCTGCTCGCGACCCGCGCGGGCGCGGTCTGCCGGGCCACCCGGGACGGCGCCGTGTGGATCCCCGAGCTGCGCCCCCGCAAGAACTCGGGCGATCCCGCCCCCTTCCGCCGCCCCGCGGCCGACGTCCTCGCCGCTCCCGGCCTCCCGGACAGCCCCGCCCCGCTCGAACTGCCCCCGGACCGCCGCACCTGGACCGACATCCGCTACCGGCAGCACGGCGACGTCGGCTTCGTCACCTTCTCCTTCCCCGGCGGTGCGATGAGCACCGCCCACTGCCGGCGCCTGCTCGCCGCCTACGAGTACGCGCTCGCCCGGCCGACCCGGGTGCTGGTGCTCGGCGGCCGCCGGGACTTCTTCTCCAACGGCATCCATCTGAACGTCATCGAGGCCGCCCCGGACCCCGCCGAGGAGTCCTGGGCCAACCTCAACGCGATGGACGACCTGGTGGAGGCCGTGCTGCGGACCACCGACCGGCTGGTCGTGGCGGCGCTCGGCGGGAACGCCGCGGCCGGCGGCGCCATGCTCGCCCTCGCCGCCGACGAGGTCTGGTGCCGCACCGGCGCCGTCCTCAATCCGCACTACCGGCGGATGGGCCTGTACGGCTCGGAGTTCTGGACGTACTCGCTGCCCCGCCGGGCCGGAGCCGAGACCGCCCGGCGGCTGACCGAGGAGGCGCAGCCGGTGAGCGCCGCGACCGCCGCCCGGACCGGCCTCGTCGACCGGCTGCTGCCGGTCCCCGCACAGCGCTTCGCCACCGAGGTCGAGGAACTGGCGACCGCGCTCGCCGGCACCCCGGATCTCGGCCGGCGCATCGCCGCCAAGGCCGCGGAGCGCGAAACCGACGAGGCACGCCGGCCGCTCGCCGCGTACCGGAAGGACGAACTCGACCGGATGCACGCCCTCTTCTTCGACCCGGCCGCCGACTACCACTCGCTGCGCTCGGACTTCGTCCGCAAGGTCCCGGGCGGCGCCCGGTGACGCGGCTGCTGGTGGCGGGCGTCGGCAACATCTTCCTCGGCGACGACTCCTTCGGCCCCGAGGTGATCCGCGCCCTGGCCCGGCGCCCACTGCCCCCCGAGGTACAGGTCCGGGACTACGGCATCCGGGGGATGGACCTCGCCTACGAACTGCTCGACGGCTGGACGGTCGCCGTGCTGGTGGACGCCGCCGCCCGCGGCCTGCGCCCCGGCACGCTCTCCCTGATCGAGCCCGACCTCCCCGACGGCGCCCAGGCGGCCCCGCCCGAGGCACACGGCATGGACCCGGCGAAGGTGCTCGCCCTCGCCGCCCACCTCGGCGACGAACCCCTGCCGCGCGTCCTCGTGCTCGCCTGCGAGCCCGGGGAACTGCCGCGCGGCGACGAGGACATCGCACCCGGCCTGAGCGAGCCCGTCCGGGACGCGGTCGAACAGGCCGTCGAAGCCCTGCACGCCCTGGTCCCGGCACTGCTCGCCGATCCCCAGGTCACGCCCTCGTTGGACCGCCCGGAGGAATCCAGGGGCCCCGCCGCGGCCGGGCTCCCGCACCCGGCCGCCACCGGCGCGGAGGATCGCCAGCGGACCAGGACGGGACCCACCCGATCCGACGGTTCTTCCGGAACTCAACGATCGAGGAGCACCCATGTGTGAGTCCGAGGAGGTCACCCGGGCCGTCCTGGCCAGGAACGACGGCCTGGCCGCGAGCCTGCGCGACGACCTGGCCGCGCGCGGGGTGAGCGTGGTGAACCTGCTCTCCAGCCCCGGCAGCGGCAAGACCGAACTGCTCGGCCGGGTGCTGGCCCGGGCGCTGGAGCGGGACGTGCCCGTCGCCGCCTTCACCGCCGACCTGGCCACCGAGAACGACGCCAGGCGCCTGGCCCGTTCGGGAGCGCCGGTGAAACAGCTGCTCACCGACGGGCTGTGCCATCTGGAGGCCCGGCAGGTACGTGGCCACCTGGAGGGCTGGCTGCCGCCGGACACCGCGCTGCTGTTCGTGGAGAACGTCGGCAATCTCGTCTGCCCGGCCTCCTACGACCTCGGCGAGCAGCTGCGGGTCGTGCTGATGGCGGTGACCGAGGGTGAGGACAAACCCGCGAAATACCCCACCGCCTTCGGCTCCGCACACCTGGTCGTGCTCACCAAGACCGACCTCGCCGGGCCGGCCGGCTTCGACGAGACCGCCTTCACCGACCAGGTGCGGCGGGTCAACCCCGGGGTGGAGATCGTCCGCTCCTGCGCCCGCACCGGCGAGGGCGTCGACACGTTCCTGGACCGGGTGCTCGCCGTACGGGACGGTGCTCCCGCGCACCGGCCGCCCCTCGCCCCGCATCCGCACGGTCACGTCCACGCGCCCAGCGCCTCGTGACGGCCCCCACCACGGCGACGGCCGTGCGCCGTCGCATCACCGTGCGCGGAACGGTGCAGGGCGTCGGCTTCCGCCCTCACGTCCACCGCCTCGCCGCCGGTCTCGCGCTCACCGGGTTCGTCAGCAACACGGCCGACGGCGTGCTCATCGAGGTCGAGGGAACGGCGGTCGGCGTCGAGCGGTTCCGCGAGCTGCTCGCCACCGAGCCGCCTCCGCTGGCCACCGTGACCGCCGTCGGCGTCGAGGAGGTGCCCGTCACCGGCGCGGACCCCGGTTTCACCATCCGCGCCACCGAGCAGTCCTCCCCGGGCCGCACCCAGCTCCCGCCCGACACCGCGACCTGCGCCGACTGCCTGCGGGAGCTGGCCGATCCGGCCGACCGCAGACACGGGCACCCCTTCATCACCTGCACCCACTGCGGACCCCGCTTCACCATCGCCACCGGCATGCCGTACGACCGCGCGATCACCACCATGTCCGGGTTCCCCATGTGTGCAGGCTGCGCCCGGGAGTACGAGGCTCCGGCCGACCGCCGCTTCCACGCCCAGCCCGTGGCCTGCCCGGACTGCGGGCCCCGCCTGCGTCTGGTGCCCGCCGCGGACAGCGGCGTGAGTGCCGCTCGCGATGGTGATGCCCTCTCACGGGCGCGAGAGCTGCTCGCGGCCGGGCGGATCGTCGCCGTGAAGGGCATCGGCGGCTACCACCTGGCCTGCGACGCCACCAACGCCCGGGCCGTCGACACCCTGCGCACCCGCAAGGCGCGCGGGGACAAGCCGTTCGCCGTGATGTGCGCGGACCTGGACGGGGCGGACCGGATCGCCGTGGCCGGGCCCGCCGAACAGGCCGCGCTCACCAGCCCCCGCCGCCCCATCGTCCTCCTCCGCCCCCGCGCCGGCGTACGGCTGGCCCCCGGGGTCTGCCCCGGCAGCCCCCACCTCGGTGTGATGCTGCCCTACACCCCCGTCCACACCCTCCTGTTCGGACTCCCCGGTGACCCGCCCGGTCCGCGCGTCCTGGTGATGACCAGCGGCAACCGCTCGGGCGAGCCGATCGTCACGGACGACGACGAGGCGCTGACCCGGCTGTTCGGACTGGCCGACGCCTGGCTCGCCCACGACCGGCCCATCGCCTCGCCCTGCGACGACTCCCTGCTGCGGGTGCGCGCCGACGGCACCGAACAGGTCCTGCGCCGCTCCCGCGGATATGTGCCCCGCCCGCTGCGCCTGCCCGTCCCGGTGCGGCCCGCGCTCGCGGTGGGCGGCGACCTCAAGAACGCGCTGTGCGTCGGCGAGGGCGACCTGGCCTGGTTCGGGCCGCACATCGGCGACATGGGCGACCTGGCGACGCTGGAGGCCGCCGTCCGCGCGGAACGGCACCTGTACCGGCTGACCGGAGTCCGCCCCGAACTGGTCGCCGCCGACCGCCACCCCGGCTACCACGCGTCGGCCTGGGCCCGCCGCCGCGCCGCTCGACTGCCCGTGCCGAAGCCGGTGTTCGTCCAGCATCACCACGCCCATGTCGCCGCCGCGATGGCGGAGGCCGGCCTCGACGGCACCACTCCGGTCATCGGCGTCGCCTTCGACGGCACCGGTTACGGCGACGACGGCACCGTCTGGGGCGGCGAGGTGCTCGTCGCCGACTACACCGGCTACCGGCGCCTGGCCCATCTCGCTCCGGCCCCGCTCCCCGGCGGTGACGCGGGAGTCGCCAACCCGTGCCGGATGGCGCTGGCCCGGCTGTGGGCGGCCGGCCTGCCCTGGGACGCGGACCTGCCCAGCGTCGCCGCCTGCTCGCGCGAGGAACTCAGGCTGCTGGCACGGCAGTTGCCGAGCCAGGTCGGCTGTGTGGCCACTTCCAGCATGGGCCGGCTCTTCGACGCCGTGTCCTCCCTCGCTGGCGTGTGCCACCGCGCCGGGTACGAGGCCCAGGCCGCCCTGGAACTGGAGGCGCAGGCCTGCCTGGCCTGGGACGAGGACACGGCCGCGTACCCCTTCGGCGACCGCTTCGACCCGGCCCCGACGCTGCGCGCGATCGTCACCGACCTGCGGCGCGGCACCCCGGTACCGGTGATCGCGGCCCGCTTCCACCGCGGTGTCGCCCGGGCGGTCCTGGAACTCTGCCGGGCAGCGCGCCGGGCCACCGGCCTGACCACCGTCGCCCTCACCGGCGGCGTCTTCGCCAACGCCCTTCTGGAGCAGGCCGGTTCCGACCTGCTGCACGGGCACGGGTTCACGGTCGTCCGGCACCGCGAGGTCCCGCCGAACGACGGCGGGCTGGCGCTCGGGCAGCTGATGGTCGCGGCCCACGGACAACCACCCCACGACGGCCCGCATACGGCAGTCGGCGACGAGACGGAGTGACCCATGTGTTTGGCAGTGCCCGGCAGAGTGGTGAGCATCGACGACACGGCCGATCCGCTCACCGGCCTGATCGACTTCGGCGGCGTGCAGAAGCAGGCGTGTCTGGAGTACGTGTCCGACGTCCGCGTCGGTGAGTACGTCATCGTCCATGTGGGCTTCGCCCTGCAGCGGCTCGACGAGGAGTCGGCCCTGGCCTCCCTCCAGCTCTTCGAGGAACTGGGGCTGCTGGAGGAGGAGTTCGGCGACGCCTGGCAGCAGGCGGCCCGGCAGGCAGAGGGGAACGAGGCCCGGTGAAGTATCTCGACGAGTTCAACGACCCCCAGCTGGCCCGCCGGCTGCTGGACGGGATCCGGTCCGTCGTCACCCGGCCCTGGGCCCTGATGGAGGTGTGCGGCGGCCAGACCCACTCGATCATCCGGCACGGCATCGACCAACTTCTCCCCGAAGAGGTGGAGTTGATCCACGGCCCGGGGTGTCCGGTCTGTGTGACCCCGCTGGAGTGCATCGACAAGGCGCTGGAGATCGCCGCCCGCCCCGGGGTGATCTTCTGCTCGTTCGGCGACATGCTGCGGGTGCCCGGCACCGACCGGGACCTGTTCCGGGTCAAGGGCGAGGGCGGTGACGTCCGTGTGGTGTACTCGCCGCTCGACGCGCTGAAGCTCGCCCAGCGGCACCCGGACCGCCAGGTGGTGTTCTTCGCCATCGGCTTCGAGACCACCGCCCCCGCCAACGCCATGGCCGTCCACCAGGCCAAACGCCTCGGGCTGACCAACTTCAGCCTGCTGGTCTCCCATGTGCGGGTCCCCCCGGCCATCGAGGCGATCATGACCGCCCCCAGCTGCCGGGTGCAGGGCTTCCTGGCCGCCGGGCACGTGTGCAGCGTGATGGGCATGGCCGAGTACCCGGAACTGGCCGCACGCCACCGGGTCCCGGTCGTCGTCACCGGCTTCGAACCGCTCGACATCCTGGAGGGCATCCGCCGCACCGTCCTTCAGCTGGAGCGCGGCGAGCACCGGGTGGAGAACGCCTACGCCCGTGCCGTGCGCGAGGACGGCAACCCGGCGGCCGTCCGCATGATCGAGGAGGTCTTCGAGGTCACCGACCGCTCCTGGCGGGGCATCGGCCCCATCCCGGCCAGCGGCTGGCGGCTCAGCGAGGCCTACCGGGCGTACGACGCCGAGCTCCGCTTCGACGTCACCGGCATCCGCACCGAGGAACCGGCCGAGTGCCGGGCCGGCGAGGTCCTGCAAGGGCTCATCAAACCCACGGAGTGCGCGGCCTTCGGCACCACCTGCACCCCGCGCACCCCGCTCGGCGCCACCATGGTCTCCAGCGAGGGCGCCTGCGCCGCCTACTACCTCTACCGCCGGATGTCCGAACCGGCGCTCCCGCGCGAGGAGATGAACCCCGTTGGCTGAGCAGACCGTCGCCGACCCGGCGAACTGGAGCTGTCCGGTGCCGATCCGTGACCAGCCGGTCGTGGTGATGGGCCACGGCGGAGGCGGCGCCCTCTCCGCCGAACTGATCGAGCAGGTCTTCGTCCCCGCCTACGGCAACGCCCTGCTCGCCGGGATGACCGACTCGGCCGTCCTCCAGCTCGGCGGCGCCCGGCTGGCTTTCTCCACCGACTCCTACGTCGTACGGCCGCTGTTCTTCCCCGGCGGCTGCCTCGGTGACCTGGCCGTCAACGGCACGGTCAACGACCTGGCGATGAGCGGCGCCCGGCCCGCCTATCTCTCCGCCGCGTTCGTCCTGGAGGAGGGCGTGGAGCTGGCCGTCGTCGAACGCGTCGCGCGGGCCATGGGCGCGGCGGCCGAGACGGCCGGAGTCACCATCGCCACCGGTGACACCAAGGTGGTCGAGGCCGGGCACGGCGACGGGGTGTACGTCACCACCGCCGGGGTCGGCCTGGTGCCCGAGCGGGTGGACATCCGGCCGCAGCGGGCCCGGCCCGGTGACGCGGTCATCGTCAGCGGGCCGATCGGACTGCACGGGGTCGCCGTCCTGAGCGTGCGCGAGGGGCTGGAGTTCGGGGTCGAGATCGCCAGTGACACCGCGCCGCTGGCCGACCTGGTCGCCACCATGCTGGACGTCACCCCGGACATCCACGTCCTGCGCGACCCGACCCGCGGTGGCCTGGCCGCCTCGCTGAACGAGATCGCCCGAGCCTCGGGAACAGGGGTGCGGCTGACCGAGCGGGCCGTCCCGGTACCGGACGCGGTCGCCAACGCCTGCGGGTTCCTCGGGCTCGACCCGCTCTACGTCGCCAACGAGGGCCGGCTCGTCGCCTTCGTCCCGCCGGCGGAGGCCGACGCCGTCCTTGCGGCGATGCGCGCCCACCCGCAGGGGGCGGGCGCGACCCGGATCGGCGAGTGCGTGGCCGACCATCCGGGGATGGTCGTGGTGGCGACCGGACTCGGCGGCACCCGGGTCGTGGACCTGCCGCTGGGGGAGCAACTCCCGCGGATCTGCTGATCAGGGCGAGACCCCGCCGGTGCCCAGGTCCGTCCCGGGCACCGGCGGAGTCATTCGACGGCGGTGATCTCCAGCTCCCGGCCGCTGCGCAGCTCGGGGCAGGGCCGGTCGCAGCGCGGGCACCAGAAGAACGGCGGCATACCCACCGCGAACTCCTCCGCGCACGGGTCGCACCAGGCCAGCGCGGGCACCTGCTCGACCACGAGGTCCGCCCCCGCCAGCGCGGTGCCGTCACGGGCCACCTCGAAGGCGAAGGTCAGGGCGTCGGGTACGACCCCGGACAGCTCGCCGACCCGGACGGACACCGCCGAGACGGTGTCCGCCCCGTCCTCCCGGGCCCATGCGCCGGCCTGCTCCACGATCGCGGTCGCGATCGACAGTTCGTGCACGACCGGCTCACGGATACCGGTGACCGGCGCGCAGCCCACCCGCGATCCGCCAGATCTTCATCTCGCGCATGATCGAGGGCAGTTCCATGACGAACAACGCGAGGGCGACGGTGCCCACGACGGCGATCTCGGCCGTCAGCACGCGCTGGGCCGTCGTTCCGGTTCTCTTTCGCTGGACCTTCATGTGGGGAACTCCCTGTTCTGTGTCATCCGGGTGGGATGTTCGGCATGACGTCCAGCAGGGTGTCGTGCCGCTTCCAGTGGATGCCGGTGGAGCGCCGCGCGTCGGCGGTGCCGTCCGGGTGGTGCCCGGTCTGGGTGGTGTGCGGCCCCTCGTTGCCCTGGTGCATACCGGGCACGTGGGACGGGGTGTCGGGCTTCGCCTGGGGTCGGCCGACTCGGATGCTTCCCATGGGTTTTCTCCTTCCTGTGTTGCCGTTCCTCAAGGGCGCTCGGTGAGCTCCTCGAAGAAACGCTCCACGGCCGGCCACATCCGGCCGCCACCGGACAGGCCGCGCCATTCCCGGCGGACCACGGCGAGCATGCGGAAGCAGTCGTCGACCGGTGCGATCCAGTGGTGGTCCAGGCCGTGGACGGTGTTGACCAGCAGCGCCTCGACGTCGGGCGCCATGCCGGCCAGGGGCGGGCAGCCGGCGACCGCCCGCTGCCAGGCCGCCGCGTCCACCTCCCAGCGCATGGCACCCGCCGGGCTCGGCCCCTCGGCGGTGACCGAGCCGTCGGCGCGCGGTACGAAGAAGACCAGTCCGACCGGGACCCCGAGGGCCGCGGTGTCGACCTTGGGGAGCCGGACCCGGCGGGTCGGGATCAGCCGGAACTGGACTTCGCCGGTGTCCTGGCCCGGCTTTCCGGGGAACAGCACCGAGCAGGGACGGCAGGCACAGCGGACCTCGGCCTGCCCGGTGTCGTACAGATGCGGATGGTTCTCGGGCACCGGGGCGGCGCACAGGTCGCACACCTCCGCCTCCGCCGCCGGCCGGTGGTCGGCGGCGGAGCGGATGAGGCGGGCCAGGGCTCCGTCGGTGCTCACCGGGCCTCCTGTGGCCGGCGCAGGGAGTCCAGGGGGACGAAGGCGGGGGCCGGGGCCTCGGGCAGCGGCTGCACGTCAACCAGCTCGGGGACCGCGGCGAGCACCGCCTCGCGGACCGCGTCGGCCACTTCCGTAGTACCTCCGCCGCACCCGGAGCCGCAACCGCCGCCCGTGGTCAGCCGCACCTGGCCCACCTGGCCCTCCACACCGGCCCACTCGACGTCACCGCCGCGTTCGCGTAGGGCGGGGCGCAGCCGCTCCACCGCGCGGGCCGCCCGGCGCTCGGGCGGGTCGGGGTGGATGTCGTGCAGGACCAGGAGGTGGTCGAGGAGTTCGTCCTCGGAAAGCCGCTCGGCCAGGGCCGCCTCAGCGAGATCCAGGACGCGGGCGAGCGCCTCGCCGTAGACCTCGGTCAGCAGGCGCACCGCCTCGACGGCGGAGCCCCCGGTCGGGCCGGGCGCGGACTCCAGCCCCTCGAGGAGCGTGTCGAGGCGGGCCAGCCGGGCCTCGACCGCCGTGCCGTCGAGCCGCCCGGGGTCAGCCATGATTCGCCCCGTACGTCGGCGAGTGCGTGACGCTGAGCGTCTTGCCCTTGCCCGTGTACATGTGGACACCGCACGGCAGACACGGGTCGAAGCTGCGGACCGTGCGCATGATGTCGACGCCCTTGAAGTCGTCCGGTCCGTTCTCCTCGAAGATCGGCTGGCCCTGGACGGCGTCCTCGTAGGGGCCGGGGGTGCCGAACTTGTCCCGGGGGCTGGCGTTCCACGGGGTCGGCGGGTACGGGTGGTAGTTGGCGATCTTCTTGTCCTTGATCACCAGGTGGTGGGAGAGAACCCCGCGCACGGCCTCGTGGAAGCCGCAGCCGATCGCCTCGTCAGGCACCTCGAAGTCCTCGAACACCTTGGTGTCGCCGGACCGCACCAGGCCCATCGCCTCGTCCAGGAACTGCAGGGCCATGGCCGCCGCGTAGGCGACGAAGTACGGCCGGGCACGGTCCCGTTCGAGGGTGTTGGACCACTTCGGGATCTTCCACTCCAGCGTGGTCTCCGGCAGGCTCTCGCCCTTGGGCAGCGAGATCCGCACACTGGTGCCGGTGGCCTTGATGTACGGCGTGTCGACGATGCCGCTCAGCGCGGTCGACCAGAGCCGCGCCAGCGGGCCGCCGCCGGTGTCGAGGGCCAGGTGGTCGCCGGTGCGCTGGTCGAACCAGCGCGGGCTCATCACCCAGCTGTAGTTGGCGTCGAAGTCCCGCTTCTGCGGCACCGGAAGGGTCGTCTGGTTCCACGGGTGGCGCATGTCGACCGGGTTGCCCAGCGGATCGTGGGTGACGAACGGGTCCTCGTTCACCCAGTCCTCGTAGAACGAGCTGCCCAGCATGATCCTGAGGCCCAGGTTGATGTCGACCAGGTTGTTGGTGACCAGCTGGCCGTCGACCACGATGCCCGGGGTGACGTACATCGCCTTGCCCCAGCGGTCCATGTTCTCGTAGCGGTAGTCGACGACCTTCGGGTCCTGCCAGGCGCCCCAGCAGCCGAGCAGGATACGGCGCTTGCCGACCTCCTCGTAGCCCGGCAGCGCCTCGTAGAAGAAGTCGAAGACGTCGTCGTTCATGGCGACGGCCTTCTTCACGAAGTCGATGACATGCATCAGCCGGCTGAGGTAGTCGGTGAACACGGTCGGCGACGGCATGGTGCCGACACCGCCCGGATACAGCGTGGAGGGGTGGACGTGCCTGCCCTCCATCAGGCAGAACATCTCGCGGGTGGTCCGGGAGACCTTCAGGGCCTCCTTGTAGACCTCTCCCTCGAAGGGGTTGAAGGCCTTCATGATGTCCGCGATGGTCCGGTACCCGTGGATGTCACCGCGCGGCGCCGCGGTCTTCTGCGCGCGGGCCAGGACGCTCGGGTTGGTGGCCTTGACCATCTGCTCGCAGAAGTCCACGAAGACCAGGTTGTCCTGGAAGATCGTGTGGTCGAACATGTACTCGGCCGCTTCGCCGAGGTTGACGATGTGCTCGGCCAGCGGCGGCGGCTTCACGCCGTACGCCATCTGCTGGGCGTAGTCGGAGCACGTGGTGTGGTTGTCTCCGCAGATACCGCAGATCCGCGAGGTGATGAAGCCCGCGTCGCGCGGGTCCTTCCCCTTCATGAAGACGGAGTAGCCGCGGAAGAGGGAGGAGGTGCTGTGGCACTCCACCACCTCCCGGTTGGCAAAGTCGATCTTCGTGTAGATGCCCAGGTTTCCGATGATCCGGGTGATCGGATCCCAGGACATGTCCACGATCTGCTCGGGCTTGCGCCCCTTCTGCCGGGCCTCGGTTGTCATCGGCGTCGCTGACCTTTGCTGTGGGGGGAGGTGGGGCGGGAGGACTCTGGCGCCTCAGGGCCGCCAGCGCGGGGCGTACCCGCTGGTGAGCTTGCGCTTGTTGTGGCGCCACTTGGGCTCGTGGTTGACCAGGTCGTTGGTGAAGCCGCGCAGCCGGCGGATGACCGCCCCGTACGGCTTGATGGCCAGCGAGGAGAGGGTGCCGCCGGGCGGCTCGTCCATGAACGGCATGAACGCGTCCGGGAAGCCCGGCATGGTGCAGCCGATGCAGATACCGCCGACGTTGGGACAGCCGCCGACGCCGGCCATCCAGCCCCGCTTGGGCACGTTGCAGTTCACGACCGGACCCCAGCAGCCCGTCTTGACCAGACACTTGGGCGAGTTGTAGTCCATCGCGAAGGACGCCTGCTCGTAGTACGAGCCTCGGTCGCAGCCCTCGTGCACCGTGCGCCCGAACAGCCACTGCGGACGCAGCATGTGGTCCAGCGGGGGCGGGGGAGCGGTGCCGGCGGCGTGGTAGAGCACCCAGACCAGGGTCTCCATGAAGTTCTCCGGCTGTACCGGGCAGCCCGGAATGTTCACCACGGGCAGGCCGCCCTGCGACTTGTAGTCCCAGCCCAGGTAGTCCGCGAGGCCCATCGAACCGGTCGGGTTGCCGGCCATCGCGTGGATGCCGCCGAACGTGGCGCAGGTGCCGATGGCCACCACCGCCCAGGCCTTGGGCGCCAGTTGGTCGATCCAGTCGTTGAGGGTCTGCGGCTGGCCGGTCTCCGGGTCGTTGCCGAAGGACGTCCAGTAGCCCTCGCCCTCGATGATGTTCTGGTTCGGGACGGAGCCCTCGATGACGAGGATGAACGGCTGCTCCAGCTCGCCCCGTGCGGCCTTCCGGTACGGCGCGAGGAAGTCCTCGCCGCCCAGGCTCGGCGACAGCACCTTGTTGACCAGATTGACCTTCGGAATGCCCGGGATCAGGCCGAGGACCAGGTCCTCGATGGACGGCTGGTCGGCCGCGGTCACGGAGACGGTGTCGCCGTCGCAGCTCATGCCCTCGGAGATCCACAGGATGGTGATCTCGTCGAAGCCCTGGTGTTCGCCGGTTTCGGCCGGTTCGCCGCCGACGGCGGTGGTGCCGTTCTTGATGCTCATACGCTAGGCCTCCGATGGAGTGGGTCCCGTGGGCGGCTCTTGTGCCACCGCTGGGTCCGGGACGTCGGTGCCCCCGAGCGGCTCGACTTCGTCGGGCCGGAAGTAGTGGAACCGGCCGTACCAGCCGTGCAGTTCGGCCGCCGGATCGTCGTCGACGGTGACGGCGAGATGGGTGCTGCCGTCCACGTCGTGGAAGACGGCGGCCACGGTCGCGGTCCGCCCGGCCAGGAACATGTCCTGGGCGTCGGCACCCCGGCCGCGCGGGCGCAGCCGCACCGCGCTGCCGCCGCCGACCCGCACACCGTCGACCAGGACGGTGTCGGTGGCCGGGGAGAGCCCCTCGTCGGCGCCCTCCTGCCACCAGGCGGGACGGGCGGCGGCCGGCTTCAGCGAACGGATCGCGCCGTGCAGCCGCCCGAAGACCTCCGGTGGCATGGTGTCGACCCGGTCGAGGATCTCGGCGGCCCGCGGATCGGTGGCCCGGGCCTCCCGCTTCTCCTCGTCCGTCAGCAGCATGGTGCGCAGGGTGAGGATCTCGTCGATCTCACCGGCGTCGTGCAGGTCCCCGGGACTCTCCGGCGCCACCTGCGGATGGTCGGGCAGGATGATCGGCGAGGAGAGCAGCAGCCCGGAGACCGAGCCGGCGGCGGGGGTGTCGGCGGGAGGAGCGCCGCCGAGCACCGGGAACGTGAAGTCGTTACGGCAGCTCCGGGCGGCTTCCCGCAGCTCCGGGCCGGGGTCGACGAGGGAGACGAACTCCGCGCCCTCGGCGCCGAACAGGGTGTGGGTGGCGATGAGGGCGTGGCGCAGCGCCCGGTCGCGCGGGGCGTGCGGATCCGCCGCGCGTCCCTCGTGCGCGGTGCGCACCCGGAGCCGGAGGAGTCCCTCGCCGAGCCGCTCGACCACGACCGTGGTGCTCGCCGGCACCTCCTCCCGGCGCCTGATCACCCGCCCGGCGCCGGCGGGCAGCGCCGCCGTGTCGGCACCGGCGGGGGAGCCCACCGGGAAGGTGTGCTCGCCCTCGGCCAGGGCGACCGTGAGGTCGGCCTCGCGCGGTACGGCCTCCTCGAAGGTCAGGTGCACGGTCCCGTCGTCGCACGTCAGCGACTCGACCGGCCGCCGGTCCGCGTCCTCGACCTGCTTGTGCTGCATCTGCAGGTACCGCACCCGCACCCGAAGGACCGCGCCCGGCCGGACCACCCGCACCAGGCACTCCGTCTGCTGGTACCAGGAGTCCGCCGAACCCGACACGCCCGGGCGGACCGGACCGTCGGCCTCCGCCCAGTCCCTGGGGAAGAGGACCCCGAACTGCCAGCGGGCACGATTCTTCGGCGAGGACCGCCGATAGGGGTACAGCAGGTAGCCCTCGTAGAGGACGGCATCGGCGACCGCAGTCAGCTGCCCGAAGGCGTGCCCGGACCGCTCAGGAGGCGGCTTCGAGCCGTCCACCAGGGCAGTGCGGGGCGCTCTGCCGTCGACCAGTCCCTCGGCCATGCAGCCTCCTCGGATCCGTGCGCGCGCCCATACCTTCCACCACGGTCACATCGGTCACGCCCGCTCGCCTCTTCTGGCCGAGCGGGGTTGGGCCGAACGGGGTGTGCCGGGGCGTACGCCGGGTCAGCCGGCGAAGACGGCCCGCGCGGGCCGGACTGGGCGGACCGAGAAGACGATTCCGCCGACCTGGGCCACGATCCTGTCCTGCACCAGCAGAGGGTCGGGCACGGTGGGCTCGGCGGCGGGCCCGGGGTCGGCCACCTCGGCCGTGCTCCACCGCTGGGCGCCGGTGCGCCCGTCGAGGTCGAGCAGCCGGCTGTCGTACAGCGTGGCCGTCCACGGGCGCTCGGCGTCGGGGGCGGCGTCCACGACGGGCGCGGTGAACGCGCCGCTCACCCGGCGGGCCGCCGCGACGGGATTCCGCACGTCCCCGGCGGATCGCCGGGTGGTCAGGGGGCGATGAAGAGGGAGGGGAAGCGGGGGGCCAGCCAGGGCTTGCGGCCGGTGGCGAGAATCTGGCCCCGGGCCATGGCCAGCCACGGGTTGCGGCGGCCGAGGGCGATGAGGAGGAAGGCCACCGGATCGATGACGATCGTGCAGTCCGGGCGGTCCCGCGGTTCCGGAGCCACCCGCACGGCGCCGTCGGCGAGTGTGACGCCGAAGGCGCCGCCACCGCGCAGCCGGATCGTGTAACGGGCGGTCAGTCCGGCGACCGCCGAACCGTCCACCACGGTCGGCATCACCGAGAGCATGAACGGCATGCACAGCGCGACCCGTTCGGCGTCGAGCATGTGCGGGCGCCGCAGCGCGCGGGCGAGATCGTAGCCGTGGCCCAGCATGTGCGTGAGCAGGTAGGAGGCGAGGACGGACCGGTCCATCGAGCCGAGCGGGGTGACCGGCGCAGGTCCGTCCGCGGTCGCGGCCAGCGCGTCGACACACCGTGCGGCCTGCTCGGTGATCATCGTCGCCAGCGGCTCGGCCCGGCGCTCCCCGAACGCTGCCAGCGACTCGGCGTTGGCCGCCGCCAGGCTCCGCGGTGTGCCGTCCCCGTAAGGGCGTTCCCGGCCGAGAGCGAGGTCGGCCATCAGCCCGTTGGCCAGCGCCAGATGAGCGGCCGCCTCACCGACCGTCCATTGCGACCCCGGTACGGCGACACTCGTGTCGGCCACGCCGTCCAGCACGGCCGCGATGTCGTCGCCGGTCCCCCGTATCGCCTGCCCGAGTCCCGCGGGCAGCGCCCCGCGGACGTCCTGCCGTGCCGCCTGATCCATGTCGGTTGCTCCCGTTCTACCGGGCGGTACCCAACCAGACGTACGGGCGCACCACAAGACCCGTGGCGCTCAGCGCGGGCCGAGGCCGCGCAGGAAGGTGTCGACGACCACGTCGGCGGCCTGGGCGGCGCTGAGCTCGGGCAACTCCTGCGAGGCCAGGTGCATCAGCTGCGGCAGCAGTGAACTCGCCCACGCGAGCGGGAGATCCGCGCGCAGGAGCCCCTCGTCGGTGGCGCGCCGCAGGAAGTCGTCGACCTCCCCGATCAGCGCGTCGCGCCGCTCCCGGATCGCGTCGTCGGCCCGCAGCCGGGTGAGTTCCACCGGCCACCTGCGATTGACGCCGATGATCTCCTCGACGTACCGGTGCAGTGCCACCGCGACCGGAGCCGCACGCAGCCTGGCGTTCTCCACGGCCCGCTCGACCGCGTCGTACCGCGCCTCGTAGATGGCCGTCAGCAGCTCCTCGCGGGACGCGAACCGCCGGTAGACGGTCCGCCGGTCGACGCCGGCCTCGGCGGCGATCGCGGCGATGCTCGCGGCCGGATCGGCGGCGAGCATGCGGGCCCCGGTCGTCAGAACCGCGTCCAGGTTGCGTGCTGCGTCTGCTCTCACCCGCCGAGCATAGCCCGAGGTGTGGAACCTGACTCGTCTAGTGACTCACAAGTGTGCCTGTCATGGCTCTAAGTGCTACATTGATGTGACAGATGTGACGGATAAAGAGTCGCTTCGCTCGACATCCTCAGGAGAGGGCAAATGATCACTTACGACCGTCTCTTCATCGGCGGATCCTGGGAGGCGCCCAGCGACCCCGATCTGCTCGACATCCGGTCGCCGCACGACCAGGCGGTCATCGGCCGTGCCGCACAGGCCCGGCCCGCCGACATCGACCGTGCCGTGGCCGCCGCCCGGGCCGCCTTCGACCAGGGCCCCTGGCCGCGCACGGCACCGGCGGAACGCATCGCCGTCGTGCGGCGTCTGAACGCGCTGCGCGAGGACGGTGCCGAGCGGATCGCCGATCTCATCTCGGCCGAGAACGGCTCGGCCGCCTGGTTCACCAGGGCCGGGCAGCCGGGGCTCACCCGGCAGGCCGAGGCCTACCTCAGGGCCGCGGAGAACTTCGGCTGGGAGGAGGAGCTGGAGTCCGGTTCCGCGGTGCGCGCTGTCGTACGCCGTGAGCCCGTCGGTGTCGTCGCCGCCGTCATTCCCTGGAACTCCCCGTTCTCGGCGGCCATGGCGAAGATCATCCCGGCGCTGCTGGCCGGCAACACGGTCGTCCTGAAGGTGTCCCCGGAGAACTCGCTGAGCATGGGGGTCCTCGCCGAGCTGCTGGAGCGGGCCGGTCTGCCGGAAGGGGTGATCAGCGTGCTTCCGGCCGACCGGGAGACCAGCGAGTACCTGGTGTCCCACCGCGACATCGACAAGATCGCGTTCACCGGCTCGACCCGGGCCGGGCGCCGGATCGCGTCCATCGCGGGCGAGCAGCTCAAGCGGGTCAGCCTGGAGCTGGGCGGCAAGTCGGCCGCGATCATCCTGCCGGACGCGGACGTCGACCGGGCCGTAGGCGGCCTGAAGTTCGCCTCCCTGCTCAACAACGGCGAGTCGTGCATCGCCCAGACCCGCGTCCTTGCCCCGCGCGGCCGGTACGACGAGGTCGTCACCGGCCTCAAGGATCTCGTGGAGTCGCTCAAGGTCGGCGACCCGGCCGACCCCGACACCTTCATCGGCCCGATGATCCGCCGCGACCAGCAGCAGCGCGTGCGCGACTACATCGAGATCGGCATCATGGAGGGCGCCCGGCTCGTCACCGGCGGCCCCGGGATCCCGCCGGGGCTGGAGAACGGCAATTACGTGACCCCGACCGTGTTCGCCGACGTCGACAACTCCATGCGGATCGCCCAGGAGGAGATCTTCGGCCCGGTCCTCGTGGTCATTCCCTATGACGACGAGGACGATGCCGTACGGATCGCCAACGACTCGGAGTACGGGCTCTCGGGTGGCGTCTGGTCCGCCGACGAGGCGCACGCGCTGGCGGTCGCCCGTCGACTGCGGACCGGCACGGTCACCGTCAACGGCGCGGCCTTCTCCTTCGACGGCCCGTTCGGCGGGTACAAGGCCAGCGGGATCGGCCGCGAGTACGGGGCGGTGGGGCTCGCCCAGTACATCGAGCACAAGACGGTCACGTCGGCGGCATCGGGTGCCTGAGCTGGGGCGCTGCCGGCCTGGGCAAAAGCTCTGACGTCCCGTCAGTGGTTACCGTGACTTCCCTGGATTTCCCGCGCGAGTGTGCACTGGTTGTGCACTGAGGGCGGCGCGGGTGGGGGTCAGGTGACCAGGAGCGAAGGCATCGCAGGTGACCCTCGACGAGCATGTCACCGCCGCCCGGTCTTCGTCTGGATCCACGGTGGCCACGACAGTGCATGTGGGCCTCGCAGCCGGTGGACGACGGCGTCGGCCCGGGGGCGAAGGGTTGAGCCCGCCAGCCCCATGCGGGCGTCCCCGAGGACGCGGAAGAGACCGCGTCGCGCACCCCGCTCTCGCTGCATTGGGGGCGGCGCCTCAGCCCCATTTGATCCGTTCCCTGGCGAAGTTTTCGGTGCCGCGGATACCAGGGTGGTTTCGTGGCACGCCGAGGAGCTGTATCCGCAGGTCGGGCATGCGCTCGAGCCCCGTCAGATCGGCTTCCCAGTCGAGACCCGAGAAGCCGAGGGTAAGGCGGCGCAGGGCCGGGAACGCGGTCGGCAGACCCGTCAGGTCGACCTCTTCGCGCCTCAACTCTCCGTAACTGCCGTGGATCATGAGGCCGAGGTGGTTCACCCCGCCGTGGCCGAGGCAAGAGGGCACGGTGAATTCGCGTGCCGTGCACGAGACGGACAACTGCGTGAGGGCCGGCAGGTCGCGGAGCGAATCGATCCCTTCCACCGCGGAGCCGTTGAGCCAGAGCTGGGCCAGGCTCGTCCAGCCGGCGACATGCGCCGACCAGTCGAGGGGCATGGATGTGAGCGCCAGATCCCTCACCCCAGGCAGCGCGGGAAGGGTGAACCGGAACTCTCCGTACTGCCGATTGGGCATGAGGATCATGGAGGCGATGAACAACGGGTCACTGGTAGCCGGCGCGATTCCAAGAAGCAGGCTGGTCAGCCCCTCTGCCTCGCGAAGGAGGTCGAAGGATTCGGTGTCCTTGAGGCCGGTGGGGGTCCAGTTCAGAAGACTGGTCCGGTGCCTGTTGGCGAAGGAAACGACCTCGGCGAGAGGCATGGCCCTGCGCACCGTCAGGCCGTCGACCGAGCCCAGGACATGCGCTTGGTCGAGTTGCTCGGCCGAGTCGGCCCACAGCCGGGAGACGTCCAAGCCGGCGAGTACGGCATCGGCGTATTCCTGACCCGGGCAGTTCTCCCATATGCCGACGAGTACAGAGGCGAGGTTCTTCCGCTGCTCGAACGGCATCTGGGAAAGGAAGGCGAGAGCTTCGGAGCCTCCCAGCCTGCCGGCCAACTGGGCGGCGCTGCGACAGAGGTCCATGTCCTGCCAGTCGAAGTCACGCTGCAGAGCCGAGAGCAGGTCGGGCCCGACCGAGGCGTACTGGTCAGTGTCATGCGGCAGACTGTCGTCCTCCGACCCGCTGGGCTGAGCAGGGGCCTTCTCCGGGCCCGCGGTGAAAGACTTGCTCTCTTCCTTCGTCGCGGCCCGGAACGTCTTGGCGACCCCCGAGATCAGCGCAGCCCGGTCCTCCTCCTCCATCTGCACCGCGTAGGGAATGCACGCTGCCGCGGCCATGCGCATACGCGCACGCTGCCTCCGGTTGGTCACCCGCCGTGCCTTGCGCCGCATCTGGGCGACGAACTCACGGGTGTCGGCAAGATTGCACTGGCTCATGGCGAAGCGCAGGACGTCGTCCCACATCTCGTCCCCGGCGTGGCTGGCGAGTTGCCCGAAGGAGCGCTGGGCGACCAGGTCCGTGGCCGCGAGGTAGTCCTGGAATGTGCGATGACTGAAGCGCAGGGTGTCCTCGGCCGGGGCGACCAGAAGTCCGCTCCGTTCGTGCAGGGCCTTGCGGATCTCGCTGGGGGTATGGGCGCCGGGCTCCCGTCCCAGACTGGGCAGTCGGCTCTGCACCTTCTCGTCGAAGCGCGTCAGGGTGATCTCTCGTTCGCCCTCCGCTGTCAGGTAACCGGCGATCCAGGAGAGAACCGCTCTGCGTTGATCGATGTCCAGGCCGGGCAGTGGCTCGGGCACCTCACGGTCCGCGTCGCGCAGGCCGAGCATCATGTCGACGGTCCGCGCGTACAGCTCCTGCCGGAAGCGCGGGAGCCGGGTGCCGTGAACCTCGTGGAGCTTGCACAGCACCGCGCAGAGCAGCGGGGTCGCGGCGAGCGCGGAGAGGTCCGACGACGCGTTGATGTGGCGGGTCAGAGAGATTTCGTAGGCGGAGAGACGGGCGATCCGCCGCTCGCGCTCCTCTTCGCCGAGCCGTGACGAGTGCACTCCGAGGATCGCCGCCTGGTGCCACTTGTGGATGAGCTCTGCCCGTTGGTCGGCGTCGAGTTCAAGGAGCTTGAGCTCGACGAAGCCGAGCCTGGCAGGCGGGGACCAATGCTGCAGCGCCTCCGGGCGCCCGGTGACGATGACATGCAGGGCGGGGAACTCTCGCAGGAGTTCGCTGATCCAGCGCAGCACTCCGTCCCGGTGGCACTCCAGCACCTCGTCGAGGCCATCGACGAGCAGGAGCACCCTCTCCTGTTCGAGCATCCGGCGAACCCACCCGTCCGGCGGAGCGGAGTCGGTCGCCAACCCGCTGAATTCGAGGAACTTCCCAGGCCGCGGCGGAACTCCCTCCAGTCCCTCGATCCGTTTCCATCTCGGCGCGTACATGTCGCGCAGGCGCAGCAGGAAGGGAACCCGGTCGTTGAACGGCTCGAGTGCGCCCTTGCACGAGCCGCGCGCCATGGAGACGGCAAGCCACTCGAGCAAGGTGGACTTCCCGGCCCCTGGGCTGCCTCGCAGCAGGAGCCGTGTGTTCTTCGCGATCAGAGGCTCGACGGGTCTGGACTGCTCGGCCGTCGACGACAGGCGGAGCAAGGGAACACCCGCACGGAGACTCACGTACGCGTGGTCGATGCTGATGTCGTCCGCGAGGTGGCCTTGCATACCGAGCCCGAACAGCTCGATGTGCCCGTAGCGGCGGATCGCCTCCCTGCGGTACGTGTCCAGGAACGCGGCGTCCCGGGCGTCCGACTCGGTGACCGGCGGTGAGGGCCGGACGCGGAACAACGCGTCCGCGAGCGGCGACCCTTCGAATACGGCACTGATAGGGCTCGCCTCGAGCCGGGAGTGGTTCCAGCCCGTCGAGTCGCGCACGACGACTCCGATCAGCCACCGGCCCGCGTGGAACACCGGTGCACCCGACATACCGCTCCACGGCTCCGGGCCCGTCGGCGGGTGCCCGTCAAGTTCGAGGGAGAGGTAGCCATGGTTGTCCGCGCTGTTGGGTGCCACCCGGAACGCGGCCTCGAGCGGGGCAACGCCTGCGGCCAACCGCGTCATCACCGCCGGCAGCCCCAGGGCCGAGCAGTCGTCGAAGCGCGAGTCGGGTGCCAGCTCGCGCAACGCCACGGGACCCAGCTCACCCGGTACGGCCAGGTCCTCGGCCGTGAGGAGTACCGCGATGTCCTTCTCGATCCGCAGAACCTCGGCCGTCGTCACCCGCAGGGTGTGCAGCCGACAGACACGAAGATCCTCAGCCGGGACGTCCTCGACCACGTGGCCCGCTGTCACGACCACGCGGCTGTTGAGGAGGTACCCACTGCCACGCACCCGGTCGTCTTTCGTGGTGAGGGCGACCAGGTGGGAGCGGCTGGGATGGCGGACGGCAGCGGTCATCGGACGATGCGGTGGCCGGGCGCGGTGTTGCGGATCTCGGGGCTCTCGCCGGTGGTGGCCGACACGGGGGTGAGGTTGAGCGTCACGCGATGGGTGTGCGCCCTGGATCGCCTGCGCTCCGCGTCGGCCGTGACGACCCACGCCCTGATCCCGCCCTTGGCGGTCCGGTCGCGGGTCAGCGAAACAGCGAATTCCAACTCGATCGGGCCCACGCGGAAGTGAATGTCCGAGTCGGGGTCGGATGCGGCCGCTTCGGTGATCTGCGCGCGGAGCGCCTGTACGGCAGACACGAGCTCGACGGGGGCGTCACCGGGACCGTTGTCCGGCTCGGCGCGAGAGAACCACATCTCTTCAACTCCTCGCACAGCCACAGTACTTGGATCACATCATGATGAGCCCCGTGACGTGGGCCAGCAAGACTGTCCATCGCAGGTGTTCTGTGGGCCTTCGTCCGATGTCGGTCTGAGTCGTTTTGATGCTGCTTTGGAGGTGGCCGATGTCGGCGGGACGAAGCTGAACCGACCGGGTTCGGACTCGGGTTCGGTGCGGATGCGGCGGGTTGCCAGGCGTTTGAGCTTGGCACGGATGCCTTCGATGTGCTGCGGCTCGGTGCCGGCCGGTTCCAGCACGGTCTCGTGCACCAGCCGCTGCCGCGCCTCAAGCCTGTCCAGGGCGTTGCTCACGGCAGTTCGAACCGGTGGCGCGGGGACGACCAGTCGGCCGCCGTCGCCACCGCGCGGTCGACGTCCTCGGCCAGCAGGAACCGGCGCGCCACGAGGTCCGAGGCGGCGGCCCTGATCGCGGCGGCGTACCCGGCTGCGTCCTGGTGGCGTTTCTGGACGCTCGGGCGGGGGTCGCCGGTGACCAGACGCTCGTCCTCCGTCGCGGCGAAGGGGAACGTGGAGCCGCTGAACTCGTGCAGCGCGCCATGGCCCTGCCCGGGAGCGCGGGTGTTCCAGCCGGTGTAGGTGGCGAGCGGGACGGCCACCATGGGCGCGCGGACGCCCGCCGTCTCGTTGCCGTCGGCGTCGACGGCCGGGACCAGCACGGCGTAGCCGCGCGTGCGGTCGGCGACCGGCGGCACGGCCGAACGGTCCACCGCGTACAGCTCGTTGGGTCCCTGTGGGCGCAACGCGCCCGGTACGGCCGGGAACCGGCGTGACCACTCGGCCGCCGTCACCAGCGTGCCGTCGGCGACCGTCGGCACCGCGCTCGGCGGCGGTTCGACTCCCTCGCTCACCCAGGCGTCCAGCGCCTCCAGAACGGCCCGGAAGAGGGCGGAGGTGGCGACCACGTTCTCGGGGTGGTTGCAGATCCCCTGCGTGGGGGCGCCCATCGCCGGATCGGCCACGTGCTGGCTGGAGGACCACAGGTAGCCCCGTGCGTTGGGCGGGAACCCCAGGTCCCGGCCGTCCGTCGTGGTGTGCACCAGCGAGCCCCGGCGCTGCCAGTACTCCGTCGAGGTCTGCGTGTGCAGCACCTTGGGGTCGCTCGCCCGCTTCATGATCGCGTCACGTGCGCCGGTGAGATGGTCCGTCGTCTCGGCGTAGGCGAACGGGAAGGCGTCGGCCGCACTGAGGTGGTCCTCGTACTGCTGACCGCCCGGAACGGTCAGGTTGGTGAAGCGTGCGACGCCCAGCCGGCCGGCGCCGGAGACATGCGGGAGCAGCCCGTCGAAGACGCGCCTGCCTTCGAGGTCCTCGTTGAAGCCTTGGTGGATGAAGTCGCGGATGGCCCGGCCGGTCTGCGAACGCCCCCATCCGTAGGCGTACTCGACGGGGCCGGCGGGCCGGGCGGGATCGTGGCGCAGGTGGCTCACGAGATCCCGGACCGCCACCAGGCCCAGTCCCAGGACGAGCGGATCCTCGGCCTCGTAGGTGAGTTCGTAGATCCAGCCGGGCCGGAATCCGCCGTCGACGTGGAGGTCGTGGCGGCTGGGGACCAGGGCCGTGGACCGTCCCTTCAGGTCGTTGCCACCGCCCTGCACCCGGGCGAACCGCCAGGTTCCCGCGGGGAGTTCCTCCGGCGGGCTGTGCGCGTAGCGCCGCCGGGTGAGCCGTGCGGTGTGCACACCCCGCTCGCTCACCGGGGACGACCTGGTGCTGGACCAACGCGACAGCGGCAGCGACCCGGTGTGCTCCTCCACGATGAACTCGGCCGTCGTCAGCCCGCGTACGGGCCGGCCGTCGTCCTTCGCCACCGGCAGGTCCAGCAGCAGCCGTCCGTCGCCCGGCAGCAGGTCGCCCTGCCAGGCGCCGAAGAGGACCGTGTACCCGCGGCGCAGCAGATAGCCGTTCCCGGCGTCGGCGAGCGTCCGCGGCCGGTTGGTGTGCGGGGCGTCGCAGAAGTACTGCACGGCCCGCTTGTTGCCGCGGTTGCCCCAGTCGAAGAACAGGCGGCGGCGCCCCCCGCCGACCGGCCGCAGGATCTCCACGTCACCGCTGAAGCGCACCAGGCCGGTGCCGTCACACGGTGCGAGACCGAGGTCGGGCACGGCGCGGTGCGCAGGGGCCTTGGGGTCGACGGCGTAGTGCGCGGTCGCGGTGACCACCTCGTACGCCCCGCCCTCGGCGAACCGGTGCCCGTCGGCGAACGGCTCGCGCGTGCGCACCTCCAGCCGTACGGCCGGCTCCCGGACGGCAGTCAACGGACCGCCTCCTGAACCGTCGGCACGACGGGCCGCCAGCCCAGCTCGGGCGCGACCAGGTGCCGTACGTCGTGCAGGATCTGCTCGTACTCCTCCCGGTGGAACTCGTACGGCAACTCCAGGCGCAGCTCGGACACTTCGGCGAGCACCGGGTCGGCGGTCAGCCGCTCCAGGATCTGCTCCGAGGTCCCCACCACGTCCGGGGCGAACAGGATGCGCTTCGGGCCCTGCGGTGCGAGGGTCCGCTCGTGGCGGGTCGCCGCGTACGCCCGGTAGCGGGCCCGGGTGGCCGCGTCGGCGCTGTCGAGGGGCACGACCACCCGGCCCAGGGCCACCCGCGGCACCCGGTCCGCCGGCAGCGTGCGCCGGTATGCGGAGAGCAGGTTCAGCTGGGCCGTGGTGAAGTCGTCGGTGTCCTCGCCGGTGACGATGTTGCCGGACAGCAGACCCAGGCCCTGCTCGGCGGCCCAGCGCACCGAGCGCAGGCTTCCGCCGCCGTACCAGATGCGCCGCGCCAGGCCGGGGTTGTGCGGTTGCAGACGGGGCCGCTGGACGTTGCCCGGTGAGTGGATGACCGTGTCCGGGCCGCCGAGGTAGTCGCCGCGCAGGTTCTCCAGGACCCGGGCGATCCTGCCGTACGACAGGTCGAAGCCGCGCCAGTCGCCGTCGTACACCAGGTCGCCGAGGAGGTCTGCGTGCGGCATGCCGGTGCTGAAACCGATCTGGAGCCGGCCCCGGGACAGCACGTCGGCCAGCGCCAGGTCCTCGGCGAGCCGGAAGGGGTTCTCGTAGCCGATCGGGATGACCGCGGTGCCGAGTTCGATCCGTTCGGTCCGCTGCCCGGCCGCGGCGAGGAACACGGCCGCCGAGCCGACGCCGTGTTCGAGGTGGCGCTGCCGGATCCAGGCGCCGTCGTAGCCGAGCCGCTCGCCGTACTCGAACAGCTGGAGGGTCTCCTCCAGACCCGGGTAGGGGTCGTCGTCCGCGAAGTTGCCGGGGGTCAGGAAGGCCAGTGAGGTGATGATCGGAGTGCTCATGGGTCGCCGGTCCTCAGCTCGTGGTCGTCTCGGCGGCGGGGGAGGGGGCGCGCCCGCCCGGGATCGCCGCCAGCAGCTCGCGGGTGTACGCGTCGCGGGGCTCGGAGAACAGGTCCTCCGGCGGGCCCGTCTCGACGACCCGTCCGGCCCGCATGACGGCGACCTGGTGCGCGATCTGCCGTACGACGGCCAGGTCGTGGGAGATGAACAGGTACGCCACGCCGGTGTCCGCCTGCAACTCGGCCAGCAGGTCAAGGACCTGGGCCTGCACCGACACGTCGAGCGCGGAGACGGGTTCGTCGCACACCACCAGGTCGGGGGAGAGGGCGAGGGCACGCGCGATGGCCACCCGCTGGCGCTGTCCGCCCGACAGCTCCGCCGGGCGCCGCTCCAGCGTCGCGGCGGGCAGCGCGACCCGGTCGAGGAGTTCGCGGGCGCGGTCGAGCCGGGAGGTGCGGTCACCGACCTTGAACGCCCGCAGCGGCTCGGTGATCACCTCGCCGATGGAGAAGCGCGGGTCGAGCGAGGCATAAGGGTTCTGGTAGACGAGCTGGGCGCGCCGGCGCAGCTGTCTGACCTCGGCGCCCTTGGCGGTGGTGACGTCGGTGCCGTCGAACAGCACCTGCCCGGAGGTCGCCTCGGCCAGGCGCAGCACCAGCCGGGCGGTGGTGGACTTGCCCGATCCCGACTCCCCGACCAGGGCGAGGGTCTGGCCGCGCCGCAGGGTGAGGCTGACGTCGTCGACCGCGCGCAGGGTCCGGGCCTCGCCGCCGGCCCGCGGCAGCCTGAACTCCTTGACCAGGTTGCGTGCCTCGACCAGGGGAGCCGCCGTGTCGGCCGGGGCGGTGGAGACCGGGGTACGGGGGCGGGCCGTGGTCAGGCTCGGGGCGGCGGCCAGCAGCCGCCGGGTGTACGCGTGCCGCGGGTCGGCCAGGACGGCACGGGTCTCGCCCGCCTCGACCACCTTGCCCTGCTCCATGACCACCAGCCGCTGGGCCCGGTCGGCGGCCACCCCGAGGTCGTGGGTGACGAGCAGGATCGCGGTGCCCGACTCCTCGGTGAGGTGCTGGAGATGGTCGAGGATGACCCGCTGCACGGTGACGTCGAGCGCGCTGGTCGGCTCGTCGGCGATGATCAGCCGGGGCTTCGCGGCGATGGCGACGGCGATCAGGGCCCGCTGCCGCATGCCGCCGGACAGCTCGTGCGGGTACTGCCGGGCCCGGACGGCCGCGTCGGGCAGCCCGGCCCGGTCAAGGACGGCGATCGCCTCGGCCGCCGCCGCCCGGCGGGTCGCCAGGCCGTGGATGCGCAGCACCTCGGCGACCTGGTCACCGATCCGCTCGACCGGGTTGAGCGAGACCGTCGGATCCTGCGGGACCAGCCCGATCTGCGCGCCCCGCACGGTACGCAGCTCCGCCTCCGACAGCGTGGCCAGGTCGTGCCGGCCGAAGCGGACCGTACCCGCGTCGATGGTGCCGTTCGCCGCAAGCAGCCGGGTGACGGCGTGTGCGGTGGTGCTCTTGCCGGAGCCGGACTCGCCGACCACGGCGGTCACCTGCCCGGGCCAGACGTCCAGGTCCACGCCCCGTACGGCCGAGACCGTGCCGCCCCGGGTGCGGTACGACACGGACAGGCCGCGGATCTCCAGGAGTGGTGTGGTCACGTTCTCACCGTTCTCGCGTGCGTCACCGTTCTCGTGTGCGTCGTCGGTCATCGCTGCCGCGTCCATTCGCCGTCCAGCGCCCTGGCGATGCGGTTGGTGGCCAGCACGGTCGCGGCGATCGCCAGACCGGGCAGTGCGGTCAGCCACCAGGCGTTGGCCAGGTAGTTGCGGCCGTCGGAGATCAACGTCCCCCACTCCGGGGCGGGCGGCGGCGCGCCGTAGCCGAGGAAACTCAGCGCCGACACGGCCAGGATCGAGGAGCCGAAGTCCAGCGTGGCCAGGACGATCACCGGGCCTGCGGCGTTGGGCAGGACGTGCCGGCCGAGGACCGCGTACCAGCGGGTCCCGCAGGAACGGGACGCCTCGACGAACACCGCCTGCCGCACCCGCAGCACCTCGGCCCGCGCCACCCGGGCGAAGGAGGCGACGCTGGCGATGCCGACCGCGACCGCCACCTTCACCGTCCCGTATCCGAGCGCGGTGACCAGGGCCAGCGACAGGAACAGCGCGGGGATGGAGAGGAGGACGTCGACGAAGCGCATCAGCACGTCGTCCACCCAGCGGCCCACGAACCCGGCGACCACGCCGAGCAGGCCGCCGACCACGAACGCGACCAGGACCGCGATCAGCGTGGCCTTGAGGGAGAGCTGGGCACCGTGGACCACGCGGGAGAAGACGTCGCGGCCCAGTTCGTCCGTGCCGAACCAGTGACTTCCGCTCGGGCCGCGGAAGTTCTGGGACGGCACCCCCTTCAGCGGGTCCTGCGAGGTGAACAGATCGGGCCAGAAGGCGGCCAGCACCACCAGCACGAGGACCACGGCGGACACCAGCAGACCGGGGCGGCGCAGCAGGAACCGGAGCACCCGGCGGATGTCGGCGGGCCGCCCGGGTTCCGCCGGAGGTCCCGTCTCGACCGGCCGGGCGAGGCCGAGGGCGGCCTCGGCCTGGTCGTCGACAAGGCTCTGACTCATGCGAAGCTCGCCTTTCTGTCCGAGGCCACCACGATCCGCGGGTCCAGCAGCGGATAGACGAGGTCGACGAGCAGGTTCGTCGCCACGAAGATCAGCGCACCGAACACCACCACCCCCTGGACCAGCGGGATGTCCTGGGTGGTGACCGCCGCAGCGGTCACCCGGCCCAGACCATCGCGGGAGAACACCGTCTCGACCACCACCGAACCGGCGATCAGCTGCCCGACCAGCAGACCCACGACCGTCAGCGCCGGCAGCGAGGCGTTGCGCAGCGCGTGCCGCAGATGCACCCGCCACCGGCCGGCGCCCTTGGCCCGCGCCGTCTCCACATAGGCCTGGTCCAACGCGGTCAGCAGGCTCTTGGCCAGTACCTGGGCGACCTGCGCACCGGTCGGGATCGCCAGCGTCAGGGCCGGCAGCACCAGGCCGCGCAGCCCGTCGTTGCCGAACGCCGGGAACCAGTGCAGCCGGAACGAGAACAGCTCGACCAGCAGCAGACCCACCCAGAACGTCGGGACCGACACCCCCAGCGGGGGCAGCGAGAGCAGCAGCTGCCGCAGCCACCGCTGCGAGGTGTACGTGGCCACCACCGCGAGGCCGCCGCCGAGCACCACCGCCAGCAGCAGCGCGGCACCGGTCAGCTGGAGCGTCTGAGGCAGCGCGTCGGCCAGGGTGGAGGTCACCGGGCGGCCGGTGGAGACCGCGTCGCCGAAGTCCCCGCGCACCGCCCGGCCCAGATACTCCGCGTACTGCACCAGCACCGGCTTGTCGAAGCCGTACTCGTGCCGCAGCTCGGCGAGTTGGGCCGGATCCGTCTGACCCGAGTCCATCCCGGCCCCGGCCATCGCGGAGACCGGGTCACCGGGCAGGAAGTCCAGCACCAGGAACGACACCGTGTAGGCCGCCCACAGCACCCCGACCGCCTGCGCCAGCCGTTTGATCACATAGCGGCGCATCCGCTACCCGACCCAGGTGTCGTGCAGCTGGACGCGGCTGCCGGAGTCGAAGGTCAGGTCGTGCACCTTGTCCGAGACGCCCAGCTGGGTCTGGAGCTCCACCACCGGCACGTCGTACGCGTTCCGCACGATCAGCTGCTGGGCCTGAGCGACCAGCTGCCCGCGCTTCGCGGTGTCCGTGGTCGCGGCCTGTGCGGACAGTGCCGTGTCCAGCGAACTGGCGGGCAGGTGGTAGAAGTTGGCCAGCTGGGTGGAGAAGGAGCTGCGCAGGATGTCCGGGTCCGCGCGGGTCGTGTTCGCCCACACCACGTCGAAGTCACCGGACTGGAGCGTGGTGGCGAACTGGGTGACCGGAAGCTGCTTGAGCACCACGTCGATCCCGACGGCCTTGAGCTGCTGCTGGACCAGCTCCAGCGCGGGCTGATTGGTGGCGGAGTTGGGGAACCAGCTGATGGTCAGGGTCAGCTTCTTGCCGTCCTTGGTGCGGATGCCGTCGCTACCGGCCTTCCAACCCGCCTCGTCCAGCAGGGACTTGGCCTTGGCCGCGTCGAAGACCAGGTCCGAGGAGAGGTCCGTGTAGTCGGGCGTGGTGTGCGCCAGGATGCTGGTCGCGGGCTGAGTGCCGGTCGGGAAGACGGTGTCGGCGATCTGCTTGCGGTCGACGGCGGCCGAGATCGCCTGACGGACCTTCGTGTCCTTCAGCAGGGGCCGCGAGTTGTTGAGCCCCAGACCGAACACCACACCGGGGTTGGCCCGGCTCCGGAGGGCGACCTGGCCGCCCTTGAGCGCCGCCTCGTTGGCCTTGCCGACGCTGCTGATCACGTCCACCTGCCCGGACTGGAGACTGCCGGCCCGCACCCCTGCCTCGGGCACGACCTTGAACACCAGCTTGTCCAGGTGGGCCTCGCCCTTCTTCGACCACAGCGAGGAACCCCAGTCGTACCCGGCCCGCCTGTCCAGGGTGACCGACTGGTTCTGCACGTACTGCTTCAGCACGAACGGCCCGGAGCCGACCACGCCGTCACTGCACTTCTGCTGCGGGGTCTTCTTGACGCTCGCCGACGACTCGATGCCCAGCGAGTGGGTCGAAGTCGCCTGCAGGAACTGGGCGTTGGGCTGCTTGAAGGCCACTTTGACGGTGAGCGGGTCCACCACGGTGGTGCTCTTGACGCCGCTCAGATAGCCCTCGGCGAGGGTGCCCAGCGCACCGAGGTCCGGTACCGCGTCGAAGTTGTCCTTGACCACCTGCGCGGTCAGCTTCGACCCGTCGCTGAAGGTGACCCCCGACCGGAGATGGAACGTGAACGTCGTCGCGTCGGGGCTGATGTCCCAGCTCTTGGCGAGCCACGGCACGATCTTGCCGGTCTTCGGGTCCTGGTCGGTCAGGGAGTCCACGATCTGGCGCACCGAGTAGATGGTGTCGTTGCTCGCGACCTGCTGCGGATCCACGCAGCCGGCGTCGGATCCCACCGCGAAGGTCAGGGTGCCGCCGGACTTCGCCGGGCCGCTTCCGCCGCCGGAGCCGTGGTCGCCCGAACCGCACGCGGTCAGCAGGACGCTGGTGGTCAGGAGCGCGGCCAGGGGCGCCCATCGGGAAGGTCTGAAATCCGGGAGTGCAGTCACGGAGGGCTTTCTCCTACTCGTGTCACCCGGCACGGGGTGCCGGGCTTCGGGGCGCGAGGCACGGCCGTGCAGGGGCGTGCGGCCCCGGCCGGATCGGTGCCGGCCGGGGGAAGCGCTGTGCAGACGGAGGACGAACGGAGGGCAGGCGGACGACACCGGGGACCGGTGGCGAGGGGAAGGGCGGCGCGAAGGGGCCGTGGCCGGTGACGGAGGTCAGCCGACGGCAGGCGTGCCGGTCAGAGCCGACAGAGGCAGCTGGTCGAGCGCTTCAGGTCGATGTGGCGCCGACGTGAGAGCCGGGAGTACGCCGTGGCGTCGGCGGGGGAGGCAGCCGGGTGATCGCTGTGTCGCATGCCGGTCCCTCCTCGTCTCCGGCCCCGGTGACGGGGCCACGCGCTTGCGGGAGTCATCGGTGATCCCGCCGGGCTTTCACCTGGAGCACCCCACCGCGTGGGAGGGTTGCCGGTCAGCGAGCCAGGGCTTGACGCTGACACTCAATGCCGTTGGCGATCGTACGGATCGGTTTTGTCGTACGTCAATGCCGCAACCGGACACCCTGTTCGAGGAGACGCGACGTCTCACGTTGCGGGACGCATGGTGGACGCACCTTGTGCCCTGTGCTTTGATCCGGCCATGGAGACCGCAGGTCAGGCACGCACCGTGCTGCTCGACTCGTGCTGGGCGGGCCGTCGCGCCGACCAGTTCGACCAGACCTGTCGCTGACCACCCGCTCTCCTCGGCTCACTTCAGCTCAGCTCAGCTCAGTGCAGCTCGGCTCCTTCTCCTCGAAGCGCGTGAACACGCCGCGCGGCCCCTTTCACCGGCGCGTTCGTCGCGCGCCCCCCGACCGCCCCGCCGCAAACCGTCGGAATCGGAAAGAGAGGCATGGCCGTCAACAGCATCGCTCCGACAGGGGTGTTCGCCGCGCTACGGGTCCGTGACTACCGGATCTACTGGAGCACGGGCCTGGTGTCCAACATCGGCAGCGCCATGCAGGGTGTCGCGCTGGACTGGTTCGTCCTGACGCTCACCCACAGCGGAACCGCGCTCGGCTGGGTCGCCGGGCTCCAGTTCGCGCCCGTGCTGCTGTTCGGCCTGTGGGGCGGGGTCGTCGCCGACCGGTACGACCGCCGGACCCTGCTGCTGTGGACCCAGACGCTGTACGCGGTCCAGGCCCTGCTCCTGACGGTCATCGTGTTCTCCGGCCATGCCGCGCTGTGGCTGCTGTACGTCCTGTCCTTCGCGCTCGGCAGCGTGTTCACGGTGGAGAACCCCGCACGCCTGTCCTTCGTCACCGAACTGGTCGGCCGGGCCCTGATCCCGAAGGCGGCGGGCCTGAACATCCTGTCCCTGAACGCCGCCCGCCTGATCGGTCCGGCGATCGCCGGTGTGCTGATCGGGGCGATCGGAACCGGGTGGGTCTTCGCCCTCAACGCCGTGTCCTTCACCGTCGTCCTCGCGGGTCTGCTGTCGATCCGGCCACGGGAGCGGGAGAGGCGCGCCGGCTCCCGGCCGCCGTGGACGGGGGCGGGCGCGGAGGGGCTGCGCTATGTGGCGGCCCGGCCCGAACTCGTGGGCGTGTTCACCATCTTCGGTCTGGTCGCCACCTTCGCGGTCAACTTCCCCACCACGCTGACCCTGTTCGCCGGGCGCGTCTTCGACGTCGGATCCCGGGGACTCGGCCTCATGAACACCGCGCTGGCCGTCGGCACCGTCGCCGGGACGGTCGCCGCCACGCGCGGGGTCTCGCCCCGGGTACGGACGGTCGTCGTCGGCGCCCTGCTGTTCGGCGGTTTCGAGGCACTGGCGGCGGTCATGCCCACGTACCCCGCCTTCCTCGCCCTGCTGCTGCCCGCCGGCTTCACGTTGATGACGTTGAACACGGCGGTGAGCGCCTTCGTCCAGTCGGAGGTGAGCGACGCCATGCGGGGCCGGGTGATGGCGGTCTACACGGTGATCTCCATGGGCGGCAGCCCGGTCGGCGCCCCCGTCATCGGCTGGACCTCCCAGCACGCGGGGGTGCGCTCGGGGCTGGGCATGGGCGCGGCCACCGCAGTGCTGGCCGCACTCGGCGTGGCGCTGTGGCTGTCGCGCAGGGCACCCTCGACACCAGCCCTGCCCGGGTCGGCCCAGCCGACCGCGTCAGCTGCGTCGGCCGTGTCGGCCGTGTCGGCCGTGTCACCTGCGCCGCCCGTGTCGGCCGTGTCGCCCGTGTCGCCCGTGCCGGTCGTGTCGGCCGTGCCGGTCACGCCACCAGTACCGCCCGCCCCGCCCGTCTCCCGGTCCGCATCGGCGTCCGCGGCGGCGCCGACCGGTCGCTCGCCCTCCACCGATCACCAGCCGTCACGCGAACCGTCCAGCGGAGCAGGGCCCCATGACTGACCGTCACACCGGACTGCCCGGAACCGCACCGAATACCGGGGGACCCTGCGTGAGCACCCGGACCTGCCCCCGCTCACCGCCACACAGGCCGACTGAGCGAACGCAGGAGACACGGCCCCGTCAGCCGCTCTCGGCCGGTGCCGGTGTCGCGCGTAGGCGGAAGCCGACGCCTCGTTCCGTCGTCAGCAGAGCCGCGGCACGTGGGCCCAGTTTGCGGCGGATGCGGTGGATGTGCAGGTCGACTGAGCGGCTGCGGCTGCCCGCCCATTCGCCCAGCCCCGAGCGCAGGTCCTCCCGGGTGATGACCCGGCCGTTGCCGCGCAGCAGAGCGGTCAGCAGCCGGAACTCCAACGGGGTCAGAGCGACGGGAGCACCGTCCACCAGCATGCGCTGCCCGCCCGGGTCCAGGCTGATCGGAGACGGGGCGGCCGCCACGTAGGACCCGGGCAGCGTGCCGCCGGGCACCACCGGCAGGCCCGCGGTACGCCAGGCCTCGTAGCCGCCGACGATGTCGGTGGCCCGCACCAGCCCGAGGTCGTGCAACCCGGCGGCGGCCATGCTCGACATGTAACCCTGCGAGCACATGATGATCGCGCGCAGGGAGTGGTCGACGGCCTCCTCGATGCGCCAGGCGCTGCAGGGGTCCAGCCGCCACTCCAGCACGTTCCGGTCCATGACCAGGGAACCGGGGATCTCGCCCTCGGCGCGCCGCACCATGTCCGCGCGGACGTCCACCAGCAGCGCGCCGTCGGCGAGTTCACGGGCGGCGGCCGCCGGGGCCAGCCGCGTCAGACGGGTACGGGCGCGGACCAGCAGCTCGTCGATCGACGGGTGACCGGTGTCAGGCGCGCCGCCCGAAAGCCCTGCGGGCCGGATGTGCGCCGGTGACTGCATCGCGAGCAACTCCCGTGTCGTGCCTCGGAGACGGCCGGTGGTCGTCGGAACCGTGGCGGCGACAGCCGTCGGCGGGGCGCGGAAGCGCGCGGCGGGAGTCGGTCATGCCGGAAGTGTACGGGCGCAGTTTTGCGGCGGAGTTTCTCGATTCTGAAACAGATCCCGCATTGTCTGCCGCCGAACTGCGCTGTTATCAATGAGGGGTGACCGCGAACACGCCGCTGACCCGGAGGATCCACGTGGATCTGCTGCGCGTCGGCGCGTGCGCCTGTCCGCAGCGCTGAGGTATCCGACCGAGCGCACCGCGCCGGCCTTCTGACGGCCCTCGGCCCCACGCCTCTTCCCTTGCACCTCTCTTCACCTTTCACCTTTCGCCTTTCTGCCTGCACCGCACACGCCCGCGTACAGCTCCCCCAGGTTGTCCCGTGCCGCCGGTCATTCCCTGGAGAACCCATGCCTGCATCCGATGCCGACCCGCTGCCCCAGCACTGGCAGGACGTCCTGCCCGCCGTCCGCACCCGCCGCGGCTTCCTCGCCCTGACCGGCGGCGGCGCCCTGGCCGCCCTGCTCGCGGCCTGCGCGCCGAGCGCCGAGGACGACGCGGCGGCCGGTACGGCGGCTACGGCCACCGGCCCGGCCAAGCGCGGTGGCACCTTGCGCGTGGGCGCCCCGCCGCCGCCCACCGCCCTCGACCCGGTCACGGCGTACGACGGCACCGCGATCGCCCTTTTCCAGCTGGTTGCCGAATACCTGATCTGGCTCGACAAGGACTTCAAGCTGGTGCCCCGGCTGGCCACCAGGTGGACCTCGGACGCGACCGGCCGCAAGTGGACCTTCACTCTGCGCGAGGACGTCACCTTCTCCGACGGCACACAGCTCGACGCCGCCACCGTGAAGGCGTCCTTCGACCGGCTCCTCGACCCGAAGAGCAAGTCGGCGGCCCTGTCCGCCTTCGACACCGTCCTCAAACCGGGCGGCGTGACCACCCGCGGCGATTCGGCCGTGGTCTTCACCCTCGAACGGCCCTTCTCCGACTTCCCGTACCTGGTCTCGGCAGGCAACTACAACGCGGTGATCCTGAAACAGGACTACAGCGGGGACTTCACCGAGCAAGGCATCGGCACGGGCCCCTTCACCCTCACGTCGTACGACGTGTCGACGGGCGCCACCCTCGTCCGGAACCCGAAGTACTGGGACAGCCCCAAGCCCTACCTCGACGGCGTGGACGTCAAGTTCTACGCCGACGACCAGGCCGATCTCGTCGCCCTCCAGTCCGGTGACATCGACGCCCAGTTCCTCAGCAGGCCCGCGCTCGTCGAGCCCCTGGGGAACAGCGGGGGCGTCGCCGTCGACAAGGTCAGAGGCACCGGCGTCACCGTGCTCACCCTCCGCGTCGACAAGGTGCCCTTCGACCGGAAGGAGGTCCGCCAGGCCGTTGCCTACGCCCTCGACCGGCCCGCCGTGCGCCAGGCCGCCGGCAGTGGACTCGGCGACCTGGGCAACGACCACCTGTTCGCACCGCTGTTCCCGGCCGCCCCCACCGACATCGCGCAGCGCGCCAAGGACAAGGCCAAGGTCACCGAACTCCTCAGGGCGGCCGGGCTGGAGAGCCTGCGCTTCACCCTGACCTTCGACCCGCCCAGCAAGGACTTCGCGGTCACCGTCCAGAGCCAGCTGAAGGAGGTCGGCATCACCGTCGACCTCGACCAGCGCTCCTCGAAGGAGTTCTACGGCGGCGACCAGGCCAAGGACACGCCGTGGCTGTTCACCACCGCCAACCTGGTCGGCTGGGCGGGCAGAGCCGTGCCCAGCCAGTTCATCATCCCCATGGTGAAGAGCAACGGCGTCTGGAACGGTTCCAAGTACGCCAACAAGGCCCTCGACGCGGCCGCCGAGGCCTACGACGCCGCCACCAGCGACGCCGAGCGCCGCAAGCAGGCGGACATCATCGCCGGGGCCCTGCACGAGGACGTGCCGATCGTCATCGCCTACTGGAGCGGCGCGGCCCGCGCCTACAACAGCGGCAAGTTCCGCGGCGTGCAGGCCCACCCAAGCCAGTACGTCGACTTCACCACCGTCTCCAGGGTCTGAACCATGACCAGGTTTCTGCTCCGCCGACTCGCCGCCGTCCCACTGACCCTGCTGGCGGTCTCCCTCCTGGTCTTCCTCGCCACCCAGGTGCTGCCCGGCGACGTGGCCCGCACCGTCCTGGGCCGGGAGGCCACGGACAGCTCGGTGCACGCCCTCAACCACGAACTCGGCCTGGACCGGCCGCTCGTCGTGCAGTACGGCAGCTGGCTCGGGCACTTCGTCACCGGCGACTGGGGGACGTCGTACACACTGCACGTGCCCGTACGCGCGCTGCTCCTGGAGCGGCTCGGGCACTCGCTGTTCCTGGCGGTGTTCGCGTTCGTGCTGCTGGTGCCGGTCGCGCTCACCCTCGGCCTGATCGCGGGGCTGTACCACGGACGAGTGCTGGACCGGGCGATCACCTCCACGACCCTCGCCCTGGGCGCCACACCGGAGTTCGTCACCGGGGTGGTCCTGCTGGTGGTGTTCTCCGTGCAGTTGCGCTGGCTGCCCGCGTCCGCCCAGACCCAGCCCGGCGCCGACGGCCTGGGACAGACCCTGTGGCACCTGCTGTTGCCGGCCGTCTCGCTGGTGCTGGTGTGCACCGGCTATGTGGCCCGGCATGTGCGCGCCAGCACCGTCACCGTCGTCGAGGGGCCCTACGTCCGCGCGGCCCGGCTGCGCGGCGCCGGCCCGGCACGGATCGTCCTGCGGCATGTCCTGCGCAACGCCACGGTACCGGCCACCAGCGCCCTCGGAGTGCAGCTCCAATACATGCTCGGCGGCATCGTCGTGGTCGAACTGCTCTTCAACTACCCCGGAGCCGGAGCCCTGTTGTTGCAGTCGGCACAGGACAAGGACCTGCCGACACTTCAGGCGTCCGCCCTGGTGCTGGGCGCCCTCTACATGCTGGTCGTGCTGCTCGCCGACCTCGTCCACCGGTTGCTGGATCCGCGGATACGGCTCGGGGGTGCGGCATGAGCACCGTGTCGATCGCCCTGAGGCCGTTGGGACGACTGCGACGGCTGGGCCGGCCGCCCGTCGCCTCCGCCGTGGGAGCCGCCGTGATCGTGCTGTGGACGGTGGTGGCCCTGTTCTGGCCGCACCTGGTGCCGTACGCGCCCGACGTGCAGCGCCCGCAGGACCGGTTCCTGTCGCCGAGTGCCGCACACTGGCTGGGCACCGACCAGTTCGGCCGCGACGTGTTCTCCCGCGCCCTCGCCGGGGCGCGCCCCGTGCTGGAGGTGGCGCCGGCCGCGACCGCGCTGGCCGTCCTCGCCGGGACCGTGATCGGGCTGGTCACGGGCGGGGTGGGCGGCTGGCTGGACGACGTGGTGATGCGGATCGTCGACGCCGTCGTGGTCTTTCCGGCCATCATCGCCGCCGTCCTGTTCGTGGCCTTCCTGGGCCGCTCGACGCCGGTGCTCGTGTTCGTCGTCGCGACCGCCCTGACCACACTGGTCGCACGCAGCGTACGGGCGGCGACGCTCGTGGAGCGGGGCAAGCCGTACGTCGAGGCGGCGCGGCTGCGCGGCGAGCCCCTGTGGTCACTGCTCGGCCGCGAGATCCTGCCCAACGTCCGCTCCACGGTGTACGTCGAGGCGACCTCACGGCTCGGCGACGCGGTGTTCGCCGCCGCGACCCTCTCCTTCCTCGGCCTCGGCCAGCCACCCGGCTCACCGGAGTGGGGCGCGTCCGTCGCCGACAACCGGGTGTGGCTGAACAACGCGCCATGGACGGTCCTCGCGCCCGCCCTGGCCATCGTCTCCCTGGTGGTCGGGGTGGCCCTGGTCGCCGACACCTCACGGCGGGCCGCGGGAGGTGCTGCCGAATGAGCAGGAGCGAACAGCGGCCCCTCGGCGCGGGGTTGAGCACAGCCGAACAGGGTCTCGTCGTGACGGGGTTGAGTGTCGCGTACGACTCCGCCCAGGTCCTGTACGACGTGTCGTTCACCGTCGCCCCCGGCGAGATCTTCGGCCTGGTCGGCGAGTCGGGCTGCGGCAAGTCGACCCTGGCGTACGCGCTGGGCCGCCACTTCGCACCGGGCGGGCGTGTGCTCGGCGGCGGCGTGCGGCTGGACGGCACCGACGTACTGGCCCTGGGCGGACGGCGGTTGCGGGACTGGCGGGCCTCCCGGCTCGCCTTCGTGCACCAGGACGCGGCGGGATCCCTGGATCCGACGATGCGGATCGGCAGGCAGCTGGCCGAAGTGCTGCGCGGCCGTGGTCTGTCACGGCGTGCGAGTGCCGAACGCGCCGTCGAACTCCTGCGCACGGTACGGCTGCCCGACCCGGAGCGGCTCGCGCACCGCTACCCGCACCAGTTGTCCGGCGGCCAGCAGCAGCGCGTCGTGATCGCCGCCGCCCTCGCCGTAGAGCCGCGGCTGCTGATCCTCGACGAGCCGACCACGGGGCTCGACGCCTCCGTCGAGCACGAAGTACTGGGTCTGCTCGCGGAGTTGCGTGGTCGGCTCGATGCCGCGGTGGTCTTCGTCAGCCACGACCTCGGTCTGATCGGCCGCATGTGCGATCGCGTGGGCGTGCTGTACGCGGGGCGTCTGGTCGAGTCCGGGCCGGTGGGCGAGGTCCTGGCCGCCCCCGCCCACCCCTACACGGCGGGCCTGCTGGCGGCCGTCCCGGTCCTCGGTGTCACGCGGCGGGAGCGCCCGCTGCTGCCCCTGCCCGGTCGGCTGCCGCTGCCGGGCGAGACCACGGCCGGCTGCGCCTTCGCACCACGCTGCGCGCTGGCCGAGGACGCCTGCCGGGCAGCCGAACCCGAGCTGGACACGGAGGCCGTGCCCGGCCGGGCGGTGCGCTGTCTGCACCCGGGGGAGGCCTCGGTGGACGTCGGTACCGCGGCGGGCCGTGAACCGCCGGGAGGGACGGCTGCCGACCTCGTCGAAGTGCGTGGTCTGGTACGGAAGTTCGGGCACACCGTCGCGGTCGACCACGTCGACCTGGATATCCGTGAGGGCGAAGTCCTCGGACTGGTGGGGGAGTCGGGCAGCGGCAAGACCACCCTCGCCCGGGCCCTCGCGGGGCTCGCACCCGACGGTGCGGGAACCCTGCGGCTGCGCGGCGAACCACTGCCCGCACGCCTCGCCCGGCGCGACGCCCGCCTGCGGCCGCGCATCCAGATGGTCTTCCAGAACCCGGACGCCTCCCTCAACCCCAGCCACACCGTGCGCACGGTCCTGAGGCGAGCGCTCGCCACCCTCGGAGACGCCTCGGGCACATCCCTCGACGCTCTCCTCGACCGCGCCCGCATCGACGCCGATCTCCTCGACCGCCGCCCGGCCCGGCTGTCCGGCGGGCAGAAACAGCGCGTGTCGATCGCCCGCAGCTTCGCGGGCCGCCCCGACCTGGTGATCTGCGACGAACCCGTGTCCGCGCTGGACGTCAGTGTGCAGGCGGCGGTGCTGGAGGTGCTGGCCGACCAGCGGGACCGCACGGGGACGTCGTACCTGTTCATCTCGCACGATCTCGCGGTCGTCGGGTATCTCGCCGACCGGATCGCCGTCATGTACCGCGGCGTGATCGTCGAGGAGGGGCCCGCCGCCGATGTGCTGGGCGGTCCCTCGCATCCGTACACGGCCCTGCTGGTCGAGGCCGCGGCGCGCCCGGTGGTGACGAGCCGGCCGGAAGCACCCGACAGCGCCCCGGTACGTCCGGGCGGCTGTCGCTTCGCCGACCGCTGCACCCGCCGGATCGCCGGGCTGTGCGAGGACGTACCGCCCCCGTCACGCGACCTGGGCGCGGGCCATGTCGTGCGCTGCCACCTCGACCCGTCCGACCTGCCGGCCGGGATCCCCGCCACCGCCGCGTTCAGCGTGGCCGACCCGCTCTGACCCTCTCTCCGCCCTGGGAGCTCTCATGACCACCAGCACCGGCACCAGCACCGGCACCGGCACCAGCCCCAGCACCAGCCCCAGCACCGGCACCAGCACCGGCACCGGCACCAGCCCCAGCACCAGCCCCAGCACCGGCACCAGCCCCAGCACCGGCACCGGCACCAGCACCGGCGCCGGCGCCGAGGAGTTCGCCGACCTGCCCAACGCTCCTGTCATCCAACGCCGTTGGGTGACCGTCGCCACCGGCGGCCACGTCGGCGGCGTCTTCTGGCACCCGCAGAAGCCCACCGTCGTCCTGCTCCACGACGCCGGTGCCAGCGCCCGTGCCTGGGACGACGTCCTGCTGGCCCTGGACCGGCCCGCAGTCGCCCTGGACCTGCCCGGCCACGGCCGCTCCAGCAGGCGAGGCCGGGGCGACTACCGCCCCCGGCGGCTGGCCGCCACCCTGGAGGAGGCCGCCCGGTCCTTCGCCCCGGGAGGCGTGCCCGTCGTAGGAGCCGGGTTCGGCGCGCTGGCCGCGATCGCCCTGAAGGCGAAGTTCCTGCACAGCGTCGGACGCCTCGTCCTCGTCGACGCGCTGCCCGGCACGCTCTCTCCGGGTCTGCGGCTGTGGCCCACGCCCAGCCCCGAGTTCGCCACCCGCGACGAGGCGGCGGCCTGGCTGGCAGAGCGCGGTGCCACCGACGCCGCCCGCACGGCCGAACGGGAGACCGAGCAGGCCGCGGACGGCACCTGGTCCTGGCGCCACCACCTCGGCGGCCTCCCCGCCGACGCGCCCACCGCCCTCGGCGACGAGACCCTCTGGGAGCAACTCGCCGCCGTACCCGCCCCGTTGCTCGTCCGCACCGAGGGCGGCCCGCTGGACACCGTGTCCCTCGACCGGTTCCGCACCCAGGTACCCGACGGCGACATCGTCACCGCGCATGCCGAGCCGCGGGCCCTCGCGGACGTCCTGCGCCCCCTGACTCACTGAACCCACTACGAAGGAGCCCCCGCCATGTCGGACGACATTCCCGTCATCGACCTCGCCGCCGCCCTCGCCGAGGACGCCCCCGAGGACCTGCTGGCCACCGTGCGCCGCGCCGCCGAGACCATCGGCATCATCCAGGTGGTCAACCACGGGGTCCCCACCGAGGTGATCGCCGGGTTCAACGACGGTTTCCGCCGCGTCCTCGACCTGCCCCGCGACGAGAAGGAGAAGCTGGCCAGCCCGACCGGGCACCCCAACCGTGGCTGGCGGCAGTGGCCCGACGACTTCGGCCGCCTCGAACTCGAACGGTTCAACATCGGCCAGTACGACGACTCGGACGCGGCCGTGGCCGCCGGGCTCACCCCGGAGCAGGCCACCCTCTACGCCCACGCCAACGTGTGGCCGCCGCAGGAGCCCGGCCTGCGCGCCGCGGCCCAGCGCTACCAGGACGCGTTCGTGGACGTCGCCCGCCGCGTCCTCGGCCTGTACGCGCGCGTGCTGGACGTGCCGGCGGAGGCCTTCCCGCTCGGCGACGACGTCTACACCACGCTGGTTGTCAACAACTACCCGAAGTGGCCGTACGAGGGCGTGTCCGACGAGGAGAAGCTGCTCCTCCTGGAACACGCCGACAGCTCCGCGCTCACCGTGCTCCACCAGGAGGGTGACTACGCGGGCCTGCAGGGCCAGCGTCCCGACGGCACCTGGACCTCCGTACCGATCCGGCCCGACGCCCTCCAGGTGTTCACCGGCACCCTGCTGACCAACTGGACGGAGGGCAGGCTGCGCCCCGGACGGCACCGCGTGGTGGCCGGCGGCTCGGTGACGCGCCGCTCCTCCGCGGTCTTCGTCCATCCGAGCCTGGACACGGTGGTGGCACCGCTGCCGGCCTTCGCCGACCCGGACGGCTCCGACTTCGAACCCGTCTCGGTGTGGGAGCGTGCCAGTGGCAACGTCGAGGAGTACCTGCGGGTCTTCGGCCGCCCCGAGCAGCTCGCGGCCTGGCGGGAGAACCGCCCGTACGTCGCCGAAGTCACCGCGTGAGCAAGCCGAAGGAGAGCCGGTCATGACCACATTCCCCACCGCGCGGGCCGTGCGGGCCACCCCCGAGGGGCTCCTGTGGGAGCCGAGCGAGCGCTGGGTGCGCGGCCGCAAGGGTGACGTCACGGTCGTCGACAGCCACCACCCCGTCCTCGTCTGGGAGCCGGGGGTTCCCGTACCGCTGTACGCGTTCCCCCGCGCGGAGGTACGCGAGGAGCTGCTCCGCCCCGCGAAGAACCCGCCGTCCGGCACGCACACCGGCTCGCGGATCTTCTACGACCTGGACATCGACGGGGAGCTGCTGGAGAACGCCGCCTGGACCTTCCCGGCCGCCGACCTGGCCGGCCACATCGCCTTCGAGTGGTTCCGGCGCGTGGGGCGGGGCCTGGACCACTGGTACGAGGAGGAGGAAGAGATCTTCATCCATCCTCGTGACCCGCACAAGCGGGTGGACGCCATCCCCAGCAGCCGTCACCTCGTGGTCGAGATCGACGGCACGGTTGTCGCGGACACCCGCCGGCCGGTCCTGCTCTTCGAGACCGGCCTGCCCACCCGCTACTACGTCCCGCGCGAGGACGTCCGCCTCGACCTGCTCGAAGCCACCGACCATCACACCGGCTGCCCCTACAAGGGCACCGCCGAGTACTGGTCGTGGCGCGGCGAGGCCGACGTCCCGCCCAACGTCGTCTGGAGCTACCCGGACCCGCTGCCCGCGGTCGGCGCCGTCCGGGGGCTGCTCGCCTTCTACAACGAGGCGGTCGACATCACCCTGGACGGCGAACGGGTGGCCCGCCCCGTCACCCACTTCACCAAGGCGCTCACGGACCAACAGCGCACCTGACGGGAGACGGCCACGGGCCGGGGCGGCCGGTCAGGGTTGTCCGCCGCGCTCCAGCGGGATCTTCTCGCCCGTGTCGATCGCGACCGGCAGCCGGTTCTCGGTCGGCGGGAGCGGGCAGGTGGCCAGGTCCGTGTAGGCGCAGGGCAGGTTGGCGGCGCGGTTGAAGTCGATCGTCACCCTGCCCTCGGCGTCGGGGGCGGGGATCTGGAGGGAGCGGTTCGCCGCGTACGTGGTCACACCGGAGGTCTTGTCGGTGAACAGCACCATCAGGGCTCCGGGCGTCCGGCCGTTGAACGCGGTGAGCCGGTGCGCCGTGCCCTCCAGTTCGAACTCGACCTGGCCGGGGGAGTCGTAGACATGCTCCAGACCCTCGACGGCGGCACCGACGGTCACCGGGCGCGGGGTATCGAAGGGCAGGAAGCGGCCGGAGAGTACCCAGCGCTCGTCGGGCTCGTAGGCAGGCGTCCCGGTGAACGCCGTACGCAGCGCGTTGCCGGGGTGGCGGGGGCGCACGATGTCGTGTCCGCCGCGCTTGGCGACCTCGATCACCGCGTCGCCCCAGCCGACGTACACACTGGCGCGTTCGGCGAGGACGCCGAAGTCGTGGCGGCCGCGCACGACCTGCTCGTCGACGGCCACCTCCTCGCCCTCGTCCAACTCGACGACCACACCGTCGGCGGTGCTCGACCAGGCACCGGGCGCGTCCTCGAACCGGGTGGGCTCGTCGCTGAGCCAGTGGAGGCCAGTGATCGCGAGGAACCCGTGCGGGCCGGCCAGCACCGCCTCCTTCTGCCGGTGCCACTCCTCCCACTCCTGTACGAAGCTCACCCGGTCGACGTCCTGAACGGTCATGTCGGCTCCCTCCCGCTGCATGTCCTGTTCTTCGTGCAACAGTCACGCCTGCGCGCATCATCCCGCCAGGAGAAGCCCCCGTTTCCGCAAGGGGAGAGCTGTTCCCCGACCGAACCACGGCCGGCCCGGCCGATGGCCCTGTCCTGGCTCGCACCGACCCCAGCCGTGCTCCTTCGCCCTCTCATGACGAGGATCCGCCATGCCCCGTTCCACCCCCGCCGGTCATCGCCACGAAACCGACTACGACGACGGCAGGCTGCGCCAGTGGCTCGCCGGTGAGGCCAGGGCCGACGGGGTCACCCGCCGCCGGCTGCTCACCCTGCTCGCCGCCACCGCCGCCGGGACCGCACTCGGCGGCACCCGGCCCGCCCGCGCCGCCGTCGCCGGAATCGTCAAGCCGCTGCCGCCCGAGTGGTTCGTCGAGCGCGGTACCAACGCCGAGACCCGCTGGGAGGCGCTGCGCGGAACCGGCCACCACACCCCCAACGAGCTGTTCTTCGTCCGCAACCACACCGCCACCCCCGTCCTGGAGGCCGGCGACTGGCGGCTGCGACTGTGGGGCAGCGGGCTGCGCGGCAGCCCCGGCGAGGACCGGCCGGTGGAGTTCGGGTACGACGACCTGCGCGCCCTGCCGGCCGTCACCCGGACCGCCTTCGTCGAATGCGCCGGCAACGGCCGCTCCTACTACACGACACAGCAGGGCGAGACGGTCACCGGCACCGCGTGGACCCTGGGAGCGATCGGGGTGGCGCGCTGGCGCGGGGTGCGCCTCGCCGAGGTGCTGCGCAGGGCGGGTCTGTCCCCCCACGCCGTGGACGTGCAGCCGCGCGGCCTGGACGCCGAGTACGTCAGCGGCGGCGAGAGCCTGGGCCGGGTGCGCCGTCCGCTGCCGCTGGCCAAGGCGCTGGACGACGTACTGCTCGCGTACGAGATGAACGGCGAGCGGCTTCCGTACGATCACGGGTACCCGGTGCGGGTGCTGGTGCCCTCCTGGGTGGGGATCGCGTCGATCAAGTGGGTCGGCGACATCGAGGTGTCCGCGCAGCCGCTCTACTCGCCCTGGAACACCACCTTCTACCGGCTGTTCGGCCCCTCCTACCCGGAGGGCGGCAGCGCACCGCTCACCCGGCAGGCCACGAAGAGCGCCTTCGAACTGGCGAGCGGGGCCACGTTCACGGCGGGTCGCAGACACGTGCTGCACGGCCGGTCGTGGTCGGGCGCGGGCGCCGTCGCCCGGGTCGACGTCAGCACCGACGGCGGGGCGAACTGGCGCCATGCCCACCTGCACGACCGGCCCCGGGCCGGCACCTGGACCCGCTGGTCCCTCGGCTGGCAGCCCGAGGAACCCGGCGCCACCCACCTGCTGGCCCGTGCCACGGACACGGCCGGCCGTACGCAGCCGGACGTCGCCGTGCCCAACACCCAGGGCTACCTGTTCGACGCGGTGGTACGGCATCCGGTGAGCGTGGTGTGACGGATCGCGGGCCCACGACCGGGCTCCTGGCGGCCGTGCCGTCTTCTCGGGCTGAGAGCCGCCCGGGACCTGCCGAGTCGCCCGTCGCGGGTTGCCGCGCGCCCAGTCGTCTGGAAAGTGCGCTCTTGTCATGACAGGGCAGGACGGCGGACTCTGGCAGCAGGCACAGCGGTACGCGTAGCGGACGTCGGATCCCCGACGGCCCTGAGGCGGCTCAGGAGGCTCGCGGATGTCGGTTTCACCGGAGTGCGGCGTTGACGGTCCTGCTGTCACCGAACACGAGGCGGAGGCGCTGGTCGAGGGAGTCTGCTTCAAGACGGGCCCGCCGCGCAGCGTCGGGGTCGAGGTGGAATGGCTCGTCCACCGGGAGCGTGCGCCGCACGACACCGTGGGCCGGGAAGACCTGGAGGCGGCCCACGCCGTACTGCGGACCCTCCCGCTGACGTCCGGGCTGAGCGTCGAGCCCGGCGGCCAGGTGGAGCTGAGCTCCCGGCCGGCCCCGTCGCTGGCCCGGTGTGTCTCGGAGGTCTCCGCGGATCTGGCGGCCGTGCGCACCGCGCTGCGCGAGCACGGCCTGTCACTGGCCGGGATGGGCGTCGATCCCTGGCTGCCGCCTCGCCGGTTCCTGCGGGAGCGGCGCTACGACGCCATGGAGGCCTGCCTCGACCGTACGGGTCCAGCGGGGCGAACCCTGATGTGTACCTCGGCCTCCGTCCAGGTGTGCCTCGACGCCGGACGGGAGGAACCCGGCGTCATGGGATTCGCGCGCCGCTGGTGGCTGGCGCACCACCTGGGCGCGGTCCTGGTCGCGGCGTTCGCGAACTCGCCCATGGCCGAGGGCCGCGCCACGGGCTGGCTGTCCACGCGGCAGCTGATGTGGGCGGAACTCGATCCGGGGCGGGCCGGCGGCCCCTCCCTGGTCCCCGACCCGCGGCGCGCCTGGGTCCGGCGGGTCCTCGACGCACCGGTGATGTGCGTTCGGCGGGACGGTCCCTGGGAGGTGCCGGACGGAGTGAGCTTCCGCGAGTGGACCCGCTCGCACAGCATGCGCCCGCCGACCCACGCGGACCTCGACTATCACATCAGCACACTGTTTCCGCCCGTCAGGCCACGTGGGCACCTGGAACTGCGCATGATCGACGCACAGTCCGGCGACGACGGGTGGATCGTGCCGCTCGCCGTGGTCACGGCCCTGTTCGACGACCCCGGCGCCGCGGTGATCGCGAACCGGGCGGTGGAGCCCCTGGCCGGGCGGGCCGCCGGGGCCCCGGCGCCGCACAATCCGCTGTGGACCGACGCGGCGCGCCACGGGCTCGCCGACCCGGAGCTGAAGCGCGCCGCCGTGACCTGTTTCGCCGCGGCACTGGACGCCCTGCCCCGGCTGGGCGCGGGCACCGGGGTCATGGACGCCGTCGCCGCCTACGCCGACCGCTACGTCCGCCGCGGGCGCTGCCCGGCCGACGACGTGCTCGACCGGCAGCGCGACCCGGACGCGTCCGTACGGCGCCGGGCCCGGCGGTGACCCGGACGATCCTCGTGCCCGGAGCGGAATGGCGAGGCGCTTCGTGATGTTGCCGTGGAAGGGTTTCAGGTCGTCAGGACGCCTGCGGGGACGGCAAGTCGGGGTGGTGGGCCGACGGCGCTCCGCGGGACGGCCTCGGGCCCGCGTATCGACCGAGCAGAGAAGGACGCCACGTGCGCGCATACGGATTCAAGTCGAACGGCGGACCCGAGGTCCTGGAGGAGATCCAGGTGCCGACCCCGCGGCCGGGCCCGGGCCAGGTGCTGATCGAGGTCGCGTACGCCGGCGTGAACTTCGCCGAGGTGCAGCACCGACGGGGCGAGTTCGGCGAGCCCGACGGCCCCGGTGGCTACGATGTGCCCGGGCTGGAAGTCTCCGGCACGGTGGCCGCGCTCGGCGACGGGGCGACGGGACCGGCCGTCGGCGAACAGGTCGCGGCCTACCTTCCGGCCTTCGGCGGATACGCGGAGTTCGCCGTGGTCGACACGGACTTCGTCCGGCCGGTCGGCAGGCTCCCGCTCGCGCACGCGGCCGGGGTGCCGTGCGTCTACCCGACGGCCTACGGGGTGCTGACGGACGCGGGGCGCCTGCACGAGGGCGAGACGGTCCTGATCCACGCGGCGGCCGGCGGAGTCGGTTCGGCCGCGGCACGGATCGCGCGGGTACGCGGTGCCGCCCGGGTCTACGGCACGGTCGGCTCCGCGTCGAAGACCCGGCTGGCCGCCGATCTGGGCTACGACGAACTGTTCGTCCGGGAGGACTTCGAGGACGCGGTCCGGGAGGCCACCGCCGGGCGCGGGGTGGACCTGGTGCTGGACCCCGTCGGCGGTCCGGTGCGCCACGCCGGCCTGCGGGTACTGGCCCCCTTCGGCCGGGTGGTCACCTACGGGGACCTCGGACGTGACGCCGACTGGACGGCGGACGTCTGGGATCTGTGGAAGAACAACAGGACCGTCGCCGGATACAACATCGGTGACGTCGCCCGCCGTTCCCCCGCCACCATCGGCGATCACCTGTCCAGGGCGTTGTCCGCGCTCGCCTCCGGAGCACTGCCCTACACCCCGCCGACCGTCGTCCCGTCGTCGGACGTCGTCGAGGTCCACCGCCGTCACGAGGCCGGGCGGACCCACGGGAAGACCGTGCTCGCGCTCACGGGGCACGGAGCGGGCTGAGCCGGGCGGTGCGTTCCCCCGCCGCACCGGCGAGCGCGGGCCCGGTGCCGGTCCGGTGCGACGGGGGCGACGACTTCAGCCGGCCTGCCGTCGCTCGGGTGCGGAGCGGTGGGTGAGCGGTGCCCGCAGGCCGAGGTGTTCGCGCAGTGTGCTGCCGGTGTACTCGGTGCGGTAGACCCCGCGTTCCTGCAGTTCGGGGACGAGCAGGTCGACGATGTCGTCGAGGCCGTCGGGGATGAGGTACGGCGTGACGTTGAAGCCGTCGACCGCGCCGTGCCGCACGAACCGGGCGAACTTGTCGGCCAGGCCGGACGGCGTGCCGACGTGCCCACGCTGCGGACCGAGCGCGATGACGGTCTCGCGCAGCGACCAGCCGTGCGCCTCCGCCTTCGCCCGCCATTCGGCCACCACCGTGCGCGGATCGGCGATGCGCCGCGCCCCGAAGGAACCGTCGTTCTCGGCGACGACCGGGTCCTCGGCGGGCAGCGGCCCGTCGGCGTCACGGTCGGACAGGTCGACGCCCCACAGCAGACCGGCGATCCCCAGCGCCGTGGCGGGCGTGACCTGCTGGAGCCGGATCCAGCGCTTCTTCTCCTCGGCCTCCTCCTCGGTGGCGCCGATGATGATCTCGGTGCCGGGCAGGATCCGCAGGTCGTCGTCGGGCCGCCCGACCGCCCGCAGCCGGTGCCGGATGTCCTCGGCGAAGGCCAGCGCGTCGTCGAAGTCGTTGCCGTGCGCGGAGAAGATGACGTCGGCGTTGCGGGCGGCGAAGTCGCGCCCCTCACCGGAGTCGCCGGCCTGGAAGATCACCGGGTGGCCCTGGGCGCTGCGCGGCAGCGTGGGAGCGAGATCGACGTCGAACTGCGGCCCCCGGTGGCGCACTTGGCGTACCGCCCCGGGCACCGACCAGGCGGGCGCGGCCACGGACGTGGCGACCGCCTGGTCGTCCCAGCCGTCCCACAGGGCGCGGGCCACGGTGAGGAACTCCTCGGCGCGCCGGTAGCGGTCGGCGTGGTCGAGGTAGCCGCCGCGGCGGAAGTTGGCGCCGGTCCAGGCGTTGTCCGTGGTCACCACGTTCCAGCCGGCGCGGCCTTCGGAGAGGAGATCGAGGCCGGAGAGGCGGCGGACGAGGTCGGCGGGCTCGTTGTAGGTGGAGTTGGAGGTGGAGACCAGGCCGATCCTGCGGGTGACCGCCGCCAGCGCCGCGAGCTGGGTGACGGCGTCCGGCCGGCCGGCCACGTCGAGATCGTGGATCCGGCCGTCCACCTCGCGCAGCCGGAGCCCCTCACCGAGGAAGAACGCGTCGAACAGGCCTCGTTCGGCGGTCTGGGCGACCCGCCGGAAGGAGGCGGGGTCGATCTGCGAACCGCTGTCGGGGGCGGACCAGACGGTCCAGTGGTTGACTCCCTGGAAGAACACGCCGAAATGCAACTGGGCGTGCGGCCGGGGGACGTCGAGGGGGTCGGTGCGGGTCATCGGGTCTCCTCCTGGACGGCCGCGGCCGCGAAACGGTTGGCGGGGCGCTCCAGACCCAGGGTCGAGCGCAGGGACGTGCCCGGCAGCGGGCGGGCGACGAGGCGCCGTGCGGACAGGGCCGGCAGGACGTGGCGGGAGAGGACGGGCAGATCCTCGTCCAGTACGAGGGGATGCAGCCGTACTCCGTGGACGTGACGGCTCAACTCGTCGAGAACAGCGACCAGTCCGTCCGCCGAGCCGACGTGCCGCAGCCGTCCGCGGTCGTCCCACGGGGCATGGCGTTCCAGGTCGGCGACGCGCTCGGCGCCGGTCGCGTCCGGCGTGTCCAGCGCCACCTCGACCTCGGCGAAGACACGGGGCGTACCGGCACCCGCGGCGGCCGCGGCGACCGACGCCGGGTCGCGGCCCTCGACCAGGGCCACGTCGAGCCGCGCGGCGGGTACCCGGTCCGGGCGGCCCAGGACGACGAGCTGCCCCTGCGGGGGGCGCGGCACGATCGCCGGGCCCTTGACGGCGTAGGTCTCCCCGGTGAAGTCGATGTAGTGCAGCCGTTCGCGGTCGAGGTAGCGGCTCGTGGCCACGGACCGGATGACCGCGTCGTCCTCCCACGAGTCCCACAGGGCGCGGGCCACCTCCACCCCGTCCCGGGACTCCCGGGCCCGCCCGGCCGCGTCGGCGACCAGGGGGCGCCCCCACACCCGGGCCGCCTCGGGGTGGTCCTCCTCCGTCACCACCCACCCGGCGCGGCCGGCGGAGATGTGGTCCAGGGACGCCAACTGGCTGGAGACATGGAAGGGTTCGGCATACGTGACCGGGACGACGGGCGCGATCCCGATCGTGCTCGTGGACGCGGCGACGAACGCCGCCCGCTCCACCGCCCCGATACGGCCGACGGGATCCGGCGCGGCACCGGGCGGCAGCACCCCGTCGTCCAGGGTGATCAGGGTGAACCCGGCGTTCTCGGCCACGGCGGCGAGCCCGGCCACCCGGCGCGGGGTGAGCAGTTGGTCGGGTGAGTGGGCGGCGCGGCGCCAGGCCGCGGGGTGGGCGCCGTCACCGTCGATCTCGACGGCGAGGTGCAGGGCGGGGCCGGACAATGGACGTTCCTTCCGGGAAGCACGGGAATGCAGCGGCCGCGCGGGCACGACGAGCGAGCCGGGCGCCGCCGGTGGACGGGAGCCGGACCGAGCCACGGCGTGCGAGCGGGGCGTGGCGAGGACGAGAGGCGCGGGGTGCGACGACGGGCGGGACCGGGCGCGGCCACGGCATACGGGACCTCTGGGACGGGCCCGTGGGACTGGCTCGGCGGCAGGGCCGCAGGCGTCAGACGCGGTGTCCGGAGAGACAGACGGCGGAGCAGGTACGGCAGTAGTCGACATGCCGGCGGACGATCAGCCGCACGCCGGAGCAGACACCCTGCGGTGCCGCGCCGGATACGTGCATCAAGGGCCTCCGCCCGTCAGAAACCGATCGGTTCACCGTACGTCGCCCGCCCCCGCGGGTGTCAAGAACATGCGACGCGGTCCACACCGTCGTAGCCGCCGCCGAGACCGATGTGGTCCACCTCGGCCACCGCCCGCGCGTGCTCCACGTGGTCGGCGACCTGGGCGACGGTCACCTCGGGGCGGGAGAGACGGTGAGGGTCGCACGCTGCGTGGACTCGGTCATGAGCCGGCCACTCCTTCCTCCACGGGGCGTTGCTGACGTCTGGCCTGCCGTACCGGGTCGGGCACGGGCAGGGCGGCGACGAGCCGGCGGGTGTAGTCGTCCTGCGGGCTGCCGAGCACCTGGCCGGTGGTTCCCTCCTCGGCGATCCGCCCCCGGTGCAGTACCACCACCCGGTCGGCGACCTGTTCGACCACCGCCAGGTCGTGGCTGACGAACAACGCCGCGAAGCCCAGGTCCCGCTGGAGCTCGCCGAACAGGTCCAGCACCTTGGCCTGCACGGACACGTCCAGCGCCGAGGTCGGCTCGTCCGCGACCAGCAGCCCCGGCCGCAGCGCCAGCGCCCGGGCGAGGCCGGCGCGCTGGCGCTGCCCTCCGCTCAGCTCGTGCGGGTACCGGTCCGCGTAGGCGCGCGGCAGGTGCACCGCAGCGAGCAGCGACTCGGCCCGCGACCGGATCTCCTTCGCGCCCAGCTCCCGCCGGTGCACGACGAGCGGTTCCGCGATGCTCTCGGCGATCGTCAGCAGGGGGTTGAAGCTGGTGGCCGGGTCCTGGAAGACGTAGCCGATCCGCCCGGCCGTCCTCGGCTTCCGGGACGTCCGTGTCAACGGCTCCCCGAACAGCTCCAGTTGCCCGCCGGTCACCGCGGTCAGCCCCGCGATGGCCCGCCCGATGGTGGTCTTGCCGCTGCCGCTCTCGCCGACCAGCCCGAGCACCTCACCCGGCCGGATCTCGAAGCTCACCCCGTCCACCGCCCGGAAGCCCTTGCGTCCCAGCCGCCCCGGGTAGTCGACGACCAGCCCGGAGGCCCGCACGACCGGCTGGACCCCGCCGCCCGCCGGCGCCGGCCCGGCATGTCCGCCGGCACCGAAGTCCGGTACGGCGGCGAGGAGTTCCCGGGTGTACGGGTGGGCGGGCGCTGCGAACAGCGCGCGTACCGGCGCCTGTTCCACCACCTTCCCGGCCCGCATGACCGCCACCCGGTCGGCGAGGTCGGCGACGACGCCCATGTTGTGGGTGATGAGCAGGACGGCGGTACCGAAGTCGGTGCGGCAGCGGTGGAGCAGTTCCAGGATCTCCGCCTGGACCGTGACGTCCAGGGCTGTGGTCGGTTCGTCGGCGACGATGAGCCGGGTGCCCAGGGCGAGGGCCATGGCGATGACGGCGCGCTGCTTCTGACCGCCGGAGAGCTGGTGCGGGTAGTGGCCGACGCGGACGGCCGGATCGGGGATGCCGACCTTGTCGAGCCACTCCACGGCGAGCGCCCGCCGCTCGGCCCTGCTGCCGCCGCGTCCGTGGGCGCGCAGGCCCTCGGCGAGCTGCCAGCCGATGGTGAAGACGGGGTTCAGCGCGGTGGACGGCTCCTGGAAGACCATCGCGGCATGCGTGCCGCGCAGGGTGCGCAGCCGGGCCGGGGACGCGGTGAGCACGTCCTCCCCGGGCTCCGAGGTGCCGTCACCGAGCAGGACCCGGCCGCGGACCGTCGCGGTGCCGGGCAGCAGGCCGAGGACCGACCGGGCGGTGACGGTCTTGCCGCTGCCGCTCTCGCCGACCAGGGCCAGCACCTCGCCCGGGGCGACGGAGATGCTGACCCCGCGGACGGCGGGCGCCGCGCCGGCGTCGGTGGTGAAGCCGACGTGCAGGTCCTCGATGCGCAGCAGGTCAGTCATCGTCCCCGCCTCCGTCCGTGGCAAGGGCGCGGTCACCTGTCCGGCGCCGCAGCCGCGGGTCGGCGAGGTCGGTGAGGCCCTCGCCGAGCAGGGTCGTGCCCAGAACCGTGAGCACGATGCCCAGGCCGGGCGGGACCGCCGTCCACCAGATGCCCGAAGTGACGTCGGCGACCGCGCGGTTGAGGTCGTACCCCCACTCGGCGGCGGAGTTGGGCTCGATGCCGAAGCCCAGGAAACCCAGGCCGGCGAGGGTGAGGATGGCCTCCGACGCGTTGATCGTGAAGATCAGCGGGAGGGTGCGCACCGAGTTGCGCAGCACGTGCCGCGTCATGATGCGCCACGGCCCGGTGCCGATCACCCGGGCCGCGTCGACGAACGGCTCGGCCTTCACCCGGATCACCTCGGCCCGTACGACCCGGAAGTACTGCGGTACGAAGGACACCGCGACCGAGCAGGCGGCCGCGCCGAGACCGCCGACCAGGCTCGACCGGCCGCCGCTGATCACGATCGACATGAGGATGGCGAGCAGCAGCGGCGGAAACGCGTACAGCGCGTCCGCCAGCCCCACCAGCAACCGGTCCAGCCTGCCCCCGAGATAGCCGGAGACCAGTCCGAGCACGGTGCCCGGCACCACCGAGAGCAGCAGCGCGGCGACGATGATCAGCAGCGCGGTCCGCGCGCCCCAGACCGTCCGGGACAGGACGTCGTACCCGGCGATGGTCGTGCCCAGCGGATGGGTGCCGCTCGGATGCTGCTGGGAGCCGAACAGGCCGCCTCCGTCACGGAGTTCGGCGTAGCCGTGCGGGGCGAGCAGCGGTCCCAGCAAGGCGGTGAGCAGGAACAGGACCGTCAGGACCAGGCCGGTGAGCAGCATGGCCCGCTGCACTCCCGCGCCCGTGCGCAGCCGCAGCGGCAGCCGTCGTACCAGAACCAGCGACATGACTCAGTACCTCACTCGCGGGTCGATCAGCGCGGCCACGACGTCGACGAGGAAGTTCGTCACCGCCACCACGACGGCGAACAGGGCCACGATGCCCTGCACCGCCGGGAAGTCACGGACCGTCAGGTAGTGGGCGAGCTCGTAGCCGAGGCCCTTCCACTCGAAGGTCGTCTCGGTCAGCACGGCCCCGCCGAGCAGCCCGGCGACCTGGAGTCCCAGGACGGTGACGACGGGGATCAGCGCGGGCCGGATGGCATGCCGGGTGACCAGCCGCAGCGGGGCCACGCCCCGGGAGCGGGCGGCCTCGACGTACTCGGCGGAGAGCGTGCCGATCAGGTTCGTGCGCACCAGCCGGAGCAGCACGCCGGCCACGAGCAGGCCGAGCGCCAGCCCGGGCAGCACGGCGTGCCGGAGCACGTCCGCGATGGCCGTGCCGTCGCCGCTGCGCAGGGCGTCGATCAGGTACACGCCCGTCGTGCTCGTCTGGTCCTGGAGGAAGAGCTGGACGCCGGTGCTCGCCCGGCCCGACGCGGGCAGCCAGCCGAGCCGGATCGCGAAGACCAGCTTCAGCAGCAGGCCCACGAAGAACACGGGCGTGGCGTAGGTCAGGATTGCGAACAGGCGCAGGACGGCGTCGGGTGCCCGGTCGCGGTAGGAGGCCGCCACCATGCCCAGCGGGACGCCGATGACCAGGGCCACCAGGAGTGCGTAGCAGGCGAGTTCGACGGTCGCGGCCCCGTACGTGCCGAGGACGTGCGTCACCGGCTGGTTGTCGGTGACCGTACGGCCGAAGTCGCCGGTGGCCAGTGAGCGCAGGTAGTCCAGGTACTGGGTGAGCAACGGCCGGTCGTAGCCCGCCTGGTGGAGCTTGGCCTGGAGCTGGTCCGGGGTGAGGCGGTCGCCGAAGGCGGCGCTGATCGGGTCGCCGGTCAGCCGCATCAGGAAGAAGACCAGACTGACCAGGATCAGCACGGTGGGGATGATGAGGAGGAAGCGGACCGCCAGGTAGCGGGCGAACCCGTACCCGGCGGCGCCGTCGGCCGGAGTGGCGACGGCGCCGGGGGTCTCCTGCGTCGGAGTACTCACTTCTTCGAGAGTCCCGCCCAGCGGAACTGGTACGTCGCGTCCAGTTCGGCCGGGACACCGCTGATGTCGCTGCGGGTGACGATGGCGGTGGAGCCCTGCAGCAGCGGCAGCAGCGGCACCTGCGCGGCGGCCCTGTCCTGCGCCTGCTTCAGCAGCTCGGTCCGTTTCGCGGCGTCCGTCTCGGTCTCCTCCTTCTTGATCAGCGCGCGTACGGCGGGATCTTCGTAGCCGTTGGCGACCCAGCTGTTGGCCGAGTAGAAGGGCGAGAGGTAGTTGTCGGCGTCGAGGTAGTCGGCGTACCAGCCAAGCTGGTAGAGCGGGTAGAGGTGCTTGACGCGGTCCTTGCCGTACTGGGTCCACTCGGTGGACTGCAGGTTCACCTTGAACAGGCCGGTGGCCTCCAGCTGGGTCTTGATCAGCGCGTACTCGTCGGCCGACGACGAGCCGTAGTGGTCGCTGTTGTACTGGAGGTTGAGCGTCACCGGGGTGGTGATCTTCGCCGCCTTCAGCCGGGCCGCCGCCGCGGCCTTGTCGGGACCGCCCCGCTGGTCGCCGTAGAGCGACTTGAAGGCGGGGCTGGCGCCGGTCAGGCCGTCCGGGACGGAGCTGTAGAGCGGCTGGTAGGTGTTCTTGTAGACCTGCTGGGCGAGTTGGGACCGGTCGACGGAGTCCGCGACCGCCTGCCGGACGGCAAGGGCCTTCTTCGCGTCGGCGTTCTTCGTCCTGGTGCCGTAGGGCTGGGTGGCGAGGTCGAAGACGATGTAGCGGATGCCGTTGCCGGAGCCGGTGTGGACCTTGACGCCCTTCTCCTTGCCGAGGTCGTCCAGGTCGGCGGTGGTGAGCGTGCGGTAGACGGCGTCGATGGTGCCCTGCTGGACGTCGAGCTTCAGATTGCCGGCGTCCGTGTAGTACTTCAGCTGGACGTCCTTGGTCCTGGGCGTGCCCAGTCGGCCCTTGTACTCCGCGTTGGCGGTGAAGGACACCAGCGAGTTCTTGTCGTAGCTCCTGATGCCGTACGGCCCGTTCCACGGCTTGGCCGTGACGATCGACATGTCGTCGAGGATCCTGTCCGCGGGGAACACCTGCTCGTCCACGACGTAGCCGGCGGCCGTGGACAGCACCTGCGGGAACAGCGTGTCGTCGGCCGACTTGAGGGTGAAGACGACCGTGGCCGGGTCCGGGGCGGCGACCGAGGCGAGGTTGTACAGCAGTGACGACGGGCCGTTCTCGTCGGCGATCTTCAGGTCCCGGTCGAAGCTGAACCTGACGTCCGAGGAGGTGAGTTCGTGGCCGTTGGCGAACTTCAGGCCCTTCTTGAGCGTGACCGTGTACTCCTTGGGTCCGGTCAGCCTGATCCCGGTGGCGAGGTCCGGGGAGACGTCCGCGGAGCCGTTCTTCTGACTGAGCAGGGTCGCGTAGACCTCGCTCTCGATCGTGCCGGAGCCCGCGTCCCACGAGCCCGCCGGGTCGAGGCTGGTGACCTGGTCGGTGGTACCGACGGTGATCGCCGAGCCGGAACTCGCGGTGCTGCCGTCCTTGCTGCTGGTGCAGCCGGTCAGGGCGACCAGGAACGCGGTGCCGAGGCAGAGCGCGCCGAGGCCGGAGCGCAGGGGTCTGTTCGGCGTGGCGCCGCTGTGAAGTGCCATCAGGAGTCTCTACTTCCGCATCAGGGGTGCGTCAGACGGCCATGGCACAGGGGTGTGCCATGGCGTGCGAGGTCATGTGAGAGAAAGCGCGAGAGGGGCTACACCGGCGGACGGCAGCACTGCCGGCCGGCGGAGGGCGGGATCAGCCCTGACACAGACAGCTGGACACCAGCAGCAGGTCGACATGGAGCCGGGAGCACAGCATCACGGCTCTCGCCATGCCGTCCTCCTGGGTTCCGGGCCGCCTCGGGGCCGATGTGAGCGCACTTGCAGAAAGAAGAGTTCCGCCGAGCCGTCACCTGGGGCACCCCACTGCGTCGAGGGTTGCCGTCCGGCCAGCCAGGGCTTGACACCGGAACTCGTGGCTCGCGCTCACCGTAGATCGGCAGTTCTTACGGCGTCAAGACGGTCTGGGCACGTGGAGACCGGGCCGAACGGCGAGGCAGGTGCGGGAGTCCGGGGGTACCGCGCATCGACGGAGGGTCGGTCCTGTCGCGTGGCGGTGTGCGGCGGGGCGGCCGCCGAGTACGCGTGGGACGTGGTGGGTTGAGGGCGGATCCGGGCGGGAGCGGGAGCTGAGGCGCTGACGGCCACTCACCAGACCTGGCTCAGGAGATCACCGGAATCCGGTGAGGACCTCTCACCTGTGCCACGGCGAACCTGGGCGCGCGGCACGGCATGTGCGGTGCGGCCCCACTGTCCGACCGAAGCCGGAAGGAGACCGTCATGGCTACGCCGAGGCACGTGAACAGCCCGCGACTTCGGCAACGTTCGGCCGCCCGGGAGAGGTGGTCGCCACGCCACCCGGGGACCTGCGGCTCATGCTGGACGTCAACCTCGGCATCGCGCCGTGGCCGAGCCAGGCGGTGGCGCCGCAGCTCCTGGACACGGCCGGGGACCGGGCGCGGTGTTCCCCCCCGGAGGCGTCGGCCCGCGCTGTCCGGCCGGAGGCGATCGCGCACGTCATCGCCTTTCTCGTCGGCGACCTCGCGGTGCGCACCAGCGGCGCGATCGTGCCTGCCTGCGGCGCCTGATCCGATCACCCACGGCTCGGCCCCACTTGCACGGCGGACCCCGTCCGGACCTGCCGGACCCGGTACGCCGTCCACCCCGTGTACGTCACCACTGCCCGAAGGGAAGCACCATGTCATCGACGGACCGCCGCTCGTTCCTCGCCCGCAGCGCGGCGCTGGCCACCGTACCCACCGTCGCGGCACTGGCCGACGGCGCACTCGCCGGCCCGGCATCGGCCGCCACGCTGCCCGACTACGCGCCGATCCCGCCGTCCGCGCTCGGTCCCGCCGTCAACGCGCAGGGCTACTACGTCGGCCGGATCGAGAAGAACCTGTACTGGGTCACCGACGGCACCTACCAGGCGGCGTTCCTGACGACCCGTGAGGGTGTCGTGCTGTTCGACGCACCCCCCTCCATCGGGCACAACCTCCAGCGGGCCATCGACGAGATCGCCTCCGCCAACGGCGTCTCCAACCGAGTGACCCACCTCGTCTACTCCCACCACCACGCCGACCACCTCGGCGCCTCGTCGCTGTTCGGCCGGCACGTGGTACGGATCGGCCACGCCGAGACCAAGAAGTTCCTGGCCGGCTACAACGACCCGGCCCGGCCGGTTCCCGACGTCACCTTCGACAAGCGCCACACGCTGCACGTCGGCGGGGAGCGCATCGAGCTGGCCTGGCACGGCACCAACCACACCTCCGACAACGTCTACATCCACCTGCCCCACCACAACACCCTCATGCTCGTCGACGTCCTCCTGCCCGGCTGGGTCCCCTTCGACAGCTTCAACCTCAACGAGGACGTCCCCGGCTCCATCGCCGCCCCCGCCAAGGCCATGAGCTACCCGTGGAAGCACTTCATCGGCGGCCACATCGGCAGGCTGGGCACCCGCCAGGACATGGTCGTGTACCAGCAGTACGTGGACGACATCATCGACAACGTCAAGAAGGCGCTCGCGGCGGTGGACCCCACCCCGTACTTCCCCAAGTACGGGGACAACGCCTGGGCCGCGGTCAAGGAGTACCAGGCCGCCCAGGTCGCCTATGCCGCCGAGCCGGTCATCAGGAAGTACACCGGCGTCCTCGCCGCCGCCGACGTCTACACGGCCAGTACGACCTTCATCATCCTCGAATCACTCCGCCTCGACCTCGGCGTGGGCTCGCAGGTCCACCCCTGACCCTCACACCGGAGCGGGTTTCGGCGCCGTCCGCCGACGGCGCCGAGGCCCGCCCGCGGCGCCGCTCTCCGTAGGCCGGTCACCGGAAGAGCGTGATCCCGGACGCAACCGCACCGCCAGGGCTCGGGCGGCGGGCTCGCACACGTCGCCGCAGAGGGCGTACACCCGGTTCCCGGCCGGTTCGCGGCCCGCCGTCACCGTGGGAAAGGCGACAAGTCGGCGCCGGGGTGCGGTGATGCGCGTCGGCTACGCTGACCGCGTGCCTGAAGGACAAGGCGGGATGCCCGGCCTGTCGGCCGCAGCGGGCTCGGGCCGTGCACCGGGCCGCGGCCGCCCCGGTCTCGTCGACCGCCGCGACCTGCTCGCCGCCCTGGACCGCGCGGCCGAGAAGCAGGTCACGATGATCTCCGCGCCCGCCGGCAGCGGCAAGACCTCACTGCTGCGCGCATGGGCCGACCGGCCGGGGCGGAACCGCCGTATCGCGTTCATGTCCGTACGGCCGGGCCAGCAGGACGCGCAGCTGTTCTGGCTCGCTCTGCTGGACGCGGTGCGTGCCGCGGCCGGCACCCAGGGCGCCGCGGAGCCGCCGCCCGTGACCCCCGGCTTCAACGGCGGCGCCCTGATGGACAAGGTTCTGTCCGAGATCACGGCATCCGGCGGAGCCTTCTTCCTCGTCGTCGACGATCTGCACGAACTCGCCTCCGCGGAGGCCGCCGAGCAGCTCACCACCCTGCTGACGAGTCTGCCCGACGGTGTCCACGCGATCGTGGCGACCCGTCACGACCCGCTGCTGCGCCTGCACAAGCTGCGGCTGACCGGAGAACTGGCCGAGATCCGCGCCGCGCGGCTGCGCTTCACCCTGGACGAGACCCGTGAACTCCTCACCACGTCCGGGGTCGCGCTGCCCGACCATGTGGCCGGTCTGCTGCACCGGCGTACCGAGGGCTGGGCGGCCGGGCTGCGGCTCGCTGCGCTCTCCCTGGCCGGGCACCCGGATCCCGAACGGTTCGTCGCCGAGTTCTCCGGCAGCCACCGTACGGTCGCCGAGTACCTGGTGGCCGAGATGCTGGAGCGGCAGCCGGCCGACGTGCAACGTCTGCTGCTGCGCACCTCCCTGCCGGACCGGGTCAACGGTGAACTGGCCGATCTGCTCACCGGCGGGACCGGGTCGGAACGCATCCTGCTGGATCTCGAGGACGCCAACGCGTTCGTCGTGTCACTGGACCCCGGCCGCACCTGGTTCCGCTACCACCGCATGTTCGCCGACCTGCTCCGGCTGGAACTGCGCCGCACCTTCCCGGAAGCCATCCCGGAACTGCACCGGCTGGCCGCGGGCTGGCTCGCCGGACACGCCCAGGCCGTCGATGCCGTCCGGCACCTGCAAGCCGCCGGCGACTGGGCCGAGGCCGCCCGCCTGCTCACCGATCACACCGTCAGCCTCACGCTCGACGGGCAGGCCGGCACCGTGGTGACGCTGCTGCGCGCCTTCCCGCCCCGCACCCAGGAGGAATGCCCGGAGCTGGCCCTCGTGTACGCCAACGCCGACCTGCACCAGCACCGCCTGGAGGAGACCCGGGCGCACCTCGAGATCGCCAGGTCGTACGCCGCCACGACGTCGCCCGACCGCCGGCCCCGGCTGCAGACGGCGATCGCGTCCCTGGAGCTGTTACTGGCCCGGCTGCGCGGCCACTTCGACGCCGTGTTCGAGCAGGCTCACGCACTGCCCTCCCCGGCCGCCGGCCAGTCCAACACCGAGATAGCGCTCGCCGGTGACCTACGAGCCCTCGCACTGCTGAATCTGGGCGTCACCGAGGCCTGGTCGCTGCGGCTCGCCGACAGCGAGCGGCACCTCCTGGAGGGCGCCGCACTCGCCCGCGACATCGGCCGCCCCTACCTGGAGGTCGCCTGCCTCGCCCACCTGGGATACGCCTCCAGCCACCACTCCTTCGCCCTGGTCCGGAAACGCTGTGAGCAGGCCCTGGCGCTGGCCGCCCGGTACGGCTGGGAGAACGAGCCGGTGATCGCGCCCGCCCAGGCCTCCTTCGCCGGGACGCTGATCTGCACAGGCGAGTTCGACCACGGCGAACAGTGGCTGGAGCGCGCACGCGCGGTCACCCGGTCCGCGGGCGAACCCGGCGTCCGGCTGCTGGTCCGTCTGGTCTCCGCGATGCTCTGGGCGGCGCGCGGCCGACACCGGCAGGCGCTGGCCGAGTTGACCGCCGCCGAGCAGGTGCAGGCACACATGGTGGGCCGGCACGGGCTGTCGTCCCGGGTGACCGCCTGGACGATAGCCACCCGGGCCCGCCTCGGGATGGTCGACCAGGCGCGGACCGACCTCGCCGTCCTCGACGACCGGCAGGCCGCCGCCGGGGAGATCCGCAACGCGGCCGCGGTGCTCCGCCTCGCCGAGCAGGACCCCGCCGGCGCCCGCCGCGAGCTGCGACCGGTCCTCGACGGCACCGCCCCCGTCAACTCCCTCCTCACTCCGACCGAGGCCCGGCTCCTGGACGCGCTCGCCTGCCGCGACCTGGGCGACGACCACGCGGCGGGCGAAGCCGTCGAACAGGCACTGAACCTCGCCGAGCCGGACCGGATGATCTTGCCGTTCGCGATGACCGGCGCCTGGGAGCTGCTGGGGGCCCTGCCGCAGAAGACCTCGCACGCCGCGCTGGTCTCCGACATCCTCGACGCCGTGCGCGGCGACGTCCCGGCCGGGCCCGACCGGTCGGCTTCCGGGCCGGCCGAGGGGCTCAGCCCGAGCGAACTGCGCGTCCTGCGCTACCTGCCGACGAACCTCACCCGGCCCGAGATCGCCGCCGAACTGTCGGTCTCGCTCAACACCGTCAACACCCACATACGGCGGATCTACGCCAAGCTCGGCGCCGGGGACCGGTCCTCGGCGGTACAGCGCGGACGTGACCTGCGGCTGCTGTCCAACGTCCGGTCCTGAGCGGCGCAGGATCACCGGATTCCGGTGACGCGGACTCACCTGACCGCTGAGACCATGAGCGCATGGGTGATGACCCCGTCCTGTACCAGATCCGGGTCGACGGCCACCTCGGCCCCACCCTGCTGACGGCGTTCCCGGCGTTGGTGCCGGAGCAGCAGGGCGCCGAAACCGTGCTCACCGGGCTGCTGCCCGACGCCGCGGCGCTCTTCGGCGTCCTCTCCGGGATCGAGGCCCTGGGCCTGGAACTCCTCGAAGTCCGCAGAGTCCGGCCCAGGCCCGGGCCGGACGACCAGAGCGCGCGACCCGACCACCCGCCACCGAAGGGATACGCTCCGTGAGCACCGAGCAGCAACAGACCCTCGACGCGATCCTGCGCCAGTCCGCCTTCCCCGTCGACAGTGATGTCAGCGAACAGCGGCGCCTGCTGCGCGAGTTGACGTCGGCGCAGCCGCTGCCCGCCGATGTGACCGCGAAGCCGACCACCCTGGGCGGTGTCCCCACCACCGAGATCACGGTCGACGGGGTCGAACCTCGGCACGTCGTCCTGTACTTCCACGGCGGCGTCTACGTGCTCGGGGACGCCATCAGCGCGGCCGGCCTGGCCGCGCAGGTCGGCCGGCGGACCGGCGCCAGGGTCTTCTCCGTCGACTACCGGCTCGCCCCCGAGCATCCGTACCCGGGGGCGGTGGACGACGCGCTGGCAGCCTACGAAGCTCTCCTGGGTGACGGCGTCGCCCCCTCGGACATCGTCTTCGCGGGCGAGTCCGCGGGCGGCGGCCTCGTCGTCGCCACCCTGGTCAACGCCCGCGACCACGGGCTGCCCCTGCCGGCCGCGGCCTACGTCATGTCACCGTACGTCGACCTCACCCTGGCCGGGACGACGATGGAAACCAGGCGAGCGGCCGACCCGCTGCTCAGCCGCGAACTCCTCGAACCCCGGGTCACCGACTACACGGCGGGACAGGACCCCGCACTGGCCCTGATCAGCCCCCTCTTCGCGGACCTCGCCGGCCTGCCGCCCCTGATCATCCAGGCGGGAACCCACGAGGTCCTCCTCGACGACGCGGTACGCCTCGCCCAGCAGGCCGCCGCCGCGGACGTGGAGGTCACCCTGGAGATCACCCCGGGCGTGCCACATGTCTTCCAGGCCTATGAGCCGCTGCTCGACGAAGCGGGCGCCGCGCTGGACAGGGCCGGACAGTTCCTGACCGCACGCCTCACAGGCACCGAGCGCGCCACCGCGTAGCGGGAGACGACGCCACGTCCTCGGGCCCCGTGCCCTGCCCAGGTGTGCCCGGGGCCGAGGCACAGTCGGAGCCGTGGCGCAGGACGGTGTCGCCGTTGCCCGGACCGCCGGTGCGGGCCTCGCCGTGGTCAGCCGGCGGGTCTCTTCCGCAGTCGGCCGTGGTGTGCCCCCACCCGGGCCTTCGCCGCGTCCGCGAGGCCCGGCTGGAGGCGGCGGGCGGCGTCGACGTGGTCGTCGGTCCAGATGATCCGGACCGCCACCGGGGTGGCCCGGCCCTGACCGTCGCTGAGTTCGGTGCGGACGGACTCCACCAGCCGCGCGGCACCCTCGGGGTGCAGCGGGACGACGTCGGGGACGGGGGAGTGGTCGCCGAGGCTGGCCGCGAGCCCGTGGTACCAGCCGGTGACGAGGGCCGCCGACCCGAGGACGGCGGAGTGGGCGTCGGCCCGCACGGCCTGGACGCGCGCCAGGTCCTCACCCTGCCACAGGGAGACGACGGCGTCGGCGGCCAGGCGCAGCCCGACGACTCCCGAGACGAGGGTGGTCGTGCAGGCCAGCGACAGCGGTTTGGCGCCGCGTTCGGCCAGGAAGCTGCGGAACGCGTCGTCGAGACGGCGGGCGGAGGCGGCTGCCTCGCGGCTCTGCGGGTCCGGGTCGGCGGGGTGGCGGTGGCCGAGGGCGTAGTCGACGGCGCCGCCGAGGTAGCGGGCGCTGTCGTCGTACGCCTGGGCGAGTGCCTTGTGGACGGCGGCCTGGGCGCCGCGCGGCCAGAAGAACACGGCGACGACGACGCTGACCGCACACCCCAGGGCGATGTCCTGGACACGCAGCAGGGCGACATGCCAGTTGGGGTCGTGGCCGATGTTGAACAGCACCACGAGCGTGACGGTGAACGCGGCCTGCCCGGCGGCGAAGGAGATGGCGGCGGGCGCGATTCCGGCGCACAGGATGGCCACCGGGAGCACGAACCACAGCGCGGTGCCGTGATGGCCGATCAGATGCAGCAGCCCGGCGCCGACGACGGAGCCCGCCACCGTGCCGAGGACGGCGCGGGCGGCGTTCTGACCGGTGCTGAGCGCGTTGGAGCGCAGCACGGACAGGGTGCCCAGCAGGACCCAGAAGGAGTGCCCCACGCCGGTCGCCCCGGCCAGGAACACGGCGATGCCGAGGCCGACGCCGCCGCGCAGACTGTTGTGCAGCCACACCGAGTCGGCTCTGAGATGGGCGGCGGCCCGTTCCCGTGCGGAGGCCAGCGGCGCGGCGAGCGCGCCCGGGTCACGGCCGAGCAGCCGCTCGGGCCAGCTGCGCTGCCAGGCGGTGGCAGCCATGTCCACGTTGTCGGCGATCTGCAGCACGGCGAAGCCGAGCTCCTGGGCGCGGAAGGACACGTCGAGCGCGGCGATGAACCCGTAGATCTCCGCCGTGCTGTTCCCACCCGGGTGTTCGGCGGGCACCCGGACGGTGGAACTGTGCTCCATCCCGGTCAGTGCCGCCCGCAGCTCCTCGGCGCGGGCCCGCAGCGGGCGGGTGTCGCCGGTCAGGTCCCTGAGCAGGTCGCAGGCCGCCTCCAGGACATGGGCGGCGGCGCCGCGCACGCCGTGCGCGGCCGGATCACAGCCGGGGGGCTCGTCGGTGTAGTCGGACCGGTCCACGAGGACGGCACACAGCCAGGTGAGTTCGTCGACCAGCCGGACCAGGGCACGTGAGGTCGCGGACAGGCCGGTGGGGCGATAAGGCGTGGCGTCGAAGGCTGCCCGCAGGTCCGCGCCGGTACGGGAGGTGAGCTCCGCCGCCGCTCTGCACTGGTCGGCGAAGGGCACCGATCCGTCCGGCGCCGGCGCGGAGGCACGGGTGCGCAGATATCCGGCGGCGGCCCGGCAGACGGCGGCCGCCGGGGCGCTGAGCGGATCGGCGACGGGGCGCGGCCACATCAGGGCGACGGCCGGCAGTGCCACCGCCGCCGCCAGGCCCGCGCCCGCGAGACGGTCGGGCAGCTGGGACAGCGGTACCGGCGCGGTCACCGGCAGCACGAACGCCAGCAGGAGCGCCGTCGAGCTGCCGGCCAGGACCGAGCTGACCACACCGGCGAAGAGGATCACGAAGCCGACCACGACCGTGGCCGCCACGGCGAGCCGGATGTCGGCCGCGGCCAGCGTGCCGACGCAGATCAGCGCCAGCCACGCCACCGCGAGAGCCGCCTGCGCCTGCAGCCGCTCCACCATCGGACCGGAGTAGTCGACCAGCAGCAGCATCGAGAAGGTCCCGAACGCGGCGAAGCTCGCCATCGTCGGGTTGTGGAAGACCTCGCCGCACAGGGCGAACAGGGCGGGCATCACCAGTGCGGTACGCCCGGCCCGCCGGGTCGCCGCGAGGTCCGGGTCCCGGTCGCGCAACCACGTCACCCAGCGCGGTGCCCGCCCCGACATGTACACCTCCCGCTGGCCCAGGGCAGCCGGCCCCGCCGCCGCACCGCGCACACCACCCATATGCGGCCACCGCCCGGCGGTCCGCAACATATACCGGGACGGTACGACGTCCGGTCCTGGTCGGCACTCCTGTGGGGCGGTCAATGCCCGATCGGGGCTCGGTGCCCCAGGGCCGGCGCGGCCCGGCTCACCGCACCGGGAAGCCGAACGCATACCCCTGTCCCCTGAGCCAGGGCAGCACCTCGCGCAGGGCGGCCACGGTCTCGGAGCGGTCGCCGCCGGCGTCGTGGAAGAGGATGGTCGGCCCGTTGGGCATCTCGTCCTTGACGGTGGCGACGATCGAGGACGTGCCAGGCCGTTCGAAGTCCTTCGAGTCGACGTTCCAGCCGAGCGGGCGCATACCGTGGGAGGCGGCGAGCTTCCTGCTGTACGGGGTGAAGGCGCCGCCCGGGGCGCGGTAGTAGAGCGGCCGTACACCCCCCGACGCCTCGGTGATCATGCGTTCCGCGTCGAGGATCTGCCGGGACTGGTAGGCCTCGGACTTCTTGTCCATGGTGACGTCGTGCGACACCGTGTGGTCGCACAGCCGGTGCCCGGCCGCCACCACCGCCCGCACCAGGTCCGGATGCGCCTGCGCCTGCGGGCCGATCATGCAGAACGTGGCCTTCACGCCGTACTCCTCGAGCACCTGGAGCACCCGCGGGGTCCAGACCGGGTCCGGGCCGTCGTCGATGGTGATGTTCACGCCCCGGGCGCCCCGGTCCGAGGCGTGCGCGATCTCCACCGACACCGCGGCCGCCTTCCGGCCGGCGCCGGGTGCCGCGGGGTGCGCCGAAGCCCCGGCTCCCGCACTCCCGTCGACGGGACCGGACGGCGAGGTCCACAGCGAGGCGGCGACGGCCACCGCCGTGACCCCCATCGCCGCCGCGGCCACCTGGCCGTACCAACCTCGTCCGCCGCGCCGCGCCATCGTCCGCCCCGATCCTTGTCGTTCCGTTGATCTCGTGCACCCGTCCAGACGGAAGGCGGCGGGCACCGGATCCATCCGTTACCGATCACGGACAATTCCGCGAGAGATCTGCGACAGGCTTCCTGCGTGTCCTATAACGGCGGGCGGGGCGATCGGTGTTGGCGGACCGGCCCACGGTCAAGGGCGGATCACGGGCGCGCTGTTGACGCACCTGTTAATGCAACCGAGTTGTGCTACTCTTCCGCTCGTGAGTTCGATTCGCCCCCAGCGCGCCCGCAGTGCGGCGGCCAAGCAGCAGCGTGAACGGGAGATCCTCGACGCCGCCCGGTCGCTCGCCACCGGGCGCAGCGTGCGTGAGGTCACGCTGACCGACATCGCCGCCGCCGTCGGCATGCACAAATCCGCGATGCTGCGGTACTTCGAGACGCGGGAGCAGATCTTCCTGACGCTCACCGGCGAGGGCTGGCAGGAGTGGTCGGCGGCGCTGCGCGCGCGGCTGGCCGAGCTCACCGGCGCCGGCCATGACGAGATCGCGGCGGCCGTCGCCCGCTCGCTCGTGGCACGGCCCTTCTTCTGCGACCTGCTCGCCCAGGCGCCGCTGAACCTGGAGCGCAACGTGTCGCTCGACTCCGCCTACGAGTTCAAGACGATCGCGCTCGCCGAGGTCGCCTCCGTCACCGCCGTGCTGCGCGGCCTGCTCGGGATCGGCGAGGGCGCGGCCGTGGACGTGGTCGCCACGGCCACGGGCATGGCCGGGGCGCTCTGGCAGATGGCCGCACCCGGCACCGGTCTCCGTGAACTCTACGAAAGTCACCCCGAGTTGGCGCACGCGGTGGTCGACGTCGAACCCCGGCTGACCCGTATCCTGACCGCCATGCTGAACGGCGTACGCACGACCGCCGCGGAGTCCTGAGCAACTGGTCCCGGGGAGGTGCCCCCCTATCGCCAGATGCGTCCCCGTCCGACGGCTGATGGCGTTCCGGATGAATATCCGGGCCGATTTCGATGCGCGTGGCACATCATGCCGATCGCGATGCGCGTGGCACATCACGCGGCCGGTCGTTTCGTCGCTCGCTCATTTCTGTCGGTCCGGCCGCCCGGCCGCCGACCGGGAATTCCCGGCGCCGGAAAACAACGGGGTGCCCGCCGGCCGTATGCCGGCGGGCACCCCGTTCGTCGGATCACAGGGACTGTTTCATGATCCAGTCACGGATTCCGGGGATGGAGTAGGCGATCTGCCAGGTGCCCATGTGCGCGCTCGTGGCGCCGGTGGTGCCGGTGACTGTGCCGGTCTGGAAGGTCGCGTAGTTCACGGTCGCCCGCTGCTTCTCCAGGTTGCGTACGTCCGCCGCGAACTGCGCGGCCGTGGAGCCCGCGTCCCACACCGCCGTGCCGACCCTGGTGCCCTCCGCCTGGATGACCGAGGTGATGGCGTTCTCGCCGGGGAAGGCCTTGTCGTCGTCCTGCGAGACGACGATCCACAGCTTCTTCTCCGCCAGCGGAGCGGCCTGGCTGTCCGGCCACTGCCCGGCGACGATGTAGGCGGCCGCGAACAGGTCCGGGTAGCGGATGTTCAGCCCGAGCGACAGCATCGCGCCCATTGACTGTCCGGTGGTGTACCGCCGCTTCGTGTCGATGCTGTACTGCTCCGACACCGACTCGACGAGATGCACGGTGGTCTCGAAGAGCGAGGTCGGCTGATAGGTGTCGTCGATGACGACCTCGCCGTACTCGGGCGCCAGCACGAACGACTCGTGCCGGGCCTGGGCCTCGGGGCTCGCCCAGCACACCGCGCCGAGCCCCTGGACCAGGGGGCCGACGGTGTCGACGTTGACGACGCCGGCATCGTGCATGAACAGCACCAACGGGTACTTCCTGCGCGGGTCGTAGCCCTTGGGCGTGAAGAGGTTGTACTTGAGCGACCTGCCGGTCTCCGGGTCGTCGAAGGTGAACTGCTCGAAGTCGTCGACGATCGGGTTCACCACCGCACTCGTGGCCACCGCCGTGCCGCTCGGCGCGTAGGACCTGCCATGGGTCGTGGTGACCGTGCCGGTCTGGGTGACGGTGGCCTTCGCCGGGACGATGGGGCCGCCAGGGGTCGTGTCGCCGGCCGTCGGACCGCCGCCACCGGGGCCGCCCGCGCCGCCCGACCCGCTGGGGGCCGGGGCCGGGCTGCTCGACGCGCCGACCGCGTCCTTGCCCCACAGCAGGGCCGCCCTGTCGTCGGGGGAGAGCTCCACGATGACATGGCGGCCGTCCCTGCCCCGCTCGGCGAGCGCGGCGGAGGTGTTGGCGTAGACCCTCGTGACCGTGCGGTCGGTGACCGCGAACGCCGAGGCTGACAGCGAGGAGCCGGCGATGGCACGGTCGTACTCGACCGCCACCGCGATGAGCTTCTGCCCTACGCCGTAGACCCTGGTGATCGCGGTGGCGCCGACGATGTGCCCGGCCTCTGACACCGGATTCGCCGGGTCCGGGGAGGCGGCCGCGACGGCGGTGCCGCCGAGTGCGGCCACGGTGCCGATCCCGGCGGAGCCGGCGATGAGCGTGCGCCTGGTTACCAAGACAAACTCCTTCATCGGTGGAGGTACGGCGGTGGAGGTACGACGGCGTGGGTACGGCGGTGGGGGTACGCCTTGGGGTGGGTGGCGTCAAAGTTTCTCCCCTCCGGCTGAAATCAATTGACCGCACGGATGGGACCCCTCGCTATATGGCGAGAAAATGCGGGTCGAGCGGGCGGTCGAGCGGGCGCCGGAAAAAAGAACACGCATTGCTGCGCCGACGCGCCGTGAGCGTTGCATCGGGGTGAGAGACCGTCAACAGAGGTGACGCGAGATCTAAGATTGCACGCGGCGAAAACATCTCATCGGCCCAGCTCGACGGCGGGCGCGAATTTCCTGTCGTTTTCCTTAGAATCCTGGAATGCGCGCGGTATATCGGCCGAGGGGCTCTGGGAATACATTCAGAACGGGGGACACGACAGTCGGAGGCCCTCGATGCGAGGACCTCCGACGGTGCGGCGAGGATCGGTCAACTGCCTTACAGGGCGCCCTTGATGGCGGAGCGGCGCAGCCTCCCTGTGCTGGGCGTCGTCGGGCCGGCGCCGGACGGCACCGTCGGCTCAGACGGCCCCGCCGACTTCGTGGACCAGCTCGATCGCCCTGCCCAGGGTGGAGAGCCGGTCCTCCAGGGTCGCCCCGGCCGGATAGAGACGGACCGTGTCGACGCCGGCGTCGCGCCAGACGGCCAGCCGCTCGCGCACCATGGCCTCCGTGCCGATCAGCGTCGTACCGAGCACCATCTCGTCGGTCACCAGGGCGGCCGCGCCGTCCCGGTCACCCGCCTGCCAGCGCTCGTGGACCTCGGCGGCGACCTCGGCCCAGCCCTGGCGGCTGTAGGCGCCGTTGTAGAAGTTGGTGGACGCCGACCCCATGCCGCCCAGGCTGAAGGCGAGTTCCTTCTTGCGGCCGGCGACCATCGTGCCGAGCGCCTCCTCGTCGGGCGCGAAGGCGACCTCGGCGCCCTGGCAGACGTCCAGGTCCGCGCGGGTACGACCGCTGCGGGCCAGGCCCTCGTCGAGGTGGGCGAAGTAGGCGTCGGCCGCGCCCTCGGGTACGAAGCTGGTGCCCAGCCAGCCGTCGGCGACCTCGCCGGTCAGTCGCAGCATGGCCGGGGACAGGGCGGCGAGATAGATCGGGATCTCGTGCTCGGCACGCATCGACAGCCGCATCGGAACGGCTTCGCCGCCGGGCAGCGGGACGTTGAACTCGGCGCCGGAGTAGGCGAGTCGGCCGCCGTCGAGTACCCGCCGGACGATCTCCACCGTCTCCCGCATGCGCCGCAGCGGCCGGGCGAAGGGCACGCCGTGCAGTCCCTCGATCACCTGCGGGCCGGAGGCGCCGAGGCCCAGCAGGAAGCGCCCGCCGGACAGGTTGGAAAGGGTGATGGCCGTCTGGGCCACGGCTGTCGGGGTCCGGGTGCCCAGTTGCATGACACCGGAGCCGAGCAGCATCCGGTCGGTGAGGGCCGCGTAGTACCCGAGCGCGGAGGGCGCGTCGGAGCCCCAGGCCTCGGCGACCCAGCAGATGTCCAGGCCCAGCTTCTCCGCCTCGACGACGAAGTCGCCCGTCCGGGACCAGTGTTCGCCGCCCGAGGCCTCGATCGTGGTGGCCGTCCGCATCACGCCTCCGCCCGCTGCTTGATCTGCGCGAGGGTGGCCGTGATGCCGCGCTCGAACTCCCGCAGCCGTACGAACACGATCTTCTGTTCCCTGTCGGGCATCCGGTCGATCGCCACCGACAGCCCCGAACGCCCCGGCCCCAGCTGCATCCACTGCGACAGTTCGGTCCCGCCCTTGTCGGAGCGCAGCCGGAACCGCCAGACCGCGGAGGGTTCGGCGGGGTCCTGCACGGCCCAGGCGAGCACCGACGACGGTTCGCACTCGATCACGTGGGAGGTGGTCTCCCACGTGCCGAACGCCTCGTGCTCGCTGCGACCGACGAACCGGGCGCCCACCGCAGGACCGGCCGCGCCGTCCAGCCAGGCGACGGACCGGAGTTCCTCGCTCATGTCCGGCATCAGTTCGACGTCGCTGACCAGGGCCCACACCTTCTCCGGTGGGGCGTCGATCCAGGTCCGCACCTCGACCGTGGGTTTGTCCGCGTAGCGTGCGCCCGTCCACTCCAAGGTCGTCGGCCTCCTCGCCGTCAAGGATCTGACCTCAAGAGTTGCGTTATGAGACTCTGCCTGTCAAGGGGGAGCGCCGTGCTCAGTCGGTGCCGAACCGCCGTCGTATGTCCGGCCGCTGCCTGAGCCGCTCGGGATAGCCGGGCCCCATCCGCATCGAGGTCTCCTCGGCCCGCAGCGGTGTCCGGCACTGGGCGCAGACCACCTCCGCCGCGGTGTCGTGGTCGCAGGCGTCGTGATGGAACACCACGGGCACCCCCCGCTCCCCGGCCAGCCAGCGGTCGCCCCACGCGGACATCGCGGCGAGCACGGCGAACAGGTCCCGCCCCTTCTCCGTGAGGACGTAGTCGTAGCGCGGCGGCTCGGCCTCGTACAGCCGCTTCTCCAGGATCCGCTCGTCGACCAGGTGGCGCAGCCGGTCGGTCAACGTGTTGCGGGCGATGCCCAGTTCCTGCTGGAACTCGTCGAAGCGACGGATCCCGTAGAACGCTTCCCGCACCACCAGCGGCGTCCAGTGGTCACCCAGCAGATCGACGGTCCGTGCGATGGAGCACGGCCACTTGGCGAACGACGTCCGTTTCATGTCCTTACGATAGCGAGTCTCATGAGAAAACTCAGCTGACGATGATGGCGATGATGTGTGGCATCGGCTTGCCGGCGACCGGTCGCGTACGGGCCGCGTGGACAGCGATGCCCACTGCGCTTTGACTGGTCATGACGGGTTTCCCGCTGCGAAACGAGGTGTTCGGCCATGAAGATCGAGGGATCGGTCGCGGTGGTGACCGGAGCGAACCGGGGGATCGGACTGGCGTTCTCGCGTGCGCTGCTGGCCCGGGGCGCGTCCAAGGTGTACGCGGGCGTCCGCCGGCCCGAGGACTTCACCGAGCCCGGAATGGAGCCGTTGCGCCTCGACGTCACCGACCACGACCAGGTCGCGGCCGCCGCACGGACGGTGTCCGACGCGACCATCGTGATCAACAACGCGGGCATCCAGGGCGGGCCACCCCTGCTGGAGAACGGCTCCCTGGACGGCGCCCGGCGGGAGCTGGAGGTGAACTATCTCGGCACCTGGGCCGTCTCCCGCGCCTTCGCGCCGGTCCTCGCGGCCAACGGCGGGGGAGCCCTGGTGAACATGCTGTCCGTGGCCTCCTGGCGGGCGAACAGCCGGTTCCCCAGCTACGCGGCGTCGAAGTCCGCTCAGTGGTCGCTGACCAACGCGCTGCGACTGGCCCTGCGGGACCAGGGGACACTCGTCGTCGGTGTGCACGTCGGCTACGTGGAGACCGATGCCACCACGGAGATCGCCGGCCCGAAGATCGACCCGGCCGAAGTGGCGGCGCAGACCATGGACGCCCTCGCCCGGGACGAGCCCGAAGTGCTGGTCGACGAGACGAGCCGGAAGGTGCGCGCCGCCCTGTCCGGGCCGCTCGATCTCATCTACGGCACCGCCTGATCGTGCGACGGTGGAGTCAGCAGACCGACTCAACCCAATGGTGAGGTGGAGCCATGCAAACCGACTTCGATGTCGTCGTCCTGGGGGCCGGGCCGGGCGGCTACGTGGCCGCGATCCGGGCCGCCCAGCTGGGCCTGCGCACCGCCATCGTGGAGGGCCGGTTCTGGGGCGGTGTCTGCCTGAACATCGGCTGTATCCCGGCGAAGGCGCTGCTGCGCAACGCCGAGGTGGCCCAGCTGATCCTGCACGACGCGGAGAAGTTCGGCGTGAAGATCAGCGGCGAGGTGGGCCTGGACTACCGCGCTGCCTACGAACGCAGCCGGGTGGTGGCCGACGGACGGGTCAAGGGCGTCGGCTTTCTCATGCGCAAGAACAAGATCGAGCAGTTCGAGGGGCAGGGCACCTTCCTGGACCCCCACACCCTGCAGGTGCGCATGCAGGACGGCGAGACGACACTCTCCTTCCGCTCCTGCATCATCGCGACCGGCTCGACCGTGAAGCTGCTGCCCGGGACCACCCTGGGCCGGCGCGTCGTCACCTACGAGGAGCAGATCCTCTCCGACAGCCTGCCCGCCAGCATGGTCATCGCGGGTGCCGGCGCCATCGGCATCGAGTTCGCCTATCTGCTGCGGTCCTACGGCGTCGAGGTCACGCTGGTGGAGTTCCTGGACCGGATCGCGCCCCTGGAGGACGAGGAGGTCTCCGCCGAACTCACCCGGCGCTTCAAACGGCAGGGCATCCGCGTGCTGACCTCGACGGCCGTTCAGGCCATCGAGGAGACCGAGGAGAACGTCCGCGTGACCGTCCGCCAGGGCGACACGGAACAGGTCCTGGAGGCGGAGAAGGTCCTGCAGGCCACCGGCTTCCAGCCGCGCACGGCCGGCTACGGACTGGCCGCCACCGGGGTACGGCTCACCGAGCGCGGTGCCATCGACATCGACGGGTACTGCCGTACCAGCCAGCCGCACATCTACGCCATCGGCGATGTCACGGCGAAGCTGATGCTGGCGCACACCGCCGAGGCGATGGGCATCGTCGCCGCCGAGAGCATCGCCGGCGCGGAGACGATGGAGCTGGACTACCGCATGATCCCGCGGGCCACGTTCTGCCAGCCGCAGATCGCCAGCTTCGGCTGGACCGAGGCGGAGGCCCGCGCCGAGGGGTTCGACGTCCGCGTGGCGAAGTTCCCCTTCATGGCCAACGCCAAGGCCCACGGCTTCGGCGACACGGTCGGGTTCGTGAAACTGGTCAGCGACGCCCGCTACGGCGAACTCCTCGGCGGCCACCTGATCGGCCCGGACGTGACCGAACTGCTGCCCGAGCTGACGCTGGCCCAGAAGTGGGACCTCACGGTGACCGAACTCGCCCGCAACGTCCACGCCCACCCGACGCTGAGCGAAGCGGTCCAGGACGCCCTGCACGGACTCGCCGGACACATGATCAACCTCTGACGGCGGGCCTCGGGACCCGAGTTGGCGTGTGTCCGTCGCTGTCGCTGTCGCTGTCGCTGTCGCTGTCGTAGGAGGCGGTGACGGCGACGGACACACCGCCGGGTCGCTAGGGGCGGACGTACGGCCGGGTCATGATCTCCATGTTGTGGCCGTCCGGGTCCTCGAAGTAGGCGCCCCGGCCCCCGAACAGGCCGTTCACGCCCCCGGGCCGGGTGTGGTGGGGGTCGGCGTAGTAGGTGACGCCGTCCGCCTCCAGCCGGGCGATCATGCCGTCGAACCGTTCCTCGGGCACGAGGAAGGCGTAGTGCTGGGACTGGATCGGCTCGTCCCGCTTCTCGTAGTAGTCGAGCGTCACGCCGTTGCCGAGGTCGACGGGCAGGAACGGCCCCAGCGGGGCGCCGACCCGCAGGCCCAGGACGCCGGCGAGGAACGCGGCGGACCGGTACCGGTCACTGGCGTAGACGGCCGTGTGGTTCAGCTGGACGGCGGCCGCCGACGACTCGGCATCGTGCGCATGCATCTGGTCATGCGGGTGCTTCTGGTCAAAGGACAAGGGAGTCTCCGGTCTGGTGATCTGCTGGGGCTGGGCGCCGTATACGGGCACACAGGCGCCGGTGGCGAAGACGCGGAGAAGACGGCGGGCCTCTGGCCCGCCCCGGGCTCACGCCGAGGCCGGGAACCTCACTCGTGCATGGCCCATGGCCGACCCGGCAGTCACCCGGCCGACCCTAGCGACCGTCACGGGCCGGGGCAACGGAGTTGTACGGTTCCGGACGGCCCCGGCCGTGCGCTCACGCCGTACCCGCTCCACCGCCGGCGCCACGCGCACCGCACCGCCGGTCCAGTTCCGCATAGCGCTCGCGCATCGCCCCGCCGGCGGCCGGACCCGCGGTGAACACGTACGCCTCGCTGTCGTCGAGGCTCCTGCCGGTGCGCGCGTCGACCAGGACCGTTTCGGCCTCCTCGCCGGTCTCGGCGTCGACGAGGATCATCGAGCGGTCCTGCGCGGCGAGGTGCTGGTTGCCCCAGGCGGCCAGGGCGACGATCACGGGCCGCAGGGAGCGCCCGCGCTCGGTGAGGACGTACTCGTGGCGGACCGGGTTCGTCCGGTAGGGCCGGCGCTCCAGCAGACCGTCGGCGACCAGGGTCTTCAGGCGGGCGGTGAGCATGCCGGCGGAGATCTTCAGGCTCTGCTGGAACCGGTCGAAGCGCGTGGAGCGGTCGAAGGCGTCATGGAGGATCAGCAGCGTCCACCACTCGCCGGCATGCTGCACCGTGGCCGACAGCGGACACTCACGGTCCGCCGGCCCGGTCCGGCTCGGCATCACACCCTCCCCACTTACTGCTAAATTAGAAGTAACTCACTTCCACTCTAGCGAGATCCTTTTTGGAGGACGCATGCCCACCGCGGACGAGCTGATCAGTCCCGACAGCATCCGTCGTCTGGCTGTCATCCTCCAGGAGGCCGCACCCGGTACCTCACGCTGGGAGACCGTCGCGGACAGCCCGGCACTGCTCGGCCCGCTCGGCCTCAGCGAGCGGGCCCGGACGGTGGGTGACGCGCTCCTGGCCGACTGCGGCCGTGACTACGAGGAACTGGCCCGGGCCGTACGACAGGCCCTCACCCGTGCCGACCTGACGGGCTGGATGATCTGGCCGGTCACCGAAGCCGTCGCCGCCGCTGCCACCGCATCGGACACCGCCCGGCACTTCGACGACGGCCTGGAGCTGCTGGCGCGGCTCACGCCCCGCCTGACCGGCGAGTTCGCGCTCCGCACCTTCCTCGACGCGGACCTGGACCGCACTCTGGCGACGGCCCTGACCTGGACCGACTCCCCGGACCCGGCCGTACGCCGACTGGCGAGCGAGGGCAGCCGCCCCAAACTCCCCTGGGCCCGCCAGGTGCCCGCGCTCAACCGTTACCCCGGAGTCACGGTGCCCCTGCTGGACCGGCTGCACGCGGACGCCTCCGAGGTGGTGCGGCGTTCGGTGGCGAACCACCTCAACGACATCTCCCGACTCGACGCCGGACTGGCCGCCGAGACCGCCGCCCGCTGGCTGCGGAACCCGGCGCCCACCACCTCCGCCCTGGTGCGCCACGCGATGCGCACCCTCGTGAAGAAGGGCGAGCCGGCCGCTCTGGAGCTGGTCGGTTTTCACGGCGGTGGCGAGGACCTGAAGGTGGTGGGTCCGCTGCTGGCGGAGACCGATGTCCCCATGGGCGGAGACCTCGTCTTCACCGCGCGCATCACCAACGTGTCGGGCAGGCCGGTGTCCCTCGCCGTCGACTACGTCGTCCACCACCTGAAGGCGAACGGGAAGCTCGCGCCGAAGGTGTTCAAGCTCGCCAAGCGGGAGCTGGCCCCGGGAGAGTCGGCCGACGTGACGCGCAGCCACTCGTTCCGGCCCATCACCACCCGCGTCTACTATCCGGGCGCCCACGCCGTGCAGCTCCAGGTCAACGGGCATCGCTTCGACATGGCGGATTTCCAGCTCCTGAAGGCCGAAGAACCGCTGGCGCGCGGCTCGCGGGAATGATCTCGGGCTCGCCGGTGGTTTCGATGACGGTCGTACTATGACGTGACGTTCCCGAAGCCACCCCGAGGAGCCACCGTGGCCCGCCCCCGTACCACCGCACGCACAGTGGAGCACCCCGAGCTGTCGGAGGTCTCGCTCCAGCAGGTGCTGGAGGCGCTGGTGGATCCGGTACGACGTCTGGTGGTGACGCAGCTGGTCCGCGCGGGCGAGGACCTGACCTGCGGGACGTTCCAGGCGCCCGTGTCGCTCTCGACGCTGACCCACCACTTCAACGTGCTGCGCGAGGCCGGCGTGATCCGCCAGTACTACGTCGGGACGGCCAAGATGAACACGCTCCGCGCCGACGAGATGGAGGAGCGCTTTCCCGGCCTGCTGGCGGCCGTCCTGGCCGCCTCGGCCGCGGAGGAGAAGGCGCGCGAGGCCTGAGGCGAGCGACGGAGCCGCCGCTGACCTCCGCGTGCAGGAACAGGCCGTCGGCACCGGCACCGGCTACGGCGTAGGCCGCCAGGGTGTGCGCGCCGGCCTGGTCCAGGGCGGGGAGAGGGAGGTGATCACCTCGGCGATCCGCCGGTGGGAGACGCTTCGGACCTGGACCGCACGGCCGCGGGGCTCGGTGGGACGGCGTTGGATCAGAGGTGCCCCACCTGCGCCTCCATGGCCCCCACCAGCCTGCGCAGCGCCGTGGTCACCTGCCCGCGGTCCTCTCCCAGGCCTGCCAACAGGCCGATCTCGATGGCGAGTTGCCGAGGGAAGAGGTCGTCGACCGCCTTGGCTCCGGCCTCGGTGATGGTGACCAGGGCGGCACGCCGGTCGGCCGGGTTGGGAGTGCGGGCGATGAAGCCGCGTTTCTCCAGCTTTCCGAGGGTCTTGCTGACGCCCGCCCGGGACAGCCCCAGCCGCTCGGCCAGGCTGCGGGCGATGAACGGCCCGGTCGCGTGCCGCAGGGGGATCAGCATGTCGACCTCGGGTGCGGTGAGGGCGGCGCCCGCGTAGAGGGGTTCCACGGCGCGGTTGAGCAGGCCCGTGGCGTGTTTGAGCAGGCCGACCAGCTCCATGGGGGAGGTGTCCAGGCCGGGGTTGTGGGCGGACCACTGCGCACCGACGTCGGCTGCGGAGGGGGACGGGGAGGTGTGAGTGGGCATGCGGCTCGTCTTCTCGTTCCGGATATTTGTTAGCTGGTGAACTATCGGTTACCTTTATTTTCATGGTAGCTCCGTCATCCTCGCGCAACGATTCCGACGCCGTCCCCGACACCACCGGGCCAGCGCCGTCGGGCGGTACGGCCACCGCCCTGATCGCCGTGCTCGGCGCGCTGACCGCCGTCGCCCCGCTCGCGACGGACATGTACGTCCCCGGCTTTCCCGCGCTGGGGGAGGCGCTCGGAGCGAGCAGCTCGGCCGTGCAGCTCACGATGACCGCGTTCCTCGCCGGACTCGTCGTCGGTCAGCTGGTCATCGGGCCGCTCAGTGACGGGCTCGGCCGGCGCCGGCTGCTGACGGCCGGGACGGGCGGGTTCGTCCTGTTCTCCGTCGCCTGTGCCCTCGCTCCGAACATCGCCGTCCTGACCGGCGCCCGCTTCCTGCAGGGGGTGGCCGGTGCGGCGGGCATGGTACTGGCCAGGGCGGTCCTCACCGACCGCTTCCACGGACCCGAACTGCCGCGCTACTTCGCGGTGTTGTCGCAGGTGATCGGCGTGGCACCGGTCGCGGCGCCGGTGCTCGGCGGGGCCGTCCTGGCCGTGTCCACCTGGCGGACCGTCTTCGCCGTGCTGGCCGTGCTCGGCGTACTGCTCCTGCTCGCCGTGGTGCGGGCGGTGCCCGAGTCGCTGCCGCCCGAACGTCGCCACGACGGCGGACTCGCCAGCACCTTCCGGGCCATGGGCGCACTGCTCGCCTGCCGGACGTTCATGGGCTACGTCCTGGTCGTCGCCCTCGTGTCGGCCGCGATGTTCACCTACATCAGTGGCTCCAGCTTCGTCTTCGAGAACCTCCACGGGGTCTCGTCGACGACGTACTCCCTGATCTTCGCGACCAACGCCGTCGCCATGCTGGCCGGCGGGGCGACCTTCGCCCGCCTGGCGGGGCGTGGCACACGCCTGAACACGATGCTCTCGGCCGGAGTCGGGATCGCCCTGCTGGGCGCGCTCGCCCAGGTCCTGCTGGTGCTGACCGCGGGCGAGACCCTCGCGGGAACCTGGAGCACCCTGTTCCTGACCGCGGCGGGCATCGGCCTGGTCTTCCCGAGCGCCATGAGCATCGGCCAGACGGTCGGCCGCACGGCGCCGGGCGCCGCCTCGGCACTCCTGGGCGGCCTCCAGTTCCTCTTCGGCGCCCTGGCCGCACCGCTGGTGGGGGTGTTCGGGGAGGACAGTTCCCGGCCGATGGCGCTCATCATGCTGATCTCACTGGTGGCGGCGGCGCTGGCGCTGACGGGCCTGGCCAGGCCGTGGGAAGGGAACGGGGAACCGGTACGGGCGTAGCGACGGACGACCTTGCCGGATCTCCCGCGACGTGCCTCGATGTCCCGGGATTTCCCGCGCGGGGGCGCAGTGGTCGTGGACCGGGCGTGGGGTGGGGGAGAGCCGGGTGACCGGGAGGGTTAGGCCGGCACGGTCCGCGACCGTGTGCGGCAGCCACCCCGCTGTCGCCGATGAGTCGCTTCCCGTCGGCGGCCACGGACGGCCGCCGGTCCCACCCGGCTCACTCGCTCACTCGCTCACGCGAAGGGTGCCGGGCCGCCCGCCGGGCCCCGGCCGTGGTGGTCCCGATCGGCCTGCTGGGCCGGCTGCCCCTGTACGTGGCGGGCCGACATGACGGCAGCCGACGACATCTCGCCGGCCGTGGCCAGGGCGTTCTACGACCGCATGCCCCCCGGCGGGCCCGTTCGGCCGACAGGGGTCCCGCCCTCGCGCTGGATGCGGCTCCGCACCAGGTGCGGGCCGAACATCCTGGCCGGGAGGTGCAGTTCGGGGGTGTTCATGCACATCGGGGCGTGACGGCCACGACCGGCCCCGGGCGCCCGCACAGGGGTGACGTCGCACCCGTGAACGCGCCGCTTCACCAGATCGCCGGACTCGCAGAGGCCCCGAAGCCGGTCCGGCCGCGCGCTTCCCGCCCGGACGGAGTACCCCCGATCCGTCCGAACCCCGGCGTGCGGCACGGAACTTCCCCGGACGCTCCCCACCTGCGGCTCGGCACGGATGTCCGCACCAGGGGTTGACAGGAAGCTGCTCACGCCACAGCCTTTGGCAACGTTGTCATTCTGCTCGGTGCGGGGTGCGCGGAGCCGCTTCGGCTCACCCCGCCGCTTTTTGATGGGACGTCAGATTCATGACCGATCAATCGGATCCGTGGCGCAATCCGTCGCGGCGGTCCATAGTCGCCACGGGCTCCACCCTGTTGGCCGGGTTCGGACTCGGCTCGGCGCTCCCCGCCGTGACCGCGGCCGCCGCCACGGGCCGACCTGCGCAACCCGACTCGCCTCTCGAGCTCGCGCTCAACCGGCCCGTCTCGGTCTCCTCGACGGCCTACGCCCCCACGCCCGGATCCTTCGCGGTCGACCGGCTCACCACACGCGGCGTGCGGGGCAGCGGATGGCGGGCGGAGGCCGGCGACCCGCAGTGGATCACCGTCGATCTGCAGGCCGTGTGCGAGGTCACCTGGATCCGCCTGACCTTCGAAGCCGACGCCGCGGACCCGGTGTTCACCCCGCCCACCAGTGGAAACCCGGCCGACGGCACCACCGGCAAGGAGATCCTGTCGAGCTACGCGGTGGACTGCGTGGTCGAGACCTCCCTGGACAAGAAGTCGTGGACGAGTGTCTACCGCACCACCGCCGGCACCGGCGGAGCCGTGGACATCCAGCTTCCCCGCCCGGTGTCGGCGCGCTGGGTGCGCATGACGTCCCGCAAGCGCTCCAGCCCCCTGCCCCTCGGACTCAACGGCTTCGAGGTGTACGGCACCCCCGACGGGCACCGTCCCACGGTGACGGGCTGGACCGACTGGGGCACCCGGCACGGCACGGTGCCCGGGCTGACCGTCGCCGACGACGGTACGGTGCCGGTGGAGTCCGGCTGGCGGCTCACCCTGGACGACTGGGCCGGCGCCGACGGTCCCGGCCTGTCGAAGACCTCCGTCGACACCAGCCGCTGGCTGCCGGCTACCGTCCCCGGCACGGTCCTGGCCTCCCTCGTGGACCAGGGCAAGCTGCCGGACCCGGTCGCCGGGCTGAACAACCTGCACATCCCCGAGGCGCTGTCGCGGCACTCCTGGTGGTACAAGCGGGACTTCGAGCTGCCGCACGGCCTGCGCACCGGGTCCGGCCGCAGGATCTGGCTGGAGTTCGACGGCGTCAACCACCAGGCCGACGTCTGGCTCAACGGTGAGCGGGTCGGCGACCTGACGTACCCGTTCGCCCGCTCCTCGTACGACGTGACCAGGCTGCTCGCCGCCGACGGCGCGAACGCGCTGGCCGTCAAGATCACGCCGATGCCGGTGCCCGGCAGCCCCGGTGACAAGGGTCCCCTGGGCGAGTCCTGGGTGGACGCGGGCGCCGGGCAGATGAACCTCAACTCGCCCACCTACCTGGCCTCCTCGGGCTGGGACTGGATGCCGGCCGTCCGCGACCGTGCGGCGGGCATCTGGAACCACGTCCGGCTGAGATCCACCGGGCAGGTCGTCATCGGCGACCCGCGGGTGGACACCGTCCTGCCGAAGCTGCCGGACGTCTCGGTCGCCGAGCTGACGATCGTCGTCCCCGTCCGGAACGCCGACTCCACCGACCGCCGTGCGACGGTCTCCGCGGCCTTCGACGGCATCCGGGTGTCCGAGGCCGTCACCGTCCCGGCCGGCGAGAGCGTCGACGTGGTCTTCGCCCCCGCCGCCTTCGGGCAGTTGCGGCTGCGCGACCCCAGGCTGTGGTGGCCCAACGGCCTGGGCGAGCCGAACCTGCACGACCTCACGCTCACCGCGTCGGTCGACGGCGCCGAGAGCGACCGGCGCACCACCCGCTTCGGCATCCGTCAGTTCGGCTACGAGTACGAGGTGCCGCTGCCGTTCACCGCGTCCGGTGACTCCTACCTCCAGTCCGTCACCTTCGACCGGCGGCAGGCCCGGTACGTCCGTGTCAACTGCCGTACCCGGGCCACCTCTTGGGGAAGTTCCCTGTGGACCCTGGCCGTGCGGGACAGTACCCGGCCGGCCACCGACCTCGCCCTGCACGCCCCCGCCGACGCCTCCAGCACGGACGGCGACGACCACGGCGCGGCCAACGTGACCGACGGCGATCCGGGCACCCGCTGGTCCTCGGCGTACGAGGACGACCAGTGGATCCGCGTCGACCTGGGCTCGGCACAGTCCTTCGACCGGGTCGACCTCACCTGGGAGCAGGCGTACGCCAAGGCCTTCGTGGTGCAGGTCTCCGCGGACGGCTCCGAGTGGACCGACGCGAAGGCCGTGGACAACGGAGCCGTGCCGCTGCCGTTCAGCAACGGCGACGCCAGCCTCCAGGTCGAGGACTTCGACCAGCGGACGGCCCGCTACGTCCGTATCAACTGTGGTCTGCGCAACACCAGTTGGGGCAACTCGCTGTGGTCCCTGAGCGTCGTCGACCGTGCCGTCCCCGGCACCGACCTCGCCCTGCACAAGACGGCGAAGGCCTCGACCGAGGACTCCGGCCATCCCGCCACACATGCCACCGACGGTGACGCGGGCACCCGTTGGTCGTCGCAGTACGAGGACCACCAGTGGATCCAGGTGGACCTGGGCTCCGCGCAGAAGTTCGACCGGGTGGCGATCGTCTGGGAGACGGCGTACCCGAAGACCTACGTCATCCAGGTGTCCGACGACGGCGAGCAGTGGACCGACGTCAAGTCCGTGTCCAACACGCCCGATCCGCTGAAGATCTCCGTCAACGGCGTGCGGGTGCTGGCCCGCGGCGGCAACTGGGGCTGGGACGAACTGCTGCGCAGGATGCCGCCGGAGCGGATGGACGCGGCGGTGCGGATGCACCGCGACATGAACTTCACCATGATCCGCAACTGGGTCGGCAGCAGTGACCGGGAGGAGTTCTTCGCTGCCTGCGACCGGCACGGCATCCTCGTCTGGAACGACTTCCCGAACGCCTGGGCCATGGACCCGCCGGACCACGACGCGTTCAACTCGACCGCGCGGGACACCGTGTTGCGCTACCGCATCCACCCCTGCGTGGCCGTCTGGTGCGGGGCGAACGAGGGCAACCCGCCCGCCGCCATCGACAAGGGGATGCGCGAGGCCGTCGAGCAGCAGGTTCCCGGCCTGCTCTACCAGAACAACTCGGCCGGCGGCATCGTCACGGGCGGCGGCCCCTACGGCTGGGTCGAGCCGGAGAAGTACTTCGACCCCGGCACCTACGGCAGCAAGGACTTCGGCTTCCACACCGAGATCGGCATGCCGGTGGTCTCCACCGCGGCGAGCCTGCGCAACATGACGGGCGACGAGCCCGAGTGGCCCATCCGCGGCGCCTGGTACTACCACGACTGGAGCGAGCGCGGGAACCAGGCGCCGCAGAACTACAAGGCCGCCGTCGAGTCCCGCCTCGGCGAGGCAGCCGGCCTCGACGACTTCGCCCGCAAGGCGCAGTTCGTCAACTACGAGAACACCCGGGCCATGTTCGAGGCGTGGAACGCCAACCTCTGGGACAACGCCAGCGGCCTGATGCTGTGGATGTCCCACCCGGCCTGGCACAGCACCGTCTGGCAGACCTACGACTACGACTTCGACGTCAACGGCACCTACTACGGCGCCCGTTCCGCCTGCGAACCGCTGCATGTCCAGGCGGACCCGGTGAAGTGGCAGGTCCTGGCGGTCAATCACACCCGCGCGGACCTCAAGGACGCCACCGTCACCGCCCGCCTGTACGACCTGTCCGGCCGGCAGCTCGGCAGGAGCAGGACCGCCCGGGTGGACGTGGCACGGGCCACCACGACGGAGGCGTTCACCGCCGGCTGGACCGACGACCTGCCCGACCTGCACCTGCTGCGGCTGACCCTGGAGGACGCCCACGGCAGGGAGCTGTCCCGCAACACCTACTGGCGCCACCGCTCACCCGCCGCCATGCAGGCCCTCAACAAGGCCAGGCAGGTGAACATGTCCGGCTCCATCGGGCAGGTGTCCCGTGCCGGCGACCGTCACGAACTGACCGCCACCGTCCGCAACCGCGGTTCGGCCGTCGCCGCCATGGTCCGGCTGTCCCTGGTGGACGAGGCCCGTGGCCACCGGGTGCTGCCGACCCTCTACAGCCACAACTACCTGTGGCTGCTGCCCGGCGAATCGCAGACCGTCAACCTGTCCTGGCCGTCAGGGGTCCTCCCTTCACGCCGTCCGGCGCTGACGGTGGAGGCCTACAACAGCCGCGCGACGACGATCCGCCCCTGACCGGGGGGCCGCGCGTTCCCGCCGAGGGCACACCGCACGGCCCTCGGCGGGACACGCTGCGACACGCGGCGACAGGCCGAAGATCCTACCCGTTCTCCGGATCCCGACCGCCGCGCGGTCACCCTCCCACGAAGCTCACTGTCTGTGCCATGTCCGCCCGCCCGGTGCGCAGTCGGGGCGCGTCTTCGCTCTCGAATCCCACCGCGACACCGCAGAACAGCACAAGCCCGTCATCGGCCCCGACCACCTGGCTGACGGTCTTGCGGAACATCGTCCACATCACCTGAGGACAGCTGTGCAGCCCCTCCGCCCTCAGCAGCAGCATGACCGTCTGCAAGTACATCCCCGCGTCCGCCCACTGCCCCGGCCCCATCGTCCGGTCGAGGTAGCAGAACAGGACGACCGGAGCCCCGAACGCCTCCGAGTTCAGGGCGGCGATCCTCCTGGGTCTGTCCGGGTCGTCGCGCTCGATTCCCAGCGCCTGGTACCGCTGGGCGGCCGCGGCGGAGAAGCGGTCCAGATACGGCGAGACCAGTTCGGCGGGGTACATCGGATACTCCCGCTCGTCACCCGGGTCGCCCGCCAGTGCCCTGGCCGTCGCACGTCCCTTCACCTCGGCCAGAGGCTCGCCGGTCACGACGTACAGGTGCCACGGCTGCAGGTTCCCACTCGACGGAGCCCGCGCCGCCGTGGCCAGTACCCGTTCGAGTACCTCCCTGGGCACCGGCCGACCGCTGAACGCCCGCACGGCCCTGCGGCTGTCCACGGCTTCGTACACATCCACGTTTTCTCGTCCTCCCATCCAACGACGGCCACTTCTCCGCTGATTTAAACGGACACCGACTCACGATCCGCCACCGCCCGCTTCCCTCGGCACCGGAACCGCCGTACCCGCGATGAGCAGGCGGTAGCCGTAGTCGACGGATTCCCGGGTTACCAGGTCGGCATGACGGCGGTGCCAGGCCCCTGAGACCAGGTCCGCGCGCAGCCTCGCGACCGCCGGTTCGACCACGGACGCGGGAAGCAGGGCGAACGTGGAACTCGCCTGTCGGACGAGGGGATCGAGATAGCACTCCGGACGTCGCCAGTACGCGATCTGGAAGCCGTCGGCGAAGTCGTGCGGGACGGGGAAGGGCAGCACGGTGTGGGCGCCCAGCGCTTCCGCCACTGCGGACAGAGGCGTGAAACGGGCGCGTTCGAGCTGCCGGATCTCAGGAAGATACTCCTCGATCAGCCACAGCTCGGACAGGTGATCCGGATCCCAGGTGAACACGGCCTGCCGCCCGGAGACGCGCCGCAGCTCAGCCAGGCCACGATGCAGGTCGGGCCAGTGATGCACTGTCATCACCGCCATCGCCGCGTCGAACGCGCCGTCCCCGAAGGGCAGTTGCTCCGCTCTTGCCAGGATTTTTCGCCGCCCCGGGTGCTGATCGAGCATCACCTGCGACGGGTCCACCGCGGTGACCTCTATGTCGGTCGGCTCGTAGGAGCCGGTACCCGCCCCGACGTCGACGACTGTGCGGGCCCCCGACAGAGCCCGGTGAATCAGGGTGGCCAGACGTGGGTCGGGCCGGCGGACGTGCCGGTATCCCACACCGATGCGGTCGTACGTAGGCGTCAGCGGGGCTCTCCCGGATGCAGAAGCAGTCATGTGCCGGATCCCACCAGCCCGATCGCCGGCTGGGCGAGAGATTTAGTGTGGGCCGAATGTTGCTGCTCCGGCTCGATGTGGACGACCTGGCCTCGGTTCATCGGCCATCTCGCCCAGCCGGCCGGCACGACCGAACTGGCCCAGCGGCGGGGCGTCAGCCCCGGCACCGTGAGCCAGCACCTCGGCGTCCTGCACCGTGCGGGACTGGTCACCCGGGCCCGGCACGGACACCTCGTTCTCTACCTGCGCAGCCCCCTTGGGGACCAGCTGCTGACCTGACGTCTGACGGGGAGCGGGTTGTCGATCGTGGTGCCGCCGTCTTCGGCGTACCCGTGCCGACGATGCCGTGGGGGCGGGCCGGTGACACGAAGCGGGGTGTGCTGCGCGGACTTGCTCAGCCGTCGGCGCCGGGGGAGAAGGGCGGATCCGGGGCAGACCGGTTCCGCGTCGGGCCATCGTTCCGGCAGGGCATCAGAGGAGGCGCGTCAGGGGTACGGTCGCCCAGGGTGAAGTCGGCGCGGAGGACGGACCCCGGTTCCCGGAACCGCCGTTACCTGTGGTTTTCTGCGGTGGGACGAGGCCACGATGGTGAGGTGTCCTTCGGGCAGCCCCGCCACGGCATGGGTGCCCTGGACGTTCGTCGCGGTACGCACCAACTGGCGGCCTCTGCCGTCCATGACCGTCACCGCGGCGTGCTGGAGCGGCTGCCGCGCACTGTCGGGGACGGTGCCCACCAGCGTCGGCAGTGGTTCGCCGAAGTGGTGGTGGGCCGGTGGGGGCGAGGCGGGGGTGGGGGGAATCGGCGCAGGGCGCCGTCTTCTCGGGACTTGGGGCCGACCTACCAGCGAGGTTCCGTGCTGGCCGGCACGGAACCTCGCTGGTACGTGCGCGGCTCTGTCCGGTTGCCCCGAACCGGTGGCAGCGAGGGGTCAGTTGTCGTAGTCGGTGAGGGTCCTGAGGTCGTTGACGGAGTACGCGAGGTGAAAGCGGAAGCCCTTGCCGGTCCGCCGGACGGGGAGGTCCGCGAGCTCTTCCCCGCGGGCCGGCAGGAAGTCCAGCTCGCCGGTGCCGATCCAGGCCTCGGTGACGCTCACGTCGTCGAGGAGCGCGAGGACCAGCTCGTGGACGGCGGGCCTGTCGTGCTGTCCGGCGGCGAGGCGGGGGAAGTGCCGGAGGTTGACCACGGGGCGGTTCATGAGGGCGGCGGGATCGTCGAGGGGCTGCTCCAGGGTGACGCGGGCTTCGGCTATGCGCTGGCCGGCACTGGAGGCGGTCGCGCCGAATCGACCGCCCTTGCCGACCGGCGGGGTGGCGGGGTTGGCGACGGGATACGCGCGGGTCTGGTGGACGACGCCGAGCTTCTTGGGGAAGCCCTGGATCCAGCCGCGGGCCATGGCCGCGTCGTTGTCGACGTAGATGTAGGGGCACCAGGCGACGGGCGTGTCGTCGAAACGCGCGTCCAGGGTGGTGAGGAACTCCCGGTACTGGGAGCGGGCGGGGTCCACATACTCCTGGCCCGTGGAGGAGTACTGCCAGTCGATGAACATGGCCACGCCACGCCCGGGGGTGTCCGGGTCGAGTGCGAGGCCCGCGGGGAGCGTCGCCTCGGCCGCGGCGGGGTCGGTGAAGAACTCGACGCCGACAACGGTGCCGGCGTAGTGCCACGGCGGAGCCGGTGCCAGATTGGCGGTCCCGCGGGGAGAGAGGGGCAGGGTGTAACCCTTCATGGCGGATATCCCTTCCATAATCGCTACGATACGTGCCGTTTCATTCGGCCAATGCGACGCTAACACGCCTTGACCGGAAAATGAAACGGTACGTATCGTTGCGGTCATGGGACTCGCATTCACCTCGGATCCGGCCGCCACCCCGCGCTCGGCCCCCAAGATCCTCGACGCCACCAGGGACCTTCTGGCCGCGCAGGGCTACTCCACCCTCACCATCGAGGGGGTCGCAGCGGCGGCGGGCGTCGGCAAGTCGACCATCTATCGCTGGTGGCCGAACAAGGAAGCGCTGGTCGCCGACGCGCTCGCGGAGGTGTTCCGGGCGGAGGAGATCCCCGACCGGGGCGACACCCGCGCGGAAGTGCGCGAGGCGGTCGACATGACGATCGGCAACTACGCCAACGAGGACCTGGCCGCGTCACTGCCCGCGCTCGCCGCCGGCCTGCTGCCCCACGCCGAGCTCATGGCCCGCTTCCGGGAGACCTTCCTGCGACGCAAGCGGCAGAACATCGACGTCGTGCTGCGCCGGGGGATCGAGCGGGGCGACCTGCCGCCCGACCTCGACACGGAACTGGTGCAGGACCTGTGGGCCGGCGCCATCCTCTACCGCCGGCTCATGATCGGGTCGCCCCTCGACGACGACCTGGCCGAACGCCTGGTGGAGCTGATCACCCACTCCCCGACAGCGGCCTTGTCCCGCCGTCCGCCCGCCTCGTCCGACTGAGCGACGTGGCCAGAGGCTCCGACCGCCGGAGTCCGTAGCGGCGGCGCAGGCAGGTCTGCCTGGCGACCGGGAGTTCACGCAGCGTGCCGCCCGGTTCCTGTTCCGGCGCCGGTATCTCTCGGTTCCTGGACATCGGAACCGGGATCCCCGCCCAGCCGAACCTCCATCAGGTCGAACAGGCCGTGAATCCAGGTGCCCGAGTGGTGTGTGCCGACAGCGACCCCATGGTCCTCCGGCATTCCGGAGCCCTCCTGAGCGGCACCCGGCAGGCCGGACCGCGTATCTCCACGCCGACCTGCGCGAACCGAACAGAATCCTTGCGTATGCCCGCGAGTTTCTGGACTTCAGCCGGCCGATCGGCCTCTCGCTCGTCGCGCTGATGCAGTTCGACCCCGGGATCCGGGACCGGATCGACGCCATCTGCCGCGTCGGCGGAACTCCCGTGCAAGCGCGCCCTCACAGCGAAGTGGCCCTGTTCCTGGAAGGGTTCGACGTGGTTGAACCAGGGGTGGTGGCATCCACGCGGTGGCATCCCGACGACGAGACGTGGATCCGTGCGGGACAACCGCTCTATGTCGGCGTCGCTCGCACGAACTGAAGAGGGCCGGTGTTGCTGGGCAATTGGCGATCCACGCAGGTCGTCCCTCAGCCACTGACCGCCTTCCGGGCGGGGCGGGACGGATCATGGCGTCACGATGTCGTATTCATAAGAGGCCCGCATCACCTGAGGCAAGTGGCGTGACGATGCCGCACGGTGACTCCGCGAGACGGGGCGCCGGTGACTGCGTGCACGCAGGCGGAGGAAGGCTTCGGGCGCCGGCCGGGGTGGCGCCTACGACGCCTTCTGGGTGCGCTGCCCAGCCCGGCAAGCCCACAGGTGCAGGTGTGGCTCACAGGTGCGGGACATATGCGTCTCGCGCCGTCGGCAGGAGACGGTACGACGCTCCGGTCCGGACAGCTCATCGACCGCCTCCGGCAGCGCGGCGTGCGGGAGCCCGGGTCTGGCTCCATCCTGGAACCGAGGGGCGGGCGACCAGGGGGTGCGGCAACGGAGGGAGTGGTGACGATGGCGATGCGGACTGTCGTGGACCTCACACGCTGCCAGGGCTACGCACAGTGCGTCTTCCTCGCACCGCAGGTGTTCGAGCTGCACGGGGAGGAGGGGCTGCTGTATGCCACGGCCGTCCCCGACGACCAGATGGAGCGGGTGCGCCAGGCCGTGGCCGCGTGCCCGGTGCAGGCGATCCTCCTCGGGGAAGAGGTGAGCGGCGGTGCCCGGTGACCTCAAGGACGGCCGTATCGTCATCGTCGGCGCGTCGCTGGCGGGGCTGCGGGCCGCGGAGGGACTGCGCGAGGAGGGTTTCACCGGCTCGGTGACCGTGGTCGGGGACGAGCCTCACCCGCCCTACGACCGGCCGCCGCTGTCCAAGCAGGTACTGCTCGGGCAGGCGACGGCGGAGACCACCGGGCTGCCCATGCGCCACGACCCGGACGCCGAGTGGCGGCTCGGGGTTCGTGCCGCGGGCGTGGACATGCTGGCCAAGCAGGTGCTGCTGGAGGACGGCGAGCCGCTGCCGTACGACCGGCTGCTGATCGCCACCGGCACCCGCGCCCGGCCCTGGCCCAACCCCGAGGAAGGCGCCCTGGACGGAGTGTTCACGTTGCGCACCCGCGAGGACGCCGGGGCCCTGGCCGAGCGCCTGAGCGCCGGGCCGGAACGGGTGCTGGTCATCGGCGGCGGCTTCACCGGCTCGGAGATCGCCTCCGCCTGCCGGGAACGCGGACTGGCCGTCACCGTCGCCGAACGCGGCCCCGCGCCTCTGGTGGGCGCCCTCGGCGGCACCCTGGCGAAGCTCGCGGCCGCCATGCAGCGCAACCACGGCGTCGACCTGCGCACCGGGGTGACGGTCACCGCCCTGCACGGGGACGGGAACGGCGTCTTCACCGGCGCGCAGTTGTCCGACGGCAGCCGCGTCGACGCGGACGTCTGCGTCGTGGCGCTGGGCGCGGTCCGCAACGTCGATTGGCTGGCCGAGTCCGGACTGGCGGCGGGCCCGCGCGGGATCGCCTGCGACGCCGGCTGCCGCGCCTTCACCATGTACGGCATCGTCACCGACGACGTCTTCGTGGCCGGTGACGTCTCCCGCTTCCCCCATCCGCTGTTCGGCTACCAGATGCTCTCCCTGGAACACTGGGGCAACGCGGTCGAACAGGCCGCGGTGGCGGCCCACAACATGGTCAACCCGGGGCCGCTGCAACGCCCCCACCTGGCCATCCCGACGTTCTGGTCGACCCAGTTCGGGCTCAACATCAAGTCGGTGGGCGTGCCGACCTACTCCGACCACGTGGTCATCGCCCAGGGTTCGCTGGAGGCGCGCCGCCTGGCCATGGTCTACGGCTACAAGGGGCGGGTCACCGCCGCGGTCACCGTCGACATGGCCAAGTCGCTCGACTACTACCGGCACATGATCGAGACGGCCGCTCCGTTCCCGCCCCCGCCCGGCGCGGCGGACCGGGCGCTCGCGGCCGACGTCCCGGTCCCGTCCGACGTGCCGGATCCCTCAGTGCTCTCCCACGGCCCCACCGTGGCGCTCACCGGATACCTGCCCGACCGCCGACTGGCCGTGGTGCAGCCGACGCGCTGACCGCGTCCCGCCCACGACTCCCACCACGAGGAGCCACGAGGAGCCACCATGGACTCCGAGACCCTGCTGGCACGGATCACCGACTACGCCAGCCGCCCCGACCCCTATCCGCTGTACGCGGAACTGAGGGAGGCCGGCTCCGTGGTGCCGCAGGCGGACGGCAGCTGCCTGGTCGGCGGCTACCACGACATCGCCGCGCTGCTCCACGACCCGCGGATGAGCGCCGATCCCCGCACCCGCGGCCAAGTGACGCACAAGCCGCCGTTCCTACGGCTCGACGACCCGGAACACCACAGGCTGCGCACGCTGACCATGCGGCCCTTCGGACCCCCGCACAGCCCGGGCCACGTCGACGCCATGCGCGGCGAGATCGACCGGATCACCAAGGAACTGCTGGAACCCTTCGAGGCGGGCCGGCAGATCGACCTCGTCGACGACTTCGCCTACCCGCTGCCCGTCACGGTCATCTGCCGCCTGCTCGGCGTGCCACGCGAGGACGAGCCGCTCTTCCGGGCCTGGTCCGACGCGCTGGTCGCGGCAGCCGACCTCAAGCCCGAGGAGGACGCCTCCGCCGGGACGCACGAGGCGGGCGACCAGGCACGGATCGAGATGGGCGGGTATCTCGTGAACCTCGCCGAACAGCGCCGCGGCGACCCGGGCGACGACCTGCTCTCCGCCTTCGTCAACGAGCCGGACCCGGCCCTGCGGCTCACCCAGGAGGAACTCGCGGAAACCGCCGTGCTGTTGCTCATCGCGGGACACGAGACGACGGTCAACCTGATCACCAACGGAGCGCTCACGTTTCTGCGCGGCCCCGAGCACCTGGACCACCTTCGCCGCGAACCCGGCCTGCTGCCGCGGACGGTGGAGGAACTCCTGCGCTACGAACCCCCGGTCCACATGCGCGAGCGCGTCCCGCTCACCGACATCACCGTCGCCGGCACCACGCTCGCCCAGGGCACCTCCGTCATCCTGGCGCTGGCCGCCGGCAACCGCGACCCCCGGCGGTTCGACGATCCCGACCGGTTCGACCCCACCCGCCCGGACAACGAACACCTCGGCTTCGGCAGCGGCATCCACCTGTGCTTCGGCGCACCGCTCGCCCGCCTGGAGGCCCAGACCGCGCTCGGCGCACTGCTCCCCGTGCTCGGCACGGCAAGCCTGGTCCAGGACCCGCCTCCCTACCGCCAGAACGCCATGCTGCGCGGCCCCCGTCACCTGCCGATCCAACTGTGAACGCGACTCGCCGGCCGCCCGTGGTACCGGGCGGAGCGAGGGCGCCGTATGTCCGCCGCGCAGCGGGAACGGCTTCGCGCGTCGGAGGAGTTGCCGCACCGCACGGAGGAGCAGGAGGTCGAACTGCTCACGCTGGCCTGGTTCACCGACCACGCCGATCCCGGACGCGGGTGGCGCCGGGCAGCGCGGGACGCCCGCCCGCGTCGCCCGGTCAACTGGGTGATGAACGGCGAACTCGGCGCGGCGGAACGCGCGGACCCGCTCGAAGGGCGCCTCGCCGAGCTGCGCGCCTGCCTGCCTGCCTGCCTGCCTGCCCGCGCGAGCGGAGCTCCTCGGCGGGAGCGACGCCCCCGTCCGCTGGCGGCCCTCGCATCACTCGCGCGCCGACTCGCCCTTCCGCTGACCCGGATCGGGAGTGCGGGACACGAACCCTGGTCGGAGCGGCCTGACGCCGTTCGCGCGCACCTCCGGCGATTCGTGCAGGGCACCCGGGCCCCTCAGGGGCCTCGACCGGCTCGCCGAGAGGCCTCTTGCGGCCATGGGCGCCATGGCCAGGTCCGTCCGTGACCCAAAAGCCGGTCCGTCGCGTCCGGGTCGCGACCGCCGGATCGTGGCGGCTGCCGGTGCGGCCGCCTGGCCGGTGGTGGCTACTCCTGACTGCCGCTGGTGGTGGCGAAGCGTCTGCGGTAGTGGGTCGGGGTCGTGCCCAGATGGCGGGCGAAGGCGCGGCGGAGGGTCTCGTCGGTGCCCAGACCGCTGTGCTGCGCGGCCGAGGTGACGCTGTGGCCCTCGAGGAGGAGTTGCTGGGCACGGTCGAGGCGGACCCGTTCGACCCAGCGCGCGGGCGTGGTGCCCAGTTCGGCGCGGAACAGCCGGGTCAGATGGCGGGGGCTGACGGCGGCGGACGCCGCCAGGGCGGGCAGGCTGTGGTCGGCGGTCGGGTCGGCGAGCACGGACGCGATCAGGGTACGGAGGAGGCCGTTGCGGGCCGGCGGGGTGGTGATGGCGGTCGAGAACTGGGACTGTCCGCCCGGGCGTTGCATGAAGACGACCAGTTCGCGGGCGATGTCCCGGGCCACGCCGGCGCCGTGGTCGTCCTCCACCAGGGCGAGGGTGAGGTCGATGCCCGCGCTGATGCCCGCCGAGGTGACGTACCGTCCGTCACGGATGTGGATGGCGTCGGGCTCGACCCGCACCCGGGGGTAGCGGCGGGCGAACGCGGTCGCGTGCCGCCAGTGGGTCGTCGCACGGCGGCCGTCGAGCAGGCCCAGCTCGCCCAGCACGAACGCGCCGGTGCACACGGAGGCGACCCTGCGCGCCCGCTCGGTGAGTGCGCGGGCCGTGGCCAGCAGCTCGTTCTCGATGGGCCGCTCGGCCAGCCGGTCGCCGCCCGCGACCAGGACCGTGTCGACCGGTCCCGTGTCGGCCGCCCGGACCGTGCCGGTCAGCGCCAGTCCGGCGGACGTGGTGACCGTGCCTCCCTCCGGCGAGACCAGCACCAGCTCATAGGGGTCGGCGAGCCGGCCCGCCTGGTGCAGTACCTCCGAGGGGCCGCTGACGTCGAGCATGGTCACGCCCTCGAAGACCACGAAGCCCACCCGATGTGCCATGTCCCGATCCGTGGTTTTCCTGGCAGCAGAGACATGGCCCAGCCTACGTCCCCGGAGCACCCTGAAGACAGATCACCTGACCGGTATGGAGGCTGAGAACGATGAGCGAAGAGATCGCAGGCGTACGGATCCCGGACACCACCCTGGTGCGGGAGGCCACGGAAATGGTGCGCGATGTCGCCACCCCGCTGGTGTTCGACCACTCCCGGCGGGTCTTCCTGTGGGGCTCGCTGCGCGGCCGGGCCCTGGGGCTGACCTTCGACCCCGAGCTGCTCTACGTGGGGGCGATGTTCCACGACCTGGGGCTGACCAAGAGCCTGCGCCGTACCGACCAGCGCTTCGAGATCGACGGCGCCGACGAGGCCCGCCACTTCCTGCACGCCCACGGCATCACCGGCGAGCCCGCCGACCGGGTCTGGACGAGCATCGCCCTGCACACCACCCCGGAGATCCCGCTGCACATGGCACCCGAGATCGCCCTGGTGACGCGCGGGGTCGAGCTGGACGTCCTGGGCATCGGCTATCACGAGGTCACCGACGAGCAGCGCGCCGCGGTCGTCGCCGCGCACCCGCGCCCGGACTTCAAGAACCAGATCCTCGCCGCCTTCACCGAGGGCATCCAGGACCGTCCCGACACCACCTTCGGCAACGTCAAGGCCGACGTACTGGCCCACTACGTCCCCGGCTTCCGCCGCGGCGACTTCGTCGAGGTCATCAAGGGCTCCGCCTGGCCCGAGTGACCGGGCCGCCGTGGAAGGTCACCTCGGCGGGGGTTCGAGCAGGGCGGCCACGATGTCACGGAGCGGGCCCAGCAGGTCCTCGGGTGCCGCGTCGGCCAGCGGCCGCAGACCGACGGCCGAGCGTACGACGGCGACGCCGACTCCCAGTGCGACCAGCAGTTCCGCCCTCAGCAGAGCGTCGGGTGCCGATGTGGCACCCGACGCTTCGAGCACCTGCCGGCCGAACTCCTCCAGCGCCCGCCGGCGCAGCTCGGCCACCTGCTCGTCGCCGGAGTCCCGCAACAGCATCAGCACCGGATGCTCGCCGAACTCCGCCCACGCCCCGGCCGCCAGCTGACGGCTGAGCGCCTCGGCCAGGGCGGCCGGACCGTGCGGGAACTCCTCCTCGCCGCCCAGGAACCGGGGCGTCGACGCCAGCGCCGCCTTGAACAGGCCCTCCTTGGAGCCGAAGTACCGCTTGACGAGGGCCAGATTGACCCCGGCGTCCGCGGCGACGTCCCGCAGCGTCGTACGGTCGTATCCGAGCCGGGTGAACCGGGCGCGGGCGGCGAGGAGGAGCGCCCGGCGCGTCGCCCCGGCGTCCCGGCGCCGGCGTCCGTCGGCCGGATCGGGGTGCGAGGGTGCCTCGTCCGCTGACATGTCGGCTCCTCTCGGGGACGTTCTTGGGGCCCAGGGTGGACCCGCCGATAAGTAATCGTGCGTTGACTTGGCTTCGGGGTGGGGCTACGTTACCAAGTAATCACTTGATGACTAACGGGGCCATGGGAAAGGAACATCGACGGTGCCTCAAGCTCTTCTCGTCATGGACGTCCAGCAGGTCGTCACCGACCGGTTCGCCGCGGACGACTACCTGCCGCGCCTCGCCAAGGCGATCGACGCCGCCCGCGCGGGCGGGATCCCGGTGATCTACGTGGTCGTCGGCTTCCGTCCCGGATACCCGGAGATCAGCACCCGCAACAAGATCTTCGGCGCCATGCCGAGCCGCGCGGCCGGCCTGGCCGGCGACGCCCCGACCACGCAGGTGCACCCCGACGTGGCGCCCGCACCCGGCGAGACCGTCGTGACCAAGCGACGCGTCAGCGCCTTCGCCGGAAGCGACCTCGACCTGGTGCTGCGGGCCGGCGAGATCGATCACCTCGTCCTCACCGGCATCGCCACCAGCGGCGTCGTGCTGTCCACCCTGCGCCAGGCCGCCGACCTCGACTTCGAACTCACCGTCCTGTCCGACGGCTGCCTCGACTCCGACCCGGAGGTCCACCGGGTGCTCACCGAGAAGGTGTTCCCCACGCAGGCGGAGGTCACGACCGTGGACGCCTGGGCGGCGGCACTCTGACGCCCGCCGCGTCCGGCCTCGGCGCCGTCAGTGTGCCGCCGGGTGGGGCAGGTCGTGGGCTTCCAGGCTGATCAGCTCCTCCGAGGTCGGAGCGGAAAGCTCGGCCACCCGCTGGGCCTGGCGTTCGGTCATCTCCTGGAAGATCTGGCGGGCCGAGCGGCCGTTGCCGAAGCCCTCGCCCCGGGGCATGGCCTCGAAGAGGGTGAGGAGTTCGGTGCGGGCCGTGGGCGTCATCTCGTAGCGGTGCTGTCCGGCCTGGAACTCGACGATCGAGACCAGTTCGGCGGACTCGTAGTCCTCGAAGAGCAGCGTGCGGCCGAAACGGGAGGCGAGGCCCGGGTTGGAACCGATGAAGCGGTGCATGTCACCGGGGTAGCCGGCGGCGATGACCACGACGTCGTCGCGATGGTCCTCCATCAGCTTCACCAGGGTCGCCACGGCCTCGGTACCGAAGTCGTTCCCCGCCAGCGCCGGGGCCAGCGAGTAGGCCTCGTCGATGAAGAGCACACCGCCCAGCGCCCGGTTGAAGGCAGCGGTGGTCTTCGGGCCGGTGTGGCCCACGTACTCGCCCACCAGCGCCGTGCGGTCGACCTCGATCAGATGACCCCGGCGCAGCAGCCCGAGCGCCTTGAGGAGACGGCCGTACAGGCGGGCCACGGTGGTCTTGCCGGTGCCGGGGTTGCCGGCGAACACCAGGTGCCGGCTGAGCGGCGGGGCCGGCAGCCCGGCCTCCTCGCGGCGGCGGACCGTCTGCATGAGCTTGACCAGTGAGCCGACGTCCTGCTTGACGCGGTCCAGGCCGACCAGTTCGTGGAGTTCGCCGAGCAGGTCCTCCAGGCTCTCCTCCGCCGGCTCCTCCGTGTCGTCGGCGGCGGACTTCGCGGCCCTGGGGGAGGGCGCCGCCCCGGGAACGCCGTTCGCCGGCGTCACGGCCGGGGCGCCGAAGGTCAGCGGCGCGCCGTCGGCCGTGCAGTCCTCCAGGACCGGCTTGGCGCCCTCGTCGGTGCCCAGCGCCTCCGCGCAGTCACGGACCCGGCACTGCCGGAACACCGGGTCGGCGCCCGCGGCGACATGCAACGCCGGGAAGCCGGCGCGGGTGACGTCGAGCCCGGTGAACGTGCCGCCCGCCCCCTCCGCCAGGAACACCCCGTTCTTGCCCGGCCGGTCGATGCGCAGCCCGGTCATCTCCGGCCTGGCGCCGGTCCAGACGACGGCACCGGAGCCCGCGCAGTTCTCGACCCAGCCTCCGTTCACCGTCGCCTCGGCGCCCTCGTCGACCACCAGCCCGGCCGCCCCGGCGCCGCTGATCCGGATCCCGGCGAGGGAGGCGGCGGCACCCTTGGCGACCTGCACGCCGATCTCCTTCGTCCCGGTCACCGTGGAGTCGGCGACCGTGCTGCCGGTGGGCGAGCCGATGCCGATGCCGGCGGCGGACCCGGCGACCCGGCAGCCGGTGAGCGTGGCCACCGCCCGCTCCAGAACGCTCACCCCGGTCATGGCGACGTCGATGATCCCGCAGTCGGTCAGCTCGATCCGGGCCTCGCCGGTGGCGTGCACACCGTGCTCGGAACCGCCGCGCACCCGGCAGTCGGCGAGCCGCCCCACGGCCGTACCGGCCAGGTGGACCGCGCTGAAGGCACTGCGGTCGATCCGGCAGTCCGCCAGGTCCGCCTCGCCCGCTCCCGTCACCAGCAGCCCGTTGGCGCCCGCGTCGGCCACCGAGCAGCCGGACGCGCTGAGCCGCGCGGTCTCCTGCACCACCAGCCCGCTGGCGGCCGCGCCGCGGATCTTGCAGTCGGTCAGCTCGGCACGCGCCGACCCGGTCAGATGCACCCCCGCCGCCCCGGGCGTCTCGATGCGCGACTCCCCGGCGGTGGCCTCGGTGGCGTCCTCAAGGAGCAGGCCCGCCCGGCCGCTTCCCGCCAGCACCGAGTCGGTCAGCCGCAGCCGGGACCGGCCGCGCAGCCGCACCCCGGACCCGGTCGTGCGCTCCAGGCGCAGCCGTACGGCGTCCAGGCTCGCGGCGCCGGACAGCACCACGCCGGTGCCGTCGACGCCGGTGACCGCCGTGTCCTCCACCCGGGCCCGGACACCCCCGGCCAGATGCAGACCGGCCAGCCGGGCGCCCTCCAGACGGCAGCGGCGCAGCACGACCGCCGTCGTACCGCCCTCCTCGTCGTCCGGGCCCTTCGCCTGCACCCGGCCGCCCTCCACCGAGCACTCCTCCAGGACCAGCCCGGCCCCGGGGGACACGCTCACGGCGGGCCGGCCCGCGTCGGAGCCCCACACGGTGATGTTGTGGAGGGCGCAGTCAGGGCCGTCCACGGTCACCGCGGGCGCCTCCCCGGGCGGCGCCGCGATCACGACGCTGCCCCGGCCGTGCTCCGCCGTGAGCACGACCGCGCGGTCCAGGACCAGGTTCTCGGTCCAGGTACCGGGGGCGATCACCACCAGATCGCCGGGCGAGGCGGCGCGTATCGCCTCGCCGATGGTCCGGTACGCGCCCCGGCCGCCCTGACCCTTGGGCGCCACGGTGTGACGGGTGGTCATCTACGTTCCTCAAGTCTCGGTGATCGCCGCTGTCCCGATCATGGTGCCTGGTAATAGGTGGGATTGATGCTCGCACGATAGGTGCTGGTCAGGTACAGCGACTGGATCGACTTCTCGAAGATCTTGAAGGGTAGCTGGATCCAGAAGTCGGCGAAGCCCTGGCGGTGGAAGAGCCGGCTGCCCGCGCTCATCACGAACACGTTCTTGACCAGCCCGGTGGTGGCGGCCGTGGTGACCGAGGCGGCGGCGTTGATCCCGCCCTCCCAGACCGCGTCGCCGCCGTGCAGCTTCACCGTCTGGCCGTCGGCGTTGGTCACGCCCCACACGGCCGCGTTCATACTGCCGTTGACCCAGCCGGACAGCGCGCTGCTGAGCACGCCGAACGAGAAGTCGTAGGCACCGCCCCGCCAGCGGGTCGGCGTCTCGTTGCCCGCCCACTCGTTGACCCAGGTCTTGTCGTGGTTGAGCGGACGCCGGGTCCACGGTTTGCCGCCGTCGACATTGGCGATGCCGGCCTTGAACTTGCCGAGATTCTCGAACCCGAGGGCCCGGTTCTCGTGCACCGCGGTGCTCAGACCGGTCTTGATGGTCGCGCCGACCGCCGCGTTGGCGAACGACTTGAGCGCGTCCTTGCCGGTGAACGGCTTGTTCTGGACGGCGGCCACGATCCCGTTGACGGCGAGGTTCGCACCGAACTCCAGGATGAACTCCTGGCCGAACTCCAGCGCCGCCTTCTTGGCCACGGACTGCCAGTACGGCTCGTAACGCGCCTCGCGCAGCGCCGCGTTGCCGTCCGGCAGGACGGTGCCGGACCACGGCATGCGCTGAGCCTCACGGGTCGTCCGTCCCCAGCCGCGGATCTCGGTGAGCGCGCCCCGGAAGTCGTACTCGTTGCCGACCAGCCGCCAGGTGTTGAACGTGTCCCGCTCGAACACCAGGCCGCTGTCGGTGCGCTGGGCGATCAGATCGCCGTTCCTGTTGTAACGGTTCCACTGGCCGCGCCAGGCGTCGGTCTCCAGGAACCCGCCGCCATCGGCCTTGCGCTCCCGCACCACACTGCCGTGGTCGAACTCCTTCCAGACCGAGCCGGCCGGGGTGTTCTGCGTGACGGTCGTGCTGTACGCCCGCACCCGCAGCGGTCCGCCGTTGTGCAGCGGGGTCTCGCGCAGGACGGTGGGCGCGGCCTGGCCGGTGCCGGGCAGCGAGTCACGGAAGTGACGGGCACCGGGCGCCCACTGCTCCTGCCAGCTGCCGTCGTGCCACCAGCGGCGGACCTGGTTGGCCAGGGCCGGGTCGAGGGCCGTGCCGTCCCGCCTGAAGACGTTCGCGGTCCACCAGCCGTTGGTGTCGCGCCAGGCGTCCACGTGGTTGCCCGAGTCGAGCATCCGGCGCTCGCGGACCAGTTGCCCGTGGGCGTCGAAGTCCCGGTAGGAGTCGTCCCAGGGCAGCCGGGAGTCGGTGGAGCCGCGGAAGAACTCCCGCTCGCCGGTGCCGACCTGGGCGCCGTTCGCGTCCAGCTCGCGCCAGGTCCAGCGGCCGGAGTCGGCGCGGCCGGAACCCTGGATCACGTGGTCCGGCTGGTCGGGCTTGGCGTGACTCTGGCCGACGAGGTTGCCGTGCGGGTCCCGCTCGACCCAGAGGCGGTTCTCCGGCAGGCCGGTGTACTCCCGGACGACCCCGCCGGGCAGCCCCTCGCGGGCGATCCGGGTGGTGCCGCCGGCGTCCTGGTACACGTCCTGCCAGAGCCTGCCCGCAGGGTCGTTCGCGAGCGGTTCGCGGTAGCCCCTGACGTCGCCGGCCTGCCAGGGCTGGTCGGTGGGGTTGGCCGGGGCATGGCCGGGGCGCCCGGCGTGGTCACCGACCTTCAGGGAGGTGCCGTCGTGCAGTTTGCCGCTGAAGCGCGCGAAGGTGCCGTCGGCGGCCAGGTCCAGGGCACTGCCGTCCATGCCGACGTACCGCACACCGGAGGCGGCGACGGTGCCGTCGTTCGCCTCCTTCGTCCAGGTGAACAGCTGGTAGGTGTCGTCACCCCGGACATGGGCGTACGGCGGCCGGGTGTGCTCGGCGCCGGCGAGCCAGCGGGTGCGCACCCAGGTGGGCGGCCGCTGCTCGCGCCAGCGGTCGGTGGTCAGGAAGCCGTCGCCGAGGGCCTCGTGCTTGCCGACCTCCTTGCCGTGCGGGGAGTGCCGCTCCCAGGTGGCACGGAGAGTCCCGTCGGCCGGGTTCATCGCGTGTTCCTGGTACTGGCCGGCCCGCTCGGGCCATTCGGCCATGCCCCACTGCTGCTGGGCGATCCGGCCGTCCGCGGTGCGGTCGGTCCAGCCGCTGCCGATGCGCTCCCGGGTCCGCGGGCCCGAGGCGATCACCTTGCCGTCGCCGTCGTAACGGTGCCAGGTCCAGGCCCCGTTGCCGTCGTCGACGCCCAGGGTGTGGCCGGTCCGGCCGTTGAACTTCTGCAGCCCGTCGCGGTATTCGCGCACCGTGCGGCCCCAGCCGTCGGTGTCGCGCCAGCCGGTGCCCGCCGTGTCGTAGTGCCGGCTGCCCGTGCCGAGCGGAGTGCCGGTGTCGTCCCAGCGCACCCAGTGGGTACGGGGGTTGGTGCGGGCGAAGTCGATCGTGTCGGTACGCCGGAAGGAGTCGACCACGTCGCCGGAGGCACCGGGCAGCACCCGGCGTTCGAAGACCGGCACCTGCTTCTTGGTCGAGCTGAGCAGCTTGATGTGGCCGCCCGCGGCGCCGGACAGGTCGGCGGTGCCGTGGTGGAAGGACCCGGCCGCCACCGGCGCGCCGGACCTGGTGGTCCGGTCCCAGGTGCCCGTGGCGTGGTCGACGACGTACCGGTAGTCCGTCCGCCGCCCGTTGTCCAGCACGTTGAAGCCCTGCCGGGCCACGCTGCCGTCGGCGGCCAGGTGCACGAACTCGCCGTGCCGCGGGCTGGTCCGGTCGTTGAAGACGATCCGGGTGGTGCCGTCGGGCCTCCGGACGGCGTCCCAGTGCGCGAGCCTGCCGCCCGCCCCGTCCTCCAGCCAGGCGCCGGGGTGCTGCGCGGTCGGCGGAGCCACGACGAGGTGGCGTCCGCCGTGGCCCACGGGCAGCGGGGTGCCGGTGGCCGTGACGGCGCCCTGGCCGTCGTACCGGGTGAACGTCCCGTCGGCCAGGGTGGTCCGGTGACCGCCGCCGGGCAGCGGGACCGTCTCCTGCGCGAACCGTCCGGTGTGCTGGTCGAAGACCTGCCGGCCGCCGCCGGGTCGGGCGATCTCGATGCGGCCGGCCGGGTCGAAGGTGACCGCCCGCGCCGGGTCCGCCGCGAAGGCGTCGTCCAGCCAGTGCGGAGCCGCGCCGAGCGGCCGGTCGAGATGCCCGGCCGGTACGCCGTCCCGTCCGGTCAGCCGCAGCCCGTCGCCCGCGAAGTCGCCGTTCACGCCGAAGGTGCGGTGCCCGGTGTCGTGGACGGTTCGGAACCCGCCGTTGTCCGGGAGCGCGGTGACGGTGTCGGGCAGCCGGTTGCCGTCGGCGTCGGTGAGACGGTGACCGCCGGCCCCGTCGGGCTCGGCGAACCGGCCGCCGCGCGGCCCGCCGGCCGGGTCGGCCAGCGCGGTCGAGGCGCTCACCGGGTGGCCCTGGGCGTCGTACAGCACGGACTCGCCGGTGACGTCGTCGATCGTGCGCGGCCGGTTGCCGCCGACCGCGACCACCCGCTGGGGCAGCGGCTGCCCCGCGGTGTCGGTGAGGAGGTGACCGCCCGCGCCGTCCGGTACGGCGATCCGGCCACCGCGGGCGTTCGCCGCGGGGTCGAACAGGGCGAGGCCGGTGTCCTGGTAGCGGCCGTCGGCCGTGAACCTGCTGGTCGCGCCGCTCGTCTCGTCGGTCACCCGGAAGCCGGTGCCGCCGGGCAGCGCGGTGACCGTCTGGGGCTGCCGAGCACCGGCCGTGTCGGTCAGGGTGAAGCGGCCCGTGCCGTCGTCGGCCAGGAACCGCTGCCCGCGGGTGCCCCGCGGCTCGGTCAGCGAGACACCGGTCTCCTGGAGGCGGCCCCGGCCGTCGTGGCGTACGGACACCCCGGTCGTCCCGTCGGTGACCCTGATGCCGTTCCCGTCGCCCAGCTCCTGCACCCGCAGGTCCAGACGGTTGCCCGCGAGATCGGTGACATGGACGTCGGCGCCGTCGGTGACCCACACCCGGTCGGTCCCGGCGGGGACGCCGTCCCGGCCGGTGAGCTGGACGCCCTCGTCGACCCGGAGGCCCAGGGCGTCCACGCGATGGGTGGCGCCGGTGTCGAGATGGGTGATCCGCGCCGCGTCGCCGGGCAGTGGGAAGGCGGTCAGCCGGTCCGCGCCGGGGCCGTTCACCGTCATGGTCTGCCGCAGGCCGTGGGCGTTGAGATCCGTGTGCAGACGCAGCCCCGTCGGCCGGCCGTCGGCCCCGTACAGCGGCATGTCGTCGGCGATCCGGTCGCCGTTCGCGGTGTACGTGGTGACGGTGTCCGACGGAGTGTGCCGGACGTCGAAACCGCCGTCCGGCCGGGCGACGACCGTGCGCAGCGGGTCCGGGTGCAGCTGCTGGTCGAGCACCCACAGCGTCACCGCGTTGTCCTGGCCCACGCTCCGCTCGATGGTCAGGCCGTTCGGCGCGCTCACGCCCGAGTTGTTCAGAGCGACGTGGTTGACCGCGGGCGGGGCGGTGTCGGGTAGCGTGTCGAGCTTGCCCGCGCCGAGCGTCGCGCCGCGGTGGGTGGCTGCCACCTGGATCTCGTGGATCCGGGCCTCGATCTCGGTCGGATGGATGCCGAGGTGCTCAAGGTTCTGGTAAGCGGCGCGGAACCGGTCCTGAGCGGCGACCAGTTCGTGGTTGAGCTGGACGTCGAAGGTGCTGACCGTCCGTGAGGTGCTGGCTCCGCCCGGCCCGCCGCGCAGATCCTCGACCCGGTTCAGTTCGATCCGGGCGGACGACAACTCGACCCAGGCCTCGCGGAACGGCCTGCCGTCGCCGCCCAGGAGCTCGTCGAACCGCGCCGAATCCTCCGCCCACGGCGTCTCCCCGGGCTGCCGGGAGGACGTGGCCGGAGCCTTGCCCCGGTTCGGCCGGGAGGGTGCGGCGGGGGTGGTGTCGCCGTCGAGGTGGGCGGCTGCGGGGGTGGTGTCACCGTCGAGTCGGGCGGGTGCCGCCGGGGTCGTGTCGCCGTCCGGGCGGGCCGGCGCGGTGAGGGTGGTGTCACCGGTGTTCCGCAGCGGCGGGGTGCCGTCCAGCAGGCTCAGGGCGTCGTTCTGCCGCTGGGCCTGCGCGGACCTGTCCAAGCCGTCGAGCATCGTCTGGAGCCTGGTCTGGGTGTGCGGGGTCGTGCCGCCGGCGGCGAGGGCGGTGCGGGTGCGGCCGGCCAGCCCGTCCGCGCCGTCGCCGAGGCGCCGGAAGTCGTCGAGCAGCCGGTAGGCGTTCGCCTCGGCCCGGACCTGGTTCAGGAGCTGTTCCACTCCGGCCCGGCGGACCGAGTCCGGGCGGTCCCGCAGGAAGCGCCCGGCGGCGTCGGCCAGGTTGTCGAGGGCCTCGGCCCGTCGCGCCAACTGGTCGGCGGGGACGTGGTGGAAGGCGTCCAGGGCACGGTCGACGTACCGGATCTGCGAGCGGGCGCGGATGCCGTTCTCCCGGTACGTGTTACGGCGGAAGACGGCACGGTCGAGGAGGTCGGGCGCGGCCGGATGGGCGGTACCGGACGCGGTCGTTCCGGTGGTGTCGCCGGTCCGCCGGGGCGGCCTGAGCATGTCGTCCAGGACGGCGTCACCGAGCGGCCGCGCGGACCGGCCGTCCCCGAGCCGTGTGTCGTCCTTCGGGGGCATCGAGGTGAAGTCGCCGTTGTCGCCACGGTGGGGAGTGGCCGAGTGGATGTCGTCGAGGTGTGTCGCGGGCGCGTCGGATTCGGTGGGGTGGGGCGGGGTGGTGTCGGTGTCCGCGAGGTGGGGTGTGCGCGTCTCGGTGTCGGCGAGGTGCGGTGTGGTCGTGTCGGTGTCGGCGAGGTGCGGTGTGGTCGTGTCGGTCTCGGTGAGACGGGACGGAGGCGTGCCGGTGTCGAGCGGGTGCGGCCGGAGGGTCTCCGTCTCGGTCTCGGTGAGACGGTGCGGTGCGGTGGTGTCGGAGAGATGCTGCGGCGCGGTCTCCGCGTCGAGGGGGTGCGTGGCGGCACCGTGGTTCGGGGAGTGCGAGACGGTGGTGTCGCTCTCCTTGATCGGCGGCGGGGCCGTCTCGGAGTCGATGCGACGCGGCGCCGGCGACTGCGTGTCGGTGCCGCGCGGTGCCGGGGGCGTGGTGTCGAGGTCGTGCGGTGCCGGGGGCGTGGTGTCCGTGTCGGCGTGGTGGGGTGCCGGTGAGTCGGTGTCCAGGCCGCGGGACGGGAGGCCGTCGCCGGTGAGCGCGGGGGCCTTGGTTTCGGGGCCCGACTGGGTGTGCGGGAGCTGGGGTTGGGCGTGGGCCGGGTTCGTGTGGACGTCGGTCGCGGCGGACACGGAAGGCGTCGCTGTCTTGGCGTCGGCGCCCGGCGGCAGGAACAGCCGGCGGCCCTCGTCCGTGAAGTGGAGGCCGGCGGAGTCACCGTGGACCAGTCCCGCCCTGAACAGGTGCTTGAACGCCTTGTCGAAGGCGGTCCTGCCCAGGTCGACGGCGGCCGTGGTCTGCGTGCCGACCTTGGAGTTCGGCAGGGACCGGAAGCCGTCCGAGTTGGCGAGTGCCCGGACCATCTTCTTCATCTGGTCGGTGATGCCGGCTACACCCTGGAGCGCGTTCTCGGCCAGTTGCGGAAGTTCGCTCAGGTTGGGGCCGTTCGCCCCCGCGGCCGACGAGGAGGTCCCCGCGCCCTGGTTCTTGCCCGGCCCGGGCTGCGGCTTCGCGGTCTCGGGCTTGGCCTGTGGCTTCAGTGCGTCGAGGCGGGTGTTGATGTCCTTGAGGAGCTGCTCGCGCTGGTCGAGCAGGGTCTTCGCCATCTCCTTGCGTTCGCCGACGGCGGCCGCGTGGAACTCCTGGGTCAGCTTGACCGACTGCTCGGCGTGCGGCTGCGCCTTGTTGAGGTTGTAGCGCAGCGCCTTGTTGTTGCCGCTCTTGAGGGCGTTGTCGGCCTGCCGCACCCGGTCGGACGCGTCGTCGAAGGCCTTGCCGGCCGCCCGTGCGGCCGGGTCGACCGTGCCGTCGGCGAGATAGCGTCCGTCGCCGTCCGCGTCATGGACCGCGAGCGGCGACGGCCACTCGCTCGTGGCACGGCTCTCGAACGGGTTGATGGGCAGCCCCGAGCCGGACTTCGCCTCGGGCCGGTACAGCTTGGAGATGACCGAGCCCAGGTCCTCCGGACTGCCGGTTTCGGCGAGGAGCCTGAAGACGTCGTCCTTGAAGGTGCCACCGATGAGATGGACCTCGCGCACCACCGACAGGGCGAGCGCCTCCCGCACATGCTCGCCGTGGAAGACCTCCTGCTCGAAGGAGACCTGCCGAGTGCTGTGGTCGGGGTACTCGTACGTCCAGCGGCCCCGCTTGCCCACCTCGTCGAAGCCGTCGTCGTACTTCGCGCTGCGGACGACGTCGTCGCCGACCTTCAGCTGGTTCATGGTGTCGCGGTCCAGTGGGTGCAGCTGGTCGTGGAGCGAGACCCAGCCGCCCTTCTCCTCCAGGACCTTGGCGTCGAAGACGAGCGTGGTCGGCCCGTAGCGGGTCGCCATCGGCTTGTCGCCGACCTCCATACGGAAGAACACGAAGTCGTCGTTGCCCAGGTTGGAGGTGTTCTTCGCCGAACTCTTGCCGGACGCCAGGAATTTGACGCCCCGGCGGGTCAGGTCGCCCTGCGAGGACATCACACCGCTGTTGGCGATGGCGTGGTAGGCCGGAGTGGCGTGCTTGATCCGGTAAGGCAGGTTCTCGAGCTTGTCCCGCAGCTGCTGGAACTTCAGACGGTCCGCCTCCGGCAGGTCCTTCAGCAGTCCGTCGACGTCGGCACGCAGGTCCGCGATGTTCTTCTCGGACAGCTTGCGCACGAAGTCGTGCTGCTGGGACCTGGACAGCTTGTCGAAGCCGTCGAAGTCCTCGAACACCTTCCGCCACTGAGCCTCGGTCCCGGGCAGTACCGCCTTCCACTGCTCTCCGCTGTGCACCTCGCCGAACGCCTGGTTCTCGCGGTAGCGCCGCAGGAGGTCCGGGATGCCGCGCCGGACCCGTTCCACCGAGGCGTCGGTGCCGAGGAAGCCCTTGAGTACGAGGTTGTCGCCCGGCTTCGCTGTCTTGACGGCGTCGTCGACCAGCTCGGCGAGATGGTGGGCCACGGCGGCGACGGGCGTGTGCTGGTTGCGCAGCGTGTAGGCGCCGCCGAAGCGTGCGGCGTCCGTGACATGGCCCTGGAGGGCCGCGTCCAGGTCCTTGGCGGCGTTCTCGAGCCCCTCGGCCAGGACCTTGAGCTCAGAGGGGGGAGTCGTGTCGGCCTTCACCAGGTTCTCGAGCTCGTTGGCGAGCCGCTGGACGGTGACCGACTGGGACTGGATCTCCTCGCCGGTCCGGATGAACTGGTCCGAGCGGACGGGGCCGTCGCCCGCGCCGCGGGAACCGGTGTCCAGTTTCCGTGCGTGGTTCTGCAGCGCCTGGGCCCGGTCGATGTCGCCGGCGCCCGCGAACTGGTCGACGAGCTGGTTCAGTTCACGCTGCGAGAGCAGGCGGTTGTCGAGTTCGTGCTGGAGCGCCTCGTCGAGTTCGCGGGTGGCGTCCTTGAACTTCGTGTCCGCCTCGGTCAGGTCCGCGTTGGCCTTCGCGATCTTGTCGGCGTCCTTGCCCAGCTGCGTCTGCGCGATCTCCGCCTGCTGGAGATCCTTGTGGGCCTTGGTCTGGTCGGCCAGGATGTCGTTCAGCCGCCTGGGCGGTGTGACGGAGGCCGCGCCCGTCTCGCCGTGGGCGGCGTGGGCGGCGTGGGCGGCGGTCGCGGGCGGGGGAGTCGCGTCGTTCGCCGTGGTGACCGTGCCGCCGAGCAGGCGGGGCCGTTCCTTCAGACTGAGCTGCCGCAGGGCGCCGAGATCGGCCTCCATCCGCACCGGGTCGACGCCGAGTTCGGTCAGGCGGTGGTGGGTGGCGTCGTACCGCTGCTGGGCGATGTCGACGTTCTCGCGCGCGCGGATCTCGTCGGGTGTGGGGCCGCGGGAGCCGCCCGCGTGCCCGTTGTCCGGTAGCAGATCCTCGGCCCGGCCCACGTCGTACCGTGCCTGCACATGGTCCCGCCAGGCCTCGCGGCGTGCCCCGCGCAGCGGGTCGTCGAGGTGGCCGAAGAGCGCGTCGACCCGTTCGCCGTCCCGGAACCACGCCTGCTCGATCTCGGCCGGGGTGAGCCGGGGCCCGCGCCCGGGCAGCTCCTGACCACCGGAGTGCGGGGTGTCCGGGCGCGGGGCGGGCGTCGTGTCAGGGGTCGCGTGCACCGTGCCCGGTACGGCGGTCCCCGTGTCCGGGGTGCCTCGGGTCGGGCTCGGGACGGTCGTGTCGGTGTGGAGGGGGGAGCGGGTGGTCCCCGGTACGGCCGTTTCCGTGTCGTGCGTGGTGTGGGTGGTGGCCGGGACGCTCGTGTCCGTGTCCGGCGTGGTCCGGGTGGGGCTCGGGACGGTCGTGTCCGGGTGGGAGCCGGTGTAGACCGGGCTCGGCAGCTCCTTGCTCCATGACGTGGGCGTCGGCAGGGAGCTGAGCAGCTCGTTGTTGTGGAGGACGTGGCCGCGCAGGTCCGCGGCGAGGTCGTTGAAGCCGGTGCCGCTCCACTCCTTGGTGAAGGTACGGTCGCCGCCGGTGATCGTGACGGAGACCGCGTCGTCGTCCGCCTTGTGGGTGACGGTGACGGTCATCTCGTCGGCGAAGCCGGGCCGGCTCACCGTGAACGTCTTCACGTTCGGGCCGTCACCGCCCTCCCGTACGACCGCGTCGCCGAGCCCCTCCCAGCGGCGCATCGCGTCCTGCCCGAAGGCGCGCCCGAAGTCCTCGAACGCCTCGCCCGACTGCAGCCCGGACCACTTCTCGTTGATCAGCTTGTCGAGCTGGCCCTCCGGGATCTGCTCGGCGCGCACCGGCACGACCGTGATGCCGTCCTCGACGCGGGCCGGCCCGGTCCGCACCAGCCGCGTCGGAGAGAGGGTGATCTCCCACTGGTCCTGGTTGAGCGCGAGGGCGTCGTCGGCGGCCTTGTGGTAGCCGGGCGGGTAGGCCATGGCGAGCTTGCCGTGGTCGGCCGGTACGTCGATCTCGAAGACGACGCGGTTGCTGTTGACGCCGTTCTTCGCCCACTCCGCCTGGAAGGCGCGGTTGTTGGAGGTCGAGGCGGGCAGCCGCTCCACGAACACGTCGGCCTGGGCGGCCCGCGGGTCCATGGACACGCCCCGCCACACGGTCATCCGCTGGTTGGGGCCCTCGAACATCAGGTCACCGGCGACCTTGTTGAACTGCTTGACCTTGCCGACCAGCCCCGGATTGGCCTCCAGGGCGCTGGGGTTGACGAAGCCGCCGTACCCCTTCTTCGAGGTGAAGGCGCCACCGATGACGCCCTGCATGAACAGCTTGGTCTCGTTGTCGGTGGCGGCCTTGCCCATGTGGCCGCGGGCCGCGTGGGCGGCGGCGTCCCAGCTGTCCGCGGAGGCGCCGGTGAGCTCGGCCGGGCGCGGGGGCAGGGTGACGTCCGGGGTGGACGACCGCAGCAGTGCGCCGGTGGACCGGCTGTAGACGTGGCTGCCGGAGGTGGAGGCGACGACGATCTCGTGCTCGCCGCTCAGCTTCGCCGGCCAGGTGCCGGTGGCGTCGGTCAGGGAGTCCACGGACTTGCCCGCGACCTTGACGCTCACCCCGCTGAACGGACCGTCGCCGAACCGCACGGTCTCCTCGGCGAGCCGGATGCCGCCCAGCCGCTTGAAGGTCCAGCTGTGCACCACGGTCCCGCCGACGGCGTCCAACTGCCGTACGACGAAGCCCGTCCCCTGCTTCTCCACCGTGTACAGGCCCGACTCGACGGCACCGCCGTGGAGTTCGGGCGTGCCGCCGCGCGGTGCCTTGACCGCGAGCTGGTGGTTGCCCGGGACCTTGACGACGTTGGGGTCCTTGAGGAGATCGTCGAAGGCGCCGGTGGTGTCAGCGGTGTGGGCGGCCGGCGCGGGGGAGGAGTGACCCGGCGGCAGCGGGGTGTGGGTCCCGGGCGGGGTGGGGGTGGCATGGGCCGGAAGGTTCTCGGGGACATGGGCCGAGGTGCCGTTGGCCGAGCCGGCCAGGCCCTTGTCGGCGTCCGTGTGCGTGGGCGCGCCGGCGAAGGCGGGGCTGTCGGTGGTGCGGGCGCTGCGGCCGGTGTCGACGAGGTCGAGGGCGGCGCTGTTGCTGTGCGCGCCCGGGTGCCCGGAGCCGCCGGGGGAGACGGGCGCCGGGTCGTGCGGGGCGCCGTTGCCGGTGAACCGGTCGGGCGTGCCGGCGTTCCCGGGGTTCGCGGTGAGCCGGTCCGGGGTCGTGACGGACGCCGGGTTCGTGGTGAGCCGTTCGGGGCTTACCGGAGGAGTCGTGGGTGAGTTGGCCAGCAGCTGCTGCGGTGTGCCGGGATGCGGGGAGCCGGGGCTCTGGACCAGTTCGTCGAGGTGCAGCCGGGTCTGGTTGGCCGACAGGGCGCTGGTGGTGCGGTCGGCCAGGGCGTTGCCGGTGCCGGGGGCCACGGGGGTGTTCGGCGTGCTGTGACGGGTGCCCGCCAGCAGGTCGAAGGCCGAGGTACCGGCGTCGACGCTGCCCGGCCCGCCGTGCCCGATGCCGGTCGGGGACGGGTGGGTCACCGTGGTGGGGCCGGTGAGCAGGTTGTTCGGCGCGGTCACGTCGTGATGAGCGCCGGGCGTCGGGGTCGAGTCGAGCGCGGTGTGCGCCACGTTGGTACCGGGGGTGCCCGTCAGGGTCGTGTGGACGGTGCCGAGGCTGGGCGTGCCGGGCGCGTGTACGGCGCCGACTCCCGGGTTGCCGGTGAGCGCTGCGTGCAGGGTGCCCACGGACGGGTTGACAGTCGAGATGTCGCCGAGCGTGCCGGCGACCGGCGGCGGGGTGGCGTGGGTGCCGGTGAGGACGGTCGTACCCGGCACGTGCGTGCCGTTGTGCGCTCCGCCCGGCAGCAGTACGTCGGCGGTGGACGTCAGGTTCGTCGGCGTCGGGTGCAGCCCGGTGAGCGTGGTGTGGGCACCGCCGGTGACGCCGGTCACCGGCGTGTTGGTGAGGCCGTGGGTGGCGCCGGGGACACCGGCCGACGCGGGCAGGTGGAGACCGGAGGCGGTGGTGACGGTCGGCGTGGCGCCCACGCTCACCCCGACGTCCGAACGCCCTCCCAACGCGCCGAAGTTCTCCACGTGGACGTTGCCGAGTTGCACGTGGGGCATGTCGACCAGCGCGTCCACGGTGCGGGCCGCGTGCACGCCGAAGTTGCCGCGGTGGGCGATGGCGCCCACGTCACCCAGGTTCAGGGACGGCGGGCGCAGGGTCGAGGTGACGTCCAGATGCGTACTGGGCAGGTGGAGGTCGAGGTTGCGGATGCTGCTCTGACCCGAACCCGCCCCGAACCGCACCTCGTTCAGCTGGATGCGCGGCATGTCGACCAGGGCGTCCACGGTACGCGGGTCGACCGGGACCGAGCTGATCGTGCGGCCGATGCTGCTGGTGATCGGGGCGCCGAAGACGTGCTGCCCGAGCACACCGCGGTCGAAGAGGCTGATCCGCAGGGCGCGCGCGAAGCCGTACTCGCCGATCTCCGCCGCGTCCACCGGCAGGAAGATCCGCAGCCACTTGGTGCCGCCGAACTCCTGGCCCACCCAGGTCTTGGTCGCCTGCCAGCCCTTGGAGAACGTCTCGGGCAGCCCACGCACGAATCCGGGGAGCGCCTTGATGCCCTGCACGATCGTCAGGCCGGCCGAGTTGACCCCGCGGCCGATGATGCCGGGCAGGTTGTGGATGCCGTCCAGCACCCACAGACCGCCCTTGTAGACCCAGGTGCTGCCCAGCTTGACCAGGTCCTTCAGGCCGAGCAGCAGGGTGGTGGGACGGAAGCCGTTGGTGAACAGGTTGCGCAGGGCCTGGAACGTGCCCCGGGCGATGTTGGCGAAGCCCTTGGCGAAGGCCGTCGTGGTGACGCCCTTGATGATCTGGAAGATCGGCAGCGCCTTGGTGGTGGGCGCCAGGATGCCCAGCCCGGCGAGGAAGAGGTCCAGGAAGCTGGCGTCACCGTTGGCGAAGTCGACGATCGTCTTGATGAAGAGGGTCAGGTTGACGCCGAGGGCGAGCAGCGCGATCGGCCCGCCGAAGATCAGCGCCGGCACGATCAGGATGATCGCCAGCCACTGGAACGCCTCCCAGAACAACTGGCACTTGGAGATCGGCAGCTGAATGTTGGAGACACCCGAGATGCTGCCCGCCGCCGTTGCGGCGCCTTCGCCGTGCTCGGTGCCGGCCTGCCGGGCCGTCGAGGCGTAGGTCTCCCGGTTCGAGTCGTCCTCGGAGAGCCCGCGCCCCGAGTTGAGCGCGCCGTCGGCACGGGACTGCAGCTCGACGAGCTTGTCCGCCCAGGTGCTCAGCGCGGTCGCCGCGGTCTCGAAGGACTGCGCCACGTCCTCGACGTGCCCGCGCAGCCGGTCGTTGACCTTGTCGCGCAGGGCGTTGGCGGCCTCGCCGACGAACACACTGTCCCCGGCGGTGTTCATGACCGCGTCGATGGCCGTGCTGATGCGCCGGGCCTCGGCGCCCAGGTTGTTCAGCTCGGTGGACAGCGTCCGGATCTGGTCGGGGTCGCCGGGTGTGGGGTCGCTGTCGAGCCCGATCGCGTTCCAGTCGGTCGGGCGTGGCATACGGGTTCCTCCCGGAAGCTGCGGGGCTCGGGGCGGATTCTCCCCAAGTGACCACGCCACAGTGGCCGCTGTGGTTCACGTGATCTGGATTACAGCGACCGTCCGAGGTGAACCGACGAGGCGTGTGCGGCGTGGTCCAACTGACCGGAGTCTCGACTGGGAGGCCCACGCATGGCCGATAGCCTGAAAATCGAATACAACGTCCTGAACGACGCCAAACGGGACCTGGAGAACCTGGCCGGCGACATCGGTCCGCTCCTCGACAACAGCACGTTCTCCCGGCTGGGCCAGACGGACTACGACGGGTACACCTCCAGCGAAGCCCTGACGGTCCTCGGTGACCAGACCCTGGCCGACGCGCTCTCGGGTTTCTACTCCAACGCGAGCAGCACCATGTCCCACGCGGACAAGGGCCTCAAGGAGCTGGCCGGCGCCTTCGGTTCGGTGGGCGAGGCGTTCCTGTCCTTCGACTCGGAACTGGCCCAGGGCATGGGCATCACGGGCAGCAACCTGGGCCTGCAGAACTACTTCCGGGACAAGGACCTGTGGGACTACAAGCAGTCCCACCTCGACCAGTGCGTGCCCGGCCCGGACGGCACGATGCCGGACTTCTGCTCGGCCACCGATCCGGGCAACCCGCCGCTGGACCAGACGATCAACACCGAGCGGGGCAGCGTCCACACCCACCTCACGCTCGACGACCAGCGCCATGTGATCAAGGAGGAGTCCACCGTCACCTACGACGGCAAGACGTACACCTCGGTCACCAACTACTCCCCCGACGGCAATCACTACACAACGGACACCTCCTACCCGGACGGCAGCACCGTCCACTCGGAGACCAACCTCAACTCCGACGGCAGCGGCACGATGGTGACCACCGGCAGCGACGGTGACCGCACCGAGTACACCCGTGGCCCCAAGGACGCCAACGGCAACCAGCCGGACTGGCAGCAGACGGGCGGCAACACCGATGACGACGACGGTGGGGGCGACGACTACAACAGCACCCCCGCCGCCTGGTGACGACCCGACCACCGCAACGACACCGACAGGAACGGACAGGAACCCCATGGCCAGCTACAACGGCATCAACCTCGACTACCACAAGATCGAGGAGGTCGTGAGCCTGCTGCACGACGCCCACGAGAACCTGCTGCCGGTGCTCAGCAACCTGCGCAACCGGGTCAACACCCTCGTTGACGACGGCATGGTGTTCCAGCAGTCCAGTGAGGTCATCCGCACGACCTACAACAACTTCGACACCAGCCTGCTGGCCGCCGTGAAGGGCATCAACGACTTCTCGGAGATGTTCAACGGCATCAAGGAGAACGCGATCCAGTTCGACCAGGGCATCAGCAGCAGCCTGCAGAACAACTCGTAACTCCCGTACGAAGAGGGCCTCGCCGGAAACTCCGGGGAGGCCCTCTTCGTACGCCCGCTGTGCCGGTCAGGCGCGCAGCGGCGTGAGCGGCACCTGGACGGCGAGCAGGGTGCCGCCGGGGCCGGCCGTCCAGGCCCGGCCCGGATGCGTGGCCGCCCGCACCACACTGGGCAGCAGGCGCAGGCCGACCAGATCGCCCTCGGACAGGTTCTTCGGCGCGAGGAGCAGACCGCTCCGGGCCCGCCGGGCGGCGAGGGTCCAGCCGCTCATGCCGCTCTGGAAGCCCTCCGCCGAGGCCGCGTAGACCAGGCCGAGACCCTGGTCGCGACCGGAGACGGCGAGCTCCTTGAGAAGCTTGTCCGCCGCCGAGTTGGTGAGCAGATCGGCGTCGTCGATCATCACCACCCGAGGTCCGGGCAGCGCGTCCAGCGCCGCCCGCACGGTGTCGGCCGAGGGGTCGCTGTCGGTGAGCACGGTGGCGGTGGCATGCCGGTCCAGGGCGCGCAGCGGCGACTCACGCGGGGTGAGCACCACCAGCGAGGTGCCGCCGGCCAGCAGCGACACGGCGATCGAGGCGAGGGTGTTGCTGCGCCCCGACCCAGCCGGGCCGAACACCCCGAACGCCGAGGCGGTGCCGGCCAGGTCCGTGCCGACGGGGCCGCCGTCGTCGCCGCCGACACCGAGCAGACCCCACAGCGGCCGCCGCTGGGCCGCCTGGACCTTCGCGTAGGCCTCGGCGAACTCCACCGAGCGCGGCAGCACGGCCACCTGGAACGGCTTCCGCGCCTCCGGCACCTGGGCGTCCCGCTTGCGGGCACTCTCGCCGATCGAGCGCAGCGCCTCCGCCTGCTCGGTACCGCCGCCCTCGGCGAGCAACGCCACCTGCGTCTCGGTGCCGCTGAGCACATGCCAGCCACGGCCGGGCGGGATGTCGGCCGGGATCTTGTTCGGCATCATGCCGACGGCCTGGTAGTCGCTGCGGTCGCCCTGGCGGAGCAGCAGCTTGTGGTCGTTGTGCGCGGCCATCCGCCCGCCCAGCAGCGACCGTTCCGAGGTGGCGACGACATGGATGCCGGCGGCGGCACCCTCGCGCATCAGCCGGATGACCTCCTGGAGCAGCTGGCCGTGGTCGTGTTCGTCGAGGATGACCTGCAACGAGTCCCAGCCGTCGATCAGCAGCATGATGTGCGCCGGCCGTTCGGCCTTCGGCAGCAGCCGGCGCAGCTCCGCGATACCGGTCGCGCTGTGCGTCTGGGCCAGGTCCTGCCGTTCGGTCAGTTCCTGGTTCAGCCGCCGAAGCATCCGCCCGAGCCGCTCCAGGTCGTGCCGGGACACCACACCGCCGCAGTGCGGGAGCGCACCGACGGCGGTGAGGCCGCCGCCGCCCGCGTCGATGCCGTACAGGTGCACGTCGGCGGTGCTCGCCACCCGGGCCGCCGAACCGGCGATGGTCCGCAGCACCTGGGTACGTCCGGAGCGCGGCGCGCCGATGATGTACAGATGCCCGAAGGTGGTGAGGTCGGCGACGGCGACCCGGCGCTGCTGGAGCTGCGGGACGTCCTCCAGGGCGTAGGGGATGACCAGGCGGCCGTCGCGGGTGGCGCCGAGTTCGTCCAGGTCGTCCAGGACCAGCCGGCGCTGGAGCGGCGGCAGCCAGGGGCTGGGCTGCTGGGTGAAGTCGTCGAGCAGGTCGGCCGCGGAACGGATCTCCTCGACGAGAACCTGGAGGTCGGTCGGCGCCGGACCCTGCGGGGCCGAGGCCGACACCGTCCGGGTCTCCGCGGGAAGTTCTGCGGGGCGGCCGAGGGCGTCCCAGCCCACGTCCACCGAACGCACGGGCTTGCGGGGACCGGCCTCCGGCTCGGCCGCCGAGGCCGGGTTCTCCCGGGGGCGTTCGGCACCCACCCAGGCGGTCTGGAACGGATCCGCCTGCCGCGGTCCGCGCCGTACCAGAGCCCGGCCGGGCGTGGCGGTGGAGATGTCGACGGCGTCCTTGACGTCGATGATGTCCTGGCTCTCGGTCTGGTCGGTGACCCGCAGCGCGATCCGCAGGTTGGTGTTGGCGCGGATGTCACCGGTGACCACACCGGCCGGCCGCTGCGTGGCCAGGATCAGGTGGATGCCGAGCGAGCGGCCCCGCTGGGCGATGCTGATCAGGCCGGGGACGAAGTCGGGGACCTCGCGGACCAGGGTGGCGAACTCGTCGATGACCAGCAGCAGCCGGGGCAGCGGCGCCAGCGAGGGATCCGCGGCCCGCTTGGCCCGGTACTCCGGGTGGTCCTTGGCGTCGGCGGCGGCCAGCACCTGCTCCCGGCGCCTCAGTTCGGCGGCCAGCGACTCCAGGGCCCGCTCCACGAGGTGGGCGTCGAGGTCGGTGACCATGCCGAGGGTGTGCGGCAGGTGGGCGCACTCCTTGAAGGCGCTGCCGCCCTTGTAGTCGACCAGCACGAAGGTGAGTTCGTCGGGCCGGTTGGCGGCGGCCAGCGAGGCCACGAACGTCTGCAGCAGCTCCGACTTGCCGGAACCCGTGGTACCGGCGACCAGGCCGTGCGGCCCGTCCTGCACCAGGTCCAGGGAGAGCGGCCCGTCGAAGCCGGTGCCGATGAGGAAGGAGGTGCTGGCGGGGTCGCGCTGCCAGCGCTCCAACAGGCCCTGCGCGTTCGGCGGTTCCTGCTCCAGCAGGTCCAGCAGGCGGACCCGCTGGGGGAGTCCGGCGTCGTGCTCGGGGCTGACGTCCCGGATCGGGGCCAGCGCCCGGGCCAGCTGTTCGCACCACTCGGGGGAGACCCGGTCGGCGCGGACGGCGGGCAGGTCGGGTGCGCCGGGGCGCCGCACGGTCAGCCGGCCGTCGGCCGCCAGGACCACACCGGTGCTCTCCTCGGGCAGCAGCCGCTCCTGCTCGTCCAGGCAGACGCTGAAGATCCGCACCCGCGGGCCCTCGGTGAGCACCTGGACCATGCCGGGCACGTCACGCAGCCGCCGGGCGCCGTCCGCGATCACCAGCACGTCGGGTTCGGTGAAGACCACGTCACGGTCGTTGCCGGTCTGCCGGCGGCGCGCCTGCACCTGGGAGACCAGTTCGCTCATCCGGGCGGCGGTGGACTCGGGGTCGTTGCCGATCAGCACCATCGGTCCGCCGGCCGTCCCGGGCTTGAGATGCGGCAGCCAGCGCGTCCACGCCCAGTCCGCCACCCGGTCCGGCTCGGTCAGGAGGACGACCCTGAGGTCGCGCGGGCTGTGCAGCACGCCCGCCTGCGCCACCAGCCAGCGCGCCAGCGGCTGCACCTCGGCGGCCGGACCGGCGATGCCGACGACACCGTGCGCGGTGATGTCGACGCCGATCGGCGTGTCGGGGATGTTCCAGCGGATCGAGCGGTGGTTCTCGTCCCGCGCCGGGTCCTCCAGTTCCCGTACCGACGGCTGGTCGACCGTGCCGAGGCGCAGCACGAGGTGATCGGGGTCCCGTCGGCGCCGCTCCCAGAGCCGGCCGCCGGGACCGGTCGCGATCAGGGCGACGGCCGCCGGGTCCGGGCCGGTCTTGTCACGGACCCGCCGCTCGCCGACGACCGCGTCCCGGACCTGCTTCTCCATGACGTCACGGCGCTGCTCATAGGCCCGCTCGGACTCCAGGAACTGCTTGCGGGCCGCACGCCGGCCGGTCGCCCAGTTCGACAGCATCATCATCGGGCTGAGGAACAGGAACACCAGGAAGTAGTACGACTTGAAGATGCTGACCATGAACAGGCCGAGGACGATCGGGGAGATCATCATCACCGTCGGGAACGGCCGCTTCTGCGGCGGCGACGGCGGCTGCGGCAGCCGGACCCGCTCGGCGTCCAGGTGCGGGGCGATCCGCGGCGGCCGGTTGTAGTCCACGCCGTAACCGTCGGCGGACGGGGTGACGGCCGCGTCCGGCTCGACCGGCGTGCTCATCCGCAGCAGCACCGGACCGACCGTCAGATCTTCACCGGCCGGCCAGGGCACCGGCCCCGGCCCCGGCGGCCGTTCCCGGGGCGGCTGGGGGCGGGGCCTGCGCAGCTGGGTGATGGCGTCGTCGGGCGGCGGTGAGGCGAGCCGGGCCCGGACGGTCGCCTCGGGCTCGGCGTCGGTGCGGTGCCAGGCCGCGGAGCCGTCCGCGCCGACCGTCACCCACAGCCCGGACTCGGGAACTCCGGCGCCGGCGTCGAGCCGCAGGGCGCACAGCGGGTCGGTGCCGATCTCGTGGCTGCCCGGGCCGAGCCGCCAGGTCCGCCCGGCACCGGGCCCGGAGACGATGTGCACCTCGGCGAGGACACCGTCCTGGTCGCTGTCGTCATGGACCCGGACCAGGTCGGCCGGGCGGGCCGGACCGCCGAGCCCGAGCAGCCCGCCGTCGCGGATGCCGCTGCCGGAGACCCGGGTCTCGGGGGCGAGCCGGTGGCCGTCGGCGTAGAGGTTGCGCGCCTGCGAGGCGCCGGCCGTGGCCCAGTCGGCGCCGCCGGCGGCGGCCTCGTCCTGGGTCAGGGCGGCGGCGAGATCGCCGACGGTGGCGTTCGAGGGCAGCCGGACCTGGTGGTCGCGGCGCTGTCCGTCCGTGGCGTCCACGGTGGTGATGGTGAGGTTCACGGCTCCCAGCCGGCGGTCGTTCGTGCGGAATCAGGGGACGGGTACGGCGGTTACGGCGCCGGCGGCGAGCTCGCGGAGACACCGGCCGCACCTGAGGTGCTCGGTTCCGCGAAGTCGTCGTCGCTCTCGGCCGCCGGGGCCGGAGCGGGTACCGGCGCGACGGCCGGTTCGGCCTCGGGGGTCGGCCGGGTGGCCGAGACGCCGGTCGGCCCGGCGACCGGCGCCGCGCCGGCGTCGAGGTCGGGCTCGTCCGGCAGCAGGTCGGGATCGGCGGCCGAGGTGGCGTCCTGTGGACGCGTGACCTCGTCGTCCGGGCGGTCGGGGCACGGCGGCAGCGCGGACAGGGTCCGGGCCACCGCCCGCGACAGCGGCAGGACGTCGACCCGGGCGGCGGCGGGAGCGCCGTGCGCCGTGAGCGTCGAGTCCGGCGCGATCTCCAGCAGCCGGGTGCGGCCCCGGGCCACCCCGAGACTCAGCAGCCGCACACCTGACGGCAGCGGCCTCTCCAGCGGGTCGGCGCACACGGCGACCTCGATGCCGGGCTGCCCGACGGTGGCGGTGGCCGTCGCCCCCGGATGCCGGGGGTGCACCCCGCCGGCGATGGCGACCCGGCCCTCGGGCAGCCGGGCGTCCACCTGGGCGGCGAGCGCCTGGAGCACGGCGCGGGCCGTACGGGCGGCACGCGGCGGCCCGAACACGGACAGCGCGGGCGGCCCGGATCGCAGGTCGAGCAGCACGGCGTGCCCCATGTCGTGCCCCACGCAGACCAGCAGCGGTACGGCCGGGTCCTCGGTGTCGCCCGTGAGGTCGGCGCGGTCGATCCACCACAGCCGCGGATCGGTCTCGTCGGCCGCCCACGGCTCCGGCGGCTCGCGCAGCGCTTCGCCGTCCGCCGCGACCAGCACGGCCATCCACTCGGGGCCGGCCAGCACGCCGTAGGGACGGACCCCCGGGCGGACGGACGCGGCCAGGGCCGTGGCCCGCTCGGCGTCGGCCCACACGGCCGGGTCGCGCAGCAGCCGGACCAGCAGCCGCAGTCCGCGCCGGTAGCGCAGTTCGGTGCGGACCGGACCGGTGAACGCCCGCACGGTGAGGGTGATCTCACGCCGGAGGCGGCGCCACAGGGCCTTCCAGCCGCCGCCGCGCCGCACCAGCCAGCTCGTGACGGCGAAGACGAGAACCAGCAGGCCGACCAGGCCGAGCAGGGTGGTGATGGTGTCGGAGGTCATCGCGTCTCTCCCCGGAGTCTCTCTGCTCCGGCCGGGTGGCAGCCGTGGGATTCGAGGGTCGCGCGCAGCGCGCGGATGCCGTGATGGGTACGGGACTTGACCGTGCCCGGGGGCAGCCCGAGCTGGCGGGCCACGTCGTCGCCGGCCTGTCCCAGCAGATGGACCCGGGCGACGGCCTCGCGGTGGGCGGGAGCGAGGGTGCGCAGCGCGGAGACCAGCACCCGGCGGTCACCGACCTGTTCGGCGTGGTCGGGCACGGGCGCCGGCCCGGCACCGCCGAAGTCCGCCGCGGTGATCCCCACCGGGACGGTCCGGTCCCGACGCCGGTTGTCGACCACCAGGTTGCGGGCGACCCGGAACAGCCACATACGGATGGGTCGGTCCCGCCAGTCCAGCCGGCCGGCCGACTGCCAGGCCCGCAACAGGGTTTCCTGGACGACGTCCTCCGCGCCGTGGGGATCACGCCCCATCATGCCGGTCACGAAGCGGCGCAGGCTGTCGCGCTCCGCGAGCAGGAGGCCGAGCGTCCGGTCCGCGCCGTCGGCGCGGTCATGGTCGATGAGGCTCAATGCCTCCGCCTTCCGGTGTCGGGTTTAGCTGTTGTGCTGTCTTGCGGTGTTGCTCTGTGTCACTGTGAAACGCTTCAGGCACGAACGCTAGCGCGAAAAACGGAAGTTCCCGAAGTCACCATTGCTGTGCACTTCAACAAGTTCGTCACAGGCAACTCCGCATAGGTGGACGGAAGGTGACGTTCGGCGGGATCTTCGTGTGCAGGCGTCCGGAGCTGGGCCTTCTCTTGGTTACTGTTCCTGTGTCCCGCTCGTTCCGGGCGTTCCGAGAACTTCACGAGACCTTCAGGAGACGACGTGCCGCCCCTTCGTAAACCCCGGCCCTCGGCGGAACGGCCCGGCAATCCGGCGGGACGTTTCAGTGACACCTTCGCCAACCGTCCCGCCACGCCCCGCCGCGGGCTGGTACCGGGCGTACGGGTGTGGGCGACCGTGGCCGCGGCGGCCGGACTGACCGTCGTCGTGGCCCTGGCCGTACCGGTGCTGAGCCATGTCGACCTCTTCCCGGACCCCGACACCACACCGGCCGCGGCGGTGGCGCCGGGGGAGCCGACAACGCTGACCAGCACGTCGGAGTCGCCGTTCCCGTCACCGACGCCGTCCCACACCCCCTCGCACAAGCCCGCCAAGACCGGTTCCGGCGGCTCCGGGTCCGGCGGCGGCACGGGCGCCGGCTCGACCGGGCAGCAGTCCGGCGGCGGATCCGTCAGCTCCGGTTCGAACTCGAACTCGGGCACGAGCTCGGGCTCCTCCTCGTCCGGCTCGTCCGGTACGAAGTCGAGCGGCACCAAGTCGTCGTCCTCGGGCGGGAAGTCCTCCTCCGGCGGCTCCTCGTCGAGCGGGGGCACCAAGACCACCACGGTCCCCGGCGTGGCGCTGATCGGGAACCCGTCCGGCCGCTGCGTGGACGTCACCAACGCGGGCGGGGACGGCACCCGGCTGGAGATCCTGGACTGCTCGGGCGCGGCCAAGCAGAAGTGGGTCTTCCAGTCGGACGGCACCATCCGCTCGCTCGGCCTGTGCATGGACCTGGCCTGGGGCAACACCGCCAACGGCACCGCGATCCAGGTCGCCAAGTGCAGTGGCAACCGCGCCCAGCTGTTCTACCTCAGCTCCGCCGGCGACCTGGTCAGCTCCCTGGCCGACAAGTGCGTGGACGTCACCGACAACGGCACCGGCAACGGCACCAAGCTCCAGCTGTGGACCTGCGCCGGCACCCCCAACCAGAAATGGCACAAGGGCTGACCTGCCTGGGGCTCTTCTTCGTCGGCCGCGACCCGGTGAACGGGTCGCGGCCGACGGCGTTCAAGCCGGCCACAGCCGCCCCCGCCACCCTCCGAGATGACCGGCGCGCGCATTCGGCTGCGCCAGCACAGGTCAATTCATCGGAGGAGTCAAGAACCTGAGCAAGGGTTGTCGATGTGAACCCAAAGCTCAACGCCTGAAGTGACGAACAAACTCCACCCGTTGAGGCGGTTGACAGGTCCACACGGGCTGCTAGGTTCCGCGATACACCCGATGTATCGAGGATCCGTCAGGTCTGGAGGACGACGATGACCTCGCAGCCGGAGCAACGTTCACCGGTGCCCCGCAGAGCCGTACTCGGCACCGCCCTCGGTGGCGCGGCAGCCGCGGCCCTGCCCGGAACCGCACACGCCGCACAGCAGCCCCCAGCGGCGGCGGGCGTCCGCGGACGCCCCTGGAAACTCCGCGACACCATGACCACCGACAGCGCCTGGGACCGGTTCCTGCGCGGCCAGGACCTGCTGTGGAGCAGACTGCCCACCCTCTGGTACGAGGGGCCGTTCCTCGGCGACGGGCTGCTCGGCAGCATGATCTACCAGGAGCCGGGCACCCAGCAGATCCGCTTCACCGTGCAGCACGGCCGGGTCCAGGACCACCGGCCCGAGTTCGGCAGCGGCTGGGGCACCGCCCGCCTCCCGGTCGGGCACCTCACACTCGAACCGGCCGGCACCATCACCGCCGTCGACTGGCGGCTGAGCCTGTGGAACGCCGAACTCACCGGAACCGTCACCACCACCGCCGGCACCCTCACCCTCGCCGCCCTCATCCACGACGAGGTCCTCGCCGTCCGCGCCACGGCCCACGGCGGCGAACACGTCACCTGGACCTTCCACCCCGAGGAGGCCATCAGCCCGCGGAAGATCCAGGAGTCACCACCCGCCGGCTACACCGCCAACCCGCCCTGGACCGAACGGACGTCGGCCGACGGCACCGAGCAGGTCCTCCAACCTCTCACCGGCGGCGGCCAGACGGCCACCTCCTACCGTCGTACCGGCGACGAACTCCTGCTGAGCGTCGGCCACAGCTTCCCCTCGGACACCGCCGCCGAGGCCGACTCCCGCCGCAACCTGCGCCGCGCGGTGTCCTACGGCACCCTCAGACGACGGCACATCCGCTGGTGGCACGCCTTCTACCGGAAGAGCTTCGTGTCCTTCCCCGACCAGCGGCTGCAGAGCTTCCACTGGATCCAGCTCTACAAGGTGGCCTGCGCCAGCCGCGCGGACGGACCGGTCATGGCCACCCCCGGGCCCTGGCTGGAGCCCACCCCCTGGCCGGCGGTCTGGTGGAACCTCAACGTCCAGCTCGAATACTGGCTGATCCACGCCTTCAACCACCCGGAACTGGACGCCCTCGCCACCACCCTGCGCCAGAACCAGGAACAGCTCACCGCCAACGTGCCCGCCGCCTACCGCTCGGACAGCTCCGGCATCGGCCGCAGCTCCGACATGTTCGCCCACCGCGAGGTGGGCCGGCCCGGCACCGGCGCCGAGACCGGCGACCTCACCTGGGCCCTGCACAACGTGTGGCTGTCCTACCGGCACTCCATGGACAAGTCCCTGCTGCGCGACACCATCTACCCGGTGCTGCGCCGCGCCGTCAACTACTACCTGCACTTCCTCACACCGGGCAGCGACGGCAAGCTGCACCTGCCGAGCACGCTGTCGCCCGAATACCCCGTCGTCCCGCCGCAGGACACCAACTACGACCTGGCGTTGATCCGCTGGGGCTGCCAGACCCTCCTCGACTCCGCCGAACTGCTCGGCATCGACGACGAGTCGAAGCCCCGCTGGCAGGAGGTGCTGGCCCGGCTCACCCCGTACCCCGTCGACGACAACGGCTTCATGATCGGCGCCGACACCCCGTACGACCAGTCCCACCGCCACTACTCGCACCTGCTCATGGTGTACCCGCTGTACCTGGTCAACTGGGACCAGCCGGAGAACCACGACCTGATCACCAGGTCGGTCGTCCGCTGGCACGCGCTGACCGGCGCCCACCGCGGCTACAGCTACACCGGGGCCGCCTCCATGTACGCGATGACCGGCGACGGCAACACCGCGATCGGCTACCTGCGGAAGTTCTTCGACCCCACGACCCGCTACCCCTGCCGGGCCAACACCCACTACACCGAGGCCGGTCCGGTCATCGAGACCCCGCTGTCCGCCTCGCAGTCCCTGCACGACATGTTCTGCCAGAGCTGGGGCGGGATCGTGCGGGTCTTCCCGGCCGTGCCGACCGCCTGGGCCGACCTCACCCTGCACAACTTCCGTACCCAGGGCGCCTTCCTGGTCAGCGCCGTCCGCAAGGCCGGGACCACCCGGTTCATCCGGATCCGGAGCCTGGCCGGTGAGCCCCTCAACCTCCGGCACGGTCTGACCGGCCCCCTCACCGTCCTGCTCGACGACGGCTCCCCGGCCCGCACCCACGACCTCGGCGACGGCACCCTCGCCATCGATCTGCCCCGCGGCCGCGAGGTGCTCGTGCACTCCGGATCCCGCCCCGACCTCGTCATCGCACCGGTCGCCGTCAGCGAACCGGGTGCGGCCTGGGGACTGCCGTAACCACCGACCGGAAGACAGGCTTCCCATGGCTGTTCCGCTCCCGAGAACCGTGGTCGCCGCGCTCTGCGCCGGACTGGCGGCCACCCTCCTCACCACCGCGCCCGCCCGGGCCGAGCAGCGGTCGCACACCTGGACCGTCGCCGAGGCGGCCCACGCACCCCGGGCCCACATCGCCCTCGACACCACCACCGGCACCCTCAGCCTCGCGGTCTCGCGTGCCGGCCGTACCGTGATCGAACCGTCGCCCGTCGGCATCGTCACCCAACAGGCCGACCTGTCACAGGGGTTGCGCTTCCTGCACCGCAAGGACCGTACGGTCGAGGAGCACTACCGGGCGAAGTCCGGGAAACGGCTGGACCGCAGGGTGCGCATGAACGAGACCTGGCTGTCCTTCGGCACCGCCGCCGGCGCCCGCCTCGACCTGGTCGTCCGCGCCTCCGCCGACGGCATCGCCTACCGGTACGTCCTGCCCGCCGGATCCGGCGACGTGCTCGGCGAGACCTCCGCGTTCGACCTGCCGGCGGACGCGGGCGCCTGGCTCAGCACCTACCGGGTCGACAACGAGGGCCAGTTCAACCAGTACACGGCGGCGACCGCCCCCAGTGGCGAGTACTCGGACCAGGCTCTCTTCGCCACCCCCGGCGGCTACACCCTGCTCGCCGAGTCCGACCTCAGCGGCACCTACTCCGGCGCCCGGCTCGCCCACACCCAGGGCACCGGCACCTACCGCGTCAAGCTCGCCGACACCCAGGTCCACACCGACGGGCCGCTCGCCACCCCCTGGCGGGCCATGATCACCGGCGACCTCGCCACCGTCACCCGGTCCACCTTCACCGACGACCTCGCTGCCGCGTCCAAGGTCGCCGACCCGTCCTGGATCCACCCCGGGACCGTGCTGTGGACCTGGCTCGCCGGCGGCCGCACGGCAGGCCAGAGCCTCGCCGCGCAGAAGGCGTACGTCGACTACGCGGCCGCCCGGCACTGGCCCTACGAGGCCGTCGACGCCGGCTGGTACTTCAAGACCGACGCGTGGGACACCACCGACCCGGACTGGGGGACCGACAGCTGGCTGCCCGAACTCGTCGACTACGCGCGGGCCAAGGGCGTCGGGATCGTCGTCTGGATCCACCAGCGCGACCTCGACACCCCCGAGGAACGCGCCCAGTGGCTGCCCACCCTGGAACGCTGGGGCGTCAAGGGCGTCAAGATCGACTTCATGAACTCCGAGGCGCAGTCCATGCTCAGGTGGTACGACGCCATCCTCCCGGAGACCGCCGCCCACCACCTGCTGGTCGACTTCCACGGCGCCACCCTCCCCAAGGGCATCCAGCGCACCTGGCCCCAGGTGATGAGCATGGAGGCCGTCGGCGGCGAGGAGAAGCGCACCAACACCGCAGCCCACCTCACCACCCTCCCCTTCACCCGCAACGTGATCGGCTCCATGGACTTCACCCCTGGCGGCTTCCAGCGCGTCGGCCAGCGCCCGGACTCCGACGCGGCCGAGACCGGACTCACCGTCGCCTACGAGTCCGGCCTCCAGATGCTCGCGGGCACCCCCGAGTCGTACGACGCCCGGCCACTCGCCCGGGACTTCCTCGACCAGCTGCCCGCGGCCTGGGACGACACCCGCCTGCTGGCCGGCAGCCCCGGCCGGGAAGCCGTCCTTGCCCGCCGCGGCGAGAACCGCTGGTTCCTGGGCGGGGTGTACGCGGGCGCCGCCCACACCGCCACGGTCCCCCTGACCATCGGCCGCGGACGCTGGCTGGTGCATACGATCCGGGACGGAGCCCAAGGCCTCGTGCAGGAGAGCCGAGTCCTGCGCGGCGGTGACGACCTGAGCGTCGACGTCGTCGCCGACGGCGGCTTCGCCGGGATCGCCTGCCCCTGGCATCCGGGCGTCACCAGCTGCTACCGCTGAGCACGCACCGCCCGCCGGCGGGCACCGAGCACCAGCTTGAGGGTGCCCGCCGTGGACGGTGACGCCGAGCCGCGCAACACGTCCGTGCCGGGCGCGAGCACGGCCTCGGCGGTGAGCAGTTCGATCTCGATCAGCGTGCCCACCAGCGGGCGGTGGGCGGCCGGGATCAGTTCGAGCAGTTCCCGGGCCGACCGCAGGTCGGCCCGGGCGGTCTCGACCTCGTGTGCCACGAGCGAGCGCAGACCGGGCGAGGCCCGGCCCGCCGCGAGGTCCTGCGCCGTGACCGAGAAACGCTTCAGGGTCTCCGCGGGGATGCCCGGCCGGCCCTCCCGCAGGTCCTCGGCGAGGTCGTTGACGAAGTCCAGCCGCTGGCTGCCGTCGATGAGCTGGCGGCAGCCGGCCAGGAACCGTCCGCCGGGATCGGTCTCGGGCCCCAGCAGCGCGCCTATCAGCAGGAAGGCCGGCATCGAGTAGGCGTCGAGATAGTCCTGGTAGTCCGACTCGGTCGCGAAACCGGTGAACTCCAGCTCGGTGGTGGCGGTGGCCAGATAGGCCGTCACGAGCTCCCGGTGCCGGGGGTACACGGCGACCGTGTGCAGGAGGGTGCGGACCAGGGGATCGTCACTGGTCCCCGTCTCCAGCCCCGCGCGCACCCGCCGCTCCCAGTCGGCCCACGCCTGCGCGCGCCCCGCCTCGGGACCGCTGTCCAGCAGGTCGTCGCCGTGGTGCATCACGGCCGTCGCGGCCACCACATGGGGCTGCACCGCGGGCGGCAGCAGCATCCGGCAGGCCAGATAGGCGCTCCGGCGATACCGCCGGACCGTACGCCGTTGGATGCTGTAGTCCCGCCGCAGCTCCGCATCCCGGATCCCGGCCGCGGTCAGGCTCTGATTCCACGCGCTCACGAGAAGATCGTAGAGGCAGGCGCGGACCGCGGAGCCCGACCGCGGAGGAGCGGTCAGGAAAGGGACTTGAGGAAGTCGACGAGCGCCGCGTTCACCTCGTCCGGCCGCTCCTGCTGCGTCCAGTGGCCGCAGCCCGCCAGCTTGACGGGATCGCGCACCAGGTTGGGCATCAGGGCGGGAAGCCGCTCGATGAGTTCGGGCGTACCGGGGAACGCCGGGACCACGTCGCGGTCGCCGTAGACGTACAGCGCGGGCGGAGTGACGCGGGCACCCTGCCAGGGAGCGGTCAGTTCCCAGTTGCGATCGAGGTTGCGGTACCAGTTGAGGGCACCGGTGAAACCCTGCGAGAAGCTCTCGGTGAGGGCGTCCAGGTCCTCCTCGGTGAACCAGGCCGGCAGTACCTCGGGATCGCGCATGTCGGCGAGCCAGCCGCGCTCGGGGTCGACCAGCGGCTGCCGGACCTCGCGGGCGCCGTCACCGGCGGCCATGGAGAAGAACTTCCGCAGCGTGGTGCGCGGGTCGCGGCCGAACTCGGCGTCGGCGACACCCGGCCGGTTGAAGTAGTTCCAGTAGAAGCGGCCACCGAACATCTCGTCCATGGCCTGCAGCGGCGGCCTCGTCCCCCGGAACGGCGGCGGCACGCTCAGCCCGGCCACCCCGCGCACCAGATCCGGCCGGAACAGCGCGGTGTGCCAGGCCACCGGCGCGCCCCAGTCGTGCCCGACGACGAACGCCTTCTCCTCGCCCAACTCCCGGATCAGCCCGACGACATCGCCGACCAGGTGGAAGATGCTGTACGCGTCGACGTCCTCGGGGTGGTCGCTGCCTCCGTAGCCCCGCTGGTCGGGGGCGACCACATGGAAGCCGGCCGCGGCCAGCGGGCCGAACTGGTGCTGCCACGAGTGCCATGATTCGGGGAAGCCGTGCAGCAGCACGACCAGCGGGCCGGAACCCTCCTCGGCGATGTGCAGCCGGATTCCGTTCACGTCGATCAATCGATGCTGAACCATGTGCACGAGCGTACGCGCAATGATCTTCGGCCACCGTGTCCGGTACCGCCGCCGGGCGCGCTCAGGGCGCTGTGTCCCGCACGGTGGCGATGGCGTCGAAGGCGTGCGTGACCTCGGAACGCCGTGAGCCTGTCAGAACCAGACCCGGAGATCATCCGCCGAACGCCGACGACCTTGCCATGCCGTGCGGGAGCCGAGCCGTGGATGTGCCGTGCGGGCGCCGCCCGGCATCGGCGTGGCACATGAATTGACCTCGATCGATCGGCGAGGGAGATTGATGTCCATGGAACTGCGGCATCTGAGGTACTTCCTGGCGGTCGCCGAGACCCACAACTTCACCCAGGCCGCCGCGCGTTGTTATGTGGCGCAGTCGGCGCTGAGCCAGCAGATCGCCCGGCTGGAGAAGGACGTCGGCGCCCCGCTGTTCAGCCGCACCAGCCGCTCGGTACGGCTGACCGCCGCCGGTGAGCTGCTGGAGCCGCGGGCCCGGCGCATCCTCGCCGACGTCGACAACGCCCAGGCCGCTCTCGACGCGCTCGCGGGTCTGCGCCGCGGACGGCTCCGGCTGGGCCTGGTGCAGACGATGGCAGTGCCCTTCGACATGGTGGAGGTACTGGCCGACTACCGCGCCCGCTATCCCGGCGTCGACCTGCGCGTCTCCAACGATCCCAGCTCCAAGATGGCCGCCGCGGTCCTCGCCGGCACCCTCGATGTCGGGGTGGTCGGACTCGCCGCCCGGCAGGTGCCGGAGGGGCTGGACCACCGGACGCTGGGCAGCGCCCCGCTGGTCGCCGTCGTACCGCGCGAGCACGCTCTCGCGGACCGGGAGGCCATCGATCTGGCCGAGCTGCCGGACAGCCACCCGCTGATCCAGTTCACGCGGGGCAGTGGCTTGCGCCACCAGGTCGAGGCGGCCTTCGCCCGCGCGGGAGCGGAGGCGGGCCGGCACTTCGAGGTGGGCCAGATCCACGACATGATCCGGCTGGCCGCCCGCGGGGTGGGCGTCACCGTCGTACCCCGCTCCACCGTCGTCGGACCCGGCTCCGTGCTGGGCCTCGACGCCGCCGACGAACTGCCCCTGGGTGCGCGGATGCTGCGTCTGACGGACGACGAGGCCGTGCACCACATCTGCGTGGCGTACGACGGCACCCGGCTGGCTCCGGCCGCCGAGGCGTTTCTCGAGGTCCTCGAAGACCACGGCGGCGATCGATCGGCATGACCGATCGCTGGATCCGGATCCATATGTTGGACAGTGCGACCGGGGTGGCCGGAGGCTGGAGGGGACCCACCGCGCGAGGTGCGGTTTCGTTCCAGTCCCGAAGGGACCGCCATGTTGATCAAGGATGCCGTCCGGCCCGTACTCCGTGACGCACGGGCGACCGTGCTGCCCGACCCGGCGGACCGCCATGGCCCCCTGCCCCCGCTGATGCTCGCCCTCACCGTGGTGACCGGCCTCGTGGACGCCTTCAGCTACCTGGTGCTCGGCCATGTCTTCGTCGCCAACATGACCGGCAACGTGGTCTTCTCCGGCTTCGCGATCGCGGGCGCCGCGGGGTTCTCCCTGGCCGCCTCGCTGGCCGCGCTGGCCGCCTTCGGCGTGGGCGCCCTGCTGGGCGGCCGGATCGCGCACCGGGCCCGCGCGCACCGCGGCCGCGTCCTGCGCCTGGCGCTCGTCCTGGAGACGGTCCTGTTCCTGGCGGCCTACGGCGTCGCCCGGTACGGCGCCCCCCTGGACACCGCCGGGACCCGGTACGAGCTGATCGCGCTTCTCGGCCTCGCCATGGGCGTCCAGAACGCGACCGCCCGCGCGCTCGCCGTACCGGACCTCACCACGACCGTCCTGACCCTGACCATCACCGGCATGGCCTCCGACAGCAGGGCCGCCGGAGGCGGTGGAGGCAAGACCGGCCGGCGTGCCCTCTCGGTGCTGGCGATGTTCGCCGGCGCCCTGATCGGCGCCTTCGCCGTCCGCGACGGCACCCCCGCCCTGCCGCTGCTGCTCGCCACCGTGCTCCTCGCGGGCAGCACGCTGGACGCTTTCGCCCTGACCCGCTCGGACGCACGCTGGACCGACCCGCTGTGACCGTCGGGCCACCGGCGCCGACGGCCTCCGTCGCCCGGCTGATGCGGGGCCGGGACGTCGGCGCCGTCCTGGCGACCGAGGTAGGGCACCCGCGGTGCCGGGTTGCCGTCGCCCGGCCGCGGCCGCTCCGGTTCGCGCGGACGCCCAGCCGTGAGTGGCCCGGCGAGGAGGGCGGGCGAAGCTGAACGCAGACACCCTCCGGGCACCCCGGCGCCGGCCGAGAAGAAGCCGCCACGCGGGACGGACGGAGCCTTCTCGACCCCCGGGCGGCGCTACCGGCGACGCGGCGAATGCCGTGTCCGGTGCGCCGTGCCTTGTCTCGCGGGCATTCGCCGTGCCGCTGTGGGTACCCGGCGACGATGTACATGACTCATGAGCAACTGGCCGCCGCCGGACCGGCGGCGGGGATGATCGTGATCGTCGTCTGCGGTGTACTGGTCGTGGCCGCGCTGGTGGGGGCCGTCCGGCTCGGCATCGGGGTACGACGGCGGGAGTCCGTGCCGCCCCGCCGCTCGGAACACCCCACGCCGCCGCGCACCGGGCCGGTGCGCGAGGAGCGCGAGATGCGCGAGCCGAACGAGGTGCCGCGGGCCGGGAGCGACGGTGAACGACTCACCCCGTACCAGCTCGGCAACGCCCCCACCAGGTCCGGCGAGAACCAGACCCGGCCCCGCTGGTAGCCGGCTTCGGCGGTGCCTTCCGCAGCGGGGGGCAGTGGTGAGACGTGACGGCCCCCGCCTCGTCGGGGCTCGTCACCGGGATGCCGCCGATGTCCGGCTCGCTCTCCCGTGGCCGCCGAGTACCCGGTCCCGCCGCGCACGCCCTTCGCCGCAATGCCCGCCGGTGTCACGGTGTCGAGGGGCGCGTCTCCGTCCAGTCGACCATCAGACGGCGCTCGGCGAACAGCCATTCGCCGTCCTGCCTGGTGAACTCGTCGAGATAGCGGATGGACGCGATCATCAGCGTGCGCCCGCCGTCGTCCCCGACCGAGAGATGGTGGGCCAGGCAGTAGCTCTCGCCGGTCGCGCGGTCCCCGTCGAGGGAGACGGTGCTCTGGCCGTTGAAGTGCGTCGTCGTCCGATACGAGTTGAGGTTGTCGAACACGGGGGCCAGGGAGTCGCGGCCGTGCAGCTCCTGCGTCGGCTCCGCCGCCGTGGCGTCCATGAACACCAGGAAACGGGTGTCCTCGGTGAACAGGCTCATCTGGCCCTTGGCGTCGCGCCGGTCCGCGCAGTGGGCGTAGGCGTCGATCAGCTCACGGATGGCCAGCCGGTCGGCGGCCTCCTGAGGTGAGACGGAGGTGTGGGCGGCCATGCGGAGCTCCTCGGGCTTTCTTGCACCTGTCTGTTTGACAGATGTATAAAAGCATCGTAATTCTGGCCACGCAACGGCTGTGTACAGAGGTGTGGACAGGAGGGCAGTGCTCTGAACGACCGGATCGATCCGCGCGTGACCCGAACGGTCCGCGCCTTCGAGCAGGCCGTCGTGGAGCCGGCCTCGGAGCGTCCCGTCTCTCAGATCACCGTCGCCGAGCTCGCGGACCGGGCCGGTGTCACCCGGGCGACCTTCCGCAACCGCTACAGCACCCCGCTGGAACCGCTCGTCCAGGTGCTGTCCGACGACCTGGAGCGCGGCCGGCGCAGCGACGACAAGCTGCGTGCCGCGGGCGGACACTCCGCTCCCGAGTTGTTCCGGCTGGCCGCGGCCGACATCGCCGACCACGCCGAACGGTTCGACGGCGTCTACCGGAACTCCCTCGCCGATCCGGCGGACAGCGGTGTGTACGAGGCATTCGTACGGCACTTCGGCGAGTACGCCCTGGCATTCCCGGCCCGCACCGAGCAGCATGGTCTCCCCGGTGCCGGCCGTCAGACGATCGCGCAGTTCATGGCCCACGGTTTCGCCGGGGCCGTCAAGGCCTGGCTCGACGACCCGTCCGTCACCAAGGACGAGCTGGTCGCCTCGGCCGTGGCCTGTGCACCCGCCTGGTGGAGGTCCGGTCCCGTGCCGGACCCCGCCTCCCAGTGATGGAGCCCTTTGTGAACGTCGTCGTCTTCGGCGCGTCCGGCATGGTCGGACAAGGCGTCCTGCGCGCCTGCCTCCTCGACCCCACGGTCGACAGCGTCCTGGTGGTGGTCCGCCGCCCGCTCGGCGTCACCCACCCCAAGCTGACGGAAGTCCTCCACGACGACTTCACCGACCTGTCCGCCATCAGTGACCGGCTGACCGGCCTGGACGCCTGCTTCTACTGCCTCGGTGTCTCCTCCACCGGGATGAGCGAGACCGAATACACCCGCGTCACCTACGACTTCACCCTCGCCGCCGCCCGCGCGCTGGTCGCCGCCAGTCCCGGACCGACCTTCACCTACGTCTCCGGTGAGGGCACCGACAGCACGGAACAGGGCCGCACCATGTGGGCACGGGTGAAGGGACGCACCGAGAACGCCCTGCTGGCCATGCCGATGAACGCGTACATGTTCCGCCCCGGCTATATCCAGCCCCGCCACGGAGCGGTCTCCCGGACCCGCGTCTACCGCGTCACGTACTCCCTCACCTCCTGGCTCTACCCGCTGCTGCACCGCCTGGTGCCCGCCCACACGACGACCACCGAACACCTCGCCCACGCCATGCTGGCGCTGACCCGCCCGGGCGTGACCGAGAACCGGGTGCTGTACAGCAAGGACATCAACCGCCTGGGCGCCTGACAGTTCCCCTTCGGCGACCGGGCCGCCCGGCATCACGTTGCCCGGCGTGCGGCTACCAGCATGACGATCACGGAGGTCAGAGTGAGCGCGGAGCCGGTGTAGAGCGGTGCCCGGTAGCCGAGGCCCGCGGTGATGGCCAGGCCGCCGAGCCAGGCGCCCAGGGCGTTGCCGACGTTGGACGCCGAGACGTTGGCGCTCGCGGCCAGTGCCGCTCCGTGCGCCGCGTCGGTCACCCGAGTGATCATGCCGGGGACGGCGGCGAACCCGGCCACCCCCATCAGGAACACCAGCATCACCGATGCCACGGCACTGCCGGCCAGCAGACCGAACACGGCCAGCGTGACGGTCAGTCCCAGCAGCGCCAGCACCAGGGCACGGTCGCGGTCCCGGTCCGCCGCTCGCCCGCCGATCAGGTTCCCTGCGACCAGTCCGGCGCCGTACAGCATCAGCAACCAGGCGACAGCCGCCGCGGAGAACCCGCTGACCTCGGTGAAGGTGTACGCGATATAGCTGAACGCACCGAACATCCCGCCGTAGCCGAGCGCGGTGGCGGTCAGCGTCAGCCACACCTGCCAGGAGCGGAACGCCCGGAACTGGTCCCGCAGGCCGGTCGACGCCCGGCCGCCGGCCGCCGCCCCCGCCCGGCCGGGTACGAGAGCGATGATGCCGGCCAGCGCCAGTACGCCGATCGCGGTGACCGCCCAGAAGGCCGCCCGCCATCCCCAGCGCTCGCCCACCAGCGCGCCGAACGGCACACCGAGCACGTTCGCGAGCGTCAGCCCGGCGAACATGACCGCCACGGCACGGGACTTCCGTTCCGGTGCGACCAGGCCACGCGCGACGAGCGAGCCGATACCGAAGAACGAACCGTGGCACAGGGCGGCGACGATCCGCCCGAGCAGCAGCACGGAATAGGCGGGCGCGATCGCGGACAACAGGTTTCCGACGACGAACAAGGCCATCAGCCCGACCAGGACGTGCTTGCGCGGCAGCCGCATCGTCGCCGCGGTGAGGGCGATCGCGCCGACGGCGACGCTCAGCGCGTACCCGGAGATCAGCCAGCCCGCGGTCGCCTCGGACACCGAGAAACCCGACGCCACCTGTGGCAGCAGACCGGCGATCAGGAACTCGGTCAGCCCGATGCCGAAACCGCCAAGGGCCAGTGCGACCAACCCGATCGGCATCCGCCGCGGTTCCGTCCCGCGCCCGTCGGGCAGCGCGGGCCTGTCGCCGACCCCGACGACCCGGATTTCGCCCATGAACCGACCCTCGCCGCCGACGGCGGCCCCGTCCATGGACAGAGATCCGGGGAGCTTGGACGAATCGATACGCGCGTGGAGGTCGTCGTGCGGGCCGCAAATGCGTTGGACGGGTCGGGCTCCGGTGCGTAACGTCCGTGGGGCCGTGATGTCGTGCGAGGAGGTGAGACCCATGAACGCTGTAGCAGAGTGGGTGCTCCCTCTCCCCGTCACGGTCGGGCGACTGACGTAGGTGTCGCCGGGAGCGCCTGTACGAGAAGGCCGTCCCGAAAGGCAACAACCCATGCAGTCCCTACGTTTCACCGCGGAGACCACGTCGGACGGTGTCGTCGAACGCGACTTCACCCTGGGCGGGATCCCCGGCGTGCTCTGGTCACCCGAGTCCGGCTCCAGGGCCGGAGCCGAGTCCGGTCCCGATCGTGCGCCCCTCGTGCTGATGGGCCACGGCGGCGGCACCCACAAGAGATGGCCGGCGATGACGGGCCGGGCCCGTCTCCTCGTGGCCGGCTGCGGCTTCCACGTCGCCTGTGTCGACGCTCCCGGTCACGGCGACCGGCCGCGTACCGCGTACGACGAGCGGGAGATCGCCGAGTTGTACCGGGCGCGGGCGGCGGGCGAACCGGAAGGTCCCGTCGTCGTCCGCTACAACGCCCACCTGGCAGAACGCGCCGTACCGGAATGGCGGGCGATCCTCGACGCGCTCCAGGCGCTTCCGGAGATCGGCGCCGGGGGACCGGTCGGCTACTACGGCCTGAACATGGGCACCGCGATCGGGGTGCCGCTGACGGCGGCCGACGCCAGGATCACCGCCGCGGTCTTCGGGCTCCACTGGCCCGATGCCCTGGCCGACGCGGCCCGGCGGATCACCGTCCCGATCGAGTTCGCGCTCCAGTGGGACGACGAGCACATCCCGCGTGAGGCCGGACTCGCGCTGTTCGACGCCTTCGCCTCCAAGGAGAAGACGTTGCACGCCAACACGGGCAGCCACAAGGAACTGCCCAGGTTCGAGGCCGACAGCGCGGTCCGCTTCTTCGCCCGGCATCTGCTCCGCGCCGGCACCTCACCGGCCCTGACCTGACGGACCGCCGGCGCCCGGCCACATCGCCCGGCCGTACCCGCCGCACCGGCCGGGCGCCGGCACCACCCATCTCGAAACCCTTTCTTCACGCCTTGACTTAACATCGGGGACATTGCTTGGATCTCAAGTCGGCGTTCCCTGTGTGCCGTTGGTGACGCAGCTGTCACGCGCCTTGGTTCGGCACGGCACAACCCCCGATCCACCAAGCCCAGGAGCAGTTGTGAGACGTACGCTCACCACGATCGCGGCCGTAGCCGCGATGACACTGCCACTCATCGGTGCGGGCCCGACCGCGCAGGCCGACCGGGCCGCGAGCGGGCACGGCCAGGTCGTGACCGGCACCTACTCCACCGGCGGCGCGCAGGCCTGGCGGCCCCTGCCGATCGTCAGGACGGGCACGGACACCGGTGGCCCCGTCGACGCCACCGTGGTCGCCGACCCCAGCGCCCTCCGGCAGCGGTACACCGGCATCGGTTTCTCCCTGGACGAGACGAGCGTCTCCAACCTGTGGAAGCTCACCCCCGGTGAACGTGCCAAAGCCATCCGGCTCCTTGTCGACCCCGAGCACGGTGCGGGACTCGACCGGTTCCGGCTGACGATCGGCAGCCCCGATCTCATCGAGCACCTCCCGTTCTGGTCGGAGGACGACCTGCCCGCCGGAGTCACCGAGGACTTCGGCCTGAAGCACTTCTCCATCCGGCGGGACCTCGACCTGCACATCATCGACACCATCAAGCTCATCCAGCGCTACAACCCCCACGCCACGTTCTTCGCGTCGGCGTGGAGCGCACCCGCCTGGATGAAGACGAACAACCGGTTCCTCGGCGAGGTCGCCCTCAAGCCCGGGAGCAGCACGGACTACTACCAGGTCGGCAAGTTGCGGGACGACTGCATCGAGGTGTTCGCCCGGTACTACGTCAAGTACGTCCAGGCGTACGCCCGGCAGGGCATCCGCGTGGACGCGCTGACCCTGCTGAACGAGCCGGGAATGGACGTCGTCTACCCGGCCATGGACATCAGCGTCGCCCAGCAGCAGAAGCTGGCCCTGGCGATCAAGCGGGAACTCCGTGCCGCCCACCTGGGGACCACCCAGCTGTATGTACACGACTTCAACTTCTGGGACTGGCACGACCCCAACAGCACCGCGACGAAGAACTACTACCGCATCTTCGAGGACGCCCCGGACGGTTCGGTGACCGGCGCCCAGGTCCGCAAGGCGGCGGACGCCATCGCCTTCCACCCCTACTGGGGTGACCCGACCGTCATGCGCGACGCCTACGAGCAGACGGGGAAGCCGGTCCAGCTCACGGAGACCAGCGACCTGTCACCCTCGACCGTCCTCGGCGACTTCCGCCTCGACGCCGGTTCCTACATCCTGTGGGCCCAGACCACCGACCAGGACGGCGGCACCCTGCACTGGACGCCGTCGCGGGACAACAACATCGACTGGGACCAGGTCGCGGCGACCACCAAGTGGCCCGACCGGCTGGTCACGGTGAACACCGCCACCAAGGCCTTCACGGTCCGCGACGAGCTGTACCAGCTGGGCCAGTTCGCGAAGTACCTGTCACCCGGTGACGTACGCCTGGAGTCCAGCGCCGCGCAGGACGGCGTCAGCAACGTGGTCTACCGGACCCGCGACGGCGGCTACGTGGCCGTCCTCGGCAACGGCGCCGGATCCGACCGCAGGGTCCGGATCACCGTCGGCGGCCAGACGTTCGTCGTGACCGTACCGGCGGGCTCCTTCGCCACCTACCGTTGGCAGGGCAAGGCCGCCACGGGCTCCCGCAACCACGCCCCGGTCCTCGCCCCGGCCGCGGACGTCGTCGCCGACCAGTACGGCACCACCCAGGTGCAGCTGAAGGCCACCGACCGGGACGGCGACCGGCTCTCCTACTACGCCACCGAACTGCCCGACGGCGTCACCCTCGACCCCACGACCGGCCTGGTCACCATCCGTCCCACGGCCACCGGCGAGCGGGACCTGACCTTCTACGCCACCGACGGCCGGGCCCACGACCAGGTGACCCTCCACCTGACCGTACGCCCCCACGCGACACCCGTGGGCGAGAAGATCGAGGCCGAGGGCTACACGGACCAGCACGGCTGGCCGGCCGACGGCAGCAACTTCATCGAGAGCAACCCGGCCGCCAGCGGCGGCAAGAACGTGGGCTGGACCGCCGCCGGCAACTGGCTGACGTACCGCGTCGAGGTGCCGACGACCGGCTCGTACGATCTCGAACTGCGCGTCGCCAACGGCACGGCCGCCACCGCGGCGAACGCGGTGTCCCTCCGCGACGACAGCGGCACGACCCTGGCGACGGCGTCCGTGCCGTCCACCGGCGGCTGGGCGAGCTACCAGTCGGTGCATGTGCCCGTCACCCTCCGGGCCGGGGAACAGACGGTCACCGTCCACTGCGAGACCGGCGGCTTCAACCTCGACTACCTGCGCCTCACCGCTTCCTGACACCGCCGTCCCGGCGCCGGACCGGCTGTACGCCCCCGGCCCGGGGTACGGCCAGCCCCCCGGTGCGGTGACCGGCATGCCGGATGGTCGCGGCCGGTGAGATCCCCAAAGCTGAGAGGAGTCGCCGAACAGCCGCCGTCAAGGAGACCCTGCCGTGCTCACTCGCCGCGCCGCAGTCCTGAACGCCGTCGCCGCCGCCACCCTGTCCGCCGTCAACACCCGCACGGCGTCGGCGGCGACGCCACACAAGGCCGTGCCGGTACGGCTGAAACTGCCCGCGCCGAGCGGACCGCACCCGGTGGGGACGGTCTCCCTGCGCCTCGTCGACACCTCACGTGCCGACCCCTGGGTCACGAGCCGGCCGTACCGGGAGCTGATGATCGGCATCCGCTACCCGGCGCGTGCCGGCGGCGGACACCCGAGGGCACCACAGATGCTGCCGGGGGAGGCCGCCGGCTTCGCCGCCGTCAACAACCTCGCCCATGTGCCCGGCGACAAGGTCGACTGGGCGGCCACCCGCACCCACGCGTACGAGGGCGCCCCGGCCGACCGGGACCGGGGCCCGTACCCGGTCGTCTGCTACTCGCCCGGCGCCGGTGACCCGCGTTCCCTCGGCACCACCCTCTGCGACGACCTCGCCTCCCGTGGCTATGTCGTGGTGACGCTGGACCACACCTACGACGCCTCGGCCGTCCAGTTCCCCGGCGGCCGGGTCGAACGCACGGTGCTGCCCGCCGAGTTCGACAAGGCCTACCCGGACCCGGGGCGCATCAGGGCGCTGCTCAAGAAGACGATGGCCGTACGGGTGGCCGACACCCGCTTCCTCCTCGACGCCCTGCCCGGTGCGCTGCCCGGGGAACTGCGCGGCCTGCCGGACTGGGACCGCATCGGCATGTTCGGCCACTCGGCCGGCGGCTTCACCGCGTTGCAGACGATGCACGACGACCGGCGTATCGCGGCGGCGGCCGACTTCGACGGCGTCCTCGCGTACGTCCAGGAGGACAGCGACTCCGGCTACCTCTCCTCCGTCGCCGCCGAGGGCCTCGACCGCCCGTTCCTGCTGGTCGGCAAGGACGGCAACGACCTGAGCACGGTGCCCTCCTGGAACGCCCTGTGGCGGCACAGCCGGGGCCGCGGCGAGGGCCTGACCCTGCGCGGCGCCGAACACGGCACGTACACCGACGCGGAGGCGATGATCCCGGGGATCGCCCGACAGCTCGGCCTGTCCCGCAGGACGGTCGTCGAGAACATCGGCACCATCGCCCCGGGGCGCGCGATCACCGCCCAACGGGCCTGCCTCGCCGCCTTCTTCGACCGCCGGCTGCGCGGCCGCACCGGCGAAGCCCTGCCGGACCGCTTCCCGGAGGTGCGCCCCTTCTCCCGCCGGAACCGCTCAGTACCGCACGGGTAGGCCGAGCAGGCCGCGGGTGCGCATCGAGGGCCGCCAGCGCAACTCGCCGACGGGGACGTCGAGTTCGAGGCCGGGGAGGCGTTCCAGCAGCGCGGCCAGGGCGATCTCGGTCTCCAGGCGGGCGAGCGGCGCGCCGAGGCAGTAGTGGATGCCGTGGCCGAGTGCCAGGTGCCCGGTGGCGTCGCGGCCGATGTCGAGCCGGTCGGGTTCGGGGAAGCGGCGCGGGTCGCGGTGGGCCGCCGCCAGGGACAGCAGCACGGTCTCGCCCGCCGGGACCGTGACCCCGCCGATGGTGACGTCCTCGGTGGGGAAGCGGCGGATGGCGAGCGGGGCGGGTCCGTCGTAGCGGGCCAGTTCCTCGACGGCCGGGCCGATCCGGGCGGGATCGGCGCGCAGCGCGGCCATTTGGGAGGGGTTGAGGAGCAGGGCGAGGGTGGCGTTGCCGATGAGGTGGACGGTGTTCTCGTACCCGGCGAACAGGATGAGGAAGGTCAGGGACATCAACTCGTCCTCGCTGAGCCGGTCCTCCTCGTCCCGTACGGCGATCATCGCGGAGAGCAGGTCGTCGGCGGGCTCGGCGCGCTTGCCGGCGAGCAGCCTGGCGAAGAAGGCGAGCAGTGCCTTCACCGCCTCCTTCGCCCGCTCGGGCCGCGCGGGGTCGGGGACGACGAGTGCGTCGGTCCAGCCCCGGAAGTCCGGCCGGTCCTCCTCGGCCACGCCCAGCAGCTCGCAGATCACGGTGATGGGCAACGGTGCGGCGTAGCCGGCGATCAGGTCGGTACGGCCGAGCGGTTCGACGGCGTCGAGCAGCGCGTCGGCGGTCCGCCGGACGGGTTCACGGAGGAGGGCGATCCGACGCGGGGTGAACGCCTGGGACACCAGGCGCCGGACACGGGTGTGGTCCGGCGGGTCCATGTTCAGCAGGTTGGCGTCGAGCGCGGGCGGCAGGGCGAGCCCCCGGTAGCCGCCGGGTTTCGCGTGGGCCTTGTCGAGCGAGAACCGGGGGTCGGCGAGGGCCTGCCGCACGTCCTCGTACCGCGTCACCAGCCAGGCCGGCAGCCCGTCGGTGCCGGCGACCCGGTGCACGGGTCCGGCCTCCCGGAGCCGGGCATGCACGGCGTACGGGTCGGCGAGCAGCTCCGCGGGGTCAACGGCGGCCGGAGCAGGGGGCGTTGTACTGGCGTCCATGGCTCACACCCTAGACACCGGAAGCCGGGCCAAGCCGTATCCCGTGACCCCGAGCCGGTTCCGCGCGGTCAGCGGGGCAGCCACGCGCGGATCGCCGAGGCCGTGCCTCGGCGTCCTGGCGGAGTACCGAGTAGTGGTCGCCGGGGACGTGCACGCCGTCGTGCGGCAGCGGCCGGTTCGCCCGCCCGGTCCGGCACCTTTCCACTGCGGTTGACCAGCAGCAGATGCCGGACCCCGTGCTCGGAGACCAGATGCCGGGCCAGGCTCGCCCCAGCGCGTCGGTACCTCCGGTGACGAGCACGGTCCCCTCGGGATCCGGTGCGGCAGGCCCGGCGGCCGGCGGACCGGCGAGAGCCAGCCGGGGCGCCGGCGCGACACCGTCGCGCAGGGCCACTTCCGGCTCGCCGGACCGCAACGCCGCCTACAGCCCCGCCGCCGTGGCCGCGGCGCGGCCCCGGCGACCCAGGCGGCGGAGCCGCTGCGGCGGCGCGGCGCGCGGTCAGGGAGCGGCGGTCCGGGCCGGTGATCCGCCCCGGGGGTTGCAGCGCCTGCGGGACCGGCGTTTTCTGGAAGTATCCGATGGTGAAACACGAGCGCCTAGGGTTGCGGCATGGACCGGGGGCTCTGTCTCGACATGTTTCTCCTGGCCAGAGCCTCGGTCTGTGCGGTCCGTCGTCGTGTCCCGGCGTTCCACGCGGAGGTGAACCAGGTGAAAGCCGTTGTGTATGAGAAGCCCTTCAGCGTCGCGGTCAGGGACGTCGACGATCCGCGCATCCAGCACCCGAACGACGTGCTGGTACGTGTCACGTCGACCGCCATCTGCGGATCCGACCTACACATGTACGAGGGCCGTACGGCCGCCGAGTCGGGCATCGTCTTCGGGCACGAGAACCTCGGCATAGTCGAGGAGATCGGCACCGGCGTGACCTCGTTGTCCAAGGGCGACCGCGTGGTCATGCCGTTCAACGTCGCCTGCGGGTTCTGCAAGAACTGCCTGGCCGGCAAGACCGGCTTCTGCCTCACGGTCAATCCGGGCTTCGCCGGCGGAGCCTACGGCTATGTGGCCATGGGCCCCTACGAGGGCGGGCAGGCAGAGCTGCTACGGGTGCCGTTCGCCGACTTCAACTGCCTGAAGCTGCCGCCGGGCGAGGAGTTCGAGACCGATTTCGTGCTGCTCGCCGACATCTTCCCGACCGGCTACCACGGCTGTGAGCTGGCCCAGGTGACCCCCGGCGAGAGCGTCGCCGTCTTCGGAGCCGGACCGGTGGGGCTGATGGCCGCCTACTCCGCGCTGCTGCGCGGCGCCGCCAAGGTGTTCTCGGTCGACCGGGTGCCCGAGCGGCTCGCCAAGGCCGAGCAGATCGGGGCGATACCGATCGACTTCTCCAAGGGCGACCCGGCGGAGCAGATCAAGGAACAGACCGGAGGTGAGGGCACCGACAAGGGCGTCGACGCCGTCGGCTACCAGGCCCAGTCGCCCGACGCCAGCCACGAGGAACCCGCCGTCGTCCTCAACACCCTCGTCGAGACGGTACGGCCGACCGGCATGCTCGGCATACCGGGCCTGTACGTCCCGTCCGACCCGGGCGGACCCGACGAGCACGCCAAGCACGGCCAGCTGCTGGTCTCCATCGGAAGGATGTTCGAGAAGGGCCAGCGGATGGGCACCGGCCAGTGCAACGTCAAGCAGTACAACCGGCAGCTGCGCGACCTGATCATCGCGGGGCGGGCCAAGCCCAGCTTCGTGGTCTCCCACGAACTGCCCCTGGAGGACGCACCGCGCGCGTACGAGAAGTTCGACCAGCGGATCGAGGGCTACACCAAGGTCGTCCTGCATCCCGGTCACGCTCTCGCGGCGTAGCACCGTCCGCACGGCGCGGCGGCCCGGCTCCGGCGGCCGGCCCGCCGCGCCGTGCGCTTCCTCGCTCGGCGGCCCGCCGCGGCGGCTACGCCTGCCCGGACCCGCCCGGGTCCGCGTCCGCCGGGGCCGCGGTGAGGGCGGCGATCCACTCGGCGGGCCAGGGCGCGCTCACCCTTTCCTCCCCCCGCGGGACGTGGACGACCGTGTAGCGGCCGGACGCGGCGAGCCGACGCGGCCGGCCGTCGAACTCCTCGCCCCACACCTCGAACCGGAACGTCAGGGAGGACGCGCCGACGCGTTCCACGTCGAGGACCGTCGTCACCTCCTGCTGGAACCAGAGGGGGGAGGCGAAGTCGACCTCGTAGCGCACGCGGGGCGCGGCACCGAAATAGCCGACGACGCCACGCTCGCGCACCAGCGCCGCCTCGGCCGCCTCCACGAATCGCACCACCGCCGAGTTGTGGTAGTGCCCGGAGGCATCGGTGTCCGGCCACTCCACACGGCACCGGTGGACGGCGCGGGCCATTTCAGGAGCCATGGATCGGCCTTCCGGGAAGCAAGGGAAGTGATATCTCGTATTTTTCACGGCCGTCATTTAAAGTCAACACGTCGCCTCGCGGTCCGCGGGTGGTCGTGGGGTGCCGAACCCCCGCACAGCGAAAGGGGCGACGTGAAACTTGCATCCCTCACCGTCGACGGCGTACGGCGGTCCGGCATCGTGGACGAGTCCGAGCAGACGGTCATGGTGCTGCCGACGGAGATCGGCACCGTCGACGACATCGTCCGCGGCGGCCCGGCGGCTCTCGAAGCGGCCCGTACCGCCGCACCCGGTGCGACCGTGCCGCTGTCCGAGGTCCGTCTGGAAGCCCCGCTGCACCGCTTCAACCGGGACATCCTGTGCACCGGCTGGAACTACTGGGACCACTTCGAGGAGTCGAAGGGCATGCGGGAAGGGCAGGACCCGGACGGGCGGCCCGAGCACCCCACCTTCTTCACCAAGGGCCCCGACACGGTCATCGGCCCCGCCGACGACATCGCCTACGACCCCGATCTCTCCGTCAAATGGGACTACGAGGCCGAGATCGCGCTGGTCATCGGCCGGGACGGGCGCTCGATCCCGGAAGAGAAGGCCATGGACCACGTCTTCGGCCTCCTCGTCGCCAACGACGTCTCCCAGCGCGACCTCCAGCGGGCGCACGGCGGCCAGTGGCTCAAGGGCAAGAGCATCGACGCGACCATGCCGCTCGGGCCCTGGCTGACGACGGCCGACGAGATCGGCGACCTCACCGGTCTGCGGGTGCGGTGCGAGGTCAACGGCCGGCTGCTGCAGGACGCGACCAGCGGCCAGATGGCCTTCTCCGTCCCCCGGATCATCGCCGAGCTGAGCCGCGGCATGACCCTGCGCGCCGGGGACGTGGTCCTCACCGGCACCCCGAGCGGTATCGGCAGCGCCCGCGACCCGCAGATCTTCCTCGCCGACGGCGACGTGGTCGTCACCCGAGTCGGCGGCCTCGGCGAACTCCGCAACACCGTGCGCCGGACCCGCCTCACCTGAGCGGGATCCCGGAGACGAGCAAGGGGGTCTGCCGGACCACAAGGCCCGGCAGCCCCCCACTGTCCCGTCGCCGCTAGCCGCGACGCCCCGCGGCCTGGTACTCGTCGTCCGCGGCGGGCGAGGAGCCGGTGTCGGCTCCCGGCTCCGCCCGGTCGGCGTGGCCCGGCCACCAGGCTGCGTGACCGATGAGCGCGGTGAGGCTCGGGGTGAAGAACATCGCCATGACGAACGCGGCGACCGCGATGCCGAAGGAGACCGCGAAACCCATCTCCGTGAGCAGCGCGTTGCCCGCCAGCATCATCGTGGCGAAGGTCGCCGCCAGGATGAAGCCCGCCGCGGCCACCGTCGGCCCGGCGTGCCGCAGCGCCATCCCGGCCGCCTCGCGCGGCTCCCGGCCCTCGCGGGCCTCCTCGCGGAGCCGGGCGATCATGAGGATGTTGTAGTCCGTGCCGATGGCGACCACGAAGAGATACATGATCACCGGGAGCATGAACATCAGCCCGGGCTTGTGCTGCGCATCCTGGAAGATCCAGACCGTGGCACCGAGCGTGGCACCGAAGCCCAGCCCCACCGAGGCGATGAGGTACCAGGGAGCGACCACACTGCGCAGCAGCAGCCCCAGGATCACCATGATCAGCAGGGCGGCGACCGGGAACACCGTCCGGTAGTCGTGGTTGACCGCGGAGTCGATGTCCTTGTAGATCGAGGACATGCCGCCGACGAGGGCCTCGGTGGACCCGGGAGCGTTGGCGTGAGCCACGTCCCGCACCCGGCCCACGGCGTCGATCGCCTTGTCCGTGGACGCCTCGTACTTGAGCGTGACGGTGAAGTCCGCCGTGGTACCGGCCTTGTTCACCTGGCTCATCCGGGCGTTGGCGACCCCGTCCACGGCCCCGAGCTTCGAGGCGTAGGCGTCGAACGCGGACCTGTCCAGCGGCTTGCCGTCGGTGCTGGAGAGGTAGACGTCGGTGGGCGCGGCGGCACCCGCCGAGTAGGCCGTCTGCATCTGGTCCTGGACGACCATGGACTCCTTGGTCTTGGGCATCGAGCCCGAGGCCAGGTCGAAGGTGGCCTTGTAGCCGAGTGTGCCGAGCGACAGCACGACCAGGATCAGACCGGAGACCGCCGCGGTCAGCGCCGGGCGGCGCTGCACCCCACGGCCCAGGGCCGCGAAACGCGCGTTGGCCGGTTCCTGCTGCCAGGACTTCGAGGGCCAGAACACCTTCGGGCCGATGAGCGAGACGACGGCCGGGATCAGGGTCAGACCCGCGATCAGGGTGACCGAGACCGAGATGGCCAGCGCCGGGCCCATCTGCTTGAGGAAGCCCAGCGTGGACAGCACCAGCGCGAGGAAGGCGATGATGACCGCGCCGGCCGCCGAGGCGATGGCCTCACCGACCCGGTCGACCGCGTTGATCATGGCCTGCTTGGGCTCGTCACCCGCGCGCAGGCGTTCGCGGTAACGGAACATCAGGAACAGGAAGTAGTCCGTACCCACGCCGAAGAGCACGACGATCAGGATCGACGAGACGGAACTGTTGGCCTGAAGTCCGAACAGCTTGGTGGCGTACGCGATCAGCCCGTTGGCGATGGCCGACACCAGGCCGATCAGCAGGAGCGGCAGGAACGCCAGGATCGGCGCCCGGAAGATGATCAGCAGGGTCACCAGGATGATCACGAAGGTGCCGATGCCGATCAGCGCCTCACCGCGCTTGGACGAGTCCTGCTGGTCCAGGGCCTGTGCGGCCGAGCCGCCGAGCTTGACCTCCAGATCCGTGCCCTTGGCCAGTTGCTTGATGTCGTCGCGCAACACCTTGGCGGCGTCCGCCTGGACGGGCTGACCCGCCTTCTTGCTGTCCATCTGCACCAGGGTCAGGGTGTATTTGCCGTCCTTGGACGGCGGGCCGGGGACGACCTTCTGCACCTGATCGATGTGCTTGTCGCCCAGTTCGGTGGTGATCCGGGCGACGTCCTTCAGATCGGCGTCGCTGAGCTTGCCGCCGTCGGTGCGCTGGTACAGCGCGATCGCGGACGGCGTGAAGGCGCTGGGGAACGCCTTCTGCTGGAGATATGCCGCTTTGATCGACTCGTAACTCTTGGGCAGGAAACTGCTCTCGTCGCTGTTCGAGGGCAGGCTCGGGGCGGTGGCGACGATCGCCACCGCCGCGATCAGCCACGCCACGATCGTCCAGACAGGATGTCGGACGACGACAGTGCCAATACGTCGGAACATGCGGAAGGTCCTCCTGGGTAGGAAGATCACCGCAGCCCGGGGAGCGGACCCTGGCATCGGCGACCCCGACCGGCCCGCATCCGACGGACCGGTCGCATAGTTGTCTTGCGGTCATATCGTAGGGATCACGGGTGGCGATCGGTCCAGTGGGTTTCCGGCAGCGCCACGACCGCGTCGCCCCCGGCCCTGTCATCTGTACGGCAGAGGGCCGGTCGGCGACCATCGAAGACATGATCGCCGTCCCGTCGCCCGCCCGGAAGGCCGAACCATGTCAACGATCAGTCAATGGCAGCTGCGGGCCGCGTTCGCGGTGCGGCTGTCGGAGATGTACGGCCGGGAGGTGCCCGCCTACACGACGCTGGTGGACGTCTCGCGCGAGGTCAACGAGGACGTGCTGCGGGCCCGGGGATCCGACGCCGAACGCCTCGGGTCCATCGGCCGGGTGACCGCCGAGCGGCACGGCGCCATCCGCGTCGGCACCCCGCGCGAACTGAGCCAGGTCGCCCGGGTCTTCGGTGCCCTCGGCATGCACCCGGTCGGTTTCTACGACCTGCGGGAGGCCGCCGCCAGCGCCGTCCCCGTCGTCTCCACCGCCTTCCGGCCGGTCGACGGCGCGGAACTCGCCCGCAACCCCTTCCGGGTGTTCACCTCCATGCTCACCGTCGCCGACCCGCGCTTCTTCGACCCCGGCCTGCGCACCCGCCTGGAGACCTTCCTGGCCGGCCGTGAGCTCTTTCCCCCGGAACTGCTCACGCTGGCCGACCGCGCCGCGGCCGAGCGCGAACTGCCGGCGGACGACGCCGAACGCTTCCTCCGACTGGCCGTGCGGGTCTTCGAGTTGTCGAAGGAACCGGTGGACCGGGCCTGGTACCGGACCCTGGAGCGGGTCTCCGCCGTCGCCGCCGACATCGGCGGGGTCCGCGGCACACACATCAACCATCTCACCCCGCGTGTCCTGGACATCGACGAGTTGTACCGCCGCATGACCGACCGTGGTGTCGAGATGATCGACACCATCCAGGGTCCGCCGGCCTGGAAGGGCCCCGACGTCCTGCTGCGCCAGACCTCCTTCCGCGCCCTGGCCGAATCCCGCCCCATGCGCGCCGAGGACGGCGGCGTCGTCAGCGGCTCCCTCCGGGTGCGCTTCGGCGAGGTCGAGGCCCGTGGCATCGCCCTCACCCGCGCCGGACGGGCCCACTACGACGAACTCCTCGGCCGCGTCGACGAGCAGGCGTCCCGGCACCCCACGGCGGCGCGCGGCGACCTGGCCCGCGCCGTCTGGGAGCGGCACATGCCCGGCAGCGAGGAGGAACTCGCGGCGCGGGGCCTGGCGTACTTCACCTACCGGCTCGCCGACGGGCGGCCGCGCGACGGCGGCGGTCCGCCCACCGACGTCGGTGAACTGGTCCGGCAGGGCTGGGTGCTGGCCGAGCCCGTCGTCTACGAGGACTTCCTGCCCCGCTCCGCCGCCGGCATCTTCCAGTCCAACCTCACCGGCGAGGGCACCCGCGACAACGACCAGCAGGGCACCGCCTACGACGCCGACTGGCTCTCCGGCGCCATCGACCGCGAGGTCCTCGACCCCTTCGCCCTCTACGAGCAGCAGCAGAACGGCTCCCTCGCCCAGGTCGCCCGCGCCCTGGGCCTCACCGGCACCCTCCGCTGACCCCTCACCCCTGGAGGTCCCACGATGACCAGCACCGCGCTGCCCACCACGGACGACCTGCGCACCCGCGCCCGGGACCGCCTGCGGACCATCGGCGTGCGGGTCCCGGAGGGCGCCGACCTCCCGGCGCGCACCCCCATCACCGGCGAGCACCTCTTCGGGCTGAAGGCCGCCACCGGCGACGACATCGAGGAAGCCCTCGCGGCCGCCCGTACCGCCTTCCTCACCTGGCGTACCACCCCTGCCCCGCACCGCGGCGAACTCGTGCGCAGGCTGGGGGAGTTGCTGCGCGAGCACAAGGGCGACCTGGCCGATCTGGTCACCGTCGAGGCGGGCAAGATCCGCTCCGAGGCGCTCGGCGAGGTCCAGGAGATGATCGACATCTGCGACTTCGCGGTGGGCCTGTCCCGCCAGCTGTACGGCCGTACGATCGCCTCCGAACGCCCCGGCCACCGCCTGGCCGAGACCTGGCACCCGCTGGGCGTGGTGGGCGTCATCTCGGCCTTCAACTTCCCCGTCGCCGTGTGGTCCTGGAACACCGCCGTCGCCCTGGTCTGCGGCGACACGGTGGTCTGGAAGCCCTCGGAACTCACCTCGCTGACCGCCCTGGCCTGCCACCACCTGCTCGCCCGGGCCGCCGACGAGACCGGCGCACCGCGTGACGTACACCGTCTGCTGCTCGGTGACCGCACGGTCGGCGAGCGGCTCGTCGACGACCCCCGGGTGGCCCTCGTCAGCGCCACCGGCTCCACCCGCATGGGCCGTGAGGTCGGCCCGCGTGTCGCCGCCCGGTTCGGCCGCAGCCTGCTGGAGCTCGGCGGCAACAACGCCGCGATCGTCGCCCCCTCCGCCGACCTGGATCTGGCCGTCCAGAGCATCGTCTTCGCCGCGGCCGGCACGGCGGGCCAGCGCTGCACCACACTGCGCCGCCTCATCGTCCACCGGGACATCGCCGACGCCCTCGTCGAGCGCCTGACCGCGGTCTACGGCCGGCTGCCCGTCGGCAGTCCGTTCGACGACACGACGCTGGTCGGCCCGCTCATCTCCACCGCCGCCCTGGACGCCATGCACGACGCCCTCACCCGCGTCCAGGCGCAGGGCGGCAAGGTCCTGGCCGGCGGAAACCGGCGGCTGGCGGACGCGGCACCGGCGGCCGCCTACACCGAGCCCGTCCTGGTGCGCGTCGACGAACAGACCGACGTCGTACGGGAGGAGACCTTCGCGCCGATCCTCTACGTCCTCACCTACGACACCCTCGACGAGGCGATCGCGCTGCACAACGACGTCCCGCAGGGCCTGTCGTCCAGCATCTTCACCCGGGACCAGCGGGAGGCCGAGATCTTCCTGTCCGCGGCCGGCTCCGACTGCGGCATCGCCAATGTCAACATCGGCACCTCCGGAGCGGAGATCGGCGGCGCCTTCGGCGGCGAGAAGGACACCGGCGGCGGCCGCGAGTCCGGCTCCGACGCCTGGAAGGCGTACATGCGCGCGGCCACCAACACGGTCAACTACTCCGGCGAACTCACCCTGGCCCAGGGAGTCAGCTTCCTCTGACGGGTGGGCGGGGCCTGTCTCAGGCCCCCGGGAGCCGCTTCGCGATGTTCTCCACGACGGCCGCCGCGAGCTCCTCGGCGTCAGAGCACAGCTTCTTCTCCGGCAGCGGGGCGTACACGGTCAACTGGAACAGCTCCACGGTGCGGTCGCCGGCGGAGTCCGTGTACGTCCGGTGGGGTGTCCGTACGGTGCAGCTGTCGTCCTCGGCCTCGTCGGCGACGAAGTAGCTCCGGGTGCCGGCGACGTCCACCGGATGCCCGTCGTCGGAGTCCAGCGAGTTGTCGCGGCTGAACTGGATCTCCACCTCGCGGTCGCCGTCGTCGCTGGACCAGTCGCAGTCCCAGCCGCCGAAGCCGCGGTCCCGGTGGTCCGCGTCGACGCCGGGCACGCGGGCGAGGTCGGCCGTGCCGAGCAGGGTGCAGGCGTCGAGGCGGGCCAGGGATTCCGCGGCGGGCCGGGCCGTGCGGCGGGGCACCGGGCCGTCGTCCAGAACGCCGACGACGTGGTCGGTGGCGGCGTCGGCCAGGTCGCAGGGGTCGGGAGCGCCCGTTCCGAGCTTCTTGCCGACGATGCGGATCTGGTGGCGGTCGGCGGTCAGGACGGCCCGCTCGCAGGAGTCGTCGTCGGGTTTGAGGTCGACGACGGTGAGGTGCCCGACGACCCGGGTGGTGAGGTCGCCCTCGTAGTTGTCCTGGTCCGCGTCGAGATTGACCTGGACGTCGGCGTTGTCGTCGCCGTCGTTGTTCTTGACGAGGACGTCGCAGCGGTCGATCTCCCCGTAGTCCGGGTCCAGTTCGGTACCGCCGAAACGACTCAGGGAGGCCGCGTCGAGCAGTGTGCAGGGGTCGGCCGTGCGGGCCTCGCCCATCGTGCCCGCGGCCCCCGCGGCGGCCGGCGGCTTCGCGTCCGTGACGGTACTCCCGGCGCCCGCGTCCTTCGAGTCCCACGGGGCGAGCAGGACCAGCCCGGTCGTGCCCGCGGCCACCGTGGCCACGGCCGCGACGAGCAGCGGGCGGCGGCGACGGCGTACCGGGCGGGGCAGCCGGAGCGTGAGCGGGGTGAGGTCGATGGTGCGCCGGTCGTGCAGGTGCGCGGGCGGGCCGGCCGCCTTCAGCAGGAGCCTGCGCGCCCGTGCCGCGTCGGGGCGGTGCCGGGGCTCCAACACCAGCAGCGCGGCGAGCGGTTCGGCCAGCGGGCCGGCCCGGCGCGCGGTCTCGATATGTCCCTCGATCGCCCGGGCGACGTACGCCATCGGGTGCTCGGCCTCCCCGTACGGCGACCGGCCCTCGATCGCCGCGAACAGTGCGGCGCCCAGCGAGAACACGTCGGCCTTCTCGCCGGGCTGCTCCCCCCTGGCCACCTCGGGGGCCAGATAGCGGGGTTTGCCGCGCACCCCGCCCGTCACGCTCTGGGTGGCGTCGCTCCACAGGGCCCGGGAGATCCCGAAGTCGGTGAGCCGCGCCACCCCTTCGGCGGTGACCAGGATGTTCTCCGGAGTCACATCGCCGTGCACCACGCCCTCGGCATGCGACTTCGCCAGCGCGTCCGCTATCTGGCAGCCGACGGAGCCGACGTCCTCGGGGGAGAGCGGACCGTCCTCGGCCATGAGCTGGGCGAGGCTGCGCGAGGGCACGTACTCCATGACGATCCAGCAGGTGGCGCCCTCGTCGACGAAGTCGAAGACGCCCACGATGTTCGGATGGTGCAGCCGCCCCGCGTTGCGCGCCTCGCCCATCAAGCGTTGCGTGGCCCGGGGGTCGTCCAGGCGCGCGCACTTGACCGCGACCCGCCGCCGCAACCGCTCGTCCCAGGCCTGCCAGACGACACCCATGCCGCCCCGGCCGATGGCCTCCCGCAGCACGTACCGGCCGGAGATCCTGTCTCCTGCCTCGGGTTCTACCAGCACCGCCCCGCCCCTCGCCGCACGTCACCCGCGTGGTGATAACTCACGGTGGCGGAGTGTAGTCACCCGTGATCTGCCCCACAGGGCCTGACGGAGACCGGCCCAGAACCCTCACAGCACGCGTCATGCCGACGGCTCGTCCAACTCCCCGGAGGCAGCACCGTCCTGGCCGCCGACCGGCGTGCCGGCCGCTCCGGCGGGCAGCAGAAAGGCGGTGAGCGCGGCCGTGTCGTCCTGCAACTGGTCGCCGCTGTAGGCCAGCAGATCCTGATGGAGCCGTTCCAGCAGCTCCGGGGGAGGCATCGGACCCCACGAGCGCAGCCGCTGGAGCAGGGGGTAGAAGGAACCGTCCGGGTCGCGGGTCTCGGTGACGCCGTCCGTGTAGAGCAGCAGTTGGTCGCCCGGGCCGAAGGCGTAGGTGTCGACGTGATAGGGGTCCCCGACGAGCATGCCGAGGTTCAGGGGCGGCCCCGACCGCCCCCGGTCCAGCTCGCTCACCTCGCCGGGGCGGATGAGCAGCGGCGGCGGATGGCCGCAGTTGAGGACGCGGACGATCCTCTCGTCGTCGGGGATCTCGGCGAAGACGGCGGTGACGAACCGCTCGCCGGTCTCGCTTCCGCCGAGCAAATGGGCCCTGCGCGTCATGCTGATGTCCACCCGCTCCACCAGGGCGTTGAGGTCGGGTTCGTCGTGTGCGGCCTCTCGGAACGCGCCCAGCATGGCGGCCGCGGTCTCCACGGCGAGCAGGCCCTTGCCGCGCACGTCGCCGATGAGCAGCCGGACCCCGTACGCGGTCGGCACGGCCTCGTAGAGGTCGCCGCCGATCCGTGCCTCCGCGGCGGCGGACAGGTAGAAGCTCTCCAGCAGCAGGTTCCCGATCCGGTACGGGACCGGTCTGAGCAGGACGCGCTGGGCGATCTCGGCCACGGACCGGACGTCGGCCAGGGTGCGTTCCCGGCGGATCCGGTGCGCGGCCAGGATCGTGCCCAGGGCGCCCACCAGGGCCGTACACGCGTAGGCGGCGACGTAATGCCGTTCCCAGAGGTAGCCGACGTCGCGTCCCGCGCAGCACGGGGTTCCGGCCAGTAAAAGTTCGAGGCCGATGCCGAAGACGGTGGCGCCGGCGACGACGACCGGCGGGTGCGCGAAGGCGGTCACCAGGGGGAGGGCGATCAGCGCGAAGCTGACCGGCCACTGCACGGGGGTGACCGGCTCGATCAGCAGTACAGCGACGACGTACAGGACCGGAAGCCAGCGCATCCACCCGGGGGGCGCGGGCAGTGCTGGGTTGCGACCGTCGTGCCTCACCCGGGACTCCTGGCATACGAATCTCGACAAGAGACCCAGCCTCGCGGGCCGCCGCCCGCCGCGCCGGTGATTGCTCCACTCAGCGGCATGTTCCGGTGTCCGCAGCAGCATTCGCTTTCGATATCGAAACATTCGAAGATTTGGCGAGCGTGTTCCTGATCTTGAATTGGCTGAATGTCGACAGAGTCGATCACTGACTCGCTTGCCAGGGATATGAAGTGCGCAAATGGGTGACCGGTTAGAGCGAAGGTTTCGAAATAATCACCGAAACTGTTGACAGGTGACATGGGCAGACCAACACTCCCCACCAAGCCACACCCGCACAGGCCATACGAGGAGGCACCGCATGAACCCGCTCGACCACGCACTGAGCCGCCGCAGCGCCGGCGCCCTGCTGCTGGGCGCCGCCGCCGGGCTGGCCCTGCCCGGCACCGCCCGCGCCGCCACCGTCATCACGACGAACCAGACCGGCACCAACAACGGCTACTACTACTCGTTCTGGACCGACGCGCAGGGCACCGTCTCCATGACCCTGGGCTCCGGCGGCAACTACAGCACCAGCTGGCGCAACACCGGCAACTTCGTCTGCGGCAAGGGCTGGAGCACCGGCGCCCGCCGCAACGTGACCTACTCGGGCGGCTTCAGCCCGTCCGGCAACGGCTACCTGTCCCTGTACGGCTGGACGTCCAACCCGCTCGTCGAGTACTACATCGTCGACAACTGGGGCACCTACCGGCCCACCGGCACGTACAAGGGCAGCGTCACCAGCGACGGCGGCACCTACGACATCTACCTCACGACGCGGTACAACGCCCCGTCCGTCGAAGGCACCAAGACCTTCAACCAGTACTGGAGCGTCCGCCAGTCGAAGCGCACCGGCGGCACCATCACCACCGGCAACCACTTCGACGCCTGGGCCAGGGCCGGCATGTCCCTCGGCAGCTTCAGCTACTACCAGATCCTCGCGACCGAGGGCTACCAGAGCAGCGGCAGCTCCACCATCACGGTGGCGTGATGAGTGCCGTGTCGGAGCGCTCGTCACGCCCCTTGCTGGCGACCGCCGCCGCCCTCGCGCTGGCCGCCGCGGGCACGCTCGCCGTCGGCGCCGGCCCGGCCCACTCCGCCGGCTGCACCGGCTACGTCGGTCTCACCTTCGACGACGGACCGTCCACCGCCCACACGCCGGGCCTGCTCAGCGCCCTGAAGGCGAACGGACTGCGGGCCACCCTGTTCAACGAGGGCCAGTACGCGGCCGCCTATCCGGCCCAGGTCCGGGCCGAGGTGAGCGCGGGCATGTGGGTCGGCAACCACAGCTACACCCACCCCCATCTCACCCAGCAGACCCAGGCGGGGATCGACTCGGAGATCTCCCGCACCCAGGCCGCCATCGCCGGCGCCGGTGGCGGGACACCGGTGCTGTTCCGGCCGCCGTACGGCGAGACCAACGCGACCGTGCGCACGGTCGAGGCCAAGTACGGGCTGAAAGAGATCATCTGGGACGTCGACTCGCAGGACTGGAACGGCGCGAGCACCGACGCGATCGTGCAGGCCGTCTCCCGGCTCACCAGCGGCCAGATCATCCTCATGCACGAGTGGCCGGCCAACACGCTCGCCGCGATCCCGCGCATCGCGGGGACCCTCACGGCCAAGGGACTGTGTTCCGGCCGGATCTCCCCGGGGACCGGCCGCGCGGTCGCTCCCTGACAGCACCGGCACGCGTGGCGCGGCGGCTCGTCAACCGCCGCGCCATCCTCATGAATTCGGATGAACGGGATCTTTCGCGTGCTCTCCGCCGCTAGGTTCGTGGCCGTGGACTACTACGACCTGGGCAGTCACAGCCGGCGCGTGACGACGTCGTCCCCCGAGGCGCAGACGTGGTTCGACCGGGGGCTCGTCTGGACCTACGCCTTCAACCACGAGGAGGCCGTCCGCTGTTTCGAGGCGGCCGGCACCGCCGACCCGGAATGCGCCATAGCCGACTGGGGCGTGGCCTATGCCCTCGGCCCCAACTACAACAAGCCCTGGGAGTTCTTCGACCAGGAGGACCTGGCACGCACGGTGGAGCGCACGCACGCCGCCGTGGAGCGCGCCCACGCCAAGGCCACCCACGCGACCCCTGTGGAGCGCGCCCTCGTCGAGGCACTGCGCGCCCGCTACCCGCAGACCGCGGCCCCCGACGCCAAGGCCTGCTCGGTGTGGAACACGGCCTACGCCGAGAGCATGCGCGGGGTGTACGAACGGGCGCCCGACGACCTCGACGTGGCCACCTTGTACGCCGACGCCCTGATGAACCTCACCCCCTGGCAGCTCTGGGACATCCGCGGCGGCCGGCCGGCCGAGGGCGCCCGGACACCGGAGGCCAAGGCCGTACTGGAACAGGCCCTCGGGACCGAGGAGGGCACCCGCCACCCCGGCCTGCTGCACCTCTACATCCACCTGATGGAGATGTCACCCACCCCCGAGACCGCCCTGCCCGTCGCCGACCTGCTGCGCGACCTCGTCCCCGACGCCGGGCACCTCCAGCACATGCCCTCGCACCTGGAAGTCCTCTGCGGCGACTACCGGCGCGTGCTCTCCGACAACGCCGCGGCCGTCGCCGCCGACGAGAAGTACCACGCCCGCGCCGGCGCGATGAACTTCTACACCCTCTACCGCTGCCACAACCTGCACTTCCGGATCTACGGCGCGATGTTCCTGGGCCGTCTCCAGGACGCCCTCGCCACGGCCGACCGGCTCGAAGCCGCCGTACCCGAAGAACTGCTGCGCGTGGAGAGCCCGCCGATGGCCGACTGGCTGGAGGGCTTCCTGGCGATGCGGGTGCACGTCCTGATCCGGTTCGGCCGCTGGGACGACATCCTGCGCCTGCCGCTGCCCGCCGACCCCCGGCTGTACTGCGTGACCACCGCGATGCTGCACTACGCGCGCGGGGTCGCCCACTCCGCCACCGGCCGGACCGCCGAGGCCGAGGCGGACCGCACCCGCTTCCGGGAGGCGGCCGCCGCCGTCCCCGGGACCCGCATGCTGTTCAACAACACCTGCGCCGACATCCTGGCCGTCGCCGCCGCCATGCTCGACGGCGAACTGGCCTACCGCAAGGGCGACTTCGACACCGCCTTCACCGCCCTGCGCCGCTCGATCGACCTGGACGACAACCTTCCCTACGACGAACCCTGGGGCTGGATGCAGCCCACCCGGCACGCCTACGGCGCCCTGCTCCTGGAGCGCGGCCGGGTCGAGGAGGCCGAGGCGGTCTACCGGGCCGATCTGGGCCTGGACGACACCCTGCCCCGGCCGTTGCAGCATCCCGGCAACGTCTGGTCCCTGCACGGCTTCCACGAATGCCTCCAGCGGCTCGGCAAGGAGGGGGAGGCGCGGATCGTGGCCCAGCAGCTGAAGCTCGCGGCGGCCACTGCGGACGTACCGATCCGCGCGTCCTGCTACTGCCGGACCGACTGCTGCCGTACGCCTTAGAGCGTCCGCTCAGAGCGTCCGCGCGACCAGCAGTGCCACGTCGTCGTGGTCGTCCGGGTGGCGCAGGCCGTGCAGCAGCAGGTCGCAGGTCTCCTCCAGCGGCCGGTTCGGCTCGTCCAGGAAGCCGAGCAGGACGCCGAGACGGTCGTCGATGGGATGGCGGCGGGTCTCGACGAGGCCGTCGGTGTACAGGACCAGCAGGTCACCGGCGGCGAGGTCGACGGTGCTGGTCTCGAAGGGGATGCCGCCGACACCGAGCGGGGCGGCGGGCGGCAGCTCCAGCAGGGCAGGCGGCCCTCCGGAGTGCACCAGCGCGGGCGGCATGTGGCCCGCGTTGGCGATCTCGCAGCTCCGGGTGTGCGGGTCGTACACCGCGTAGAGACAGGTGACGATGTAGTGCTCCAGATCGCAGGTGATCTTGTCCAGGTGCTGGAGCACAGCGGCCGGGGGCAGCTCCAGGTCCGCGTAGGCGCAGGTGGCGGTGCGCAGCCGGCCCATGGTGGCGGCCGCGTCGATGCCGTTGCCCATCACGTCACCGACGACCAGCGCGGTCCGGTCCTCCGACAGCGGGATCACGTCGTACCAGTCGCCGCCGACCTCGCTGGTCGCCTGGGCGGGCTGGTAGCGGGAGGCCAGTTCGAGGCCCGTGTGATGCGGCGGGTGGTCGGGGAGCAGGCTGCGCTGGAGGGTGAGGGCGGTGTTACGGACGCTCTGGAACCAGCGGGCGTTGTCGATGGCCACGGCGGCACGGCCGGCCAGCTCCATGGCGAGGACGACGTCGTCCTCGTCGAAGGGCAGCGGATTGCGGGTCCGCTTCAGGTCCAGGGCGCCGAGCACCTCCCCATGGGCGATCAGCGGCACCGCGAGATACGAGTGCACACCGGCCTGAGCCAGCAGCTCGCCCGCCTCCGCGTTGCGGGCGATGCGTGGCAGATCGTGTGCGCCGACCTGCGGGACCAGGACCGGCCGTGCGGTGTGCACACACAGCGTCACCAGCCGGTCGCCTTCGTAGGCCGCGAGGTCACCGGGCGGGTCGGCGGCGCGCAGCGCGACCGTCGGATGGGCCGCCTCGAGAGCGAGGGCACGGAACAGCTCAGGGCCGTTCTCCGGTCTGCGGGAGCGGCGCAGGGCCAGCGCCGAGTCCAGTACGTCCACCGCGACCACGTCCGCGAGGACCGGGGTGGCGATCTCGGCCAGCTCGTGCGCCGTGCGTTCCACCTCCAGCGAGGTGCCCACCCGGGCCGAGGCGTCCGCGATGAGGGCGAGCCGGCGCCGGGCCCGGTCGGCCTCGGCGGCCGCCCGGTGCCGCTCGGTGACGTCGACGACCGAGGTCGCCGCGCCCAGGACGCGGCCGCCGGGATCCTCCAGCCGGTAGAACGACAGCGACCAGGCGTGCTCACGCTCGGGATCGGTCGGCGGACGGCCCACGTGGTACTGGTCGAGGAGCGGAGTGCCGGTGGTGAGCACCTGGCGCAGCGCGGATTCGACGCTGTCGATGTCGGGCAACGGCAGGGTCTCCCGCAGATGGCGGCCGATGTGCTCCTCGGCGGGGACGCCGTCGATCCGCTCCAGCGCCGGGTTCACCAGGAGATAGCGCAGATCCGGGTCGAGAAGGGCCAGGCCGATCGGGGACTGGTTGATCAGCCGCTCGCACAGCGCCAGGTCGGTCTCCACCCGCTGGAGCATGGCGTGGTCGGCCACGATGCCCAGCGCGTACACGTCGCCGAGATCGTCCAGCAGCCGCATGGTGCGGAACTCCATCAGCCGGCTGCCGCCGTCCTTGCACCGGACCGGGAAGGCCCCGGCCCAGCTGCGACCGGTCTCCATCACCTCCATGAACATGTTCACCGCGGCCTTCAGATGCTCCGGGTGAATGAGCAGTCGCGCCGCGTTCTGCCTCAGGGCCTCCTCGGCCGTGTAGCCGAAGAGTTCCTCGGCCTGTGGGGTCCAGAACACGATCCGGCCCTGCGAGTCCAGCGCCACCGCGGCCACGCTCAGCACGTCCAGCAGCCCGGTCGGGCGTGTTCCGCCGAGGCCGTACCCGTCACCGCCGGAGCCGTCCGAGCCACCGGCCCGCAGGAATCCCACAGCCATGCCACCACCACCTCCACCGGCCGGCGGCCCGACACCGTCGCCACGGCACTTCCATGCTGCCCCCGGCCGCCCGACCGCGCCGACCCAGGCCGAGTACCCCGATCCGCGCGGGGCTCCCGCCCTGTGCCCGCGTGACCTCGAAGCCCCACCCGCGTTCCCCCCGGGGAGCTGTGCGGAGTGAGTGGACAAGCAGGAACATTGGGGTACGTAGAGGATGTAACCAATGGATTTTGCGCGAGAAGATTTCGACGTGCCGCCCTCCATGGGCCCGCGCGACCTCCTCGACGCCTCCAGCGACGCGGCGGCGGTGCTGTCGGCCGAGGGCGTCGTGGTCGGCTGGACCCGTGGTGCCGAGGCACTGCTCGGCCGCCCGGCCGCCGAGGTGGTCGGCCGTCCCGCGGCACAGCTGCTCGCCATGCGCGCCGACCCGGCGCGCGCCGCCGGAGTCGCCGAGCGGTGCCGCTCCGGCATGGGATGGAGCGGGCTCATCCCGGTACGGCACCGCGACGGCCACACCCTCGACGTGGACCTGCGGGTCTCCGCAGCCTTCGACATCGACGGAGACGAGTGTTTCCTGCTCTCCGCCCGTGAGCGGCGGCCGCAGTGGACGGTGGGCCAGTCCGTCCTCGACGGGTTCCTGACCCGCTCGCCGATCGGCCTGGCCCTGATGAACCCGGAGCTGCGCTATGTGTGGCTGAACGACACCCTGGAGCGCTTCGGCGGAGTGCCCCGGGAGCAGCGCCTGGGCCGCCGGCTGAGCGAGCTGCTGCCCGGGCTGCAGGCGACCACCATCGAAGGCCTGATGCGCAAGGTGCTCACCACCCGGGAGCCGGTCAAGGACTACGAGTACCTCGGCTGGAGCTGGGCCGATCCCCACCGCCAACGCGCCTACTCCACCTCGTTCTTCCCGCTCGTCGACGCCGAGGACACGGTGACCGGCGTCTGCTACATGGTCTCCGACGTCACCGAGCGCTGGAACGCCCGCCAGCGGCTGTCGATGGTCAACGAGGCCGGCACCAGGGTCGGCACCACCCTCGACGTGCTGCGCACCGCCCAGGAACTCGCCGACTTCGCCGTCCCCCGCTTCGCCGACTTCGTCGTCGTCGACCTCCTGGAGCCCGTTCTCAGTACCGAGGACCACGGCACCTGGCTGAGCGACGCCGGCCCGGTCCCCACCGGGCCGGTGATGCGGCGTGCCGCGCTGAAGACCGTCCGGGACGGCAACCCCGAGGCCGTGGCGTACATCGGCGACCCGGTGGACTTCCTGCCCCCGACGTACGGCATCGACCTGCTCATCAACGGCGACCCGATCCTCATCCCCGAGCTCGACCCGGAGGACCCCCTGTGGCTCGCCGAGCAGCCCGAGCGGACGGCGCGTATGCGGGAGTTCGGACTGCACTCCCTCATCGCGGTCCCGATGCGGGCCCGCAACACCGCCCTGGGCCTCGCCACCTTCGCCCGCTCGCTCAACCCGGTCTCCTTCCAGCCCGACGACGTCCTGCTCGCCCAGGAGCTGGTCGCGCGCGCCGCCGTCTGCGTCGACAACGCCCGCCGCTACACCAGGGAGCACACGGCGGCCGTCACCCTCCAGCGCAGCCTGCTGCCCCAGGCCCTCACGGGCGGCACGGCCCTGGAGGTGGCGTCCTCCTATCTGCCGGCGGACGCCTCGGACGGCGTCGGCGGTGACTGGTTCGACGTGATCCCGCTGTCCGGGGCCCGGGTCGGCCTGGTGGTCGGCGACGTCGTCGGCCACGGCCTCACCGCGGCGGCGAGCATGGGCCGGCTGCGCACCGCCGTCCAGACCCTCGCCGACATGGAGCTGCCCCCCGACGAACTCCTCGCCCACCTCGACGACCTGGTGCTGCGGCTGGGGGAGGAGGAGAGCGGGAGCACGGCCTCCCAGGACAGCACGGCCACGTTCGTCGGGGCGACCTGTCTGTACGCGGTCTACGATCCGGTGACCCGGCGGTGCTCCATGGCCCGGGCCGGGCACCCGCCGCCGGTCGTCGTGGCACCCGACGGTCGGGCCTGGTTCGCCGAGATGCCCGCCGGACCACCGCTCGGGCTCGGCGGCATGGCCTTCGAGGCCACCGAGATCGAACTCGCCGAGAACAGCCTCCTCGGCCTCTACACCGACGGCCTCATCGAAGGCGCCGACCAGGACGTCGAACGGGGCATGGCCCGCCTGCGCGCCGCACTGGCCGACCCCGGCGCCGACCTCGCCACGCTGTGCACGGCCACCGTGCAACAGCTGCTCCCGGTGCCCCAGCCCGACGACATCGCCCTGCTCCTGGCCCGCACCCACGCCCTGGGCGCCGACCACGTGGTCTCCTGGGAGGTGCCCGTGGACCCCGCCGCCGTCGCCGACGTCCGGGCCCGGGCGGCCCGCCAGGTGGTGGCGTGGGGCTACGACGAGCTGGCGATGACCACCGAACTCATCGTCAGCGAGCTGGTCACCAACGCCATCCGCTACGCCCAGCCGCCCATCCGGCTGAAGCTGCTGCGCGACTCCCGGCTGACCTGCGAGGTCGCCGACGCCAGCAGCACCGCACCCCGGCTGCGGCACGCCCGCAGCACGGACGAGGGCGGCCGCGGCCTCTTCCTGGTGGCCCAGCTAGCCCACCGCTGGGGCGCCCGCTACACCGGAGAGGGCAAGATCATCTGGGCGGAGCAGGAGATCCCGCGGGACTAGTACTCCAGTTGTAGATCGTGATCTTGCCGGTGGGGCGGGGCTACGGCCATGGGAACGCAGCGAAATCGGATCGCGTGGCGCGGTCGGGGGCTGGCACGCTGCTTCCCATGGATCATCCGGAAGTACTGCTCATCGGAGGGCGTGCCGGTGTCGGCAAGACGACGGTGGGGTGGGAGGTTTCGGCGCGACTGCGCGCCGCCGCGGTCTCGCACGCGATCGTCGAGGGTGACTTCATGGGCCAGGTGCATCCGGCACCGGAGGGGGATCCCCACCGCTCGGAGATCACTGAGAGCAATCTGACGGCCGTCTGGGCGAATTTCGCCCGGCTCGGCTACCACCGCCTGATCTATACGAACACCGTGAGTGTGCTGCCCGAGGCGACGGGCATGTTCGAGCGCGCCATGGGGGCGGGCGTGCGGATCGTACGAGTGCTGCTCACCGCCTCCGATTCCACTACCGGCGAGCGGCTGGCAGGCCGGGAACTCGGCTCGGAGCTGGAGCAGGAGCTGAGGGGCAGTGCCCGCAAGGCGCGGCTTCTGGATGAGCGGGCACCCACGGACACGGTGCGGGTGGCGACCGACGGGCGGCCTGTCGTGGACATCGCGCTTGAAGTGGTGGCCGCCACCGGCTGGATCAGGCGGCACTCCACTGAGCGATCCTGATCTTGCTGGTCGGGGCCTGTCAGGGAAGGGTGCGGCCAACGGTGATCATCAGTGTGTGAAGACAGAAGATCAGTCGGTGGCCGTAGGTCACAGCATAGATCCTGCCCGGTGGCAGGAAACGTTCGAGGCCCTGATGGGCCGTATCGCGGGGCGGTTCGGCCGTGTGGAACCACGGCGTCGGGCACGGGAGTTCGTGCTTGTTTTGCTATCTGACCTGCCGCGCAAGAACTGCTGGACGCTCGCCGAGCACACCGGTGATGCGACCCAATACGGCCTGCAGCACCTGCTGTCGAGGGCCAAGTGGGACGCCGACGCGGTACGCGACGACATCCGCGGCTTCGTCGTCAGGAAACTGCACGGTGACACGGCGGTGCTGGTCGTCGACGAGACCGGCGACCTCAAGAAGGGCGCCGCTACGGTGGGCGTGCAGCGCCAGTACACCGGGACCGCCGGACGCATCGAGAACAGCCAGGTCGCCGTCTACCTCGCCTACTCCGCCCTGCGGGGCCACGCGACGATCGATCGGGAACTGTATGTTCCGCGCTCCTGGACCGAGGACACGGCCCGCTGTCAGGCCGCCGGGATACCCGACACCGTCGGCTTCGCCACAAAGGCCCCGCACTCGCCTCCCGCATGATCGGCCGAGCACTGGACGCCGGCGTTCGCGCGTCCTGGCTGGCCGGGGACGAAGTCTACGGAGGCAACCCGCATCTGCGGACCGAGCTGGAGAGACGCTAGATCGGCTACGTACTCGCCGTCGCCCGTGACCACCAGGTCACCACCAACGCGGGCAAGTTCCGCATCGATGCCCTGGTCAAGAAGCTGCCGAAACGGGCCTGGCAGAAACTCTCAGCCGGCGCCGGAGCCAAGGGCCACCGCTTCTACGACTGGGCCCTGGCCGACATCGCCGACGACCGGCCCGGCCACCACCAGTTGCTCGTCCGCCGCAACCGGCGCACCGGCGAACTCGCCTTCTGCCGCTGCTATTCAGCTACCCACGTGCCGCTGTCCACCCTGGTGCAGGTCGCCGGACGCAGATGGACTGTCGAGGAGACCTTCCAGTCCGGCAAGGAGCTGGCCGGACTGGACGAACACCAGGTCAGACGCTGGACGTCCTGGCACCGCTGGGTCACCCTCGCGATGCTCGCCCACGTCCGTCACTCGCCGAGGTGGTCGCGGTGCGCCACGTCGACGGTCGACGCCTGCTCCCCGAGAACCCCAGCGGTCACCGGAGTCGCCGTCCGGACCACGTTCGGACCGTTCGGACAACGATGTCGGCCGGACGGGAGGCGGGACGGGCGTCCGGGGACCTGTCGAATTCGCATGCTTGGCCGTACGCTGTCAATTCCGAAGGATTCGGCAGCAATTGGGGGGGGCCGCCATGTCCGGGGATGCCTACGGTCCGCATCAGGGACCGCCGAACCAAGAGCCGCCGAATCAGGGGCCTTCGCATGAGGGGCCGGCGCCTCAGGGAGCGCCGGCTCACAGCGCTCCCGGCTTCGGGATCCCGGACCGGGGTTTGCCCGGTCAGGGTTCTCCGGGCCAGGGTTCTCCGGGCCAGGGTTTCGCGGGACCGGGGTACTCGCAGCCGGGCTTCCAGCTCCCGGGTTCCTTCGTGCCGCCCATGCCGTCGAGTCCGCCGCCCGCCCCGCCGGACGCCCTGCGCGCCGCCGCCGTGGCCCTGCTCAACCTGACCGGCCTCGGCCTCGGCTATCTGCTCGTCCGGCGATGGATCCCGCTGGCCGCGTGTCTGGCGGCGACCGTCGTCCTGCTGCTCGTCGCCCTGCCCGCGGACGCCGACGGCGTGCCCGGGTCGGCGCTCGTCGTCTATGCCGTGTTCCTGCTGCTCGCGGCCCTCCACGGCGCGTCCGTCGGCCTGCGCACCCGGCTGGTGTGGCCGGGGCAGCGGCCCGTCGCACTCGCGCTGGGCGTCGTCCTGCTCGCCGTCCCGGTGGGCGGCGCGCTCTGGTACGACAGCGCCCACAAGGAAGCCGTCGAACGCGCGCTCCTCGACCGCCTCGCCGCCGCCGACGAACGGGTCGACGCGGCCGGGCGGAAGGACTTCGCCACCGCCAAGTCCGCCTACCAGGACGCCCTGGCCGTCTACCGTGACCTCGCGGTCCACCACTCCGGCTCCCGGGCCGCCGGGCAGGTCCCCGACCGTATGAGGACGTACTACACGACGGTCGCGGCGGCCTACGGTCACAAGGACTACTGCACGGCGGTCGAACCGCTGAAATACCTGCGGACGGTGCCCAACTCCATGCCCAGGGACCAGCTCGGCACGCTCACGCACTGGCCCGACGACCGGCTGGCCACCTCGCTGTACCAGTGCGGAGCGGGCGGCCTGGCCGACGGCGAGGGCGACTGGGTCCCCCAGTTCGGCGAGCTCCTGGACACCTTCCCCGACTCCGGCCAGGCCGCCAAGGTCGTCCCCGCCGTCGACGCGGCCGAGAAGAAGGCGGCGAAGGCCGTCTCCGGGAAGGATCCCTGCGGCGCCGTCAAGCAGTTGGAGGCGCTGAACACCCAGATCCTCCAGCTGTCGAACGGGACCAGTGCCGAGGCCGACGGCCTGGTCAAGGTCGCCGGCCGGGCCGACCGCAGCGGTGACGCGGGGAAGTACACGTGCGGTGTCAAGCAGTACGAGGACGGCGACTACGCGCAGGCGCAGGCGACCATGCAGCAGTTCGTCACCGACAGCCCGCACGACAGGAACCGTGACCGCGCCCGCAAGATCTCCATCGGCGCGGAGGTCGCCCAGACGCTCCCGGCCGCCGGCAAGAAGCTGCCCACCATGGCATCGGGCGGCGGCATCTCGGTGACCGTCAGGAACGACAGTCCCGATGAGATCACCGTCCTGTACACCGGCCCGGTCACCGGCAGCTTCACCCTCGGCGCGTGCGGGAGCTGCGAGGCGTACTCGTTCGCCAGCTCGCTCCTGCCCGGATGGGAGCCGTGCGGCGACAGCGGCAAGAACTACCCGCAGCGCACGATCAGCCTCCCGCCCGGCACCACGTACTTCGTGCACAAACCGAAGAACGACAGCACGGCCTCCCCGGGCTCCGACACCGCCAAGCTGCGCTACGGCTACATCTACACGGAGTGCGCGTACACGACGCAGAGCCTGGGGTCGTCGTCCTACTGAGCAGGCTGTTCAGTAGAGGTTGTCCCGGTACTGCTGCTCGGCGATCGCGGTGAGCTGCCCGAGCTGGTCGCCGAGGTTGTCCGCCATCTTGGCGGCGTTCTCGGCGACATGCATCGTGAAGAAGTCGCCGCCGAGCAGGACGGCGTCGGCGAGGTGGCGCGGGTCGCCCTCCCACAGCTTCGAGCGGACCACCGCCTTGCCGCACTGGGAGAACACCTCCCGCACGCGGACGACGATCGCCAGCACGGCCGGCTTGCCGTCGGCACCGAGCATGTTCAGCAGCTCGGGGTCGTCACTGATGAACGCGTCCCCGTTCACGCGTACGACCTCGCGCAGTCCGGGCACGAGGAACACCAGGCCCACCCCCGGGTTGCGGGTGAGGTTCTCGAACGTGTCGGCGAGTTTGTTGCCGGGACGGTCCGGGACGGCCAGGGTCCACGGGTCGAGCACCCGTACGGCTCCCGGGGGGTCGCCCTTGGGACTGATGTCGAGGTTCCCGGCGTCGTCCGCCGTGGCGAGGCAGAAGAACGTGCTGTGGGCGATGAACCTGGTGATGAACTCGCCGAGGTGGTCCTCCTTCTTGTCCGCGATGAAGGGTGCCGGGTATCCGATGATCTCCCGGACGCGGTCCATGGCGATGGGGTGGTAGTCGTCGGCGGCGGTCCGTCCCGCGGGCGCGGCGCGGGTGTCGTCGTGGCGGCTCATGGCGGTCCTCCTGGCAGTGGCTCGGATGTCCTCACAGGTCCAGGACGAGGCGTCCGCTCCGGGCGCGGGAGACGCAGAGGTACATGCGGTCGCCGGCGGCGCGGTCCTCGGCGATGAGGATGTCGTCGCGGTGGTCGGGCTCGCCGTCCAGGACCCGTGTCTCGCACGTGCCGCAGACGCCCTCGCGGCAGGAACCGGTCACCGGCAGCCCCGCGTCCTCCAGCGCGCTCAGGATGGTCCGGCCGGCCGGCACGGTCACCGTGCGCTCGGACCGGGCGCACACCACCTCGACCTCGGTGTCGGGGTGGGCCGGCCTGGGGCGTGGCCGGAACCGCTCCAGGCGCACCGAGCCGGGAGCCCAGTGCGCGGCCCCGTCCTCGACCGCGGTCAGCAGGGACTCCGGGCCGCAGGCGTAGATGGCGGTGTCCGGGCGCGGCCGCTCCAGCCACTCGCCCAGCGGGATCCGCCCGCCCCGGTCCCCGGGGTAGAGCCGGACGTCGTCGGCATGGCCGGCCAGCTCGTCGAGGAAGGCCATCGAGCCGGCGGTGCGGCCGCCGTAGAGGAGCTGCCACGGTACGCCCCAGGCGACCGCCTGTCTGACCATCGCCAGGATCGGGGTGATCCCGATCCCGCCCGCGATGAACAGGTAGGCCTTCTCCTGCCGGAAACCGAAGTTGTCCGACGGTCCGCGGAGCCGCACCGGCTGCCCCGGCCGCAGGAAGGCGTGCACGTATTCCGAGCCGCCCCGGCTCGCCCGCTCCCGCCGTACCCCGATGCGATAGCGGGACCGGTCGTCCGGGGACCCGCACAGCGAGTACTGCCGTACGATCCCGGTGGGCAGCGCGAGTTCGACATGGGCACCCGGCCGCCAGGGCGGCAGCTCCGACCCGTCCGCGGCGGAGAACTCGACCGAGACCACCCCCGCGGCCTCCCAGCGCAGTTGGCGCACCATCACCTGCATGTCAGCCATCGTCGCCTCCGTCCTGTGCGGCCCGGCCGGTCATCGTGCGCCGGATCCCCCGGTCCTCGATCCGCACCTCGCGGTCCGGTGTCCCGTCGCCGCCGGCCGCGCCCGGTGCCCCGCGGGCCGCCGGCAGGTCCGGTTCGGGCAGCGCCGCGTGGGCGGGGGAGGAACTCGCCATCGATGAACATGACCCACTCCTCTCTCTTGTCCAGTGGACAATACTCTCGCCATCTGACCTTGTCCATTGGACAAGAGGTGCTGTCGTGCGAAGGATGCCGAGGCGTCATGGTCGGCGCTGACCAGCTGATTGGCCCTGTCGGTCGCGGATGTCGAACTCTCCGGCGCCCCGGCTGCCGTATCGCCGCCGGGGTATATTTCCCGCGGGGTATTTCCCACTGGACAAGAGGGGTCGTGAAGGAAGGCACCATGGTCGTCAGTCGTGCGGCGGTCGTCGACGCGGCACTGGACGTGCTCGACGAGGAGGGCCTGGACAAGGTGACGATGCGAGCCGTCGCCGACCGGCTGGGCGTACGGCACAACACGGTGCGCTGGCACGCGGACAGCAAGCAGCGACTGCTCGTCCTCATGTCGGACGCCGTCCTCGCGGGCCTGGACACCGATGCCCTGCCCGTTCCGTGGGAGGAGCGGGTCCGGGCGCTGGCCCGCTGGTGCCGGGGGGCGATCCTGGCGCATCGTGACGCGGCGCGGTTGATCGCGGGGCTCGCCACGACGGAGACCAACACCTACCGGTTCGCCGACACGATGATCCAGACCCTTCTCGACGCCGGATTCCCGCCGCGCACCGCGTCCTGGGCCAACTGGACGGTTTTCTATCTGATCCTGGGCATCACACAGGAACAGCAGGCCCAGCCCGCCGAGGCGCCCGACCTCGCGACCGCCTTCGACGACGCGGAATTCCCCGCTCTGCGGAAGGCCTCCGCGTACATCACCGCCGGCACCTTCGACGAGCGCTTCGAATTCGCCCTCGACATGCAGGTGACCGCGTTGCGGGCGGAGCTGTCCCGAGGCGCATAGGCGCTGCGCCCGCCCCGAACGCCCTCAAGCCGCCCACGTACGGGACGCGGCCGGAGTCCTGCTGGTCGAACAGGCGGCACACGGCGCCGACTTGGGAGAGGACGGCTTCGGAGCGTGCGGGCATGCCGGATGTCCCGGAGCGGGGGCGAAGAACGAGTCGGGCGGGCGTGGGCCGATGTCCGGGTGCCACCGTCCGTCGACCTTCCTCGGCACGCGGTGGGTCAGGCGTCAGCGGCGTTCACCTTAGGTTGCAGGCCCAAGGGCATCTCCGCAGGCCACGCCTCGGTATACGGTCCGTAGCGCTCGCCCCGACAGAACTGGCCCACGTCAACGGAGATTCCGGCCGAACCCACCGCGCAGGCGCCGCGCGGCCGGCCGACGGGATCGACATGACGGGGCCCGGGCTGTCGGACCGGCGGTAGAGCCGCGGTGCGCCAGTCGATCGGGAGTCGACGGGCCGCCGGTCACCGCCCCCGCACGTCGCCCTGTCACTCCACTGCTTCGAGGTGCCCTGTGGCCATGCCTTCTCCTGCCTCGTCCCCGTCCGCGCCGCCCGACACGGGCACCCGGCACATCACGGCCACCGTCGTGCTGGCCTGCCTGGGTGTGTTCGTCTCCTACCTGCCCGTCGTCGGTGTCTCCGTCGCGCTTCCGGTCATGCAACAGGCCCTCGACGCTTCCACCGTCGGGCTCCAGTGGATCACCGACGCCTTCATCCTGCCGACCGCGGCACTGCTGCTGACCTGCGGCATGGTGGGTGACCTGTACGGCCGCAAGAAGACGTATCTGGCCGGGCTGGTGCTGTTCTGCCTCGGCTGCCTGGTGTGCCTGACCGCCGGCAGTGTCGTCCAGGTCTGTGTGGGCCAGGCGCTCACCGGCGTCGGCACGGCCGCGCTGCTGCCGTCCACGCTCGCCCTGATCGGTCATGTCATCCCGGACCCCCGTAAGCGCGCCCGGGCGATAGCCCTGTGGACGGCCGCCCTCGGTCTCGGACTCACCCTCGGCCCGGTCGTCAACGGCGTCATCGTGGAGCACGCCAGCTGGCGCTGGATCTTCCTGCCCTCGCTCGTCCTCGCCGTGGTCACGGCCGTGATCGGCGCCGTCGTCCTGACCGACTCCCGCGCCGAGCGCGAACGCCACCTGGACATCCCCGGGCAGCTCCTGGCCGTCGTCGCCATCACCGGACTGGTCTACGGCGTCATCGAGGGCGGCAGCGACGGCTGGGCGTCGGCCCAGGCCGTGATCGCCTTCGTGGCCGCCGCCTTCGGTGCGGTCGGCTTCGTGTTCGTGGAACTCCGTTCCTCCTGCCCGATGCTGGACATGCGCCTGTTCAAGTCCGCGGCGTTCTCGGGGGCCGCGCTCGTCATGGCCGTCACCCTGTTCGCCCAGGTCGGTCTGGTCTTCGCGCTGAGCGAGTACTTCGGGCTCGTCCACCACGCCTCGACGCTGGACATCGGCATCCGTCTCATCGCCATCAACGGCTTCACGGTGGTGCTCGGCCCGCTGGTCGGGCGGCTGATGAACCGGGTCACGCCCGGCCTCCTGCTGGTCACCGGTCTGGTGATCGGCGGAATCGGCGCCCTCGTCATGAACGTCTTCCAGGCCGACACCGGCACCGGCGAGGCCGCCCTGGTCATCGCGGTGCTCGGCATCGGTATCGCGCTCGCCATGGCGCCGATCACCACCATCGCCATGGACGCCCTGCCGCACCGGCTCGGGGGCACCGCCGCCGCGGCCAACAGCGCGCTCCGCCAGATCGGCAGCGCCCTCGGCCCGGCCGTCTTCGGCGTCATCCTCACCCACCGCACCCTGGCCACCCTGCCCGGACACCTCGCCTCGTCCGGGCTGAGCCCCGCCGACCAGGGGCAGGTCGGGGGACTGGTCTCCGGTGTCGGTATCCAGGCCGGAGCCTTCCTGCACCTGAACACCCCCGAGAGCACCGGCCGGGCCCAGGCCGCCTACGGCGCGAGCTTCACCGACGCCCTGCACACCTGCGCCCTCGTCGGCGGGATCGGGATGCTGGTGGCCGCGGTCATCGCCGTAGCCCTGATCGGGATCCGTCCGGCACGGGCTCCGCGGGCGGCGGCGGAAGCGACGGCACACCCCGCCGGGGCCGCGAGCTGACGGGCACCGCGAAGCGGGGGGGCGTCGTCGGACGGGCGGCCGCTCCGCCCGGCCCACCCGCGTGTGCGGAAGTCTGGGGTGTCTATCACCCCGTTCTCGAAATCCCACCCCTTTTTTTCCCCGGCGACCACCTTGATGTGGCGGCCGTCGACGCGGGTGAGGGCCGAGTCGAAGATCGCCGAGGCCGGGTTGCCCGTGATGTCCGACGAGACCAGCGGGTCGTCCGAGTACTCGAGGACGCCCACGAGCGGACCCTCCGCGGCGGCACGGTACGCCGCCAGCACGTCGTCGCGTGTCACGTCACGGGCGACCGTCGTGTTGAGCTCCACGATCGAGCCGACCGGCACCGGCACCCGGATCGAGTCGCCGGACAGCCTGCCGTCGAGGTTCGGCAGCACCAGGCCGATCGCCTTGGCGGCGCCGGTCGTGGTCGGCACGATGTTGACACCGGCGGCACGGGCGCGACGGGGGTCGCGGTGCGGCCCGTCCTGGAGGTTCTGCTCCTGCGTGTAGGCGTGCACCGTGGTCATGAACCCGTGCTCGATACCGGCGAGTTCGTCGAGAACGGCGGCCAGCGGCGCGAGCGCGTTGGTCGTGCACGAGGCGTTGGAGACGATCGTGTGCGTGTCCGGGTCGTAGGCATCGGTGTTCACGCCGTACGCGAGCGTGACGTCGGCACCGTCCGACGGCGCGCTGACCAGGACCTTCCTCGCGCCCGCGTCGAGGTGGGCGCGGGCCGCCTTGGCCGACGTGAAGCGGCCGGTCGACTCCAGCACGATGTCCACGCCGAGAGCGGCCCAGGGAAGCTGCGCCGGGTCCCGCTCGGCGAGCACCTTGATACGACGGCCGTCGACGACGAGGACGTCCCCGTCCACGGTCACCGGGCGGCCGAGGCGCCCTGCCGTCGAGTCGAAGGCGAGCAGCCGTGCGAGAGCGGTGGGCTCCGTGAGGTCGTTGACGGCGACGACCTCCAGGTCGCTGTCCCGCTCCAGCAGCGCGCGCAGCACGTTGCGTCCGATGCGGCCGAATCCGTTGATGGCGATGCGAGTCATAAGTGGTGTCCCTTCGCTGTGCCACCAGGTTCGCTGGCCGTACCCACCCACGACAGCGGCGAGATCGCCATGGTTCAAAAGGATCCCGCCAATCCGCCGCGAGACCGGGGGAAGCGCCGGGATCACCGTCGGCCGCGCCCTCTTCCAGGGGTCTCGCGGCTCGAGCCGTGGTCAGGCGGCGGCGTACACGTCGGCCCAGTGGATCGCGTGGCCCCGTTCCAGACGGTCGCCGTGTGCGGTGGTGAGGAAGTCGATGATCTCCAGGCCGCGGCCGTGCTCTTCGGGGGTGCAACTGGCCGCCCAGTCGCCGTCCGTGGCCGCCGGGCCCCCGTCGGAGACCTCGATGTGCACCCGGTGGCTGGACAGGTCATGGCTCAGCCTCAGGTTCAGCGGCGGCTCGGCGTGCTCCACGGCGTTGGTGACGAGTTCGGAGACGGTCAGCAGCACCGAGTCGGCCGGGGCGTCGGCGACCTGCCATCGGGCGAGTACGTCCTTGGTGATCTGACGGGCCTCGCCGGCGGCTTCCGGGCGGTGGGCCAGGGGCCAGGCGAGGGGTGGGGTGCAGGCGCAGGTCACGGTCATCACCTTCTCCGTCCGGCGCCCCTCAGGGCTCGCCACTATCTATATCACTGTCTATATAGTTTGTCTATATGTATCCTGAAATGCCCCGGTTTCGGATGGTCATCATGCCGCCACTGCTCCCCCTTGTCCTTGCTGGGCCGTCGCTAGATGTGGACATTTACTACTCAATCTATATAGACGTTATATATAGATCGTGTTATGAATATGGGTATGGATGAGACATCCGAAGAAGGAGCCCAGAAGGTAGCGGCCGCACTGCACGAGCTGACCACCGGTCTGGTCCGGTACCTCATGGCCACCTGGCAGGGCATGAGCCTGACCACCGCCGCCACGCTCGGCAGGCTCGGCCGGGAAGGCCCGGTCCGGCTGACCACGCTGGCCGCGGCGGAGAGGGTGACCCAGCCGTCGATGACCGTGCTGGTGCAGCGGCTGGAAGCCCAGGGTCTGGCATCGCGGATCAGTGATCCCGAGGACGGGCGGGTCCGCCTCGTCACCATCACGGACGCCGGGCGTGAACTCCTCGCCGAGCACCGCCGGGTGGGGGACGCCCGGGTCGCCGAACTGCTGGCCAGGTTGCCCGAGCACGACGTGCAGGTGCTGGGAGTGGCCGTACACACGGTCATGCCCATCATCCGGCGCATGCTCGGGACCGATCCGCGGTCCGCCACCAAGGACGGCGGCGGACCGCCGACCGCCTGAACCTGCGGGTCCGTTCCTCGATGTCTCCTCCCGCAGGCAGGACCTGCCTCCCGAACCACCTTTCCGGAGAGGGCGGAGAACCCATGAGCACCAACTACTCGGCACCTGACACCGACGTACTGCCGACGGACGTGCCGTACTACCCGATGCCCCGGGCGGCCGGCTGTCCGTTCGACCCGCCGCCGACCCTGCGCGCCCTGCAGGACCGGGCCCCGGTCAGCAGGGTCCGGCTGTGGGACGGCAGCACCCCGTGGCTGGTCACGCGCTACGAGGACGTACGGGCGCTGCTGGCCGATCCCCGGATCAGCTCGGACAGCACCTGCCCGCACTTCCCCCATCAGAGCCCTGCCATGAAGGAGCGCCGGCAGCTGACGCGGACGTTCATCTCCATGGACGATCCGGAGCACGCCCGGCTTCGCCGGATGGTGACCGCCACCTTCTCCATCAAGCGGGTGGAGGCCCTGCGACCGACCGTCCAAAAGATCGTCGACGGTCTGATCGACACCATGCTCGCCGGGCCCAGGCCGGTGGACCTGGTCCAGGAGTTCGCGTTGCCGGTGCCGTCACTGGTGATCTGCGAGCTGCTCGGAGTGCCCTACGCCGACCACGACTTCTTCCAGGCCAACAGCAAGATCCTGATCAGGCGCACCACCACCGTGGAACAGTCACGAGTGGCCACCCGGGAGCTGATGGACTACTTGGACCGGCTGATCGGCGTCAAGCTGGCCCACCCGGCCGACGACCTGCTCTCCACGCTGGCCGAGCGGGTCAGGACCGGTGAACTCCCCAGGTCCGAAGCGGCCGGTACGGGGATGCTGCTGCTGATCGCCGGGCACGAGACCACCGCCAACATGATCGCGCTCGGCACCCTGGCGCTGCTGCGGAACCCCGGCCAGCTGGCCCGGCTGCGCGAGAGCGACGACCCGAGGACGGTCGCCTCGGCGGTCGAGGAACTCCTGCGCTACCTCAGCATCGTGCACAGCGGACGCCGCCGGGTGGCCCTGGAGGACATCGAGGCCGGCGGCGTGACCATCCACGCCGGCGAGGGCGTCGTCCTCGCCAACGACGTCGCCAACCGCGATTCCGCCGCCTTCCCCGCCCCCGACCGGCTGGACATCGACCGCAACCCCCGCCACCACGTGGCCTTCGGCTTCGGCGTCCACCAGTGCCTGGGCCAGCCGCTGGCCCGGGTGGAGCTGCAGGTGGTCTACAGCACCCTCTACCGCCGGATCCCCACCCTGCGGCTCGCGGCGGATCTCGACCGGATCCCGTTCAAGAACGACGGGAACGTCTACGGCGTCTACGAGCTGCCCGTCACCTGGTGACCGCGGCCGACTGGCGTACAGGAAAGGAGAATCCGATGAAAGTGATCGTCGACCAGAACAAGTGCGTGGCCTCCGGCCAGTGCGTGCTCAGCGCACCGCAGGTGTTCGACCAGCGCGAGGAGGACGGCATCGTCGTCCTGCTCGCCGCGACCCCGCCCGAGGGCGTCGAGGACGACGTCCGGCAGGCCGCCGCCCTCTGTCCGGCCCAGGCCATCTGGCTGGAGGAACGGGGTGACGAACAGTGAAGCGAATCGTCGTCGTGGGAGCCTCGGCCGCAGGCCTGACCGCGGCCGAGGCCATCCGCCGCCGAGGCTGGGGCGGCACCCTCACGCTGATCGGTGCGGAGCCCCGCCCGCCGTACGACCGGCCGCCGCTGTCCAAGCAGATCCTGACCGGCGCCTGGGAACCCGAACGGGCCACCCTGCGCTCGCTGCCGGATCTCGCGCGGCTGCGGGCCGACCTGCGGCTCGGACAGCGCGCCACCGCCCTCGACGTCCCGCGCCGCCGGGTGCGCCTGGCCGACGGCGCGAGCGTCGGCTTCGACGCCCTGGTCATCGCCACCGGTGTGGCACCCCGGCGCATGCCCGACAGCGACCTGGCCGGAGTCCACGTCCTGCGCACCCTCGACGACGCGATCGCCCTGCGCGCCGCGCTGCGGGCCGGACCCCGGGTGGTCGTGGTCGGGGCCGGATTCCTCGGCACCGAGGTCGCCGCGGCCGCCCGGACCATCGGCCTGGAGGTGACCGTGGTCGAGCCGGAGCCGGTCCCGGTGCGGCGCCCGTTCGGGGACCGTGTCGGCGCACTCGTCGCCGACCTGCACCGTGACCACGGAACGCGGCTGCGCTGTGGGGTGCCGGTACGCCGTCTGCGCGGCGCGAACGGCCGGGTGACCGGAGTGGAACTCGGCGACGGCACCACGCTGCCGGCCGACGTCGTCGTCCTGGCCCTCGGTGCCACGCCCGCGACCGGCTGGCTGGCGGGTTCGGGCCTGCGCCTGGGAGACGGAGTGGAGTGCGACGCGTACTGCCGGGCCGCACCCGGCGTCTACGCCGCCGGTGACGTCGCCTCCTGGCCCAACGCGCACTTCGGCACCCGCATGCGCCTCGAACACCGGATGAACGCCACCGAACAGGCCATGGCCGCGGTCGGCAACCTGCTCGGCGACGCCACGCCGTACGCTCCCGTTCCCTACTTCTGGACCGACCAGTACGACACCAGGATCCAGGCGTACGGCATCTTCCCGCCGGGTGCGGAGGTGCGGTTCGTCCACGGCGATCCGTCGGACGGTCACTTCGCCGCCGCCTACGGGCACCACGGGAGGATGGTCGGCGTACTCGGCTGGAACGCCCCGCGCCAGGTGCGCACGCTGCGCCGCCTGGTCGTCGACCGCACGCCGTGGACAGCGTTCCGGGCGGCCCCCGCGCGCAGCCCGGCACCCGTGAACTGACCGCCGGTTCCGCATCGGAAGCGACGAGGGAGGAGCGCCGGTGACCACCGACCCGCCCTGCAGGCACCGCCCCTGGCGTCCGGGCCCGCGGTCGCCGTACCTGGATCGGCGCCGACCACCCCCGCTACAAGTGGGTGGCGCTGACCAACACCACGCTCGGCGTCCTGATCGCGAACACCTCGATCGTGCTGATTGGCCGGCCGCTACTCGCCCTTGGTGAAGGTGCGCCGGTAGTCGCTCGGCGTCGTACCGAGAATCCGCTGGAAGTGCAGCCGCAGATTCGCCCCGGTACCCAGCCCGACGTCGCCGGCGATCTGCTCGATGCTCCGCTCCGAGCGCTCCAGCAGTTCCCGGGCCAGGTCGATCCGGGCGCGCATCACCCACTGCATCGGCGTGTACCCGGTGTCCGCCACGAAGCGCCGCGAGAAGGTACGCGCCGACACCCCCGCATGCCGGGCGAGTGCGTCGAGGGTGAGCGGCTCGCCGAGCCGGTGCAGCGCCCACTCGCGGGTCACCGCGAACCGCTCACCCAGCGGTTCGGGCACACTGCGCGGTACGTACTGCGCCTGGCCGCCGCTGCGATAGGGGGCCGCGACCAGCCGCCGGGCCGCGTGGTTCGACGCGGCCACCCCGAGGTCACCGCGCAGGATGTGCAGGCACAGGTCGATGCCCGAGGCGGCGCCGGCCGACGTCAGCACGCTGCCCTCGTCGACGAACAGCACGTTCTCGTCGACCTTGACCAGCGGATGTCTCTCGGCGAGCGCGCGCGTGTAGTGCCAGTGCGTGGTGGCGCGCCGGCCGTCGAGCAGTCCCGTCGCGGCGAGCGCGAAGGCCCCCGTCGAGATGGCCGCCAGCCGCGCGCCCCGCGCGTGCGCGGCGACCAGCGCGTCGACGACGGCCCGCGGCGGGTCCTCCCGGTCCGGGAACCGGTAGCCGGGCACGAACACGATCTCCGCCCACTCCAGCGCGTCGAGGCCATGAGCGACGTGGTACGACAGCCCGTCGCCGCCGGTGACCAGACCGGGCGCCGCACCGCACACCCGTACCTCGTACGGCATGCTCGCCCGGGTCGTGAACACCTGCGCCGGGATACCGACGTCGAGGGGCTTCGCCCCCTCCAGCACGAGGACGGCGACACGATGCAGGCAGGTGGGAGGCACGTCGAACAGGGTACGAGGACACGACCGGCGCCCGGTACGGCCCGCACACCGGGCTCGACGGCGTCAGAGCTCCTCTTCCATCCGGATCACCTTGCGCAGCTCCGCCGCCGCTCCCTCCGGAGTCTCGCCCGCACGCTGATCGAGCAGCGCGGCGGCGATGCCGTCGAGCTTGCGCTGAATGGCGTGTTCCGCGCGACGCTCGGAGTTCTTCAGCAGGGCCAGCAGCAGCAGGTTCAGGGAGGTCATCACATCACCGACGAGGAGCTGCCAGCTCAGGTCGAGTCCCGAGACGTGGACGGCGACGAAGGCCCCGACCATGGCCAGGCAGAAACACATGAACAGCAGCGAGCTGGTGACGTTCGAGGCCGTCTCCGCCAGCCGCTCGAACCAGCCCCGGCCATTGCGGGTGCGCTCGGCAGGATGCGTCATGGACATGGGAGCTTCGACGCCCGACCCTCCACGCCGGTGCGGTGCCGTTCACCGCGTTCGGCGCCCGGGTACCCCACCACCACGTACTTCACCCGCCTCCCGGCCGCCGCGCCACGCACACGAACTCCCGCACCGGCCGGTCGGGCGCACCCCCGGCCTCGTCCAGCGCGAACCCCGCCGCGACCAGATCCGCCTCGGCCTCCGCCCGCACCCGGAACCGCGCCGTCGACCTTCGGGATCTCCGTCACCCGGAAGGTCTTCAACCTGTGTCACGAGGACGTGTGACGGATGCGCCCCCTGTCTTCAACGGTCGGCGCATGCACGCCGGTGTCGCCGACGTGCACAACCTGTGCTGGAAGCTGGCCGGTGTGCTCCACGGCTGGGCCGGACCGTCCCTGTTGGGAACGTACGGGACAGAGCGGCAACCGGTGGCCTGCGAGACCCTGCGCCAGCCGGTCGGGAACACCCGGCTGCTGATCCAGGTGCAGAACCTGCGCAACGAGCAGCTCCGCGGCGGCGTCTCGGCGTCGGTCGAACTGCCCTGGTCGGAACGGTACTTCGCACAACTCGGCCTGGTGCTCGGCGCGACCTACCGTTCCGAGGCCGTGCTCACCGGCCACGCCGACCCGCCTCCCGAGCCCTCCAGTACCGAGTACGTCCCCACCGCGGAGCCGGGCCACCGCATGCCCCACCACTGGCTCACCCCCGACCGCTCCACGCTCGACACGCTCGGAGCGTGGTTCACCCTGCTGAGCCCGGCCCCGGCCCGCTGGCAGCGACAGGCCGTCGCCCCCTGGCCGTTGCGTGTCGAGGCGCTGCCCCGCGAACACGCCGACCGTTACCGGCTGAGCCCGCACGGCGGAGCACTTCTCGTCCGCCCGGACGGCCATGTCGCCGCCCGCTGGGACGAACCCCCGCCGGACGACTCCACCCTGCGGCACGCCCTGAGCGCCGTCACGTCGTACGCGCCGGCCAGGTGACCGGGAAACCGTCGGCGACGGACGCCCACCGCATCGCCGGCGCGGACACACCGGCCGGCCGGAGGGAGAGGCCTACGCGACGGCGGGCTATCCGCGGCCCGGTGCAGTGCGCGGGGGAGCGGTACTGTCCCTGACCACCAGACGGGCCGGGACGAGATCGGTGCCGGGACGGGAGTCGTCCCGGGTGCGGATCTGGCGCAGGACGCCCTGGACGCAGCGGCGGCCGACCTCGGCGAAGTCCTGGTGGACGGTGGTGAGGGGCGGGATGAAGAAGGCCGCGTCGGGCGTGTCGTCGAACCCGACGACACTCACGTCGGCGGGCACGGACCGGCCTTGCTCGTGGAAGGCGCGCAGCAGGCCCAGGGCCATCTGGTCGTTGGACGCGAACACCGCGGTGCACTCCGGCTCCTGGGCGAGCGCGAGTCCGGCCGCGTAACCGGACTCGGCCGACCAGTCGCCGTGCAGCGGCGCCGGAACGGGGCGCCTCGCCGCCTCCAGCTCGGCCCGCCAGGCCTGGGTGCGGCGCTGGCCCGCGTACGACGTCCCCGGACCGGTCACATGCCATACGGTCCGGTGGCCCAGCTCCAGCAGATGCCGTACGGCCTTCCGGGCGCCGTCGGCCTGGTCGGTGTCGACCACGCTGTAGCGGTCCCCGGCGTCCGAGTCCACGACCACGACATGGACGCCCGGCGGCAGTTGGACCGTGCTGGTGTCGAGCAGATGGATCTCCATGATGACGATGACGGCGTCCACCGCCAGCTCGCCCATCCGGGTGAAAGCCCCCAGCACGTTGTCCTGTGTGGCCATGTCGATGGGGATGAGGGTGATCGCGTACCCCTCGGCCGCCGCGTGCGTGGCGATCGCCTCCACGGTCCGGCTGCTGCCCGTGGAGGCGAGGCTGAACAGGATCACGCCGATGGTGTTGAACCGGCCGTAACGCAGGGCGCGGGCCGCGCTGTTGGGCCGGTAGCCGAGCTCCCGCATCGCGGCCAGCACCTGCTCCCGGGTGGAACCGATCACCCCGGCATGGCCGTTGGAGACCCGGGAGACCGTCTGTGAGGAGACCCCGGCGAGCTTGGCGACGTCCGCCATCGAGACCCGCTGCTTACGGCGCCCGCCCGGCACTCCGGAACCGCCCCGCCGCGCACCGCCCGTGGCCGGCGTCACCCGTGGCACCGGCTCGTTCAGCTCCATCGGCTCACCCCTCAAGTCTCCTTCGCGTACCGGATGTTACGGAGCGGGAAACCTTGACGGCCGCAGGGGCGGATGCCACGATTCCGACGCTTCCGAGTTTACGTGAACATCGCCGCGTGCCCAGCCCGGACGGAGATCTCCCCGCCGCGTCGTGCAGCGGATGTTCACGTGAACACGCCGGGTCGATGTTTACGTGAACACGCGACCGGGACAACGAGCCACCGCGCCGAGCCGCCGTCTCCTGAAAGGGCACGTTGATGCGCAAGACCCCCGCCGGAACCCGGATCACCCCTCGTACCCGCGCCGCCCTGGCGGCGGTCGCGATCGCCGCGGTCGGCGCCACGACCCTCACCGGCGGCCCCGCCTCCGCCGCGTCACCGGGCCACGGCACCAGCCAGTTCAAGGGTGTCAACTGGGCCGACCCGCGCGACAACTACGCCGACGACCCGGTGGTCCTGTCCGGCCTGTCGCTCTCCGACAGCTACGCGCAGACCTACGCCAAGGCGACCCGGGTGATCGCGGCGTTCCGCGCCAACCTCGGGGCCAACACCGTACGGCTGCCCATCAACCCGTACACGGTGAACGGCTCCTACTGGAAGTCGTACCGCGGGGTCATCGACGCGGCCTCGGCGCAGGGCTTCAAGGTGATCGTCTCCTACTGGGAGGGCACCGGCGCGAACAAGGACGGCTTCATCGACGACGAGGCCACCTACTGGCCGATGTGGAACACCGTCGTCAAGGCCTACCGGCACGACCCGCACGTCTACTTCGAGCCGATGAACGAGCCGCACGGCTACACCGACGCCGAGTGGGCCGACCTCGCCGCCAAGTGGCTGGCGGCCTACCCGTCCGTCCCGCACGACCGGGTCTTCGTCAGCGGCGCCGGCTACAACGACCACGTCACCACCGTCTGCGCCGACCCACGCCTGAAGGGCACCTACCTCTCCCTGCACCACTACGGCTTCTGGAAGAGCTACGCCACCTACGACCAGTGGGCGGCCGACCTGAAGGAACGTCTCGGCGACTGCGCGGGCCGGACCGTCGCCGACGAGTTCGGCGCTCCGATGACCACGGGCCTCGACTACAACGTGCCGACGCCCGACGACAACTCCGTCAACTTCATCCAGGCCGACACGGACCTGTTCCGCAAGCTCGGCATGGGCTCGGTGTACTGGCCCGGCCTGCGCACCGACGACACTTACTCGATCCAGAAGCTGGTCGGCGACGCGTCCCGCCCCTGGCTGGCCACCACGAACCAGTCCGGTGCCGACCGCCTCGCCTGGGCGTGGGGCCGCGGCCGGCCGGTGAGCGGCTGACCGGCTCAGGGAGGGCCGCGGCGCGTGACGAGCACCGCGGCCCGGCGGCACGACCTATCGGCCCCGGCGGCCCGCCGCCGAGGCGAAGCCCAGCCAGGTACGCCGGTTGCCCGCCCAGCACCAGCCCACCTTGGGCGCGTTGCGGCGCTCACGGCCGTCCCGTCCGGTGCCGTTGCTGATCCAGATCGCCGGAGTGCGGGAGTCCGGGCCGCCGTTGGCCTTGCGCAGTCGCTAACCAGTCGTCATGAAGCAGTGGTTGCGTTTCAGGACGGCGGGCTGTTGCAGCACCCAGTGGATGCCCTCGCTGAGCAGCAGCGGGGTGCGGTCCTGCGCGGTGAGCGCGGGCAGCGCCTCGTCAGGGCTCCAGTTCGCCATCCGGTCGCCCCGGTCGAGGGAGACGGCCCACCGGGTTGTCACTGCGAATCCCTACAGACGGCGCAGATACGTCAGACCGGGGCGGCCGGAGAGCCGTGTCTCGCCGGTGACGGCGAAGCCGACACGGGCGAGTACGGCCTGGGACGCGGCGTTGTCGAGGGTGGTCGCGGCCCGCAGGGTGGTCAGTCCGTACCGGGTGGCGGCGAGGCCGCAGATCTCCCGCACGGCCGAGGTGGCCAGCCCCCGTCCCGTGGCCCGCTGCGCCATCCGGTAGCCGAGGTCGGCGCCCCCGTCCGCCACGTCGAACAGGTTGAACCGCCCCAGCACCTCGCCCGCCTCCCCGACCAGCACGTGGAAGTAGCAGGTCCCGGCCTCCTGTTCGGCCAGCAGCGCGCGGTGGCGCTCCTCGAACCGGGCGAAGTAGTCGTCGCCGCGGTCGGGGATGATCGCCGCGAAAAAGGCGCGGTTCTCCTCCTCGAAGGCGAGGAGCGCCGGGGCGTGGTCCGGACGGAGCAGGTGCAGCTCGGGCATGCGGAGGAGAGTAGGCACCCCGGCGGTGCGCCCGCCAGCGTATTAGGGCCTGTCTGACAATTCCCGTCGTCGCCCGGAGGGCGGCCTCGCGGCGTCAGGTGCGTGCTCTCGGCGTGCCGGGCGTAGGCCCTCGTACTGGACGTACTTGGGTCTGCGCCCGGTGCGGCGAGTGGGGGCACCTCCCACGCCCTTGAGGCAGTGGGGGAGCGTGTCACCAACGTCCCGGGACAGCACACCTAGCCCTTGCGCAGGTCCTTGACCCGGCGGAGCTTGCCGACCGAGCGCTCCAGGGTCTCCGGGTCGACGACGGCGACCTCCACGGTGACCCCGACGCCGTCCTTGATGCCCTGGGCGATCGCCTTCGTGGCGGCCTCGCGGTCGGCGGCACCGGCGTCGGGCCGTGCCTCCACGCGGACGGTCATGTGGTCCATCCGGCCCCGCTGGGTGAGCTGGATCTGGAAGTGGGGGGCCACGCCGGGCGTCCGCAGCACGATCTCCTCCACCTGACTGGGGAAGACGTTGACCCCACGCAGGATGATCATGTCGTCGCAGCGGCCGGTGATCTTCTCGATCCGGCGCAGTCCGGGACGCGCGGTGCCCGGCAGCAGCCGCGTCAGGTCCCGGGTGCGGTAGCGGATGATGGGCAGCGCTTCCTTGGTGAGCGAGGTGAAGACCAGCTCGCCGCTGTCGCCCTCGGCCAGCACCTCGTCGGTCAGCGGGTCCACGACCTCGGGGAGGAAATGGTCCTCCCAGACGTGCAGTCCGTCCTTGGTCTCCACGCACTCCTGGGCGACACCCGGACCGATGACCTCGGACAGTCCGTAGATGTCGACCGCGTGGATGTCCAGGCGCTCCTCGATCTCACGGCGCATCTCCTCCGTCCAGGGTTCGGCGCCGAAGATGCCGACCTCCAGGGAGGTGGAGCGGGGATCGATGCCCTGACGCTCGAACTCGTCGAGCAGGGTCAGCATGTAGGAGGGCGTGACCATGATGATCTCGGGACGGAAGTCCTGGATGATCTGCACCTGGCGTGCGGTCATGCCGCCGGAGGCGGGGATCACGGTGCAGCCGGCGCGTTCCGCGCCGTAGTGGGCCCCCAGGCCGCCGGTGAACAGGCCGTAGCCGTAGGAGATGTGCACCTTGTGGCCGGGCCGGCCGCCCGCGGCGCGGATGGAGCGGGCGACGACGTCCGCCCACATGGACAGGTCGTTGTCGGTGTAGCCGACCACGGTCGGGCGGCCGGTGGTGCCGCTGGAGGCGTGCACGCGCCGCACCTCGGACATCGGGACGGCGAACATGCCGAAGGGGTAGGTGTCCCGCAGGTCGGCCTTGGTCGTGAAGGGGAAGCGGGCGAGGTCCGCGAGGGTGTGGCAGTCCTCGGGCCGCACCCCGGCAGCGTCGAACTTCCCGCGGTACAGCTCCACGTTGTCGTAGGCGTGCCGCAGTGTCGTGCGCAGCCGGGTGAGCTGGAGCGCCGCCAGCTCCTCGCGGGACATCCGCTCGGCGTCGTCCAGGAGTGCCTCGGGAAGTGGCTCTCCCCGGCGGGTGGCCCTCGGCTCGGGCGCGATCACTTCGCTGCTCATCACGGCTCCTCAATCCGCGCGCGGAGGGTGCGACTGCGCCCGCGGAACTCCGCGATCACTTCGTCTCCGCGCGCAACGCTCACGTCGTAGACACCGCTGCGGCCGAACCGAACGCGCTCCCGCGCCGTGGCCACCAGCACATCGCCTTCGTACGCGGGCGCGATGAAGTCGATGTCGGCGCCGGCGGCGACGGTCACGGGGCCGTGGCTGTTGCAGGCACAGGCGAACGCCGAGTCGGCGAGGAGGAAGAGATAGCCGCCGTGGGCGATCCGGTGCCCGTTGACCTGGGAGGACGTCACGGTCATCCGTAGTACGGCGGTCCCTTCGCCGTACTCGAGCAGCTCGATGCCGAGCCCTCGTGACGCCTCGTCCGCGGCGAACATCGTCTCGACGGGGCCAGGCGTCGTATCCGGTACCCGGGTCGTCATTTCCACCACCTTGTGGACCGACCGAACATTCGGTTAGCGTGCGGTGTGGTCAAGTAATCCAGTAAGCCCTCCGCATGTCAAGAGGTGCACCGCATGCCGCGAAAGGCCCCTGAGGGACCCGGCCACTTCGCGCGTCACCGCCCGCTGATCGAGCGTGCGGCGGACGCCGTCACGAGCCGCGATCACCGGTCCCGCGCCTGGTCCGGGCCCGTCTCCCTCGTCTTCGTGGCCCCACGGTCGCGCCGCCCTGTCCCCACCGCAGCCGAGGAGGCCGCCTGATGCCGGACGTCTACCTGATCGACGGGGCCCGCACCCCGCAGGGCCGCTACGGCGGCGCCCTGGCCGGTGTGCGCCCCGACGACCTCGCCGCCCTCGTCGTCGCCGAAGCCGTCCGGCGTGCCGGCGTGCCCGGCGAGGCCGTGGACGAGGTCGTCCTCGGTGCCGCCAACCAGGCGGGCGAGGACAACCGGGACGTGGCCCGGATGGCGGCGCTGCTCGCCGGGCTGCCGCACACCGTGCCCGGGTACACCGTCAACCGCCTGTGCGCGTCCGGCCTGACGGCGGTGGCCTCGGCGGCCCAGACGATCCGCGCCGGAGAGGCGGACCTCGTGGTCGCCGGGGGAGTGGAGTCGATGACCCGGGCGCCCTGGGTCATGGAGAAGCCCGGTACCCCGTGGGCCAAGCCGGGGCAGGTGCACGACACCGCCCTGGGCTGGCGGTTCACCAACCCGCGCTTCACCGCCGCCGACCGGGCCGTCCCCCGTGGCACCGGACCGGAGACGCCGAAGGTCACGCTGTCCATGGGCGAGACCGCGGAGGAGGTCGCGGCCCTGGACGGCATCACCCGCGCCGAGTCCGACGCCTTCGCCCTGCGCAGCCACCAGCGGGCCGTGGCCGCCCAGGAGGCGGGCCGCTTCGACCGCGAGATCGTCCCCGTCCCCGTGCGTGACGGCGAGGTGACCCGCGACGAGGGCCCTCGCCCCGCCACCACCCTGGAGAAGCTGGGCTCCCTGCGGACCGTCTTCCGCGAGGACGGCGTCGTCACCGCCGGCTCGTCCTCCCCGCTGTCCGACGGCGCGGCGGCCCTGATCGTCGCCGGCGCCGAGGCGGTGGAGCGCTACGGCCTCACCCCCCGGGCCCGGATCGTCGCCTCGGCCTCCGCCGGTGTGCAGCCCAACCTGATGGGGCTGGGCCCGGTCCCCGCCACCGAGAAGGTGCTGGCCCGGGCCGGCTGGGGGACCGGCGACCTGGACGCCGTGGAACTCAACGAGGCGTTCGCCGTACAGGCCCTGGCCGTCATCCGCCGTCTCAAGCTCGACGAGGGCAAGGTCAACGCCGACGGCGGCGCCATCGCCCTCGGGCATCCGCTCGGCTGCTCCGGCGCCCGCATCCTGCTGACCCTCCTCGGCCGCCTGGAACGGGAGAACGGCCGCCGCGGCCTGGCCACGCTCTGCGTGGGTGTGGGCCAGGGCGTCGCGCTCCTGGTGGAGCGGGTGTGACCACCTCTGTGTCGTACGCGCACGACACGCTGCCGGTGGCGGAGCGAGCCGACCGGCTCGTCGTCGCCCGCCACCGCCCCGAGGCCCGTGCCGCCCTCGGCGGCCGCGTGATCGTCGAGGACCGCCTGGCGGGTTCTCCTGAGAAGAGGACCGCATGACAGGTTCTCCTGAGAAGAATGAGGAGTCGCGCATGACGTCGGCACCCGACACCGTCGCGGTCATCGGCGGCGGCCGGATGGGGGCGGGGATCGCCCAGTCCTTCGCCACCGCCGGTTCCGCCGTCACCGTGGTGGAGAGCGGTGAAGAGGCAGCCGCGGCGGCGCTGGAGCGGATCGGCGGCAGCCTGCGGCGGGCCGGGGAGCGCGGCCGTCTGAGCGAGCCCGCGGAGCGGGTGGCCGGCCGGGTGACCGTCGTACCCACGGTGGACGCCCTGCCGCCGGGGACAGAACTGGTCGTGGAAGCGGTACCGGAGGACGCGGCGCTCAAGGCCCGCCTCCTGAAGGCCGCCGAGGAAGCCGTGGGCGACACGACCGTCCTGGCCACCAACACCAGCTCGCTGTCGGTCACCGACCTCGCCGCCGTCCTCAGGCGGCCGGACAGGTTCCTCGGTATGCACTTCTTCAACCCGGTGCCCGCCTCCGCGCTGGTCGAGATCGTCGTCGCGCCCGACACCGCCGAGGGCACCGTCCGGGCCGCTCTGGAGTGGACCAGGGCGCTGGGCAAGCAGGACGTCGTCGTCAAGGACTCGCCCGGCTTCGCCAGCAGCCGGCTCGGCCTGGCCCTGGGGCTTGAGGCGATCCGGATGGTCGAGGAGGGCGTCGCCGCCCCCGAGGCCATCGACGACGCGATGCGGCTCGGCTACAAGCACCCCATGGGGCCACTGCGCCTGACCGACCTGGTCGGACTCGACGTCCGGCTCGCCATCGCCGAACACCTCCACGCGACCCTCGGCGACCGGTTCGCCCCGCCGCGGCTGCTGCGCGACAAGGTGGCCCGCGGTGAACTCGGACAGAAGACGGGCCAGGGTTTCTACGCCTGGTGACCGGCGCGGGCCGCCGCCGTGTGACCGTGCGCACCGTCCCCGGCGGACGGCGGCCGCCTTCTGCCGGGGACCGATCCGGTGCGGCCCTTGCCAGATCAGGGAGTGCATACCTTATGATGAACCGAACGAATGGTCGGTAGGGAGTGGGTGGAGATGACTGAAGCGGCCGGAAGGGACGCCGAGCACGACCTGGAGTCCCATTTCGAGACGACGATCTCGCGCGACCAGCGGATCGAACCGCGCGACTGGATGCCGGAGGGCTACCGCAGGACCCTGGTCCGGCAGATCGCCCAGCACGCGCACTCGGAGATCATCGGCATGCAGCCGGAAGGCGAGTGGATCACCCGGGCGCCCTCGCTGCGCCGCAAGGCCATCCTGTTCGCCAAGGTCCAGGACGAGGCGGGCCACGGCCTGTACCTGTACTCCGCCGCCGAGACCCTGGGCATCGACCGGGCGGAACTCACCCAGCGCCTCCTCGAAGGCCGCCAGAAGTACTCGTCGATCTTCAACTACCCCACGCCCAGCTTCGCGGACGTCGGGGTCATCGGCTGGTTCGTCGACGGCGCGGCCATCTGCAACCAGGTCCCCCTGTGCCGCAGCTCGTACGGGCCCTACGCCCGCGCGATGGTGCGGATCTGCAAGGAGGAGTCCTTCCACCAACGGCAGGGCTACGAACTGCTGATGACGATGATGCGCGGCACCGACGCCCAGCGGGAGATGGTGCAGGACGCGGTGGACCGCTGGTGGTGGCCGTCCCTGATGATGTTCGGTCCGCCCGACGACGACTCGCCCAACTCCGCGCAGTCGATGGCCTGGAAGATCAAGCGGCACAGCAACGACGAACTGCGCCAGCGCTTCGTCGACATGACCGTGCCCCAGGCGGCCAAGCTCGGCGTGACCCTGCCCGACCCCGAGCTGCGCTGGAACGAGGAGCGCGGCCGCCACGACTTCGGCACCCCCGACTTCTCCGAACTCAAGGAAGTCATCAGCGGCAACGGCCCCTGCAACGCACAGCGGATGCAGCGCAGGCGCGAGGCCCACGAGGAGGGCGCCTGGGTGCGTGCGGCCGCCGGCGCGCACGCCGCCAAGCAGGCCGCCCGGGCACGTAAGGAGGCAGTCGCATGAGCGACTCGGAGAACTGGCCCCTGTACGAGGTGTTCATCCGCGGCAAGCGCGGCCTCAACCACGTGCACGTCGGATCGCTGCACGCCGCGGACGACCAGATGGCCCTCACCCACGCCCGCGATCTGTACACCCGGCGCAACGAAGGCGTCAGCATCTGGGCCGTGCGCTCGGACCACATCGCCGCCTCCAGCCGGGACGAGAAGGACCCCTTCTTCGCCCCCAGCGCCGACAAGGTCTACCGGCACCCGACCTTCTACGACATCCCCGACGATGTCCCGCACATCTAGGAGCCGGTGATGAGCGACGACCACGTCTACCTGTCGCTGGCCGAGGGCCACGACGACGGCGACGCCCGCTGGGCCTTCGGCACCGGCTTCGAAGACCCGCTGTACGGCGTCGACACCGCCGTACCCGAGGGCGTCGACGCCGCCGCGCTGGCCGCCCGGTGCCTTGCGCTGGGCGACGACGCGCTGGTCCTGGCCCAGCGGCTCGCCGAATGGGTCACCCGCGCCCCCGAGCTGGAGGAGGAGGTGGCGCTGGCCAACATCGGGCTCGACCTGCTCGGCCAGGCACGGCTGCTGTACGCGCGCTGCGGCCAGGTGGACGGCACCGGCCGTACGGAGGACGCCTACGCCTACTTCCGCGACGCCGGCGACTTCCGCAACGTACGCCTCGCCGAACTCCCCAACGGCGACTTCGCCTTCTCCGTCCTGCGGCTGCTGGTGTTCGCCAGCTGGCGCCTCGCCCACTTCACCGAACTGGCCGCCGCACCCGACCCGGTGCTCGCCGCGATCGCCGCCAAAGGCGTGAAGGAGCTGGCCTACCACCGGCAGTACGCCGCCGAATGGGTCGTACGCCTGGGCGACGGCACCGAAGAGTCCCACGCGCGCATGCTGACCGCCCTGGAATCGCAGGCGCCCTACTGGGAGGAACTGTTCGCCGCCGAGGACATGCGCGAGGCGGTCCTCGCCGATCTCCAGCAGGTCCTCGACGCGGCCGGACTCCCCGTGCCGCACACCGCGGCCCTGCCCGGCCACGGCCGGCACGGCGGACACACCGCACATCTCGCCCCGCTCCTGGCCGAGCTGCAGAGCGTGGCCCGCGCGCACCCGGAGGCGACATGGTGACGGTCCTGTCCGACGTCCGGCGGGCCCGGCAGATCGCCGAACAGGTCCCCGACCCCGAGCTTCCCATGCTCACCCTGGCCGACCTGGGGGTGCTGCGGACCGTGACGATCGAGTCCGACGGCACCGTGATCGCCGGTCTCACCCCCACCTATTCGGGCTGCCCCGCCATGGCCGAGATGCGCGCGGGGGTCGCCGCCCGCCTGCGGGACGCCGGGTTCGACCGCGTCGAGATCCGCACGGTCCTCGACCCGCCGTGGACGAGCGACTGGATCACCGCCGAAGGGCGCCGCAAGCTGGCCGCACACGGCATCGCCCCGCCCGGGACGGCCCCGCGGCACCTCACCGGTCCCGTCCCGCTGAACCTGTCACCGACCCGGCGCACGCTCGCCTGCCCGCGCTGCGGATCGGCCGACACCGAGGAGACCTCCCGCTTCGCGGCCACCTCCTGCAAGGCGCTGTGGCGGTGCCTGGCCTGCCGCGAGCCGTTCGAGTACGTCAAGGAGATCTGATGGCAGAGCTGATGGCACCGACCGCCGGTGCCCCCGCGAGGACAGCCCGCCGGCGCCGCCCAGCCTTCCATCCCCTGCGCGTCGCCGCCGTCCAGCGCCTGTGCGAGGACGCCGTGGCGGTCACCTTCGACATCCCCGAGGCCCTGGCGGAGGAGTTCGCCTTCGGCCCCGGCCAGTCGCTCACCCTGCGCCGCGAGATCGACGGCCGCGACGAGCGGCGCTCCTACTCGATCTGCTCGCCCGTCGGCGCACCGCCCCGCATCGGCGTCCGGGAGGTGCCCGGCGGCCTCTTCTCCTCCTGGCTGGTCCACGAGGTTCGGCCCGGCGACACCGTCCAGGTGATGGCCCCGACCGGAGCCTTCACCCCCGACCTCACGGTGCCCGGCCACCATGTGCTCATCGCCGCGGGCTCCGGCATCACTCCCATGATGTCCATCGCCGAGTCCGTCCTGGCGGCCGACGACCGCTCCAGGGTCACCCTGTTCTACGGCAACCGGCGCACCGACACCGTGATGTTCGCCGACGAACTGGCCGACCTGAAGGACGAGTACCGCACCCGCTTCCACCTCGCCCATGTCCTGTCGCGCGAGCCCCGCGAGGCCGAGATCCTCTCCGGCCGCCTGGACGGCGACCGCCTGGCCGCCCTCGTCGCGGGACTGATCGACGCTCCCGCCGCCGATCACTGGTGGCTGTGCGGCCCGCACGGCATGGTGCTCGACGCCCAGCAGGTCCTGGCCGGGCTGGGCGTTCCCGGCGGGCGGATCCACCAGGAACTCTTCTTCGCCGACGAGCCGATCGAACCCGTCCGCCATGAGGAGGCGGTGGCGACGGGCCCGGCCAGCGAGGTCACCGTCACCCTGGACGGCCGCTCCACCACCGCCCTGCTGCCGCGCGGCACCGCACTCCTCGACTCCGCCGCCCGCATCCGACCGGACCTCCCCTTCGCCTGCAAGGGCGGCGTCTGCGGCACCTGCCGGGCACGGATCACCGACGGCGAAGCGGACATGCGCCGCAACTACGCCCTCGAACCGGCCGAGGTGGACGCCGGCTATGTGCTGACCTGCCAGACGTACCCGGTCTCCGAGAAACTGACGGTCGACTACGACAGCTGACCGACCGGGAGGGGGAGTGCCCGCGGGAGTTGGGTTCCCTGCCGGTCGGGCGTCGTCGTCCGCACCCTGCGCCGCGACGCCCCCGGGCATACGGCGTGGGGGGGGGGGGGGGGGGGGGGGGGGGGGGGGGGGGGGGGAGAGGGGGGGGGGGGGGGGGGGGGGGGGGGGGGGGGGGGGGGGGGGGGGGGGGGGGGGGGGGGGGGGGGGGGGGGGGGGGGGGGGGGGGGGGGGGG
>NZ_JBVIKO010000015.1:0-263752 GCF_055580905.1 Streptomyces sp. NPDC031497
GGAAGGGGGAGTGGGGCGGGGGGGGGGGGAAAACCGGAAGACACACTTCTTGTGGGGGAGGGCCGGTGGGGTCTGCTGCCCCAATCCCTCTTTTTTTCCCCCCCCCCCCCCCCCCCACGGCGGGCGCACGGACGCCGACGGGACGCCGTCGGGGGTGTGGTGCGCGGGCGCCCGTCGTTCGGAACGGGCCCCCGGCCGCCGCGGTCCGCGTCGGATCCGTGGTCCGGGGCCGTGAGGCCGCTGACGCCCGCGGCTCCTCGGGCGGCCGAGGTGAATCTATCCCTCGGCGAGTGCCGATCATGCCTGCTCAGCATGGAATTTGCGGATCCCGTACGGGCATCGCGAGCACGCCGTCAAGGTCCCGTCAAACCTGCCTGAAGGGCCGTCAGGAGCGCATCAAGGCCGCCCGTTCCCGGCCGGATCCGGTCGCAGACTTGATCGGCACGGGGGACGGGCGACCGTCCGTGGCGGGTACCTGGGAGGGGACCGTGACCATCACGGCCGGCACAGCACACAGACCTCCGACGGAGGCTGTCGAAGAGCCACGGCAGGTCAGGGTCGTCCCGCCGCCCGTGCCCACCCCGGGGCCGCGGAAGCGGCGCCCGGGGCAGCGGATCGTGGCCGCGCGGGCCGCTCTGCGCCGCCGTCTCCGGTCGACCGTTCCGGCACGGCTGCGCCTTCTGCGCGCGGCCACGGTCCTGCTCGGCGTCGCCCTGGGGATCCTGCTCCTCGTCGCCGGACTGGCCGCGAACGGCACCTGGGACGCCGTGGCCGACCGCGACGCCCCCCGCACCACCAGCGCGGCCGGCCTCGACCTGGCCCTCAACGACATGGACGCCCAGGCCGCCAACATCCTGCTGTCCAGCGGGAACGGCGGGACCGGCGAACTGGACACCCCGCACGCCAAGGCCGTCACCCTGTACGCCGACGCCCGCCGCGAGATCGGGCACGACCTGCGCACCCTCTCGGCCGCCGCCCAGGGGGACCGGACCGACGAGAAAACCGTCGAGTCGATCACCGACGACTTCGCCGAGTACCAGGAACTCATCGGCCGGGCCCTGGAGAACGACCGCCGGGCCGGCGGCAAACCGGACGCGATCACCGACTACCGCGCGGCTACCGGCCTGCTGCGCGACAGCCTCCTGCCGGACGCGCGCAAGCTGGTCTCCGCCAACGACACGGCCTTCGACTCCCGGTACGCGGCGGCCCGTTCGGCACTGTCCGCCCAGCTCGTCGCGGTCCTCGTCCTCGGTCTGCCGCTCCTGGCCGTCCTCGGCGTCGTGCAGTGGTACCTGGCCCGCCGCTTCCGCCGGATCCTCAACCCCGCTCTCCTGGCCGCCACCGTGTGCGCCCTGGCCGCGATCGTCCTCGGCACCCAACTCCTCTCCTCCACGGCCACGCATCTGAAGGTGGCCCGGCACGACGCCTTCGATTCCGTCGTCGCCCTCTCGCGCGCCCGCGCGATCGCCTACGACGCCAACGCCGACGAGAGCCGTTACCTCCTCGACCCGCAGCGCCGCACCCGGTACGCGGACGCCTTCCTCGCCAAGTCCCAGGAGCTGTACGGCATCGAGGGCGCCACGCTGTCGACCTACGACGCCGGACTCGCCGCCACCTGGCAGGACTACCGTGCCGACGCCACCGACCCGCGCTTCACCGGCGAGTTCCGGCGCGAGCTGGACAACATCACCTTCCCCGGGGAGTGGGCCGCGGCCGAGAGGACGGTCGACGCGTACGCCGTCTACGAGCGCGACGACCGGAAGATCCGCGCGCTGCTCGCCGCCGGCGAGGAACAGCAGGCGGTGGAGTTCTGCATGGGCTGGGAGCCGGGCACGTCCAACGCGCACTTCGGCGCCTGGATGGCAGCACTGGACCAGGTGACCGACATCAACCGCGCCCACTTCACCTCGTCCGTCGGCGAGGGCCGGTCGGAGTTGAGCGGCCCGCTTCTGTGGGCGTGCGCGTTGCTGTGCGCGGCCATGGTCCTGGTCGCCGTGGGACTGCGGCCCCGGCTGGCGGAGTTCCGCTGACACCTGCCCGGGAGCGCGGGACCGTACCGATGTGCGGCTCCGCCGCCGGGGCGCTCACTCGCAGACAACGACGGTCCCCCCGACGGAGCGCTACGCGTCCGCCAGCCGCGCCTCCTCCAGGTCCAGGGACCGCTGGAGCCGTCTTCGGGTCGTGTCGCTGATCGTGTGCTCGTCGTACAGCCGCCGCAGCTCCGCCGCCTCCACCCTTATCAGGTCGCGGCGCAGCTGCCGGTAGACCAGGTCGGCCGATTCGACCGTGCTGTCGGCCAGCCGGTCGCGGGCGTCGTCGAGACGGGCGTGCAGACCGCGCCGGAGCCGGTCGAGGACCACCTCGGGAACGGCTTCCAGCTCGGACAGCTCCTCCAGGCGCTGGATGCCCGCGTCGGCCAGTCGGCAGCGGGCGGCGGCCTCCTCGCGCTCGGTGTGGTCGGGCTCCAGGGCGATGCCGGAGCGGCGCACGACGGAGGCCAGGGAGAAGCCCTGCACGACGAGGGTGACCACGACGACCGAAGTGGTCAGGACCAGGACCAGCGGGCGCTCGGTCAGCGCCGAGCCGTCCTTCGCCGCCACCGGGATCGACAGCGCGGCCGCCAGCGGCACCACGCCCCGGGTGCCGGCCCAGGTCAGCACCACCGGCACCCGCCAGTTCGGCCGCTGGATGCCGCCCTTGCGCTGCACCACCGCCGACAGCGGCGCCAGCCACAGCAGCCGTACCGCGATCAGCGTGCCGGCCACCGCCAGCGCGTACAGCGGCCACGCCCGGTCACCGTCGGACAGGGCCCGCACCTGGGCGGGCAGCGCGAGCCCTATCAGACTGAAGACCACGCTCTCCAGCAGGAAGACCACCGTGCCGTAGACGGCGTGCAGCTGAAGCCTTATGCGGGCGTTGGTGAGCCGGTCGCCGCGGCCGCCCAGGACCACGCCCGCCACGACCACCGACGTCACCCCGGAGGTGTGGGCCGCCTCGGCGAGGACGTAGGCCGCGTACGGGGTGACCAGGGAGATCACCGTCTCCAGGACCGGGTCCTCGGTGCGCCGCCGGATCAGCGCGACGACACCGGCCACGACCGCGCCGATCAGGGTGCCGCCGCCCGCCAGCAGCAGGAACTCGCCGCCCGCCGTCCCCCAGCTCGCCGCCGCCGAGGCCACCGCGACGCTCACCGCGACCCGGTAGAGGACCAGGGAGGTCGCGTCGTTGAAGAGGCTCTCGGCCTGGACCAGCATCTGCACCTTCGGCGGCAGCGCGAGCCGGCGGCCGAGCGCGGTCACCGCGACCGGGTCGGTGCTGGCCAGGATCGCGCCCAGCACCAGCGCCATCTGCCAGGACAGCGGGGTGATCATCGAGGCGACCGCCCCGACGGCCGCCGCCGAGGCCAGCACCAGGCCGACGGCGAGCACCCCGACCGGCTTCCAGACCGCGCGCAGCTCGCGCCAGGAGAGTTCCTCGGCGCTGGCGTAGAGCAGCGGCGGGAGGACGACGAGCCCGATGACCTCCGGGCTGATCCGGATCTGCGGGGTGCCCGGCAGCAGGGCCACGGCGAGGCCCGCGACGACGAGGAGGGAGGGGGCGGGAATCCGCCAGCGGCGGGCGAAGGTCGCCACCACCGTGGCCAGTACCACGAGTGCCAGAACCGTACCCACGCCGCGCATGCCGTCCCCCTGGGGCCCAACAGGAGCCACTGTGACTCCCGGCCGACCAGACTTCCCGGCACACCGCCTTCACCCTATCCGGCCAAGGGCCGTCAAGACAGTGTCAACGTCCTCGTCAGTGGCGCCAGAGACGCGTCAAGAGGCCGGTCCCCGGGCCTTGCGGCGCGCTTGTCTTTGAGGTGATGAACGACGTACCGCGCGGACGACTCAAGGTCTACCTCGGTGCCGCCCCAGGGGTCGGCAAGACCTACCGCATGCTCGACGAGGCTCAGCGCCGCGCGTCCCGGGGCGCGGACGTGGCGGTGGGGTTCGTGGAGTTCCACGGACGCCCCCGGACCGCGGCCATGATCGACGGCCTGGAGGTCGTGGCCCGCCTTCGCTGCGACTACCGGGGCGGCGAGTTTGAGGAGATGGACGTCGCGGCCGTGCTGGCGCGCCGCCCGAAGGTGGCGATCGTCGACGAGTTCGCCCACACCAACATCCCCGGCGGCGGCCGGCATCCCAAACGCTGGCAGGACGTCGAGGACCTGCTCGCGGCCGGCATCGACGTGATCACCGCCGTCAACATCCAGCACCTGGAATCACTCAAGGACGTCGTCGAGAAGATCACCGGGGTGCCGCAGCACGAGACGGTGCCCGACGAGGTGGTCCGGCGGGCCGAGCAGATCGAGTTCGTGGACATCCCGCCGGAGGGCCTGCGCCGTCGCATGGCGCACGGCAACATCTACGCCCCCGAGAAGGTCGACGCGGCCCTCGCCAACTACTTCCGGCCCGGCAACCTCACCGCGCTGCGCCAGCTGGCCCTGCTCTGGGTCGCCGACCGCGTCGACGAGGCGCTCCAGTCCTACCGCGCCGAGCACGCCATCGGCGGGGTGTGGGAGACCCGGGAGCGGGTGGTGGTCGCGCTGACCGGCGGTCCGGAGGGCGACACGCTGGTACGACGGGCCGCCCGCATCGCCGACCGGTCGGCGGGCGGCGACCTGCTCGCCGTGCACGTGGCCCGCAGCGACGGCCTGGCCGCCGGTGTCTCGCACGCCTCGCTGGCCCGGCAGCGCCGGCTCGTCGAGGACCTCGGCGGCAGCTACCACTCGGTGGTCGGCGACGACGTGGCCGCCGCCCTGGTCGAGTTCGCCCGCGCCGAGAACGCCACCCAGCTCGTCCTCGGCACCAGCCGCCGGGGCCGCCTCGAACGCTTCCTCACCGGACCGGGGACGGGGGAGGTAGTCACCGCGCTCTCCGGTGACATCGACGTCCACCGGGTCACCCATGAGCGCGCCGGCCGCGGCACCCTGCTGCCCTCCCGCCGCCGCACCCTCTCCCCCCGCCGCCTGATCGCAGGGCCGGTGGCGGGGCTAGTGCTCCCGGTGCTGCTGACCGTCGCCCTCGCCCAGGTCCGCGGCACCGTCAACCTGACCAGCGAGGCCCTGCTCTTCCTGCTCGCGGTGGTGGGTGTGGCCTGCATAGGCGGGGTCACCTCCGCGGTGATCGCCTCCGTCACCGCGTCCCTGCTGCTCAACTACTGGTTCATCCCGCCCGTCGGCCAGTTCACCCTCGACGATCCCAACGCCCTGCTGGCGCTCGGGGTGTTCGCGGTCGTGGCCGCCACCGTCGCCGGGGTCGTCGACCGCTCGCTGCGGCTGTCCCGGCGCGCGGCCCGGGCCGCCGCGGAGGCCGAGACCATGTCGTCGCTGGCCGGGAGCATCGTGCGCGGCGGCCAGACCATCCCGGCCCTCCTGGAACGCACCCGCGAGACCTTCGGGATGGATTCCGCCGTGCTCGTCGAGGAGCCGCCCGACGGTGCCGACGTCACCACCGTGCCGGCCGGCCCCGGCAACTACCTGGTCCTGCGCGGCCGTACCCCCTCCGCCTCCGAGCGGCGGGTGCTCGGCGCCTTCGCCGCGCACGTCGGCTCGGCCGTGGAGAGGGCCCGGCTCGCGCAGGCCGCGGCCGAGGTCGAACCGGTACGTGCCGCCGACCGCATGCGCACCGCGCTGCTGCGGGCCGTCGGCCACGACCTGCGCACCCCGCTCGCGGCCGGCTGGGCGGCGGTGACCTCGCTGCGCAGCCGCGAGGTGGAGTTCTCCCCGGAGGACCGCGACGAACTTCTCGCCACCGCCGAGGAGTCCATGACCCGGCTGAGCCGGCTGATCGACAACCTCCTCGACCTCAGCCGCCTGGAGGCCGGCGTCCTCACCCTCAACCTCCGGGCCACCGTCCTGGAGGAGGTGCTCCCCGCGGCCCTCGCGGACACGCCGACGGTCGACGTGCACGGCGAGCCGGAGAACATGCCGCCTCTGCTGGCCGACCCGCCGCTGCTGGAGCGCGTGATCGCCAATCTGGTCGGCAACGCGGCCCGCTACAGCCCGCCCGGCAAGCGGGTGCTGGTGACGGCGAGCGCGCTGGCCGGGCGCGCCGAACTCCGGATCATCGACCGGGGCCCCGGCCTGCCCGCCCAGGGCCGCGACCGCCTCTTCGAGCCTTTCCAGCGGCTCGGCGACACCGACAACACCACCGGCCTCGGCCTCGGCCTCGCGCTCGCGCGCGGGCTCACCGAGGCGATGGACGGCACCCTGACCCCCGAGGACACCCCGGGCGGCGGACTGACCATGGTCGTCTCGCTGCCCCTGGCCGACCGCACCCAACCCTTCCGGACGCCGCAGAGCGTAGGAGGTGCCTCATGACCAGCACACCCGCCGGAGCGGTGGCGGCGCTCTCGGCGGCGGCGTGGTTCGCCGGCGGCGGAGCCGTAGATGAACACAGTTTTTCGACCAGGCCGTACGCGACGTTCGACACGAGCGCCCGGTGCCGTCGCGGCAGGCCCGGCTGGTCGTGGTGACACTGGCCGAGAAGACCGGGGCCGCGCTGGACACGGCGGGGCCGGTGAGCGCGGGCTGAGCAGGGTGCGCGGGCCGGGGCGGGCCGTACCCGCCGGTTCCGGCCGGTGTGCCGGGGGCGGGCCCGGCCGGCCGGCGGGGTCGTCGTGTTGTCCGCCGCCACCGTGCGCCGCGCCGACGAGCACCCCTGGACGGGGTCTACTCCAGGCCGGATGCCCTGAAGACACCCAGGGCGTTCTCGTGTTCGACGCGTTCGGCGAGGCGGCTCAACGCGGTCGCGCCGCACAGCAGGGTGCCGGCCGCGGCCGACCTGCGGGCACCTTCGTCGACGTGACGCCACAGCCTCGGGTTGTCGACCAGGACCTGCGGGTCGATGCGCAGTCGGTCGCCGGACGAGTCCCGCAGCAGCAGCCGGGGAGAGATGCCGTCCAGGCAGCGGACCGAGACCAGCCGGTCCGTGCGGATCCTGCGGGTGCGCAGCAGCCGACGGGAGGTCAGCCAGCCGTCGCCGGCGCGGACCCTGACGGGGCTCAGGGCGGCGAAGAGGAGCAGGGCGAGGGTGGTCCACAGGGCCGCGCGCCACCAGGCGACCGTCCCCGACCCCCAGTCGATCAGGAGGAGCAGGGCGAGGAGGGCGCCGGCGCAACGGGCAGACGCGTAGACGTCCTTGGACCAGCGGTGGTCCTCGGCGGAGGTGGCTTTGGCGCCGGGATGCATGGGGTGAAGGTAGGGAGTGGAGGAGCACGGCGTCAGTAGGTGCGGCATGTCCTTGATGGGACTCTGACGGGTTGTGGGTCGCCGCGGGGTGCGGGGGGCTGATCGCGCCCACGCGGCGGTGGCCGTGCATCGATACCGCCCCGCGTCCCTGTCAAGGAGGCGTCAAAGTCGAACCCTCCCGCGCGAAGAACGCGCAAAGAATTGTCGGTCCTGGCTGAAACGGGACAGAACCTGGTCGCATCGCGCGCGGTACCACCGCGCGCGAAGGCATATCCCGTTCGTTAAGGAGCACCCCCGCATGTCCGTACTGACCGCCGAACCGGGCGCCGTGCCCGCCGGTGAGGAGCCGCCCGATACCGGCGAGCGGCACCGGCTCACCGCCGTCACCGGCCTCGCCGCGCTGTCGCTGGACGCCATGGCGTCGGTTGCGTACGGACCGGAGGCCATCGTGCTCGTGCTGGCCGCCGCCGGTGCGCACGGACTCGGCTACACGCTGCCCGTCACCCTCGCCATCGCGGCCCTGCTGGCGGTGCTCGTCGCGTCGTACCGGCAGGTCATCGCGGCCTTCCCGGACGGGGGAGGGTCCTATGCCGTGGCCCGGACGCATCTCGGGGCGCGTACCAGCCTGGTCGCCGCCGCCTCCCTGGTGCTCGACTACGTCCTCAACGTCGCCGTCGCCGTCACGGCCGGTGTCGCCGCGCTCACGTCCGCCTTCCCGGCCCTCTATCCGCACCGGCTGTGGATCTGCCTGGTCGTGCTGGTGCTGATCACGGGCGTCAACCTGCGTGGCATCGTCGAATCGGCGAAGGCGTTCATCGTGCCGACGGTCGTGTTCGTCGGGGCGATCTTCGTGCTGATCATCGCGGGGCTGTTCCGGTCGTCGCCGGCGAGTACCGTCACCGCCGCCGGGCATGCCTCCGTCCTCGCCGACAACGCCTCCACCATCGGTGCCCTGCTCCTGCTGAAAGCTTTCGCCTCCGGTTGTGCCGCGCTCACCGGCGTCGAGGCCATCGCCAACGCGGTGCCCTCCTTCCGGGTGCCGCGCGTCAAGCGGGCCCAGCACGCCGAGGTCGCCCTCGGGGCGGTGCTGGGAGCGATGCTGATCGGGCTCTCGGTGCTGATCTCCCGGTTCCACCTCCAGCCCGTCGCGGGCGTGACCGTCCTCGCCCAGCTCGCCGACGCCTCCCTCGGCCACAACTGGGGCTTCTACGTCGTCCAGTTCGCGACGATGATCCTGCTGGCGCTGTCCGCCAACACGTCGTTCGGCGGGCTGCCGGTGCTGCTCAAGCTGCTCGCCCGGGACAACTACCTGCCGCACGTCTTCGCGCTGAAGGCCGACCGCCAGGTGCACCGGCACGGAGTGCTCGCCCTGGCCCTGGTCTCGGCGGCGCTGCTGGTGTTCTCCGGCGGCGACACCAACACGCTGGTGCCGCTGTTCGCCATCGGTGTCTTCGTCGGCTTCACCATCGCCCAGGTGGGCATGGTGAAGCACTGGAGACTGGAGCGCGGGCCCGGCTGGCGGGGGAAGGCGCTGCTCAACGGCTTCGGGGCGGTCCTGACCGGGGTCGCGGCCGTCGTCGTCACCGCCGTCAAGTTCACCGAGGGCGCCTGGCTCGTCGTCGTGATGCTGCCGCTGCTCGTCGCCGCCTTCGGCGCCGTGCACCGCGCCTACCGGCGGATCGGGGAGCGGCTCGGGCTCGGGCGGATCCCGGAGGCACCGTACCGCGAGCGGTCGGTCGTGATCGTGCCGGTGTCGTCCCTGTCCCGGCTCACCTCCCAGGCGCTCTCCGCGGCCGCCTCCCTCGGCGACGAGGTCCGTGCCGTCACCGTCTGCCATCCCGACCCCGAGGACCGGGCCCAGCTGCACGCCCTGGAGCGCGCCTGGGCCGAGTGGGACCCCGGGGTGCCACTGGTGAGGTTGAGCTGTGAGCGGCGCACCCTCGGCCGTCCCATCGCCGCGTACGTCCGTGAGGTGACCGCGGCCGAGCCGGCCACCCAGGTGACCGTGCTGATCCCGGAGACCGAGCCTGAGCGGCTCTGGCAGCGGCTGCTGCAGAACCAGCGCGGCGCCGTCGTCGCGCACGCCGTGCGCCGGGAGACCGACGCGGTGATCTGCCGGCTGCGGTTCCGCCTGTCCTGATGCGCCTGCTACGCCCGGGGCCGGCGTTCCCCCAGTTCAGGGGGGTTCGGCGGCCGAATGGCGCTGTCCGGTCGCGGGTTGGTCGAGGCCGCGTAAGAGTCCCGTCAAAGGGGCGAACACCGCCGTAAGGGACCCGTCAACGGTGGCTGAATCCGGCCAGAAAGACGCTTTCCTCTAACAGTCCGAGTCCGTTCCGAACCTCATCCAGGAGTTCACGATGGCCGATCTGGCCTTCGTCGTCACCGTGCTCGCGGGTTTCGCGCTGGTGGCCCTCATCGCCAAGGGGGTGACCAAGCTGTGACCGCCGAGAACATCGTCGGCCTCGTCGTGGCCGTCGCCCTGCTGGGCTATCTCGTCCTCGCCCTGATCTTCCCGGAGAGGTTCTGAGACACCCATGGGTCCCGTAACCGCCGCCGTGCTCCAGCTCGCCGCGCTCATAGGCGCGCTGGCGCTCTGCTACGTCCCCTTCGGCAACTACATGGCCAAGGTCTACTCCTCCGACAAGCACTGGCGTGTCGAGAAGTGGATCTACAAGGGCATCGGCGCCAACCCCGACACCGAGATGCGCTGGCCCGCCTATCTGCGCGGTGTCCTCGCCTTCTCCGTGGTCGGCGTCCTCTTCCTCTACCTGCTGCAGCGGCTCCAGGGCATCCTGCCCGGCTCGCTCGGCTTCGATTCGGTCAACCCGGCGCAGTCGTTCAACACGGCCGTCTCCTTCGTGACCAACACGAACTGGCAGTCGTACTACGGCGAGCAGACCATGGGTCACGTCGTGCAGACCGCCGGTCTGGCCGTGCAGAACTTCGTCTCCGCGGCTGTCGGCATCGCCGTCGCCGTGGCGCTGGTGCGCGGGTTCGCGCGCTCGCGCACCGGTGAGATCGGAAACTTCTGGTCCGACCTGGTCCGCGGCACCGTCCGCATCCTGGTGCCGGTCGCCGTCGTCGCCGCGGTGATCCTGGTCGCCTGCGGTGCCATCCAGAACTTCTCCGGCATCCACGCGGTCGGCCAGTTCATGGGCGGCTCGCAGCAGTGGAACGGTGGCGCGGTCGCCTCCCAGGAGGCCATCAAGGAGGTGGGCACCAACGGTGGCGGCTACTTCAACGCCAACTCCGCCCATCCCTTCGAGAACCCGACGCCCTTCACCAACCTCTTCGAGATCTTCCTGCTCCTGCTGATCCCGTTCGCGCTGACCCGCACCTTCGGTGTGATGGTCGGCTCGGTCAAGCAGGGTTACGCGATCCTCGCCACCATGGGCACCATCTGGCTCGGCTTCACCGCACTGATGATGTGGACCGAGTTCGCCCACCACGGCCCGGCGCTCCAGATCGCGGGCGGCGCCTACGAGGGCAAGGAGGTCCGCTTCGGCGTCGGCTCCTCGTCGATCTTCGCGGTGTCGACCACCCTGACCTCGACCGGCGCGGTGGACTCCTTCCACTCCTCGTTCACCGGCCTGGGCGGCGGTATCACCCTGCTCAGCATGATGCTGGGCGAGATCGCCCCCGGTGGTACCGGCTCCGGCCTCTACGGCATCCTGATCATGGCGATCATCGCGGTGTTCATCGCCGGTCTGATGGTCGGCCGCACGCCCGAGTACCTGGGCAAGAAGATCGGTTCCCGCGAGATCAAGCTGTCGGCGATCTACATCCTGATCACCCCGGCGCTGGCGCTCGTGTTCGCCGCGATCTCCATGGCCCTGCCGACCCCGCCGCACTCCATGCTCAACCCGGGAGCGCACGGCTTCTCCGAGGTGCTGTACGCCTTCACCTCGGCGGCCAACAACAACGGCTCGGCCTTCGCCGGCCTGAACGCGAACACCGACTGGTACAACACCATGACCGGACTCGCGATGCTGTTCGGCCGCTTCCTGCCGATGGTGTTCGTGCTGGCGCTGGCCGGCTCGCTCGCCGAGCAGCGGCCCGTCCCTGCCACGGCCGGCACCCTGCGCACCGAGAAGCCGCTCTTCACCGGCCTGCTCGTCGGCGCGATCCTGATCATCACCGGTCTGACCTACTTCCCGGCCCTGGCGCTGGGCCCGCTGGCCGAGGGGCTGGCGTCGTGAAAACCCGAACGGAAGCCCACGAGGACACCATGTCCACACCCACCCTTGCGCCCCACCAGGACGCGCCGACCGGGCACAAGCCCGCCGAAGGCCGCGTCGGCGCGGGCCTGTTCGACCCCAAGCAGCTGATCAGGTCCCTCCCCGAGGCCTGCCGCAAGCTGGACCCGCGGGTCATGATCAAGTCGCCCGTGATGTTCGTGGTGTGGGTCGGCTCGATCCTGACCACGGTCTTCTCCTTCAAGGACCCGGGCGACTGGTTCGGCTGGACCATCAGCGCCTGGCTGTGGCTGACCGTCATCTTCGCCAACCTCGCGGAGGCGGTCGCCGAGGGCCGAGGCAAGGCCCAGGCGGACACCCTGCGCAAGGCGAAGACCGACACCATCGCCCGCCGACTGGTCGGTGACACCGAGGAGCAGGTGCCCGGCACCGAGCTGAAGATCGGTGACCTGGTGGTCTGCGAGGCCGGCGACATCATCCCCGGTGACGGTGACGTCATCGAGGGTGTCGCGTCGGTCGACGAGTCGGCGATCACCGGTGAGTCGGCTCCGGTCATCCGCGAGTCCGGCGGCGACCGGTCCGCGGTCACGGGCGGTACCAAGGTGCTCTCCGACCGGATCGTCATCAAGATCACGACGAAGCCGGGCGAGACCTTCATCGACCGGATGATCGCCCTGGTCGAGGGCGCGGCCCGGCAGAAGACGCCGAACGAGATCGCGCTGAACATCCTGCTCGCCTCGCTGACGATCGTCTTCCTGCTGGCCGTCGCCACCCTCCCGCCCTTCGCGGACTACGCGGGCACCCACCTGACGATGGTCGTGCTGGTCGCCCTCCTCGTCTGCCTCATCCCGACCACCATCGGCGCGCTGCTCTCCGCGATCGGCATCGCCGGCATGGACCGCCTGGTGCAGCGCAACGTGCTCGCCATGTCGGGCCGTGCGGTCGAGGCCGCCGGTGACGTCTCCACCCTGCTGCTGGACAAGACCGGCACCATCACCCTCGGCAACCGCCAGGCCTCCGAGTTCCTGCCGGTGCGCGGGGCCACCGAGGCCGAGGTCGCCGACGCCGCCCAGCTGTCGTCGCTGGCCGACGAGACCCCCGAGGGCCGCTCCATCGTCGTCCTGGCGAAGGAGAAGTACGGGCTGCGCGAGCGGCACCAGGGCGAGCTGGCGCACGCCGAGTGGATCGCCTTCACCGCCCAGACCCGCATGTCGGGTGTGGACGTCGACGGCAGGAAGATCCGCAAGGGCGCGGCCGGTTCGGTCATCGCCTGGGTCGGCGAGCGGGGCGGCACCGTCGCCGAGGACGCCGACACCCTCGCCAACCGCATCTCCGAGGCCGGTGGCACGCCGCTCCTGGTCGCCGTCGAGGACGCCGAGGGCGCCCGGATCCTGGGCGTCATCCACCTCAAGGACGTCGTCAAGGACGGCATGCGCGAGCGGTTCGAGGAACTGCGCCGCATGGGCATCAAGACCGTCATGATCACGGGTGACAACCCGCTGACCGCCAAGGCGATCGCCGACGAGGCGGGCGTCGACGACTTCCTCGCCGAGGCCACCCCCGAGGACAAGATGGCCCTCATCAAGCGGGAGCAGGCGGGCGGCAAGCTGGTCGCGATGACCGGTGACGGCACCAACGACGCCCCGGCGCTCGCGCAGGCGGACGTCGGCGTGGCGATGAACACGGGTACGTCGGCCGCGAAGGAGGCCGGCAACATGGTCGACCTCGACTCCAACCCGACCAAGCTCATCGAGATCGTCGAGATCGGCAAGCAGTTGCTGATCACGCGCGGTGCGCTGACCACGTTCTCCATCGCCAACGACGTCGCGAAGTACTTCGCGATCATCCCGGCCATGTTCGCCGTGGTCTACCCGGGCCTGGACAAGCTCAACATCATGGACCTGTCCTCGCCCAGCTCCGCGATCCTGTCCGCGGTCATCTTCAACGCGCTGATCATCATCGCGCTGGTGCCGCTCTCGCTGCGGGGCGTCCAGTACAAGCCGGTCAGCGCCGACAAGATGCTCCGCCGCAACCTCGGGATCTACGGCCTCGGCGGTCTGATCGCGCCCTTCATCGGTATCAAGATCATCGACCTGATCATCTCCCTCATCCCCGGAATCGGCTGATCGCCATGAACAACTCCGTTACGAACACCGCCCGGCTGCTCTGGGCGGGCCTGCGCGCCCTCCTCGTGCTGACCGTGGTGACGGGTGTCGTCTACCCGCTCGTCGTCACCGGCATCGCCCAGGCCGCGTTCAACAACAAGGCGAACGGCTCCGAGGTCAAGGCGGACGGCAAGGTCGTCGGCTCGTCCCTGATCGGGCAGTCGTACAACCTGCCGCTGAAGAAGGGTCAGGAGACCCCGGCCGCGGACCTGCAGTGGTTCCAGGGTCGCCCGGCCAACGGGCTCGGCAGCAACAGCATCAACACCAAGTACACGTTGATCCTCTCGGGCGCGACCAACCTCGCCGCCGACAACAAGGTCCTGATCCAGCAGGTGAAGGACGCCAAGGCCGCGGTCATCAAGGACAACTCGGTGCCCGGCTACACGGTCACGCCCGCCCAGGTGCCGGCCGACGCCGTCACCTCCTCGGGCTCCGGCCTGGACCCGGACATCTCCCCGGTCTACGCCGAGCTCCAGGTCCACCGCGTCGCGGCGAAGAACAACCTCTCCGTCGACCAGGTGGAGAAGCTGGTGAAGGACCACACCACGGGCCGTACCCTCGGCTTCATCGGCGAGCCCCGGGTGAACGTCCTCGAACTCAACATCGCGCTGAAGGAACTGATCAAGGGCAGCTGATGACCCGAGTGCTGGTCGTGGAAGACGACCCACAGCTCGTACGGGCACTCGTGATCAACATGCAGGCACGCCAGTACGGAGTGGACGCGGCGCCCGACGGCGCCACGGCCCTCCGGCTGGCGGCCGCGCGTCAGCCGGACGTGGTGATGCTCGACCTCGGACTGCCCGACATGGACGGGGTCGACGTCATCAAGGCGCTGCGCGGCTGGACCCGTGTACCGATCCTGGTGCTGTCGGCACGGCAGGCATCCGACGAGAAGGTCGCCGCGCTGGACGCGGGCGCCGACGACTACATCACCAAGCCGTTCAGCATGGACGAACTCCTCGCCCGGCTGCGGGCGGCGGTCCGCCGTACCGAGGACGTGCCGCTCGCCCCCGAGACCACCCTGGTGGAGACGGACGACTTCACCATCGACCTGCTCGCCAAGAAGGCCGTACGCTCCGGCCACGACGTGCGCCTCACCCCCACCGAATGGCATCTGCTGGAGATCCTGGTCACCAACCCCGGCCGGCTCGTCACCCAGAAGCACCTGCTGCAGGAGGTGTGGGGGGTGTCGCAGAGCAACAAGACCAACTACCTGCGGGTCTACATGGCCCAGCTCCGCCGCAAACTGGAGGCGGACCCCTCGCACCCCCGGTACCTGATCACCGAGCCCGGCATGGGCTACCGCTTCGAAGGATGACATGGCACGCGGCAGGCTTCGGATCTACCTCGGCGCGGCACCCGGCGTGGGCAAGACCTACTCCATGCTCTCCGAGGCCCACCGCAGGATCGAGCGCGGCACCGACTGCGTGGTCGCCTTCGTGGAACACCACGACCGGCCGCGCACCGAGGTGATGCTGCACGGCCTGGAGGAGATCCCACGCAGGGAACTCGACTACCGGGGCGCGGTGTTCACGGAGATGGACGTGGACGCCGTCCTCGCGCGCCGCCCCCAGGTCGCCCTCGTCGACGAACTCCCGCACACCAACATCCCGGGCTCCCGCAACGCCAAGCGCTGGCAGGACGTCGAGGAACTGCTGGCCGCCGGGATCGACGTGGTCTCGACGGTCAACATCCAGCACCTGGAGTCGCTGGGCGACGTCGTCGAGGCCATCACCGGGGTACGGCAGCAGGAGACCGTCCCCGACGAAGTCGTGCGCCGCGCCGACCAGATCGAGCTGGTCGACATGTCCCCGCAGGCCCTGCGCCGGCGTATGGCGCACGGCAACATCTACCAGCCGGACAAGGTCGACGCGGCCCTGTCCAACTACTTCCGGCCCGGCAACCTCACCGCCCTGCGCGAACTCGCCCTGCTCTGGGTGGCGGACCGGGTCGACGAGTACCTGAACGAGTACCGCAGCGAGCACCGGGTCTCCACCATCTGGGGTTCGCGGGAGCGCATCGTCGTCGGCCTGACCGGCGGGCCCGAGGGGCGCACCCTCATCCGGCGGGCCGCACGGCTGGCCGAGAAGGGCGCCGGCGGCGAGGTGCTGGCCGTCTACATATCGCGCAGCGACGGGCTGACCTCGGCCTCCCCGAAGGAACTCGCCGTCCAGCGCACTCTCGTCGAGGACCTCGGCGGCACCTTCCACCAGGTCGTCGGCGAGGACATCCCCGCGGCCCTGCTCGACTTCGCACGCGGGGTCAACGCCACCCAGATCGTCCTCGGTGTCTCCCGGCGCCGCAGCTGGCAGTACGTCTTCGGGCCGGGCGTCGGCGCCACGGTCGCCCGGGAGTCGGGGCCCGACCTCGACGTCCACCTCATCACGCACGACGAGGTCGGCAAGGGGCGGCTCCCGCTGGGGCGTTCGGCGGGGCTCGGCCGGTCCCGGATCATCTGGGGCTGGCTGACCGGCGTGCTCGGACCGGTCCTGCTGACCTGGCTGCTGACCAGTGCCGCACCGGAGGTGGGCCTGGCCAACGACATGCTGCTGTACCTCGCCCTGACGGTCGCCGCGGCCCTGCTCGGCGGACTGCTCCCGGCGCTCACCTCGGCGGCGGTCGGATCCCTGCTGCTCAACTGGTTCTTCACCCCGCCCGTGCACACCTTCACGATCGCCGACCCCAAGAACATCGTCGCCATAGCGATCTTCGTCGGGGTCGCGGTGTCGGTGGCGTCGGTGGTGGACCTGGCGGCGCGGCGCACCCAGCAGGCGACCCGGCTGCGCGCCGAGTCGGAGATCCTGTCCTTCCTCGCCGGCAGTGTGCTCAGAGGGGAGACCAGCCTGGAGGCGCTCCTGGAGCGGGTGCGGGAGACCTTCGGCATGGAGTCGGTGGCGCTGCTGGAGCGGGCGGACGACGTGGCACCGTGGACCTGCGCCGGCAGCGTCGGGCCGCAGCCCTGTCGGACGCCGGAGAACGCGGACGTCGACATGCCGGTCGGCGACCACATGACGCTCGCCCTGTCCGGTCGGGTGCTGCCGGCCTCCGACCGGCGTGTGCTGGCCGCCTTCGCCGCCCAGGCGGCCGTCGTGCTCGACCGGCAGCGGCTCCAGCAGGAGGCCGACCAGGCGAAGGAGCTGGCGGAGGGCAACCGGATCCGGACCGCGCTGCTGGCCGCCGTCAGCCACGACCTGCGTACCCCGCTGGCCGGCATCAAGGCCTCGGTGTCGTCGCTGCGTTCGGACGACGTGGAGTGGTCCGAGCAGGACCGGGCGGAGCTTCTGGAGGCGATAGAGGCGGGCGCCGACCGACTGGATCTCCTGGTGGGCAACCTGCTCGACATGTCCCGCCTGCAGACCGGTACCGTCACGCCGATCGTGCGCGAGGCCGACCTCGACGAGGTGGTGCCGATGGCACTGGGCGGGGTCCCCGAGGACAGCGTGAGGCTGGACATCCCGGAGACGCTGCCCATGGTCCACGTCGACAAGGGGCTGCTGGAGCGGGTCGTCGCCAACGTGGTCGAGAACGCGGTGAAGTACAGCCCGGCGGACACCCCCGTACTGGTGAAGGCCAGTTCCATAGCCGACCGGGTGGAGGTCCGGGTGGTGGACCGCGGACCCGGCGTCCCGGACGAGGCCAAGGAGCGCATCTTCGAGCCCTTCCAGCGCTACGGAGACTCGCCGCGCGGTGCCGGTGTCGGCCTGGGCCTGGCCGTGGCCCGGGGCTTCACCGAGGCGATGGGCGGCACGCTCACGGCCGAGGACACGCCGGGCGGGGGGCTCACGATGGTGCTGAGCCTGCCGTTGGCACCGGGGCGCAGACCGGAGCGGCCGGATCTCTCGGCCGCGGTGACGTCGTAACGCCTCAGGACGACAACTGCCGTACGTTCAGCGGCAGATGCCAGGTGTTGCGGCGGTGCGCGGACGTCAGCGCGTCCTCCAGCGGGGACGGCGGCACCGCGAGGACCGGGCAGTGCGCGTGGGTCAGGCAGTAGCGGGTGACGCGGCCCGAGAAGGCCCGGTGCCAGCCGCGCCGGCCCGCGCCGACGACCAGGATGTCGTTGTCCCGGTCGGCCGTCTCCACCAGGGCCAGGCCGGGGGTGGCGCGGACGACGAGACCGTGCAGCGGGACGCCGGCCGGCGCCGCCTCGCCGAAGACCTCGCCGAGCACGACCAGCAGCCGCTCCCGGGCCAGCCGCTGCCACTCCTCGACCAGCGCCGGCGGGGTGGGGGAGCGACGTGCCGCCAGCTCACCGCCCGGCGGCTCCCAGGCCAGCACCGGCCACAGCTCGGCTTCCCGCCGTCGGGCCTCCGCCGCCGCGCGGCACAGGGCCGTGACGCTGCCCAGCGAACCGCTCACACCGACGACGACCCGACCGGATGTGCAGGTGTCGTAACCGGACATGTATCCACCGTACTTCCGCAGCGCCCCCGGGCGTGTCCCGGGGACGGACCGCCTCCATGACACTCCCCGGAGCCGGGCGCGGGCCAGTCCCGCAGCCGCTTCTTGGCACGCTTCTGACACCCGCGACCAGCGTCGACGGCCGCTCCGTCAGCGTCCCGTCAACGTCGCCGCGATCACCGTCAGCGTCCCGTCATGAGGCATCGGAGGACCGCCGGGGGCGGGCATAGCTTCTTGGGCGAGCCCCGGTCAGCCTTCCGGCGTCCGGGGCACCTGCTCTTTCCTGTGCCAGGAGGCATGCCATGCCAGAACTCTTGTGCGGTGACGATCCGGAGCCTTCCGATCGCTCCCCGGCCGGACCTCTTTTCGTACCTGTCCGGCCGGGACCCGCGGGATGTGCGGCCCGCCTGTTCCGCACTCCCCTGGGCGAGCGCACCGCCGTCGGTTTCACCTCGGCCCGCCAACTCGCCGCCACGCTCGGCCCCGACCAGGCCTGGATCCGGCTCGCCGAACCCGCGCTGCGTGCCCTGACCGCACCGCTCGGCGTCACCACCGTCACGGTCGACCCCCAGCTGTCCGCACCGGCCCCGACGCCGGTACGACCGCTCGCGCCCGTCGCCGTGTCCTCGCGGATCGCCCGAGCCGCCTGAATCGTCTGAGAGGGGAGCGGTCGATGACCACCCTGCACGAACCCGTCGTCACCACCACGCCCGCCGATCTGTCGGTGTGGCCCGCCTCCACCACCGAGCCCCGGCCCGGCGACCTGGCCGTGGGCGGAGTCCCGCTCGCCGAGGTCGCCGACCGCTTCGGCACACCCGTCTACGTCCTGGACGAGGACGAGGTCCGCGAGCGCTGCCGCACCTACCGGGACGCCTTCCCGGACGCCGAAGTCCTCTACGCGGCCAAGGCGTTCCTGTGCCGGGCCATGGTCCACTGGACCGAGGAGGAGGGTCTCGGCCTGGACGTCTGCTCGGCCGGCGAACTGGAGCTCGCGGTCACCACCGGGTTCCCGCCGGAGCGGATCGTGCTGCACGGCAACGCCAAGTCCCCGCGCGATCTGGAGACCGCGCTGCGGCTGGGCGTGGGGCGGATCGTCATCGACAGCCCCTCGGAGATCGCCCGGCTCGCCGCGGCCGTCGGACCCGACGGACACCAGAAGGTGATGGTCCGGGTGGTGCCCGGCATCAGCGCGGGCGGCCACGAGAAGATCCGCACCGGCACCGACGACCAGAAGTTCGGCCTGTCCATCGCCGACGGCTACGCCCAGCACGCCATCGCCCGGATACTGGACCAGCCGCAGCTCGAACTCACCGGACTCCACTGCCACCTGGGTTCCCAGATCACCAGCGTCAAGCCGTATCTCGCCGCGGTGCGCCGGATGGTCGGCCTCATGGCCCGCCTGCACGAGCAGCACGGACTGGTGCTGCCCGAGCTGGACCTCGGCGGCGGCCACGGCATCGCCTACCGGCCCGGCGAGGAGGCCCTCGACCTCACCGCCCTGGCCCGCAAGGTACGCGCCGAACTCACGGACGCGTGCGCGGCGGCCGGGCTGCCGGTGCCGCGCCTGATCATCGAGCCGGGCCGGGCCATCGTGGGGCCGGCCGGGATCGCCGTGTACCGCGTCCTCGCCGTGAAGAAGACCGGTGACCACACGTTCGTCGCCGTCGACGGCGGGATGAGCGACAACCCGCGGCCCGCTCTGTACGGCGTCCGGTACGCCCCCCGGCTCGTCGGCCGCACGAGCGGCGCCGCGCCGGCTCCGGTGACCGTCGTGGGGCGGCACTGCGAGGCGGGGGACATCCTGGCCGCCGACGTCGAACTCCCCTCCGACCTGCGCCCGGGCGACCTGCTCGCGGTCCCGGTGGCCGGTGCGTACCACCTCTCCATGGCCTCCGGCTACAACCTGGTCGGCCGCCCGCCGGTCACCGCGGTCCGCGACGGCCACGCCCGGCTGCTGGTCCGCCGCGAGTCCCTGGAGGACATCCGCCGCCGGGACGTCGGCCTGTAATCCGGCCCGCCCCCCCGATCCACCTCCGGGCGAGCGACGGCCCGGCCCTCGCCCGGAGGTGTCCCATCCCAAGTCCCCGTACCACGCCCGCTTTTGAAGAAGAGGTCGCTGTGACGATCGAGAACATCGTCGGGCTGATCGTCGCGGTCGCCCTGCTGGCCTACCTCGTGGTGGCCCTGATCAAGCCGGAGCGCTTCTGATGACCGCGCCCGCACCCGTCCGCGAGAAACCCGCCGGCACGGTACGACCGCCCGACGCGGAAACCGGCCGCCGGATAGGCGCCGGACTGCTCGACCCCCAACAGCTGTGGCGGGCCCTCCCCGCCGCCCTGCGCAAGCTGAACCCGGTGACCCTGGCCCGCAATCCGGTCATGTTCGTCACCGAGATCGGCGCGGCCCTGACCACGGGGCTCGCGATCGCCCACCCGTCCGGGTTCGGCTGGCTGATCACTGTCTGGCTGTGGCTGACCGTCGTCTTCGCCAACCTCGCCGAGGCGGTCGCCGAGAGCCGGGGCCGCGCCCAGGCCGACACCCTGCGCGGGATGCGCCGCCAGACCGTCGCCCGCCGGCTCACCGGACCGGCGGACGGTCCGTACGCCGAAGAGAGCGTCGGCGCGGGCGAGTTGCGGCGCGGTGACCTCGTGGTCGTCGAGGCGGGCGAGCTGGTGCCCGGCGACGGTGATGTCGTCGAGGGCGTGGCCAGCATCGACGAGTCGGCGATCACCGGCGAGTCCGCGCCGGTCATCCGGGAGTCGGGCGGCGACCGCTCCGCCGTCACCGGCGGCACCCGCGTACTGTCCGACCAGATCGTCGTGCGGATCACCCAGGAGCCCGGCGGGTCCTTCCTGGACCGGATGATCTCCCTGGTCGAGGGCGCCAACCGGCAGAAGACCCCGAACGAGCTCGCCCTCAACCTGCTGCTCGTGATGATGACCTTCGTCTTCCTGGTCGCGGTCCTCACCCTGCAACCGATGGCGATCTTCTCCAAGGAGTTCATGTCGGCCGCACCCGACACCCAGGCGATCACCGCCGACGGCGTCACCGGCATCGTCCTGGTCTCCCTGCTGGTCTGCCTGATCCCGACCACCATCGGCGGACTGCTCTCGGCGATCGGCATCGCCGGCATGGACCGGCTGGTGCAGCGCAACGTGCTCGCCATGTCGGGCCGCGCGGTGGAGGCCGCGGGCGACGTCAACACGCTTCTGCTCGACAAGACCGGCACCATCACCTACGGCAACCGGCGGGCGAGCGCCCTGCTGCCGGTCGGTTCCGTGCTGGGACGCCACCTCGCCGAGGCCGCGCTGCTGTCGAGCCTCGCCGACCAGACACCCGAGGGGCGCTCGATCGTCGAGTACGCGCAGGGACAGTTCGGTATCGCGGCCACCGAACCCGAGGGCGCCGAGTGGGTCGCCTTCTCCGCCATGACCCGGATGTCCGGGGTGGACCTGCCGTCCGGCCGACGGCTGCGCAAGGGCGCGGTCTCCGCCGTCGCCGCCTGGGTCACGGAGAACGGCGGCACGGTCCCGGCCGCCCTGGACGCCTGTGCGGAGCAGGTCTCGGCCTCCGGCGGCACCCCGCTCGCGGTCGCCGAGGTCTCCGGCGACGGCCCGGCCCGGCTGCTCGGCGTCGTCCACCTCAAGGACGTCGTCAAGCCCGGCCTGCGGGAACGCTTCACCGAGCTGCGCCGGATGGGCATCCACACGGTCATGATCACCGGCGACAACCCGGTCACCGCCCGCGTCATCGCGGAGGAGGCGGGTGTCGACGACTTCCTCGCCGAGGCGACTCCCGAGGACAAGCTCGCCCTGATCAAGAAGGAGCAGGCGGGCGGCAAACTGGTCGCGATGACCGGCGACGGTACCAACGACGCGCCCGCGCTCGCGCAGGCGGACGTCGGCGTGGCGATGAACACGGGTACGTCGGCCGCGAAGGAGGCCGGCAACATGGTCGACCTCGACTCCGACCCCACGAAGATCATCGACATCGTCGAGATCGGCAAGCAACTCCTCATCACCCGGGGCGCGTTGACCGCTTTCTCCATCGCCAACGACATCGCCAAGTACTTCGCGATCCTCCCGGCGATGTTCGGCGGGGTCTATCCCGCCCTCGACGCGATCAACATCATGCGGCTGCACTCGCCGGCCTCCGCGATCCTGTCCGCGGTGATCTTCAACGCGGTCATCATCGTCGCGCTGATCCCGCTGGCCCTGCGCGGTGTCCGCTACCGGCCCAGCAGCGCCGACGCCCTGCTCACCCGCAACCTGTGGATCTACGGCGCGGGCGGGCTCGTGCTGCCCTTCCTCGCGATCAAGCTCATCGACTTCGCCGTCGTCCAGTTCATCCCGGGGCTCTGACTCATGACCTTCCTCTCCAGGATGCCCTCCTGGATCGGCCACCACGTGGCGGCGATCCGGGTGGTCATCGTGCTCACCGCCCTCCTGGGCCTCGCCTATCCCCTCGGGATGACCGCCATCGCCCAGGTCCCGGGCCTGCGGGACAACGCCGCGGGCCGTACCTCCCTGATCGGCCAGTCCTTCCTCGACAAGAAGGGCCACCCGATCCCGTACTACTTCCAGTCCCGTCCCTCCAACGCCGGTACCGGATACGACGCCTCGGCCTCCGCCGCCGGCAACCTCGGCCCGGAGTCGACCGTGGACGTCCTCGGCCCCGACGGCAAGCAGAGCCTGCTGACCCAGGTCTGCGCCCGCAGCAAGGCGGTCGGGGAACTGGAGCACGTCGACGGCTCCCGGCCGTACTGCACCCCGGACGGGGTCGGCGCCGTCCTCGGTGTGTTCCGCGACGGCGGTACGACCGGAAAGGCCACCCGGGTCGTGAGCCTCAACCAGGCCTGCCCCGCCAAGCCGTTCCTCGCCACCTACGAGGGCGTGACCGTGGCGTGCGCCAAGCCCGGCGAGGACTACAGCGCGGCCGTCGTCACCCCCGTCCGCGGTGACGCCCCCGCCCACCCGAAGGTCCCCGCCGACGCGGTCACCGCGAGCGCCAGCGGCCTCGACCCGCAGATCAGCCCGGCCTACGCCGAACTCCAGACGCCTCGCATCGCCCGCGAACGCGGCACGACCGAGACGGCCGTACGCAAGCTGGTCGAGAAGTACACCAGCGGCCGGGCCCTCGGCATCCTCGGCGAACCCGCCGTGAACGTCGTCCAGTTGAACGCGGCCCTCGACCGCACGCATCCCGAGAAGGGGGCCTGATCCCGTGTACGGCTGGCTTCAGGCCACCCTCGTCCTCGCCGTGGTCGTGGGCCTGCACGTCCCGCTCGGCGACTACCTGGCCCGCGCCCTCGACGGCGGCCGGCACCACCGCGCCGAACGGGCCCTCTACAAGGTCTGCGGCGTCGACCCGGACCGTGAACAGGACTGGCGGCACTACCTGTTCGCCCTCCTCGCCTTCAGCCTGGTCAGCATCGCCGCGCTGTTCGTGCTGTTCACCCTCCAGGGCGGGCTGCCCTGGTCCACCGGGCACCCGGGCATGCCCTGGCGGCTCGCCCTGCACACCGCGGTCAGCTTCACCACCAACACCAGCTGGCAGAACTACGCGGGCGAGTCCACCACCGGCCACCTCGCGGTCATGGCGGGCCTGGGCGTGCAGGCGTTCGCCTCGGCGGCCGTCGGCATCTGCGCCGCGCTGGCCCTGATCCGCGGACTGGTCCGCCGCGACACCGACCGGCTGGGCAACTTCTGGGTGGACCTGATCCGTACGATCTTCCGGGTCGTGCTGCCCCTGTCGATCGTCTCCGGGATCATCCTGATCGCCCTCGGCGTTCCGCAGAACCTCGCGAGCCCGCACACCGTCACCACCGTGGCGGGCGGTCAGGGGACCCTGCTCGGCGGTCCGGTCGGCTCCTGGGAGCCGCTCAAGCTGATGTCGGGCGACGGCGGCGGCATCTTCAACGCCAACAGCGCGCACCCCTTCGAGAACCCGTCCGCGCTCACCAACGCGATCGAGATCGTGCTCATGCTGCTGATCCCGACCGCCTTCATCCGCGCCTACGGCCGCATGATCGGCTCCCTGCGGCAGAGCTGGACGCTGCTCACGGTCGTCGGCATCCTCTTCGGCCTGCTGCTGGCGGCCGGCAGCCTGGCCCAGAACGCCCACACCGGCACGGTGACCGAGGCCGTCGGCGGACCGTACGAGGGCACCGAGACCCGCTTCGGCGTCCCCGGCTCGACCCTCTTCGGCATCGCCGCGACCGGTTCCGCCGACGGCGCGGCGAACGCGTCGTACGACAGCTTCTCCAGCCTCGGCGGCGGGGTGCTCCTGTCGGCCATGATGCTCGGCGAGATCGCGCCCGGCGGCACCGGCAGCGGACTGTACGGCCTGATCATGGCGGTGCTGATCGCCGTCTTCGTCGGCGGCCTGATGGTCGGCCGGACCCCCGAGTACCTGCGCAAGCGGATCGGGTTCCCGGAGATGCGGTACGTCGTGCTGTACGCGCTGGTCGCCCCGACCGCCGTCCTCGGCTGCGCCGCCCTCGCGGTCGCGCTCGGCGACGGGCAGTCGTCCATGGGCAACCCGGGGCCGCACGGCCTGACGGAGCTGGTGTACGCCTACACCTCCAACGTCAACAGCAACGGCAGCGCGATGGCCGGCTTCAACGGCGCCACCGACTTCCACAACCTGCTGATGACGGCGGCCATGCTCGTCGGCCGCTATGTGCCCATGGTGTTCCTGCTGGCCCTGGCCGGCCGGCTGGCCCGCCAGCAGCCCGGCGTGGTCACCGTCGGCACCCTCCAGGCCCGTGGCGTCAACTTCGTCGCCCTGGCCACCGGGGCCGCGCTCATCCTGGCGCTGCTCAACTTCCTGCCCGCGCTGTCCCTCGGCCCGCTGGCGGAGGGGCTCCTGTAGAGGCTCCCGGGCGGGCCGGCCATCCTCACTCACGCCGGCCGGCCCGTCCGGGCCTGTCACGGGGCGGTCCCGGCGACCACGGAGGACACTGTTGCCGACCGTCCCACCGGCCGTGATGGGGTCCCGATGGCGTATGGCCTGGCACGTCGTGAACTGAGACCAAGGGTTCCGCTGCGCCCGGGCGAGGGCGGCAAACACGGTCTGACCAGTCTGCAGGGGCTGGCCGCCCTCTCCCTGGACGCGCTCAGCTCGGTGGCCTACGGCCCCGAGGCGATCGTGCTGGCCCTGGTGGTCGCCGGCACCGGGGCGCTCACCGCCACCCTGCCCATCACCCTGGCGATCACCTTTCTGCTCGCCGCCCTCGTCGTCTCCTACGGCCAGGTCATCGCCGTTCACCCGGACGGCGGTGGCGCCTACGCCGTGGCCAAGGCCGATCTCGGCGGCACCGCGAGCCTGCTCGCCGCCGCCAGCCTGGTCGTCGACTACGTCCTCACCGTCGCCGTCAGCCTCGCGGCCGGCGCCGACGCGCTCGCCTCGGCCTTCCCGTCCCTGGGCCACGACAAGCTGCTCGTCTGCCTGATCGGCTTGGCCCTGCTGACGGCCGTGAACCTGCGGGGCATCGCCGAGAGTGCCCGGGTGCTGATGCTGCCGACCCTGCTGTTCATCGTGGCGATCCTCGGCGTGATCCTGCTCGGACTGCTGCGCTCGCACCCGGTCGCCGTCGTCGGCACCGACCAGCCTGTGCACGCCACCGAGGCGCTGGGCGCGCTGGTGATCCTCAAGGCGTTCTCGTCCGGCTGCTCGGCCCTGACCGGCGTGGAGGCCATCGCCAACGCCGTACCGACCTTCCGGCCCCCCAGCGTCAAGCGCGCCCAGCGCACCGAGCTGATGCTCGGCGGGCTGCTCGGGATCATGCTGATCGGCCTGGCGATCCTCATCCACCGCGACCATGTCGCCCCGCGCGGCGGGGTGACCGTCCTCGCCCAGCTCACTGCGGGCGCCTACGGCACCGGCTGGCCCTACTACGCCACCAACCTCGTCGTCACCCTCGTCCTGGGCCTGGCCGCCAACACCAGCTTCGGCGGGCTGCCGGTGCTGATGAGCCTGCTCGCCCGTGACCACCGGCTGCCCCACCTCTTCGGCCTGCGCGCCGAACGCCCGGTCTACCGCTACGGGGTGGTGGCCCTCGCCCTGCTCGCCGCGGTGCTGCTGATCGCCACCGACGCCGACACCCACCGGCTGCTGCCGCTCTTCGCCATCGGCGTCTTCATCGGCTTCACCCTCAGCCAGACCGGCCTGGTCCGGCACTGGGCGACCCAGCGCCCGCACGGCTGGAAACGCCGGGCGCTGATCAACGGCACCGGCGCCCTGCTCACCACCCTCGCCGGGGTCATCCTGCTGTTCACCAAGTTCCTCGGCGGTGCCTGGGTGGTCGTGCTCGCCGTACCGCTGCTGATGCTGCTGTTCGCCCGTATCGAGCGCTACTACACCGCCGTGGGCCAGGAACTGGGTCTCGGGCGCACCCCGCAGCCCCCGCTCCGGCACACCGGCAGCCTGGTGATCGTGCCGATCGGCGAGGTCAGCAAGCTCGCCCGGCACGCCCTCGGGGCCGCCCTCGCCCTCGGCGACGAGGTGGTCGCCGTCGCCGTGCACGCCGACCCGGTCAGGTCCCGTGCGCTGGAGGAGGCCTGGGAGCGGTGGAACCCCGGAGTGCGCCTCGACATCGTCAACAGCCCGCACCGCTCGCTGGTGCAGCCGATCGTCGACTACGTGCAGCGGGCGGCCGAGGGCGGTCGTCAGGTCGCCGTCCTCATCCCCGAGGTGGAGCCGATCCACCGCCGCTACGAGATCCTCCAGAACCAGCGCGGCCTGCTCCTCGCCACCGTTCTGCGGGCCCGCACCGACGTCGTGGTCTGCCTGCTCCCGTACCGCCTGAAGCTGTAGCCCACCCGCCTTGTCGGGCCCCGGACAGCCCCTTACAGTGCGCCTCGTAATGTTCGCCCACCTCGCCGAAACTTTCGGCGACGGCTGCGGAGGGGCACGCACATGCGGACGTACGACAACCCGGTCATCCCCGGCTTCCACCCCGACCCGAGCGTGTGCCGGGTGGGGGAGGACTACTACCTGGTGTGTTCCAGCTTCGAGTACTTCCCCGGCGTCCCGCTCTTCCACAGCCGGGACCTGGTGCACTGGCGGCAGCTCGGCAACGTGCTGGACCGGCCTGGCCAGTTGGCGCTGCCGGACGGGACGCCGGCCTCGGGGGGTGTGTACGCCCCGACGATCCGGCACCACGACGGCCTCTTCCACGTCGTCACCACCAATGTCGGTGCGGGCGGCAACTTCCTGGTCACCGCCGAGCGCCCCGAGGGGCCCTGGTCCGACCCGGTGTGGATCGACGTCCCCGGCATCGACCCCGACCTCGCCTGGGACGAGAACGGCGACTGCTGGTGCGCGGTGGCCGGGGTGGCGGTGGCCCGGATCGACACCCGGACCGGGAAGGTGCTGGAGGGGCCGCTGCCGATGTGGTCCGGGACCGGGCTGCGCGACCCCGAGGCGCCGCACCTGTACCGGGTCGGGGAGTGGTGGTACCTGCTGGTCGCCGAGGGCGGCACCGCGCTCGGGCACGGAGTGTCCGTGGCCCGCGCCCGCTCACCGCGCGGGCCCTGGGAACCCGCGCCGGACAACCCGCTGGTCTCCCACCGGGGCACCTGGGAGCCGGTCCAGTGCACCGGCCACGCCGACCTGGTCCAGGCCGCCGACGGCACTTGGTGGGCGGTGCTGCTCGGCACCCGCCCGCGCGGCTGGTTCCCGGAGTTCCACGTCCTCGGCCGGGAGACCTTCCTGGCTCCGGTGGAGTGGGCGGACGGCTGGCCGCGCATGGGACGGGTGCGGGAGCGGGAGCAGGCCCCGACCGCCTGGCACCCGGTCGAACAGCCGCCCGTACGGGACGACTTCACGGCCGCCGTCCTCGCGCCGCACTGGATCTCCCCGCGCAGCCGGCCGGACGGCTGCTGGTCGCTGGCCGAACGGCCCGGGTGGCTGACGCTCACGGCCACCGGGGACAGCCTCGACCGGGCCGGGCACACCTTCGTCGGCCGCCGCCAGCAGCACCCGGACTGCCGTGCCGCCGCGCTGCTCGACCCGGGCACGGCACGCGCGGGTCTCTCGGTCCGTGTCGACGAGGCCCACCACTACGACCTGGAGGTGAGCGGGGAAACGGTGCGCGCGATCGCCCGGATCGGGCCGCTGCGGCAGACGATTTCCGAACACCCCGTACCGCCAGGCCCGTTGACCCTCGTCGTCACGACCGGCCCGACCGGGGTCAGCCGCGGAGGGCCCGACGCCGTGACCCTTTCGATCGAAACGCCCGACGGTGTCGTTCGGCTGGCCGAACTCGACGGGCGGTATCTCTCCACGCAGGTGGCGGGCGGATTCACCGGCCGGGTCATCGGCATGTACGTGACCGAGGGCCGGGCCGCCTTCGACTGGTTCGCATACGCGCCCATGAGCTGATGCGCGACACCTTGACGCTCCTGATGCGCCTTTCTAGAGTCGCCGTTCGGAACGTTCGGTGAAAATACCGAATGTTTCGAAAACGGCGACCCGAGAGCACCACCGAACCAGGACGGCGTCGGTCGTCCCGTACCCCAAGGAGCGCATCATGGGCGACCCGGCACTGTCCCGTCGCGGTTTCCTGGCGGCCACCGCGGCCGCCGGACTGGGCATGACCGCCCTCAGCGGCTGCGGCGGCGACTCGGACGGAGGCTCGTCGGGGGGAAACACCACCATCGAGTGGTGGAACATCTCCACGACCAACCCGACCAAGGGCGTGTGGGCCGCCCTCGCCAAGAAGTTCGAGGCGCAGAACCCCAAGGTCAAGGTAAAGATCGTGCAGTTGGAGAACGACGCCTACAAGTCGAAGATGACCGCGCTGACCGCCTCCGGGAAGCTGCCCGACATCTTCCACACCTGGGGCGGCGGAGTCCTCCAGCAGCAGGTCGACGCCGGCCTCGTCAAGGACCTCACCGACCCCACCAAGTCCTGGGCCGATGGGCTGCTCCCGGTCGCCAAGGAGCCGTACCTCCTCGACAACAAGACGTACGGCATCCCCTTCGACATCGGGATGGTCGGCTTCTGGTACAACAAGGCGCTCTTCAAGCAGGCCGGCGTCAGCACACCCCCCACCACCTGGAGCGCCTTCCTCGACGCCGTCAAGAAACTGAAGGCCGCCGGGGTCACCCCGCTCGCGCTGGCCGGCAAGGAGAGCTGGACCGGCATGTACTACTGGGCGTATCTGGCGATGCGCACCGCCGGGATCGACGCCCTCAAGAAGGCCGACGACGACAAGGACTTCACCGGCGCCGGGTTCGTCCAGGCCGGACAGCACCTCAAGGACCTGGTCGCCCTCCAGCCGTTCCAGAAGGGCTTCCTGGGCGCCGCCTACTCCAGCCCGACCGGGCAGGCCGCCACCGTCGGCAACGGCAAGGCCGCCATGGAGCTGATGGGCCAGTGGGCCCCGGTCGTCGAGGCCGACGCAGGCAAGGGCGTCGGGGCGAACCTCGGCTTCTTCCCGTTCCCGGCCGTGGAGGGCGGCAAGGGCACCATCACCGAGGTGTTCGGAGGTGGCGGCGGACACGCGTTGCGCGCCGACGCCCCGCAGGCGGCCGTCGACTTCCTGAAGTTCTTCGCCTCCGAGACCACGGACGCCGAACTGGTGAAGAAGACCGGCGTACTGCCCGTCGTGCCCGCCGCCGAGAGCGCGCTGACCGACGCCAACCTGAAGCTCGTACAGGCCCAGTTGAAGGCCGCCACCGGCTTCCAGCTCTACCTCGACCAGGCGTACGCGCCCGCCGTCGGCCAGCAGGTCAACGACAGCGTCGCCGGTCTGATCGCCGGGTCCAAGTCCCCCGAGGACGTCACCCAGGCGATCACCAAGACCGCGAAGGAAGAGCAGTAGGCCGGCCGATGACCTCGACCTACCTGTCCGGCACGCGCTCCGGACCGGACGCCCCGCCCCAGCCGCCCCCGTCCTCGGGCCGGACCCGCTCCCGGCGCCGGCTGCTGCACTGGCTCACCGCGATGGGCTTCCAGCTGCCCGCCCTGGTGCTGTTCGGCGTGCTCGTCCTGCTGCCGATCCTGTTCGCTCTCTACGCCTCGTTCTTCCGCTGGGGCGGCTTCGGCATGCCGTCCGACTACACCGGCACCGACAACTTCACCCGGCTCTTCCAGGACGACGTCTTCCTCGGCGACCTGTGGCGCTGTCTGCTCCTGGTGCTGCTCTCGCTGGCGCTGCAACTGCCGTTCGCGCTCGCCATGGCGGTCCTGCTCAACCAGCGGATCCGCGGCCGAGCCGTCTACCGGATGCTGTTCTTCGCGCCCTACGTGCTGTCCGAGGCGATCACCGGCGTGCTGTTCGGCATGATCTTCGCGCCCGGCCAGGGGCTCGCCGACCATGTGCTGGGCGCCGTCGGGCTCGACGGCCTCGGCGGGGAGTGGTTCTCCGACCCCTCCACCGTGATGGCCACCCTCTTCCTGGTCATGACCTGGAAGTACTTCGGCTTCCACATGATGCTCTACCTGGCCGGACTCCAGTCCATCCCGGCCGAGTTGACCGAGGCGGCGACCGTCGACGGCGCGAACCCCTGGCAGCGCTTCCGCCATGTCACCCTGCCGCTGCTCGCCCCGACCCTGCGGATCAGCGCCTTCCTGTCGGTCATCGGGTCCATCCAGCTCTTCGACCTGGTCTGGGTGATCACCGCGGGCGGCCCCGACCACCACTCCGAGACCATGGCCGTGACCATGTTCCAGTACGGCTTCAAGCGCTACCAGGTCGGCTACGCCAGCGCGATCAGCGTGGTCATGTTCGCCATCAGCCTCGTCTTCGGCCTCGCCTACCAGCGGTTCGTACTCCGCCGGGACCTGGCGGGCGCCACCACGAACATGAGGGGAGACGCCGCATGAGCGGCCGTAGGACGACCGTCCGGAACCTGCCCCTGCACCTGGTCCTCGTCGTGGTCGGCGCGGTCATGGTCGTACCCCTGCTGTACGCGGTGCTGTCCGGGTTCAAGTCCACCGACGAGCTGTCCCGCAACCCGGTCGGGCTGCCCGACTCCTGGATCGTGTCCAACTACACCGACATCCTCGGATCCGGCGCGTTCTGGCGGCTGGTCGGCAACAGCACGCTGATCGCGGTGGGTACGACCGTGCTGGTGGTCGCGGTGTCGGCGCTCGCGGCCTTCTCCTTCGCGCGGTTCGCGTTCCGGGGCCGTGAGGTGCTGTTCACGGTGTTCACGATGGGGCTGATGTTCCCGTTCGCGGTGGCGGCGCTGCCGCTGTTCCTGCTGCTGCGCTCGATGCACCTGCTGGACAACCCGCTGGGCGTGATCCTCCCGCAGGCCGCGTTCGGACTGCCGATGACCATCATCATCCTGCGCGGCTTCTTCCGGGAGATCCCCGGCGAGCTGGAGGAGGCGGCCACCCTGGACGGCTGCGGTCCTTTCGCCTTCTTCTGGCGGATCCTGCTGCCCATGGCCCGGCCCGCCCTCGGCACGGTCTCCGTGCTCGCGGTGGTCACCAGCTGGAACAACTTCTTCCTGCCGCTGCTGGTCTTCACCGACTCCACCTGGTGGACCATCCCCATCGGTGTCCAGCAGTTCCAGGGCCAGTACTCCGCCGAGTACGCCCGCGTCTTCGCCTATCTGGTCCTCGCCATGGTCCCGGCCCTGGCCTTCTACTCGGTTGCCGAGCGCCAGCTCGTCGGCGGCCTCACCGCCGGCGCCACCAAGGGCTGAATCCGCACTCCCCACTGATCGGAGTCGCACGATGTCCCGCACACGTCTCGGACTCGCCGGTGCCCTCGCGGCCGTGCTGGTGGCGGCGGGGGTGGCCACCGGCCCCGCCGCCCAGGCCCACGGCCGGCCGGCCACCCTCGCCGAACTGGCCCAACGCCACGGCCGTTACTTCGGCAGCGCCACCGACAACCCCGAACTCACCGACACCGCCTACACGAAGATCCTCGGCACCGAGTTCGACATGATCACGCCCGGCAACGGCATGAAGTGGTATGCCACCGAGCCCCAGCAGGGCGTCTTCGACTGGACCAACGGCGACCAGATCGTCAATCTGGCCCGCGAGAACCACCAGCGGGTCCGCGCCCACACCCTGGTCTGGCACAGCCAGCTGCCCGACTGGCTCACCTCCCGCGCGTGGACGGCCGGCGAACTGCGGGCGGTGCTGAAGAAGCACATCCAGACCGAGGTACGGCACTACCGGGGCAAGGTCTACTCCTGGGACGTCGTCAACGAGGCCTTCAACGAGGACGGCAGCTACCGCGAGACCCTCTGGTACAAGACGCTCGGCCCCGGCTACATCGCCGACGCGCTGCGCTGGGCCCACCAGGCCGACCCGCACGCCAGGCTCTACCTCAACGACTACAACATCGAGGCCGCCGGCCCGAAGAGCGACGCCTACTACGCGCTCGCCCAGGAGCTGAAGGCGGCGCACGTGCCGCTGGACGGCATCGGCTTCCAGGCCCATCTCGCCCTCCAGTACGGCTATCCGTCCACCCTGGAGGAGAACTTGCGCCGTTTCTCCCGGCTGGGCCTGGACACCGCTCTCACCGAGGTGGACGTCCGGATGCAACTGCCTGCCACCGAGGCGAAACTGGCCGAGCAGGCGACCTGGTACGCGGATCTGACCAAGGCGTGCCTCGCGGTACGGCGGTGCGTGGGCGTGACGATCTGGGACTACACGGACAAGTACTCGTGGATCCCGGCGTTCTTCCCGGGCGAGGGCGCGGCCCTGCCCTGGGACGAGCGACTCGCTCCGAAGCCTGCCTACTTCGCACTGCGCCAAGCGCTCGGCTACAGCGGGTAGTCACCCCTGGACGCACGTCGGGGCCGGTGCGCACCATGTGTGTGCGTCCGGCCCCTGCTTGGTCACCGGGCGGAGCGGCGGGGCCGCCCGGGGGTGGTGCGGTGTGCTGTCAGGCGGCGGTCATCACGCTGCCGGCGCCGAGCGGGCGGTGCGGCGCGATGATCTGGCCGTCGGGCAGAAGCTCACCGGTGTCCTCGAAGAGCAGGACGCCGTTGCACAGCAGGCTCCACCCCTGCTCCGGGTGGTGCGCCGTCAGGCGGGCGGACTCCCGGTCGGCGGATTCTGCTGTCGGACACGGCGGCTGGTGCTTGCACATGAGTGGGGTCTCTCGCTCTGTGGTGGTCATCTCGGTCCCCCGTGGTGATGAGTCGGTCGGAAACCAGTGTTGCCCTCCGGGCGATGTTCCGCAGGGATTTAGCCGCACCGCTTCTCACAGGTTGGAGACGCGTCACTCGCGCGGACGGTTCATCTCGACCGGGCCGCCAATTCGGATGGTTTCGCATGGCCGGATGGAGCTAGTCAGGTCGGCTGACGGGGTTATCAGGCTCTTAGGAGCAGTCAATTGCTCGTACGAGCGGCATCCGGTGTCCCAGATATTGACTTGTGGAAATACGAACGTACCCCGTCACTCGTTCAAGGGCGACGGGGTACGGCGGGTGACGGTCTCAGGCGGGGGTGATGAGCAGGGGTGCCGGGGTGGCCCGGTGGGTCAGGACGGGGAGCAGCTCGGCCACCGGGTGCGGCCGGTGGGCCGCGATGCCGGGCGGGGCCGGGGCGAGCGGGACGAGCAGGTCATGGGCCGCCGGGTGGCCCTCGGCGCCGTCCGCGGTGCGGTCGCCGTGCAGCCAGAGGGTGAGCATGTAGAGGCCGGGCAGGGACAACAGGCGCGGCTGGTAGGTCTGTTGCAGGGCCTCGGCCTGGTGCAGGGCCCGCTCGGTGGAGGAGATGTAGGGCCCCTCGAAGAAGTGCGAGAAGGCCCAGCCGTCCGGGGTGAGCATCGTCTCGGCCGCGGCCACCGCGCGGTCGCCGCAGCGGATCAGGAAGCGCCAGCCGGCCAGCCGGGTGGCGGACATGCCCTCCGGGGCGATCCGGTCCAGGACGTGCACGGGCAGGGGGAGTTCGGGGGTCGCGGGTCCCTGGGCGGTGCGCAGGGAAGGGGTACGGGCCTCGCGGACCGCGGTGGGGGAACCGAGGGCGGTGAGGACGGAACGCAGTGCGGGCGCGGGAGCAGGAGGGAATTGCAGCGGCATGGTGGGTCGCCTCTCGTTCGACAGGCGCGGCGGCGCGAGGGCAGGGGCGGACGGCGCTGTCAGCTCACAGGGGGGTCAGAGAGGCGGGGGCCCGGCTCGGTGAAGAGAGGTGCGGGCGTGTCTGCCGCACGTCATTCAGAGGGCAGGAACCAGACCGTGGGCGCCAGCCTTCTGCCTTGTTCGCGGAGTTTATACGACGCCTGTTCAGACGGTGTTTCACCGGGTCGTTTCACAGAAGTGAACAAGGCGCAATTCGGCCGTTGATACGTACGGAATCCTCCCGATTTCCGGCCTGCCGCGACCGTGCTGACCTCGGAATACGGGGTTCTCGCGGTCGGCCGAATGTCGTCGGCGTTTTTCACGAGGACATCGGGGAACCCGAAGTTGCATGATGCCTCATGCCCCGTGAATGTGCCGCAGGACACATTCCAACAGACTAGCGGCTACCGGTGCCGCGCGCGACGTTATCGATCGCTTCCGGTGGGCATCATCCCACCTGGACCCGGGACCACCGGCGGCCGGAACCCCGGTCCGCCCATTCGAGGAGGGACGCTTCGATGGGGGAGAAGGTCGTGGCGGGCCGGTTCGACCTGTCCGATCGCCGGCGCTACCGTGAAAAGCTCCGCGACTGTCTGTCGGGGCTGGAGCGACTGCTGGTGGAGAAGCGGTTCGACCGCCCCAAGAACCTCATGGGCGTCGAGATCGAATTGAATCTCGCCGGTGCGGACGGCATGCCGAGAATGTTGAACGGACAGGTTCTCGAACGTATCGCGAGCCGAGATTTCCAAACAGAACTCGCCATGTTCAATCTGGAAGTGAACATAGCTCCACATCGGCTCGGCGGCCGGGTATTCGACCGGCTCGACGAAGAACTCCGGACGTCGCTGGCGTACGCCGACCGCAAGGCGGGCGAGGTGGACTCCAGGATCGTGATGATCGGCATCCTGCCCACGCTGGAGCGGGACGACCTGGTCTCCGCGAACCTCTCCGAGGTCGACCGGTACACCCTGCTCAACGACCAGATCGTGGCCGCCCGGGGTGAGGACTTCGTGCTCGACATCGACGGCGTCGAGCATCTCAGGTGCACGTCGAAGTCGATCGTCCCGGAGGCCGCCTGCACCTCCGTGCAACTGCACCTCCAGGTCACCCCGGCCCGCTTCGCCGACGTGTGGAACGCGGCGCAGGCGGCGTGCGCCGCGCAGATCGCCGTGGGCGCGAACTCCCCCTTCCTCTTCGGCCGTGAACTGTGGCGGGAGTCCCGGCCCCCGCTGTTCCTCCAGGCCACGGACACCCGGCCCCCCGAGCTCCAGGCGCAGGGCGTACGGCCGCGCACCTGGTTCGGCGAGCGCTGGATCAGCTCCGCGTACGAACTCTTCGAGGAGAACCTGCGCTTCTTCCCGGCGCTGCTGCCGATCTGCGACGACGAGGACCCGCTGGCCGTGCTGGACGCGGGCGGGGTGCCGAAGCTCGCGGAACTCGTCCTGCACAACGGGACGGTGTACCGCTGGAACCGGCCGGTGTACGGCATCGCCGACGGTGTCCCGCACCTGCGCGTGGAGAACCGTGTCCTGCCGGCCGGGCCGACCATCACCGACGTCATCGCCAACGCGGCGTTCTACTACGGCCTCGTGCGTGCCCTCGCGGAGGAGTCGCGACCGGTGTGGACCCGGCTGCCGTTCGCCGCGGCCGAGGCGAACTTCGACGCGGCGTGCCGTCATGGCATCGACGCGCGGCTGGTGTGGCCCAGGAGGGCCCGGTACGGCGGCGGTACGACCGAGGTGGACGCGGTCACCCTGGTCCGCGACGAGCTGCTGCCGCTGGCGGCGGCGGGACTGGACGCGTGGGGGGTGGAGGCCGCCGACCGGGACTTCTACCTGGGCGTGATCGAGGAGCGGTGCCGGCGACGGGTGAACGGGGCGTCCTGGCAGGCGGCGACGTTCCACCGGGCGGTGGAGCGGGGGTTGCCGAGGGACGAGGCGCTGGCCGCGATGACGCGGCGCTATGCGCAGCTGATGAATGAGGGGGAGCCGGTGCATACGTGGCCGGTGGGCTTATTGGAGCCGGTGCTGATGGGGTGAGGGGCGAGGGGGAGCACCGTGGGGTGTCGCGGTGTGTGGTGCCGTGTGTGTCGCGGTGTGTGGTGCCGTGTGTGGTGCGGTGGGGGTGTCGGGCGCGGCGCCGTCGGGGCTGGTCGCGCAGTTCCCCGCGCCCCTGACCTCGTTGCCGCGAACTTTCCTGCGCCGCGATGGTGGTGCAGTCCGCCGTACGCCGGTCCGCGACCGCGTACGCGCTTCGCCACCCCGCCGAGCAGGGCGTGGTGACCGGCCGAGTCAGTCCGTGCGTCGCTCGCATACCGCCACGATCGCCTGCAGGATGGTGGCCCGAGCCGTCCGTTGCCCCGGCTGTCCGTGAGGATCGGCGCGCCGCCCGTCGGAGGTGACGCTCTGCTCTCGGGCCCGGGGCGGGGGTCGGCCGCGCCCGCGCGGGGTTGATCGGGCAAGCTGTGACGTCCCATGACGGTGGTGCCCTCCCTGTCCCCCGACAGTCCGGCACGCACGGTCTTGCTCGACCGTAGGCAGGAGTGCAGGTGGAGGCGGAGCAGGTGGCCGGTACTTACCCACTGGAGCGGCCCTCGCAGCGCATGTTCAGGGACGAGACGCTGCTCGTCCTGGGACTTTCGCTCGGTGCGAGCGGAGTGTCCGCCCTGATCAGCTTTGTCGGATCGGTCACCAAGCCGGGCGGGCTCAAGGACCAGGCGGCGACCCTCAACGCGTCCGCCGCCCCGGGCCGCCCCTGGCTGGATCTCGCCTGGCAGTTGTTCGGCATCGCGAGCGCGCTGGTCCCCGTCCTCCTGGTCGCCCATTTCCTCTTGCGCGAGGGCGCCAGCCTGCGCACGCTCGGCTTCGACCGCACCCGCCCCTGGCCCGACCTCGGGCGCGGGGCGGGGATCGCGGCAGTGATCGGCAGCACCGGAATCGCCTTCTACCTGGCCGCGCGCGGCCTCGGCTTCAACCTCACGGTGGTGCCTGAGGCGCTGCCGGACGTGTGGTGGAAGTACCCCGTGCTGATCCTCTCCGCGATGCAGAACGCGATCCTCGAAGAGGTCATCGTCGTCGGCTATCTGCTGCGTCGGCTGGACCGGTTGGGGTGGAGCGCGGGCACCGCCCTGGTGGCCAGTTCCGTACTGCGCGGGTCGTACCACCTCTACCAGGGGATCGGCGGCTTCATCGGCAACATGGTGATGGGCGTGGTCTTCGTCTACCTGTACCGGCGGTGGGGCCGGGTCGGTCCCCTGGTGGTGGCGCATTCCCTGCTCGACATCGGTGCCTTCGTCGGCTACGCGCTGCTGGCGGGCAAGGTGGGCTGGCTGCCTACGGCGTGAGCAGTTCCCCGTCGATCACGGTGACGGCTCGTCCGGTGAGCAGGGTGCGCTCGCCGCGCAGCGAGGTGTGGACGAAGCCGGTACGGCGGGAGGCCTGGAGCCCGGTCAGGTCGGGCCTGCCGAGCCGGGCGGACCAGTGCGGCGCGAGGGCGGTGTGCGCACTGCCGGTCACCGGGTCCTCGTCGATGCCGACGTTCGGGAAGAAACACCGGGAGACGTAGTCGTAGCCCTTCGCCGGGTCCTCGGCGCGGGCGGTGGCGATGATCCCGCGCGCGGAGTGGGCGCCGAGGGCCTTGAGGTCGGGGGAGAGGCCGAGCACGGTCTTCTCGTCGGCGAGTTCGAGCAGCAGGTCGCCGATGTCCGGTCCGGTGTCGAAGGCGGCGACGGGTTCGGCGCCGAGCGCGTCGGGGACGCCGGCGGGGGTGTCGACGCGGGTGAGCGGGGCGGTGGGGAAGTCGAGGGTGATCGCCCCGTCCGCGCCGGGCGTCGCGATCAGCACGCCGCTCCGGGTGGCGAACCGCACGGGCCCCGCCTGCGCCCCCGTCGTACCGATCACATGGGCGGTGGCGAGCGTGGCGTGTCCGCACATCGCGACCTCGGTGACCGGGGTGAACCACCGCAACGCCCAGTCGGCGTCCGCGCCCTCGGGCAGGGGGTGCGCGAACGCGGTCTCGGCGTGGTTCACCTCCATGGCGATGTTCTGCATCCACCCGTCATCGGGAAAGGCGTCCAGCAACACGACCCCGGCCGGGTTCCCGGCGAAGGCCCGCTCGGCAAAGGCGTCGACGATTCGAATCCGCATGGACCAGACGCTAGGGCCTGCAGACCGCACCCGCCCAAGGCCAATCCCGGAACCCTGGCCCGATTTCCACCAGGTGGACCCGGCACCGCCGACCACCACCGCCGTGGCCGGGCGCCGTTGCGGCGGCCACACGGGGCGCTGTGAAACCGGGAACGCCGGGGCGGGGCGGGGGGGCCTCGCGAAGGGGCTGAGGCAAGGCGCCCCACCAGGCGCGCGGCGCTGCATCGATGTGCGGCTCAACCGCGTGGGCACGAGCAACCACGATGGCGCCGCACCGGTACGCCGACGACGATCCAGGACGGCGTGCTCTTCAGGGGCGCGGGGAACTGCGCGAGCTACCACGATGGCGCCGCACCGGTACGCCGACGGCGTGTTCGTCAGGGGCGCGGGGAACTGCGCGAGCTACCACGATGGCGCCGCACCGGTACGCCGACGGCGTGCTCGTCAGGGGCGCGGGGAACTGCGCGAGCAACCGCGATGGCGCCGCACCGGTACGCCGACGGCGGTGCAGGACGGCGTGCTCTTCAGGGGCGCGGGGAACTGCGCGAAGAGGCGCGACGGGGCCGCATCGGCCGGCGGGCCGTCAGTTTTCACGGCGTGATGCCCGACCGCACTCCCGGCGACGAGAAGGGCCGACCCGTCACCGGGTCGGCCCTCTGCGCGGCACGCTCAGTCCGTGCCCATTTCCATGGCCGCCCGGTCCAGGAGCTCGTCGGCGTCGGCCGCGGCCTCTCCGCGGGACGCGATCGCCTCGGCGCCACCCTCCGGCATGCTGCCGATCAGGCCCGTCGCCGCGGCCTGCGCCGCACCGATCGCCGGGTTGGCGGAGCCGATGAGGCCGAGGCCCGCGTACTGCTCCAGCTTCGCCCGGGAGTCGGCGATGTCGAGGTTGCGCATGGTGAGCTGCCCGATCCGGTCCACCGGACCGAACGCCGCGTCCTCGGTGCGCTCCATCGACAGCTTGTCGGGGTGGTAGCTGAACGCCGGACCCGTGGTGTCGAGGATCGAGTAGTCCTCGCCGCGCCGCAGCCGCAGCGTCACCTCACCGGTGACGGCCGCGCCGACCCACCGCTGGAGCGACTCGCGGATCATCAGCGCCTGCGGGTCCAGCCACCGGCCCTCGTACATCAGCCGGCCCAGCCGCCGGCCCTCGTTGTGGTACTGGGCGACCGTGTCCTCGTTGTGGATCGCGTTGACCAGCCGCTCGTACGCGGCGTGCAGCAGCGCCATGCCCGGCGCCTCGTAGATCCCGCGGCTCTTCGCCTCGATGATCCGGTTCTCGATCTGGTCGGACATGCCGAGGCCGTGCCGGCCGCCGATCGCGTTGGCCTCCATGACCAGTTCGACGGCGGTCTCGAACTCCTTGCCGTTGACGGTCACCGGCCGGCCCTGGTCGAAACCGATCGTCACGTCCTCGGGAAGGATCTCGACCTCGGGGTCCCAGAACCGCACGCCCATGATCGGGTCGACGGTCTCGATGCCGTTGTCCAGGTGCTCCAGGGTCTTCGCCTCGTGCGTGGCACCCCAGATGTTGGCGTCCGTGGAGTACGCCTTCTCGGTGCTGTCCCGGTACGGCAGCCCGTGGGCCACCAGCCACTCGGACATCTCCTTGCGGCCGCCGAGCTCGGTAACGAAGTCCGCGTCCAGCCAGGGCTTGTAGATCCGCAGGTGCGGGTTGGCGAGCAGGCCGTACCGGTAGAACCGCTCGATGTCGTTGCCCTTGAAGGTCGAGCCGTCGCCCCAGATCTGGACGTCGTCCTCCAGCATGGCCCGCACCAGCAGCGTGCCGGTGACGGCACGGCCGAGCGGGGTGGTGTTGAAGTACGCCCGCCCACCGGAGCGGATGTGGAACGCGCCGCAGGTCAGCGCGGCCAGGCCCTCCTCGACCAGCGCGGCCCGGCAGTCGACCAGGCGCGCGATCTCGGCACCGTAGGTGTGTGCGCGGCCGGGCACCGAGGCGATGTCGGGCTCGTCGTACTGGCCGATGTCGGCGGTGTAGGTGCACGGGACGGCGCCCTTGTCGCGCATCCACGCGACCGCGACCGAGGTGTCGAGCCCGCCGGAGAAGGCGATGCCGACGCGCTCGCCGGCGGGAAGGGAGGTGAGGACCTTGGACATAGGAAGAGTATGCATCACGACGCATGTTCATGCAACGTCCCAGTTCGCGGCTGAGGGGGGTGTCCTGTCGTTCTCGATCGCTACCGCTGCCGACCCGCCCCGAACCTTGGGACCGCAAGGGCGGCTGATACTCACGGGTTAGCACTCTCGTATGGAGAGTGCTAATTGATGCGCTGCTGAACTGCTCGTTTGCAGCAGATGCGGGGGCGCAGTGGGGAGGGGCTGCGCGGGGATGCGCTCGGAGAAGTACTTCAAGGTGTCGGAGACCTCGGCGCCGGCCTGGGTCCTCTGCGAGATGTTGTCGATCTCGTCGACGACCACGAGACCCGTGCGGGTATCGGTGCAGACACCCACTCCGCGATCCGGGAGGTCGGCGGCACCCGCCTCTTCCTGGCCGCCGGCCGACTCCGCTGGCCAAGTGCACGATCGTGCGCGGCCCCGGCAACTCGGCCGTCATGTCCTCGGCGGTCAGCTCCTGAAGCCAGAGAGCGTGGAACGGCACAGGCAGCGCAAGTGCTGTCCCGCCGGCCTGAGCAGCCACAGCGGAGCTAGTGCTGTGACCGGTATGGTTCGCCGGCTGGAGGGAGGAGCGGAGTGTTTGTCGAGATCGTTTTTGCCGACCTGCCGATCGATCGCGATGAGGTCGAGGAGGCACTGGAGGCCGCGTTCGGTCCCGACGGCGAGATCACGGGTGCGGGCAGCGGGATGGGGCGCTGCCATCTCGACCTGGAGATCGACGAGAACCTGGACCCTGGCCAGGCATTGGATCGGCTCCGTGCTGTGCTGGCCGAACTCGGCGTGGAGAAGCACGCGACTGTGTACGTCAGCGACTGATGATGGGGCTACTTGAAATTGGTTCTGTCAGCGATCTCGTGAAAGCCGAGGTCAAGGTGGTGCGCCGACGGGAATGCCCTGGTCATGAGGGATGTCTACTTATCGGCCGAGGGTGTGTTACGCGCGCCGGGCGGAAGCTGTTGTGCCGGGAGTGAGTCCCAGTGCTGCCTTGGCCTGCCGGGTGCGTTCGTCGGCGAGGACTTCCGTCCGGCCCGCTTCGACGGCGGCGAAAGTCTGCTCGGCGATCGCTTCCGGGGTGTTCTTGGGACCGGTGACATGGGCGGCCATGTCCGTGTCGATGTATCCGCAGTGCACACCGACGATGAGGACGCCGGTGTCGTGGAGTTCGCTGCGGATCCCGTTGGTCAGGGCCCAGCCGGCGGCCTTGGATGCGCTGTAGGAGCCCATAGCGGGGTTGGTGAACCAGCTCGCGATGGACAGCACGTTGACGATGGCGCCGGGCGGGTCGCCTATGAGCAGTGGGGTGAAGGCGCGGCACATGGCGAGCGTGCCGAAGTAGTTGACCTCCATCTCCGCGCGGGCGGCGTCCAGGTCGGGCGCGGCCAGCAGGGGGCTGTCGGCAAGGACGCCGGCGTTGTTGACCAGCAAGGTCACGTCGGAGCACGTCTCGGTCGCCGCGGCTACCTGGGCGGGATCGGTGATGTCGAGGCGGACCGGTATCACGCCGGGCTCGCGGACTGACCGCGGGTCGCGGGCCCCGCCGTAGACGCGGTGTGCGCCGCGTTGCAGGAGCAGCCGGGCCATCGTCTGTCCGAGTCCCCGGTTCGCGCCGGTCACCAGTGCCGTCGCTCCCTGGATCTGCATGGTTTCCCCGTCTCGCCCGGCCGATTGGCCGACAGATTCCCGATCACGTAGTGGACCATTTGAGATGAACGGCGGTCTCGTGGAACCCCAGAGCGCGATAGAAATCGGCCGCTCTGCGGGTCGGCACGGTCACCTCGACATCTTTCGCCTCCCGGGCCTTTGCCTGTGCGGCCCGGATCAGCGCGGAACCCGCACCACGGCCCCGCTTTGGCTCGGCCACGGTGAGTTCGAGCAGTTCGAGGATCGTTCCGCCGGCGAACAGGGTGGGCATCCGCAGCGCAAGCAGGTACCCGACCACACACGAGTCCTGCTCGGCGACCAGGAACTCGGCGCTGCCGTCCGAGGCGGCCTCGATGATCCGGGGGAACGTGGCGTCGTCGAAGACCTCTCGGTCGGGCCGGTAGCTCGTCACGAACCCGCTCAGCAGACGGTAGATGTCGTCGGCGTCCGAGGGCGTAGCCTCGCGGATGGTCGTCATGTCGGCCCGTCCGCCGGGAGGTCGACGATCGACGCCGTAGCGGCCCCGGGGACGGCGGCCATGAGCTCCGCCGCCTCGATCTCGATGCTGCTGCCGGGCCGACCGCTGCCGCAGTGGACACGTCCCAGGCTGCTGACCGTCCAGTCGAACACCACCACCGCAGCCCGGTCCGCGGACACGGGGCACACCCCGCCCGGCTGCATCCCCGCCCGCGCCAGCCGCCCGGCATCGGCGGGACACAGGTCGCCTCGGCGGATTCCGGTCGCGCGGGCGAGGGCGCCGTACCGCAGCCGCGCATGGCCGGGCAGCACCGCCAGCAGGAGACGGTCCTCGGGGGTGACGAATGCCAAGGTCTTGACAGTTCGCTCCAACGGAACGCCCAACGCGGCACAGACCTCCACCGGGCTGGTCACGTCAGGGTGCTCCTGCAGCCGGAAGGACACACCGAGCGAAGCGAGGATCTCCGGTGGACCAATGGGTGCGAGACCATTCACCTCGCCGAGATTACCGTGCACTGTACGGGAGTTGATCGCCTTTTGCGGAGCAGAAGTCGTCCGGGCAGGCGAGCCGGACGCGTTCCAACTCAGCGGCTTGACGAGGTGAGAGCTTTTCGCGTGGCCGCATGTTCCATCCGCTGATGGTGCGTGGGCTCGGGATCGGTGCGAGGGCAGGGACGGCGGAGCCCTCGCGCAGTGTTCGCACGTAGCGGGAGAGCGTTGAGTAGCCGCCGGAGAAGCCGCGTTCGCGGATCTGGTCGTACAGCTCTTTGGCGTTGGTGTGGCCGGCGGCGAACTGGGCCTGGAGGTAGGACTTGAAGCGGTCGAGGGGCACGTTCCGTCGGTCGCGGGTGCTGAGTCGAGCAGAACGTCGAAGTCGGTGTCGCGGTAACGGCGGACGGTCTTGCGGTCGAGTCCGAGACGGCGAGCGACTGATCGGGTAGCCGGTCTCGACCATGCTGTTGATCTCCTCGTGCCGGCGTCGGACCCGGTCCACGATCAGCGTGGTCGGTACGAGCTCCAAGGTGAGCTGCCGCGGTTGAGCCTGCCGCCGTTGTTCAGCGTATTTCCGCAGGCAGGCGCGGTGTTCGTGGCAGACCCCTTCGTCTGCGAGAGACAGGTTGCGCAGCAGGTGCCAGCGATCAGCCACCTCGGTGGCGCCAGGGGCGGCCTCCTTGACGGCACGGGTGTAGGCGCTCGCCCGGCCGCGGCGGAAGGGAACTCGTCCACGCCGAGCACGCGGGGGGATCGGTCGGGCACGGCCGGAGCATGCAGATGTCCGAGGAGCCGCATCCGACCTGCTGGAACCGAGAGTTTCCGGCACAGCCGTGCCCCAGGCCGTCCACTCAGCTCGGCCGCCACGGAACGAAGCACGAAGCGCAGGCTTGAGCTGGCCCTCTGGTAGGGCTCGCTCACACCGTCGACCTGCTCAACGAACGTCCTCCGTTGGCAGGTTGGGGTATCGCAGAAGAACCGGCGGACGGTCAGCGGAACCACTACCGGCCTGCCGGCGACGGGACAGTCGTCCAGCTGGCGACCGTAGCGGCTGTGGACCCGGCGCGATGCGACACCGCAGTCCGGACACGTTCTCGACAAGCATGTGCTGGACAGGCGGGCCAGTGTCCCGTCCGCGAGCGCCTTCACACACTCCACCCGCACCCCACGAATCCCGGGAAAGAACACACCCTCGACCGATAAGTAGACATCCCCCATGACCAGGGCATTCCCGTCGGCGCACCACCTTGACCTCGGCTTTCACGAGATCGCTGGCAGAACCTTGAAATTCCCCACCCTGGGCTCAGGCTCGGGACGGACCTGCTCGCCTCGTCTCCCCACCCTCTACTCGCGGGCAGGCCACGTTCCAACTCGCTCGTCCGCGCCGCATCCGACCGGTGGGGTGGTGATCGCCTTGTCCGGCCGCGCCGACCGCAGCTCCCATCGTCCGCCACCTCGGCAGGACAGCAATGCAAGGTTTGAGTCCTCGCCCTGACCGGCGCTCTTCATCAGGTCCAACGGCTTTGTGGCGATGGTTAGTTCCGGATAGGGACGTGACGTTTCGCCCAGCCCGTTGACCTGTCCCAGCACGCCGAGACGGCGCCATACTCCAGGACCTGACAAACTGACGGGTGAAGGAGCACGGTGACCGCAGCGGCGACAACAGGGACCTGGAAGCTCGGGGACCTGGAGGTGAATCGCATCGGCTACGGCGCGATGCGGCTGACGGGCAACGGCATGATGGGGAACTCCGACGGCACGCCGATCGACCGCGATGCCGCCGTCGGCCTGCTGCACAGTGCGTTCGAGCAGGGCGTCAACCACATCGACACGGCCGCCTTCTACTTCTCACCACTGCGGTCGGCGAACGAGATCATCAACCGCGCCCTCTCGTCCTGGCACGGCGACGTGGTCGTGGTGACCAAGGTCGGCCCCGCTCGCGATCCCTCCGGGGAGTGGCTCTACACGGTCCGCCCCGACCAGCTGCGTGGCCAGGTCGAGGAGAACCTGCGCCAGCTCGGCCGGGACTACCTGGACGTGGTGAACCTGCGCGCCGGCGGCCCCCGCACAGCCTCGATCGCCGAGCACTTCGGCGCCCTCGCCGAGCTGCGCGACGCCGGCCTCGTCCGGCACCTCGGACTCTCCGCCGTCCTGCCCGAGCACGTGGCCGAGGCCCAAACGATCGCGCCCGTGGTCTGCGTGCAGAACTCCTACGGCCTGGACTGGCGCCGCGCCGACAAGAGCGGGCTGGTGGACCTGTGCGGGGAGCAGGGCATCGCCTTCGTCCCGTTCTTCGCGGTCTCCGGCCTGCGGCGCGAAGCAGCCGCAGGCCAGGAACAGGACGCGCGCGTCCAGTCCGTTGCCCGCGCCCACAATGCGACGCCGGCCCAGATACGGCTCGCCTGGACCCTCCACCGCGGTCCGCACGTGCTGGCCATTCCCGGCACCAGGAGCCCGGCGCACCTGGCAGAGAACATCGCTGCCGGAAGCCTGCGCCTGACCGAGGAAGAGTTGGCCCTCCTCGACAAGCCGGACGAGAGCACCGCCTGAGCCTGTGCCCGCGATGCTCGGTGAACTTCCCCGGTCCATTGAGAACCGGACTGAGTGGGGCGAGGAGTGTCCCTGGCCGTTTTCAGGGCTCTGGCCGCAGTTCCGTGAATCCCCATGTCAGGGAGGTGAGCGACGGATCGTTTCGGCAGCCTGGGCCCTGCGCAGCCCGCTGGTCTCCGCCCCCATCGTGAGAGCCACCAAGCCCCACCACCTGTCCCAGACCGTCGGTGCACTCGACCTGCAGATGTCAGACGAGGAAGCGGACGCTCTCGAAGAGCCCTACACCAACGCCGGACCATCCTGGTTCTGAGCAGAGCCACTCGTGCACGGCACCGCCGCCTACGGCTCCGCCCCCGTCGGCCTCAGCGGGTACGGCCACACAACGCCCCAGTGCGCTCACCTCACACGGCAGGTTCGCTGTCAAAGAAGCCGAGACGGCTGGGTTGGCCGTCAAGCGCCTCGATTGCATGTCAGCGGACCCAAGGGGTTGCGGGAAGAGGCTTGCCATCCGAGTGCTCCCGATATATCGTTGACGCATCGCGAACGATACGCGACAGATCAACGATGGAATGGAGTGGTTGTCATGCGTTCCCACGGACACGAGCGTGGACATGGACAGCGACAGGGACGCCGTGCGGCGTTCGGGCCCTTCGGTCCGGGTGGCCCCGGCTTCGGCCCCGGCGGGCCCGGTTTCGGACCGGGGCACTGGGGGCCGCGAGGGCGGGGAGGCCCCAGGGGAAGGGCGCGGCGCGGTGACGTCCGGGCCTCGATCCTGGCCCTGCTGAAGGACCGGCCGATGCACGGCTACGAGATGATCCAGGAGATCGCCGAGCGCAGCGGCGGTGCGTGGAAGCCCAGCCCCGGCTCGGTCTACCCCACCCTCCAGCTGCTGGAGGACGAGGGCCTGATCACCAGTGAGAGCGAGGGCGGCAAGAAGCTGTTCTCCCTCACCGACAGCGGCCGCACGGCCGCCGACGAGGGTCCGGACGCCCCTTGGGAAGAGGCTTCCCGCGGGGTCGACTTCGAGGCCCTCGGCGAGATCCGGCAGGCCGGCTTCGGTCTGATGGAGGCCTTCGGGCAGGTCTGGAAGACCGGCACCAAGGAACAGCGTGAGAAAGCGCTGGCCGTCATCAACGACACCCGCAAGAAGCTGTACCTCATCCTCGCCGACGAGGACTGACCCCCGTGGTCACGGCGAACAGGGCGCCCCGTGGAGTGATCCGCGGGGCGCCCTTCCGGCTGCCCGGGGCAAAGCTCAGGCCACCAGCCCGGCCAGCTTGCGCAGCGACTCGTTCAGGGCGGCCGTCGCCGAGTCCTTGAGCTTGCCCGCCATCAGTGACACGGCCGCGCCCGTGAACTCGCCGTCGATCCGCACCCCCGTCGCGTCCCCGTCCGGGGTCAGCGTGTAGCGGGTCGCGACGGTCACCGCCATCGGGCCCTTGCCGCGGATCGCCAGCACCCGAGCCGGCTCCAGCTCCTCGATGGTCCACTCGACCTCCGCCGGGAAGCCCATCAGCTTCATGTTCTCCTGGAAGGTCCCGCCCACCGCCAGGTGCTCCGGGCCGCCCTTGGGGAAACTGGTGTGGGTCGCGTTCCACTGCCCGTACGCCGGCCAGTCGGTGAGCTGTGCCCATACCTTCTCGGCCGGTGCCTGGATGCGTGACTCCGCGCTGACTTCGGCCATGCGACCACCCCTTCGTATCGGGCTACGGTGTCGCGGAACGTAGCCGCAGGGCCTCGAACATTCAATACTGATGAACCGTCAGGAAATGTGCGGATCTCCGGTCGCGCCCGGGGTCTCAGTCTCAGCCCACCCGCCGTATCTCCGCCGCGTCGAACAGGTCCCAGGCCCGCGGGAACGCGCTTTCGTCGTGGCAGTGCCAGGCGTCCCAGAACAGGTCCGCGAGCAGTGCGTCCTTTGGCGCGTACACCCGGTACACGTACTGCCTGCCGTCGACCGCAGGCAGCGCGACCAGCCAGCAACCGTACCCGCTCTCCATAACGACGAGAGACGTGCGACCGGTGCGCGGCGGTTGCGTACGGGGCGCACGGCAAGACGGCGCGCGCCCTGGCGGGGGAATCGGCCTGATCTCATCCGTAAGGAGGAGATTCCGGCCGTCGCCGTCCACTCTGCGTGGGACGCGAAGATGCTTCCCCTCGGCGATGACTCAAGCGCTTGCGGTTGATGAGGTAGGGGATGTGCAACCCCGTATTCCCCGCCAGCCCGTCCAGGACCAGGGCGGCATCCACACGGACGACGATGCAGGGCTCGGTGCCGAGCTGGCAGCGGTGGTCGCCGGTGCCCGCCGGAGGGCGGTGCGGGACGGGGACCGCCAGGTCGACACCGCCCATCTGCTGCACTCGCTGATCGAGTACGACCCCGAGGTCCGCGCCGTCATCGGCGACACCCCGCAACTCGCCCGGCTGCTCGGCTATCTCGTGCAGCGCAGCATCGGCTACGGGCTGCGCTGGCAGAGCGGGGTCGAGGACTCCGGCGCGCTGCCGGCCGTTCCGCAGGCCGGCGCGAAGGGGGACGGGGCCTGGTCACCGGTGGCCGCGGCCGCCCTGGAGTACGCCCGAAGCCGCGCCCGGCGCCGCACCGCCGAGCGGGCCGACGGCACCGATCTGCTGGCGGGCCTCGTCGTGGACCCGGAGTCCCGGGCCGTGGAGGTGCTGGAGCGGGCCGGAGTGGCCGCCCGTGCCCTGGCCGTGCGGGTCGACGGGGACGGCGGAGCATGGGACGCCGAGGCGGAGAGTCGCACGTCCAGCCGTTGAGACAGGGGTCAACCGGGGTGACGCTCATGTCGCCCCCTGGCATCATGTGCCGGTGCGTATCACTGACAGCAGCCATGGCAGGGGCCTCGGGCTCTCCCTCGCCCTCGGGTCGGCGCTCGCCTTCGGCGGCTCCGGCGTCGCGGCCAAGCCGCTGATCGAGGCCGGGCTCGACCCGCTGCACGTGGTGTGGCTGCGGGTGGCGGGTGCCGCCCTGGTGATGCTGCCGCTCGCCGTACGCCACCGTGACCTGCCGCGCCGTCGGCCCGCGCTGCTCGCCGGGTTCGGCCTGCTCGCCGTCGCCGGGGTCCAGGCCTGCTACTTCGCCGCGATCTCCCGCATACCGGTGGGGGTCGCGCTGCTCGTGGAGTACCTCGCCCCCGCGCTGGTGCTCGGCTGGGTCCGTTTCGTGCAGCGCCGGCCGGTCACCCGCGCCGCCGCGCTCGGCGTCGCCCTCGCGGCCGGCGGTCTCGCGTGCGTCGTGGAGGTGTGGGCGGGGCTGAGCTTCGACGCGCTGGGGCTGGCGCTGGCACTGGCGGCGGCCTGCTGTCAGGTGGGGTACTTCGTGCTCGCCGATCACGGTGGCGGAGACGGCGTGGATCCCCTGGGAGTCATCGCGTACGGGCTGCTGGTGGGGGCCGGTGTGCTGACGCTCGTGGCGCGGCCGTGGACGATGGACTGGTCGGTGCTGGCCGGCTCCGCGCGGATGAACGGGTCGACGGTGCCGGCCTTCGCCCTGCTGGTGTGGATCGTGCTGGTCGCGACGGTCGTCGCCTACGTCACCGGTGTGCTGTCGGTGCGGCGGCTGTCTCCGCAGGTCGCGGGGGTGGTGGCCTGTCTCGAGGCGGTCGTGGCGACCGTGCTGGCCTGGGTGCTGCTGGGGGAGCGGCTGGCGGCGCCGCAGGTACTGGGCGGGGCCGTGGTGCTGCTGGGCGCGTTCATCGCGCAGTCCTCGACGCCGGCGAAGGAGTCGGTGGTGGACCGGAGCGCGGTGGAGGGGCGGGTCGCCTCGACGTCCGCGGGGTGACCGGTTCGTCGGCGGGCGCGGTTCTTCCGTGGCTGGTCGCGCCCGCGCGGCGGCAGCCGCACATCAATGCGGCCCCGCGCCCCTGACGGGGCGCGTTCCCGTTGCCGGAACTGAGATCAGACGCCCTTCAGGTACGACGGAACCGGTACGTCCGCCGCCAGGTCGCCGTTGCCGATCGGAGTGCCGTACCCCTTCCGCAGCGGCACCACGCCCGCCCAGTACGGCAGGTCCAGGTCCTCGGGCTCGTCATGGGCGCCGCCCGTGCGGGTCTTGGCCGAGACCTCGGTCAGGTCCAGGCGGATCACCGCCGTCGCGGCCAGTTCCTTCCGGTTGGCCGGTCGGGAGTCGGCGGAGCGGCCCGGCACCACGTGGTCGACCAGGGCGTCCAGCGCGAGCCGCCTCTCCTCGGGGTCGGTGACCTGGTGGGCGACGCCGTGCACCACGACCGAGCGGTAGTTGATCGAGTGGTGGAAGGCGGAGCGGGCCAGCACCAGGCCGTCGACATGGGTGACCGTCACGCACACCGGGAGCCCGGGGTCGGCCTGGCCGGTCATCCGCAGCGGGCGCGAGCCGGTCGAGCCGTGCAGGTACAGCACCTCGCCGACCCGGGCGAACAGCGTCGGCAGCACCACCGGCGCGCCGTCGCGCACGAAGCCGAGGTGGCAGACGTACCCCTCGTCGAGGATCGAGTGCACCACGTCCTTGTCGTACGACGCCCGCTCCGCGGAGCGCGTCGGGACGGTGCGGTCGGTCGGGGTGTAGGCGGCGGGCTGCGCCGGTACGGTCCCCTGCACGGCGGGCTCGGCGGTCTCCATTGCGTATCTCCATTGCACTAGTGCATAATCTGCTTTGTGCTAGGAGAATATCTGATCGAAGGCCGGGGCGCAGCGGAGATTGCGGCCAGCGTCGAGCACGCGGTGGGCACGGGCGAGCTGGAGCCTGGCCAACTGCTGCCGCCGATGCGGGAGTTGGCTGGCCGACTCGGGGTGAATCCCAATACGGTCGCGGCCGCGTACCGCACCCTGCGCGAGCGCGGGGTCATCGAGACCGCCGGCCGGCGGGGCAGTCGTGTCCGGTCCACCCCGGCCACCACCGGACGGGAGAAGATCCGGGTCGACGTCCCGGCCGGCGTGCGCGACCTGTCCTCCGGCAACCCCGACCCCGCGCTGCTCCCCGCTCTCGCGCCGGCCCTGACGGCCCTGGCGGCCGACGAGGACGAGCGCGCCCCGGTCCTCTACGGCGTCGACCCCGTCGAGCCGGAGCTGGAGCGGATCTCTCGCGCCGAACTCACCGCCGACGGTGTGCCCGACGGGCCGTTCACCGTCACCTCCGGCTCCCTCGACGCCGTCGAGCGGGTCCTGCTGGCGCACCTCAAGCCGGGCGACCCGGTCGCCGTCGAGGACCCCGGATGGGGCCGCACCCTCGATCTCGTCCCCGCACTGGGTCTGCGCACCGTCCCGGTGGCCGTCGACGACGACGGACCGCGCGCCGACAGCCTGCGCCGGGCGCTGGAGTCCGGGGCGCGCGCCCTGATCGTCACCGCCCGGGCGCACAACCCCACCGGCGCCGCGGTGAGCGCCGCACGCGCGCGGGCGCTGCGCGCCGTGCTGCGCGACCACCCGCACACCGTGCTGATCGAGGACGACCACGGCCACGGCATCGTCGACCTGCCCCTGCACCCCCTGGTGGGCACCACCCGGCACTGGGCCTTCGTCCGCTCGGTCGCCAAGGCCTACGGCCCGGACCTGCGGCTGGCCGTCATGACCGGCGACGAGGTCACCGTCGACCGGGTACGGGGCCGGCAGCGGCTGGGACCGGGCTGGGTGAGCCGCCTGCTCCAGCGCACGGTGGTCCGGATGCGGACGGACGGCGCGGTGCACGGCCCGCGGGTGGCGGCGGCCTACCGGGCCCGCCGTGAGCTGCTGATCGACGCGCTCGCCGACCACGGCATCGAGGCGCACGGCCGCAGCGGGATGAACGTCTGGGTCCCGGTCCCGGACGAGACGGGCGCGGTGTCCCGTCTGCTGCACGAGGGGTGGGCGGTGTCCCCGGGGGCGCGGTACCGCCTGGCCTCCCCAGCCGGTATCCGGATCACGGTCTCGACACTGACCCCCGAGGAGACCGGCCCGCTGGCGGCGGCCGTCGCGGCGGCGGTCACACCGGCGAGTGGCCGCATCCAGGCCTAGGCGGGACCGGTCCCGCACGGCGGCGAGGCCGCGGTGCGGGCGCCGCAACCAACGTCGTAGCACATTTGAGATCTGCAGGCAGTTTCCTCTTAGAATCGCTTACATGTTGAACCTGGAGCGCCTGCGCACCCTCGACGCCCTTGCCCGGCACGGCTCGGTGAGCGGGGCCGCCGAGGCCCTGCATGTCACCACGTCGGCGGTGTCGCAGCAGATGGGCAAGCTGGAACGGGAGGTGGACCAGCAGCTCCTCGCCAGGAACGGCCGGGGGGTGCGGCTCACCGATGCCGGCCGGCTGCTCGCCGAGCACGCGGCCCGGATCCTCTCCCAGGTGGAGCTGGCCCAGTCCGACCTGGAGGCACACCGGGGTCAGGTCGTCGGCGAGCTCGCGGTCGCGGCGTTCCCGACGGCCGCCCGCGGCCTGTTCCCGACCGCGCTGGCCACCCTGCGCGCCCGGCACCCGGCGCTGCGCGTGCGCTCCGGCGAACTGGAACCGGAGAAAGGCGTCGCCGGGGTGGTGCGCGGCGACCTCGACCTCGCCGTCGTCCTGGACTGGTACAACAAGCCGATGCCGCTGCCCGACGGGCTGGTCAAGGCGCCGCTGCTGGACGACCCCGCCGATGTGGCCCTGTCGACCGGGCACCGGCTGGCCGGGCGGGGCGAGGTGGACCTGGGGGAGTTCGCCGACGACGAGTGGATCACCTGGGGCGAGGGCGAGTTCTGCCACGAGTGGCTGATGTTCACGCTGCGCTCCCGCGGCATCGAACCGCGCATCGGCCACCGCGCGGCCGAGACCCACACGCAACTCAACCTGGTGGCCGCCGGGCTGGGGGTCTGCATCGCGCCGCTGCTGGGCCGCCACCCGGTGCCGGAGGGCGTCCTCATGGTGCCGCTGAAGCAGCGGGCGCGCCGCCATGTGTACGCCGTCTGGCGGGCCGACGCCGACCGCCGTCCCTCGATCCGCGCGGCGGTACAGGCCCTGCGGGGCGCGGCCGAGGTGATCTCCTGACCCACGCTGCCCCGCGCCACACCGGACCGGCACCGTTCAGCGCAGTACGGCCGCGAGCAGGTCGGTGCCCAGTGCCGTCAGGTCGGGCAGGCTGAGGCTGTAGCGGACGTAACGGCCGTGGCGCCGGGCCGTGAGCAGGCCCGCGCGGCGCAGGACCGCGAGGTGGCGGGAGACTTCGGGCGGCGAGAGTTCCCAGGCGTGGGCCAGCTCGCGGGTGGTGTGCGGGCCCCGGGCCAGCGTGCGCAGCAGCCGCAGCCGTACCGGATGCGCGAGCGCCTCCAGCCGTAGCGTGACCGTCTCCAGCGGCACCGGCTCCGACGGCTCGGGCTCGGCGACGGGGTACTGCACCACCGGCTGCCACCCGGGTGTGTGGACCGCCACCAGGTGCGGGCGGCCGAAGACGGTCGGGATGAAGGTGACCCCGGTGCCGTGGGCGGCGGCCGACTTGTCCTGGAGCTTGTCCACGATGATGCGGTCGCCGTCCGGTGCCAGGGTGACCGCGCCGGAGACCGAGGCGAGCGCCGCGCCGAGACCCTGGTGTTTCAGCACGTCGTTCTTGAGCCGCAGATCGGCGGCGAGCCGCACCGCGATACCCGTCCAGGCGGCGTCGAAGAACGCCTCGGCACATTGTTCGAGGGTGTCGCGCAACCGGGCCCGCACCGCGGCCGGGTCCGTGAGCAGCCGTTCCGCGAAGGCCTCCTGGGACGCGCCGCGCGCCTGCGCCAGATCCAGGGCCCGCTGCCGCGCGGCCGGGTCGGCGAGCGGCGACCGGGCGGCGAAGTGCACCCGGCTGCTGCCGCACGTGGTGACGAGCGCGGCGGTCACATACCGTTCGTCGTCGATCCGGTCCACGTCGTCCAGCTCCTCGGCGAGGGCGGTCCGGGGCCGGGCGGGGATCAGGAAGTCCGCCTGCGAGGACCGCCAGAGGAAGTCCGCCTCCCGGAGCCGCTCGGCCAGCTCCGGCCGCAGCCCGGCCCAGACGTCCGCGGCCCAGCCGGCCAGCTGCGGATGATGCCCGGGTTCGGCCAGCACATGCAGCATCGCGGTCAGTTCGGCCAGCGGCGAGGCGGCGAACCGCAGCCGCTCGGCCGGCGGCCCGCTGATGTCGATGCGAAGCGTCATCCGGTCATCATCCCCGGCCGGACGGCGGACGCCGCCGCGGGTTGACGGTATCCGTCAACCCGCGTGCCCCGCCCGGCGGTCGGACGCAACTTGGGCGCCATGACCATCACCACCGGTATCCGGCCCCGCACCCTCCTCCGGGCCTCCGGAGGCCCCCGCTATGCCTTCGCCCTCGCCGTGGACGCGCTCGGCACCGGTCTGCTGCGGCCCTTTCTGCTGCTCTACGGGGTGACGGTGCTGCGGCTGTCCGCACCCGTCACCGGCGCCGCCATGACCGTTGGCATCGTCGCGGGGCTGGTGTGCATGCCCGCGGTGGGCCGCTGGCTGGACCGGGGCGCCCGGAGCTCGGCCGTGGCGGCGTCGATGCTGGTGCGGGTGGTGGGCGTGGCCCTGCTGCTGGCGGCCCCGCCGGGACACGTCTCCTTGTTCGTGGCGGCGGCGCTCTTCCTCGGCATCGGCAATCAGGCCTGGCCGGCCGCCCACGCCGCCCTCGTGGCCACGGTCGCCCACGGCCGGGAACGCGACGCGGCCCTGGCGGCCGGCCGCGCCCTGCGCAACGCCGGCCTGGGCGTCGGCGCACTCGTCGCCACCGCCTGCCTGGCGGGCGGCAGCACCGCGTTCCGGGCCCTGGCGGCCGGCACCGGACTCGCCTATTGCGTGGCCGCGGCCCTGGCCTGGTCGGTCCGCATCCACGCGCATCCGGCCGCCGCCCCGACGGAGGACGCGGACGACCGGCCCGCACCCCGGATGCGCGCGCTGCTGATCGCCAACGTGGTCTACGTCTTCTGTCTCAACGTCCCCGAAGTCGCGCTCCCGCTGGTCCTGGTGACACAGCTGCACGCGTCCCCGGTGTGGTCGGCCGTGATCTTCGTGGCCAACACGGTGCTGGTGGTCGTCCTCCAGGTACCGGTCACCGTCCTGATGTCCCGGTTCTCCCGGCGGACCGTGCTCGCCTTGGCCGGCCTGGTGCTCACCGCGTCCTACCTCGGCTTCCTCGCGGTCGCCGGGGCGGGAAGCGGCTGGGGCGCCCCGGCCCTCGCCGCGGTGTCCGTGGTCTGCACCCTCGGTGAGATCGGCTACGCGGGCAGCGCCACCGCCCTCGTGACCCATCTCGCCCCGGCCCATGTCCTGGGCCGGGCCCTGGCCCGCTTCCAGCTCTCCACGGGGTTCGGGCTCGCGGTCTCCCCGGTGGTCATCACCACCCTCGCGGCGCGCGGCCCGGCCGCCCTCTGGGGCACCCTGGCCGCGGCCACCCTGCTGTCCGCCGCGGCCGTCGCCACCGAGTAGGCGCGACGCTCCTCAGCTCCCCAGCTTGCGGAAGTCCCAGGAGGCGATCTTCGCCGGGGTCAGCCGGGCCCAGGCGTGCCTGCCGTCGTGCGGCATCTCGTCCAGGCCGAAGTTCTTGCGCGCGAACAGGGTCTCGACGTAGTCGAGTTCGGCGACCAGCTCACCGGTGCGCGGGACCTCGCCCACGAACTCGACGGTCCCTCTCAGCTCCACGCCGCGCAACTGGTCGTACTCCTCACCGGAGTCGACCACGACCGCCACCCGCGGATCGCGGCTCAGGTCCTTCCAGCGCTGGCTGCGCACCACCGAGTACAGCCACAGCGACGTGCCGTCCCAGGCGAACCACAGGGCGCTGACGTGCGGGTCACCGGACGCCGACACGGTCGCGACCCGGCAGGTGCGCTGTGTGGTGAGGAACTCGTCCAGCTCACCGGGCGTCATCATGATCTTCCGGCCCCGGCGCTGCGTGACGGTCATGCGGCCCCCTCTTCTTCCGTTCCCGCGCAATGCTGGTTAGTCTCGCCCGCCCCGCACCGAGGCGGAAGGGGGCGTCACATGCCGTCGTACGAACGGCTCGCGGAGCTCATCGATCCCGTGAGCACCGTCCTGCTCACCGTGGAGTGCCAGCAGGGCGTGGTCGGCCCGCAGAGCGCGCTGCCCGAACTCGCCCACGAGGCCCGGGCGTCGGGCGCCCTCGCCAACATCGCCCGGCTGGTCGCCGCCGCCCACGACACCGGCGTCCAGGTGATCCACGCGCTCGCCGAACGCCGACCCGACGGCCGGGGCGCGAACCGCAACGCCCGCCTGTTCCGTGCCGCCGAGCGGCTGCCCGTCCAGCAGCTCTCCGGCACCGCGGCGGTCCGCGTCGCGCCCCCCATCGAGGTCTCGGAGGAGGACCTGGTGGTACGGCGGCTGCACGGCCTGTCGCCGATCCAGGGGACCGACGTCGACCCGCTGCTGCGCAACCTCGGCTGCCGCACCCTGATCGTCACCGGGGTCTCGGCCAACGTGGCCGTCCCCAACGCCGTGTTCGACGCGGTGAACCGGGGCTACACGGCCGTCGTCCCGGCCGACGCCGTCGCGGGAGTGCCCTCCGAGTACACCCCCGCGATGGTCCGCAACACCCTCGCGTTGGTCGCCACGGTCGCGACCACGGACGAGGTGCTCGGCTGCCTCAGGAACCCGCGCGGGCGGGCCTGAGCCGAGGGTCAGGCCAGCGTGATCTGGTCACCGGAGACGGTGATGTTCGCGGCCGTCAGACCCGTCGTCGCCGGGCCCTTCTTCACGCTGCCGTCGGCGATGGCGAACTCACTGCCGTGGCAGGGACAGACGATCGCTCCGTTGGCGATGCTCGCCACCGCGCAGCCCGCGTGCGGGCACTTCGTCGAGAACGCCTTGTAAGTGCCCGACGTCGGCTGGGTGACGACCACGGCCTGGTCCTTGTAGATCGTGCCGCCGCCCTCGGGTATGTCCGAGGTCTTGGCGAGCGCGGAGCCACCGGCCGCCGCCGTGGAGGTGTCGGTCGAACCGCCCGAACCGTTGCTGTCCTGGGTGGTGGAGCCACCGCCCGCGTTGTTCGTGGTCGTCGAGCTCGACGAGTCGTCGGACGACCCGCAGGCGGTCAGCGCGGCGGCGAGCCCCGCCGCTCCGGCAGCCGCCATGATCGTACGGCGGGCCGGTTTGGCAGAGGGGTTGAGCGATGCGCTGGTCATGTGAGGGGTTCCCTTCCGCGGAGCTTCTCGTTGATCCGTCCAGGGGTACGGTCTTCGGGCACCACCTGTTCAGACGGCATCCCGATAGTGACCACCTCGACATGAGCCCCCGGTAAAACGTCGCTGTCGGTTCCCTGTCGGTGTCCGCGCATGCCCGCCGATTCAGGACGAGACGGACGGCGCCGCCCCGAGAGAGCGGGAGAAGTCGCGGTGCCGGCGGCCCGCGGCGCGCCAGGTGTGGCGGACGGCGAGCGTGCGTCCGGCGGCCGGGCGGTCCGGGTCGCCGGCGGTCCGGGCGTGGCCGAGTGGGGTGGGCGCTGCCCTTCGGCAGGTCCGGGGAGCCGGTCCGTCGCCCGACGGGGACCGGACGCGAACGCGATCAGGCGGATAAGGTGACCCTAAGTTTTGCGGCTGTCGCTGTCGAGCGGTGGCGTAGCGTGCCTCTGCCGGGGGGACTGTGCCGTCGTGGCCCACGGGTGGTCCCGGCGGCGGTCAAGGCCGCGGTGTCTCGGCTGACGACGGCTGCCGCCGCAGAGGGAGGCTCGATGACGGACTTGGCAGGCTCATCGCGCGGGCCGGTGGCGCGGACAGCGCCCCGGGGAACGGCGTTGACGCTCGCCCGGGTTCGGCTGGGGGCGGGCGGACCGCTCGTCCGGGTTCGGGTGGCGGACGGCGGGGTCACCCACGTGGTCGCGGAACAGGAGACCACGGCGTCCGCCGGACTCGTCGCGGGTGACCGGGTCCTCGACCTGGACGGGCGGGTCCTCCTGCCCGGACTGTGGGACGCCCACGTCCATCTCGCCGAGTGGGCCAGCGCACGCCGCCGGCTCGATCTGTCCGGCACCTCCTCCGCGCGGGAGGTGGCCGACCGGGTCCGCGACCACGGCCGTGCGGCCCCCGGCGGGTCGGTGCTGTTCGGATACGGCTTCCGGGACGGGCTCTGGAGCGACGCCCCGCACAAGGAGCTGCTCGACGCGGCCCTGCCGGATCGTCCGGTCGCCCTGGTCAGCGCCGATCTGCACGCCGTGTGGCTGAACTCCGCCTGCCTGGCGCTGGCCGGTCGGGGCGACCATCCGACCGGACTGGTCCGGGAGCACGAGGGACACGTGGTCCTCTCGGCGCTTCCCGAGGCGCCGGCCGAGACGGTGGACGGCTGGGTCGCCGACGCCTGCCGGGCCGCCGCCGCCCGCGGGATCACCGGTGTCATCGACTTCCAGTTCGGCGACACGGTGGGCGCCTGGGAGCGGCGCTCGGCGGACTTCCCGCCGGCCGTACGGGTGGCCGCGGCCGTCTACCCGAGCCACCTGGACGCGGCCCTGGCACGCGGACTGCGCACCGGGTCGCGGATCGGCGCGCACGGGGACCTGGTACGGGTCGGCCCCCTCAAGCTCTTCACGGACGGCTCGCTCAACACCCGCACCGCGCTCTGCCGTGACCCTTACCCCGGCCTTGAGGGCACGGACGGCGCCCACGGCATCGAGCAGACGCCACCGGACGAGTTGGTGCGGCTGATGCGCCGGGCCGCCGCCCACGGCATCGAACCCGCGGTGCACGCCATCGGCGACCGCGCCAACACCGTTGCCCTGGACGCCTTCGAGGCCGTGCGCTGCCGTGGCCGGATCGAACACGCCCAGCTGCTGAGCCCCGAAGACCTGCCGCGCTTCGCGGAGTTGGACGTCGTCGCGGGGGTGCAGCCCCGGCACGCCACGGACGACCGGGACGTGGCGGACCGGTACTGGACCGGCCGCACCGAACGCGCCTTCGCCTACGCCGACCTGCTGGCCGCCGGGGCGCGGCTGGAGTTCGGTTCGGACGCCCCCGTCTCACCGCTCGACCCCTGGCTCGCCGTCGCGTCGGCCGTCAGCCGCACCGACGACGACCGCCCGGCCTGGCATCCGGAACAGCGCCTGCCGGTACGGGACGCGCTGGCCGCGGCGGCGCGCGGGCGCCGGCTCATCAGGGTCGGGGACCCCGCCGACCTGGTGGTCGTGGAGGCGGATCCGCTGGCGGCGGACCCGGACGCGCTGCGCGCGATGCCGGTGCACGCCACGATGACGGCCGGCCGCTGGACCCACGGGCCGTACTGAGCCCGCTCCGCGACGGCGTTGCCGACCGCGGCCGACGCCTGGATGCGGGACGTGGAGCCGTTCGCCGGCCCCGCGGGGCGCGGGTCACGGGGAACCCCGTGGCCCGAACGGGACCGTACCGTCCGGGCCACGGGAGTGCGGGGGCGAGGTCAGGCCGCCGTCAGCCGGTCGGCCAGTACGGAACGGTGGATCTCCTCCGCCCGGACCGCCACGGTCGACAGCAGCGTGCTGGTGAGCCCGTGGGTGTGCTCGGTGCCGCCCTGGAGGTAGATGCCCGCGGTGACCTCCGGCACCGTCTCGACGCGGTGGTCCCGGCCCACCCGGATCTCGTCCCCGTCGTCCTTGAGGCACAGTTTGGCCGCGTCGCCGAGGATCGCCGTCAGGTCCCGGGGCCGGTAGCCGGTGGCGAGCACCAGCACGTCGGCGGGCAGCACCTGCCGCTCGCCGGTGGGCAGGAACTCGACGGCGACGTCGAGTCCGCCGTCGGCGGCGGGAGTGACACCGCGGACCCGCGAGACGTTGAGGAAGCGCAGCCGCTCCCGGCCGGCCACCTTCTCCCGGTACGTGGTGGCGTACAGCGACTCGATCAGATCCATGTCGACCACCGAGTAGTTCGTGGAGCGGTGGTAGTCGAGCAGGGACTGCTTGACCTCGGACGGCGACGAGAAGTAGACGTCGACCGCCTCCGGGTCGAAGATCCGGTTGGCGAACGGGCTGTCGTCGGCCGGGGTGTAGCCGTACTTGGCGAAGACCGAGCACACCTCGGCGTCCGGGAAGGTGCGGTGGAGGTAGTCCACCGTCTCGGCGGCGCTCTGCCCGGCGCCGAGCACGACCGCCCGCCGCACTGCCCCACCCGTTGCGGCCAGTTGCTCGGCTCGCGGTATCAACTCGCTGTTGTGCCAGACGCGTTCGGCCAGTTCGAGGCCGGGCGGCACATGCGGTTCGAGTCCCATCGCCACACTGATGTTGCGAGCCCGGTGGGTCACAGCCGCCCCGGGGCGCGCCGGGTCACGGCGGGTGACGTCGAAGAAGCCCACCCGGCCGTCCTCGTCGCGCACCGGGTCCACCGCGATCACCTCGCTGTCGTACGACACCTGGTGCGCGACCCGCGTGGCCGCCCATTCGAAGTACTCGTGGAACTCCATCCGCAGCGGGAAGAGCGTCTTCTGGTTCAGGAAGTCGATCAGTCTGCCGCGTTCTCGCAGGAAGCACAGGAAGCTGTAGTCGCTGGTCGGATTGCGCAGCGTGACGAGGTCCTTGAGGAAGGAGACCTGCATCGTGGCGTCGTCGATCAGCATGCCCCGGTGCCAGCCGAACCGCGGCTGGCGCTCCAGGAACAGGGCATCGATCCGACGGTCTGCCGCGAGACCCGCGTTGTGCTCCTCAACCGCTATGGACAGAGCGAGATTTGACGGGCCGAAACCGATCCCGACGATGTCGTGGACGACGTCGGGACCATTGACCGGTGATTTCACCTTGGCATCGCCTCCCTCAGGCTTGCCCATGCTAGATAAGGTAAGGCTTACCTAGCAATGGAGTCTTGGAAGGGAAGGACCGTCATGCGGGTCGTCATGCTCGGCTACCAGACGTGGGGTCACCGAACGCTGCAGGCGTTGCTGGACTCCGATCACGAGGTCGTCCTCGTCGTCACTCACCCGAGGAGCGAGCACGCCTACGAGAAGATCTGGGACGACAACGTCGCCGAGCTGGCCGAGAAGCACGACGTGCCGGTGCTGCTGCGCAACCGCCCCGACGACGCCGAACTCCTCGCCGCCGTGAGGGAGTCCCGTCCGGACATCATCGTCGCCAACAACTGGCGGACCTGGCTGCCGCCGGAGCTGTTCGACCTGCCCCCGCACGGCACCCTCAACGTCCACGACTCCCTGCTGCCGGCCTACGCCGGGTTCTCGCCGATCATCTGGGCGCTGCTCAACGGCGAGGAGCGGGTCGGCGTGACCGCGCACCGCATGAACGCCGAACTCGACGCCGGAGACGTCCTGGTGCAGCGCTCGGTGCCGGTCGGGCCCACCGACACGGCCACCGACCTGTTCCACCGCACCGTCGGCCTGATCGCGCCCATCGTGCGGGAGTCGCTCGACCTGATCGCCTCCGGCCGGGACGCCGGCCAGTGGATACCGCAGGACCGCGGCCGTGCCAGCTTCTTCCACAAGCGGTCCCTGGAGGACAGCCGCATCGACTGGACATGGCCCGCGGAGCGCCTGGAGCGCCTGGTACGGGCCCAGTCGGACCCGTATCCCAACGCGTACGCCTTCCACGGCGGCGCGCGGCTGCGGATCGTCTCCGCGGCCGTCTCCGAGGGCCGTTACGGCGGTACCCCGGGCCGGATCTTCATCCGCGAGGACGACGGCGTGGTCATCGTCGCGGGCCCCGACGCCCACACGGGCCGTGACCGGGGCCTGTTGGTCCGCCGGGTACGGACCGACGACGGCGCGGAGTACGCCGCGACGGAATACTTCCGCACGATGGGCGGCTACCTGACGTCCCGCCCCTGAAAGCGAGCCCCAACTCCCGCCGCGCCTCCCGGACTCGGGCCTCCGGCGGGTCCCGGGGGTTCAGTGGCCTTCCGGTGGACCGCGGGACTTCGGTGAACCTGCGTCCCCCGGCGGACTCGTCGGGCCGCCGGGTGTTCGGGGGAACCGGCGGGTTCGGCGATTCCGGGACTCGCCGGCCCTCCCGGGGGCGAGGCTCGGACCGCCCAGCTTTCCGGCCGGCAGGGCGTGGCGCCGCAGCGGGTCGTCTCGGCGGTCGGCTCAGTCGACGGCGGCCGGTATCGCTTCCTCGGTGGCGTGGGTGTCGTCGTCGTGGTGGTGGCGGCCGAGCGGGATGACCATCGGGGTGCCGCTGACCGGGTCGGGGGTGATCCGGCAGCGCAGGTCGAAGACGTCCTCGACGGTGGCCTCGGTGACCACCTCGGCCGGCGGGCCCTCGGCGACGATCCGGCCCGCCTTCATGGCGATGACGTGATCGGCGTACCGGCAGGCCTGGTTGAGGTCGTGCAGCACCATCACCACCGTGCGGCCCTCGCGCCGGTTGAGGTCCGTGATCAGGTCGAGCACGTCGATCTGGTGCGCGAGGTCGAGATAGGTCGTCGGCTCGTCCAGCAGCAGGACCGGGGTGCCCTGAGCGACCGCCATGGCGATCCACGCGCGCTGCCGCTGGCCCCCGGAGAGCTCGTCCACCGGCCGGTCCGCGAGGTCGGTGAGTTCGGTCGCGGCCAGCGCCGCCCGCACCGCCTCCTCGTCCGCCGCCGACCACTGCCGCCACCAGGTCTGGTGCGGGGAACGCCCGCGGCCCACCAGGTCGACGACGGTCAGCCCCTCCGGCGCCACCGGCGTCTGCGGCAGAATGCCCAGCTTGCGCGCGAGTTCGCGGGTCGGTATCGAGCGCAGCGCGGCGCCGTCCAGCTCGACCACGCCCTGGCGCGGGGCGAGCAGCCGGGCGAGGGCCCGCAACAGGGTCGACTTTCCACAGGCGTTGGCGCCGACGATGGCCGTGATCCGGCCGGTGGGCACGGTGAGGTCCAGGTCCTCCACCACCGGCCGTCCGTCGTAGGCCAGATGGAGGCCGGCGGCCCGCAACTCGGGCCCGGCCGCAGGCCCTTCGGGGGAACCGGGCGAGCCGGGGGCGGTCGGCCGCGGGGTGCGCGAGTCGGTGGTCGACATGGGATCAGCCTCCAGAGCCCGCGCGGTTGGCGCGGATGAGCAGCCACAGCAGGACCGGCGCGCCCAGGGCGCCGGTGACGACCCCGACCGGCAGTTCCGTCCCGGGGATCGCCTCGCGTGCGAGGAGGTCGGAGCCGAGGACGACGAACGCGCCGGTGAGGCCGGAGACGAGCGGGGGCGGCGACGAGGTGCCCGCCAGCCGCAGGGCGATCTGCGGACTGGCCAGGGCCACGAACGCCACCGGGCCGGCCGCGGCCGTGCCGAAGGCGATCAGGCCGACCCCGGTGAGCAGCAGCGCCAGCCGGACCGGCTGGACGGGGGTGCCGAGCCCGGCCGCCACGTCGTCGCCGAGCTGGAGCGTCCGCATCCAGCGGCCCATGCCCAGGGCCACCGGCAGCAGCACGGCCAGGGCGACGGCCAGCGCGTCCACCTGGTCCCAGGTACGGCCGTTGAGGTTGCCGACCAGCCAGCCGAGCGCCTCTTCCGCCTGGAACCGGCTGCCCCGGGCCACCAGGAAGTCGGTGGCGCTGGTGCAGATCCAGGACACGCCGATGCCGACCAGGATGATGCGGTAGCCGGTGGTCCCGCTCTTCCAGGCCAGCGCGTACACGAGGAGCGCGGTCGCGAGGGCGCCGAGCAGTCCCAGCGTGGACAGCCCGAGGCCACCGGTCCAGCCGAGGACCACCGCCGCGACCACCGCGGTTCCGGCGCCTTCGGTCAGCCCGATCATGTCGGGGCTGGCCAGCGCGTTGCGGGTCATCGTCTGGAACACGGCCCCGGAGACACCGAAGGCGATGCCGACGAGGAGCCCGGCGAGGGCGCGCGGCAGCCGCAGGTCCCGTACGACGGTGAGCGTGCCGGGATCGCCCACGCCGAACAGGGCCTTGACGACGTCGGGCAGGCTCACCGGATAGTCGCCGAGCGCCAGGCCCCAGCAGAACAGCGCGAACGCGCCGAGGGCGACGAGTACTCCGGTCAGCACGAGGCGCGGCCGGAACGTCCCGGAGACGGGGGGCGCGGCCAGCCGGAAGGGCCGGTCGCGCAGCGCGGACCGGGTCCGGGCGCCGGGAGAGGACTGTGTGTTCGGCTGGGCGGCCGACGGCGAGGTCACGGTCACACCTCCGCGAGCTTGCGGCGGCGGACCAGGGCGATGAAGAAGGGGCCGCCGAGGAACGCGACCAGGACGCCGGCCTGGATCTCGGTGGGCCTGGCCACCATCCGGCCCACGATGTCGGCGGTCAGCAGCAGGACGGGGGCCAGCGCCGCCGACAGCGGCAGCAGCCAGCGGTGGTCCGGGCCGATGCCGGCCGCCTGGGCGAGCACCCGGGCGAGGTGCGGGACGACCAGGCCCAGGAAGACCACCGGGCCGATCACGGAGACCGACGCGCCGGTCAGCAGCACCACCGCGGTCACGCCCTGGAGCCGTACCAGACCGAGCCGCCGCCCGAGAGAGGCGGCCACGTCGTCGCCGAGGGCCATGCTGTTGAGGGCGGGGGCGCAGGACAGCGCGAGGACGGCGCCGACCGCGAGGAACGGCAGGATGCGCAGCAGATCGCCGGAGTCCTGGTCGGCCAGGGTGCCGGCGGACCAGAAGCGGTACCGGTCCAGCGCGTCCTGGTCGGTCAGGACCACGGCACTGGTGAGCGAGGACAGCAGCGAGGTGACGGCCACTCCGGCGAGCGCCAGCTTGACCGGGGTCGCTCCGGACCGGCCGAGCCGCCCGAGCAGGAAGACCAGGACGCTGGCGGCCAGCGCCCCGGCGAACGCGAACCACACGTAGCCGTACAGCGATCCGACCCCGAACACCGCGACCGAGACGACGATCGCGAAGGAGGCGCCGGCGCTGACCCCGAGAATCCCGGGGTCGGCCAGGGGGTTGCGGGTCAGGGCCTGCATCAGCGCGCCGGACATGCCGAGCGCCGCGCCGGTCGCGAGGCCCAGCAGGGTGCGGGGGATGCGTACCGACCAGATCACGTTGTCCACGAGCCGGCTGGGCGGATGCCCGAGGACCGAGCGCACCACTTGGTCGAGCGGGACGCTCAACGCGCCCAGCGCCACGGAGAGAAGGGACAAAAGGACCAGGAGGGCGACGATCAGTGACACCAGCACCGTCGTGCGAAGCCTTCTGTCTGAAGCCACTTGCCGGTCTCCATACCGTCTTCCGGTCGGCCGCCGAGCAGTCCTGAGGGCGGGTTAGGTGAGCATAACCTCAGTCGCTGTGACTTGGGCCGCTGAAACCGCATCGACCCTGTTGAGTTAGGCAATCCTTACCTTACTATGCGAGCGGTCGCGGCTCCGCTGAGCCGTTCCACACCTATGGGGAGGCACGGGCAGCTGTGTCGGGCAACACGCGTTCTTCCGCACCTTCTTCGGCGAGTTCGGCTTCCGCGAGTTCGGTGACTTCGGCGAGTTCGGTGACTTCGGCGAGTTCGGTGACTTCCGCGAGTTCGGCGAGTTCGGCGACGAGGGTGACAACCACCGAGGACTACTGGCGGCAGAGGTTCGCCGTACCGGCACCGGAGACCGCGCTGCCGCTCGACTTCCCCCACCCGCCGCGGTCGCGGGAGCGGCGCCGACCGGCCCGCCGCACGGTCGCGTCGGGCACGACGGCCGACGAGGCGACCCGGCTCGCCGCCTTCGTCGCCCTGCTGCACCGCTACGGCGGCGCCGCGGCGACCGAGTTGACGGTCGCGTACGACGGGCTCCCGCTGCGCCTCACGGTGACCGGCGGCCTGTCCTTCGCCCAGCTGCGCGCACGCGTCACGGCCGCCCGTGCGGAGGCCGCCGCCCACCGGCTGCCGACCGCCGACCTGCTACGCCTGCTCGCTCCCGAACCGGGCCGCGGCGGCGCCCTGTTGTGCGCCTCCGGCTTCGGCACCGCGCCCTGGGACGAGGGCGGCCCGCTGGACCTGGCGCTGTCCGTGGCCGACGGGGAACTGCGCGCGGACTACGACCCCGACCTCTTCGAGGCCGCCACCGTCGACCGGATCCTCGGCCACTACGCCACCCTGCTCGCCGCCGCCCTCGAATGGGCCGACACCCCGGTCGCCGCCCTGGAACTCCTCGGCGAGGAGGAACGGCACCGGATCCTCGTCGAGTGGAACGACACCACGCACGACGTGCCCGCGCTCACCTGGCCGCGCATGTTCGCCGACCAGGTGGCCGCCCGTCCCGACGAGGTGGCCCTGATCCACGAGGACGTCCGCCTCACCTACGCCGAACTCGACGCCCGCGCGGCCCGGTTGGCGCACGCCCTGGTGGCCCGGGGGGCCGGTCCCGAGCAGGTGGTGGCCCTCGCCGTCCCGCGCTCGGCCGACATGATCGTGGCCGAGGTCGCCGTGCTGAAGGCGGGCGCCGCCTATCTGCCCGTCGACACCGACTACCCGGCCGACCGCATCGCCTACATGCTCGAAGACGCCCGGCCGGTCTGCCTCGTCACCACCGCCGAGATGGTCCCCGACCTGCCGCCGGGCCAGGACCCGCTGGCCCTCGACGCCCCCGAGACCCTCGCGGAACTCGCCGGCCACCCCGCCCACGACCCCGCGGCGGCAGCCGAGTTGACCGTCGCGCACGCGGCGTACGTCATCTACACCTCCGGCTCCACCGGCCGCCCCAAGGGCGTGGTGCTCTCCCACGCCGGTGTCGCCAAGCTGGTCGCCACCCAGCGCGAACGGTTCGGGATCGGCCCGCACAGCCGGGTCCTGCAGTTCGCCTCGCCCAGCTTCGACGTGGCCTTCTGGGACCTGTGCCTCGGCCTGCTCTCCGGCGGCCGGCTGGTCGTCGTACCCGCCGACCGCCGGGTGCCCGGCGCACCGCTCGCCGACTACGCGAACGAGCACGGCGTCACCTTCATGATCCTGCCGCCCGCGCTGCTGGCCGCCATGCCGGAGGACGTCCGACTCCCGCCCACGGCAACGCTGTTGGCGGGCACCGAGCGGGTCTCGCCGGAACTGGTCGGGCGGTACGCGCGCGGCCGGAAGATGTTCAACGCCTACGGCCCCACCGAGGCCACCACCAACTCCACGCTCGGCCGGTGCGACCCGGACACCCCGGCCGGCACCATCGTGCCCATCGGCGTCCCCGACCCCGGCACCCGCGCCTACGTGCTCGACGACCGGCTGCGGCCGGTACCGGTCGGCGTGGTGGGGGAGTTGTACCTCGGCGGCGCCGGACTCGCCCGCGGCTACCTCGGCCGGCCCGCGCTGACCGCCGAGCGGTTCGTGGCCGACCCGTTCGGCGCGCCCGGCGAGCGCCTCTACCGCACCGGCGACCTGGTCCGCTGGAAGGCGGACGGACGGCTGGAGTTCCACTGCCGCGCCGACAGCCAGGTCAAGATCCGCGGCTTCCGTATCGAGCCCGGCGAGATCGAGTCGGTGCTGCGCGCCCACCCGGCCGTCGACCAGGCCGCCGTGGTGGTCCGCGAGGACCGCCCCGGCGACCGCCGCCTCGCCGCCTACGTGGTGCCCTCCCTGGACGCCGCGGCCGAGGCCGACGAGGCCGTGTCCAACTGGAAGGACCTGCACGAACTCCTCTACTCCGCGGCCGGATCCGACGGCTTCGAGGAGAACTTCGCGGGCTGGAACAGCATGTACGACGGGCTGCCCATCCCACTCGCCGACCTGCGCGAGTGGCGGGACGCGACCGTCGCCCGGATCCGGGAGCTGCGGCCCCGCCGCGTCCTCGAGATCGGCGTCGGCAGCGGTCTGCTGCTTTCCCGGATCGCCCCCGACTGTGACGGGTACGTCGGCACCGACCTCTCCGAGGAAGCCGTACACGCCCTGCGCGCCCAGGTCGATGCCGTACCGGAGCTGGCCGGCAGGGTCAGCCTGCTGGCCCGGCCCGCACACGAACTGACCGGCCTGCCGGAGGGTTCCTTCGACACGATCGTCGTCAACTCCGTCATCCAGTACTTCCCGAGCGCCGACTACCTCACCGGCGTCCTGCGCTCGGCGGCCCGGCTCCTCGCGCCCGGCGGCGCGCTGTTCGTCGGCGACGTACGGAACCTGCGGCTGCTGCGGACCCTGAGTGCGGCCATCGAGACCGGCCGGGCCCACACGGACGACAAGGACGCCTTGCGCGCCGCCGTCGACCGGGCCGTGGCCTGGGAGGGCGAACTCCTCGTCGACCCCGACTACTTCGCGGCCCTGGACGGCTTCACCGCCGAGGTACGGATCAAGCGCGGCACCCACCACAACGAGCTGACCCGCTACCGCTACGACGTCGTCCTGCGCCCGGACATCGAGACTCCCGCCGACACCGTGACCGAGACTCCCGCCGACACCCTGACCGAGATCCCCGCCGACACCGCGACCGAGATCCACGCCGGCACCGTGACCGAAGTGCCCGCCCTCTCCACGGCCGAGATCCCCTGGTCCGCTCTCGGTACCCCCGAGGCCCTCGCCGAGCGGCTCACCGCACCGGACCGCCCGGCCCGCCTCCGCGTCACCGGCATCCCCAACGCCCGCCTCGCCCCCGACCTGGCCGCGCTCGGCACCCTCGACGACAGCAGCCGCACCGGCGGCCCCGGCGTCGACCCCGAGACCGTGTACGAGACCGCCGTCCGGCACGGCTGCCGCGCCGCCCTCACCTGGACCGCGGACGCCGAGGACGGCAGCTTCGACGCGGTGTTCGCCCTCGGTGACGACACCCCGCTCGGCCCGCTCTACCGCCCCGCCCAGGACCACCCGCACGCCAACCGCCCCGCGCCGTTCCGCAACGTCACCGCGCTGATGGCCCGACTCCGCGCACACACCGCCGAGTTCCTGCCCGAGTACATGGTCCCGGCCGCCCTGGTGCCGCTGGACCGGCTGCCCGTCACCCCCAGCGGCAAGCTCGACTCCGCCGCCCTGCCCGTCCCGGACTACGGCCTGCTCAGCTCGGGCCGCGCCCCGGGCACCGACCGCGAGCGCCTGCTGTGCGACCTGTACGCGCGTGCCCTGCGGGTGCCCTCGGTCACCGTCGACGACGACTTCTTCGCGCTCGGCGGCGACAGCATCGTCGCCATCCAGCTGCTCGTCCTGGCCCGCCGGGCCGGCCTGGAGCTGACCCCGCGCGACGTGTTCAGGCACCGTACGGTCGCCCAGCTCGCCACCGTCGCCCGCACCGCCGCCGCCGACGACACCGCCGAGCTGCCCTGGGCCTCCCCGACCGCCGACGAACTCACCGCGCTCCAGGGCCGCGACCCGCTCACGGTCGCCGAGGTCCTGCCGCTCGGCCCGCTCCAGGAGGGCTTCTTCTTCCACGCCCTGGTGGACGGCGGCGAGCACGACGCTTACGTGGTCCAGCAGGTGGTCGAACTCGCCGGACCCGTCGACGGCGGCCTGCTGCGGCAGGCCGCCCAGCGGCTGCTCGACCGGCACGCCCCGCTGCGGGCCTGCTTCCGCCAGCTCCCGGACGGCCGCCCCGTCCAGATCGTCGCCACCGGCCTCGACGTGCCGTGGCGCGAGGTCGACCTCGCCGCCCAGGACACCGCCGTCCGCACGGGCCTCGCCGAGGCCGTCGCCGCCGCCGAACGCGCCCGCCGCTTCGACCTCGCCCGCCCGCCGCTGCTGCGCTGCGCCCTGGTCCGCCTCGGCCCGGACCGCAGCCGCCTCGTCCTGACGTTCCATCACATCATCGCGGACGGCTGGTCCCTGCCCGTCCTGCACCGTGAACTCCTCGCCCTCTACGGTGCTGAGCCCGCCCCGCTGCCCGAAGTCGCCCCGTACCGCGGCTACCTGGCCCGCGTCGCGCGCGCCGACCGAGAGGCCGCACGGGACGCGTGGCGAGGCGCCCTGGCCGGGATCGACGAGCCCACCCGCCTGGTCGAGACCCCCGCCGCCGGGCCGATCGAGCCCGCCCAGATCCGCATCGAGCTGCCCGAGCGCACCACCGCGCGCCTCACCGCCCGCGCCCGCGAGCACGGCGTCACCCTCGGCACGGTCGTACAGGCCGCCTGGGGCCTGCTCCTGGCCGGTCTCACGGGCCGTCAGGACGTGCTGTTCGGCACCACCGTCTCCGGCCGGGACGCCGCCGTGGACGGTATCGAGTCGATGGTCGGCCTCTTCATCAACACCCTGCCCACCCGGCTGAGCTGGGCCCCAGCCGACACCCTCGGCGCCGTCCTGGAGCGTCTGCAGCGGGAGCAGAGCGCCCTGTTGGACCACCAGCACCTCGGCCTCGCCGAGATCCAGCGGGCCGCCGGGCACGCGGGCGGCGGCGAACTCTTCGACACCCTCGTGGTGTTCGAGAACTACCCAGCCGACTCGCACCTCACCAACCCCACCGGTACCGTCCGGCTGACCGGGCACGCCTTCCACGACGCCGTGCACTATCCGCTGGCCCTCGTCGTCAAGCCCGGCCGCCGTCTCGACCTGCGCCTCAAGCACCACGCCGACCGGCTCTCCGCCGACGCCGCAGGGACCCTTGCCGACCGGCTCACCCTGGTCCTGGACGCCCTCGCCGAGGACACCGCACGCCCGGTGGCCGCCCTCGACCTGCTCACCCCGGCCGAGCGGACCCACCCCGAGGGCGAGCGGCACGCCGTCACAGCGGTCACCCTGCCCGCCGCCATCGCCGCGCAGACCGCCCGCACCCCCGACGCCACCGCCGTCGTCTTCGCGGACACCACCCTCACCTACGCCGAACTCGACGCCCGCGCCGAGGCGTTGGCCCGACGGCTGCGGTCCCGGGGAGCGGGACCCGAGCGGTTCGTCGCCGTCGCCGTGCCGCGCTCGGCCGAGCTGATGGTCGCCCTGCTCGGCGTGCTCAAGTCGGGCGCCGCCTATCTGCCGCTCGACCTCGAGTACCCGGCCGACCGCATCGCGTACATGCTCACCGACTCCGGCGCCCGGACCGTCGTCACCACCGCCCGGGACGCCGTACGCCTGCCGGACACGGACGGCCTGGACATCCTGTACGTCGAGGAGGACGAGGACGTCCCCGACGCGCCCCGGTCCGCGCCGCTCACCCCGGACCACCCCGCCTACCTCATCTACACCTCCGGCTCCACCGGCCGTCCCAAGGGCGTCGTCGTCACCCACCGGGCCATCGGCAACCGGCTCGCCTGGATGCAGGGCGCATATCAACTCGGAGCCGACGACCGGGTGTTGCAGAAGACGCCGGCCGGCTTCGACGTCAGTGTCTGGGAGTTCTTCTGGGCGCTGCACGAGGGCGCCGCCGTCGTCCTCGCCGCCCCCGACGGGCACCGCGACCCCGCCTGCCTCGCCCGGCTGATCCGGGCCGAGCAGGTGACGACGATGCACTTCGTGCCGTCGATGCTGGAGGCGTTCCTCGCCTCCGAGGAGGTCACCGCGGACCCGTCCTGGGCGGGCAGCCTGCGCCGCGTCCTCAGCAGCGGCGAGGGGCTGCCCGGACGGGCGGCGGCCCGCTGGCACGAGCTGACCGGCGTACCGCTGCACAACCTGTACGGGCCCACCGAGGCCGCCGTCGACGTGACCTACCACGCCTTCGACGGCGCGGCCGACACCACCGTGCCCATCGGCCGGCCCGTGTGGAACACCGGCCTGCGCGTGCTGGACTCCTGCCTGCGCCCGGTGCCCGACGGCGCGCCCGGCGAGCTGTACCTGACCGGCGTCCAGCTGGCCCGCGGCTACCACCGGCGGCCCGCGCTCACCGCCGACCGCTTCGTCGCGGATCCCTACGCGGACACCCCCGGCGCCCGGATGTACCGCACCGGCGACCTGGTGCGCCGCCGCCCGGACAGCACGCTCGACTACCTGGGCCGCACCGACCGGCAGGTCAAGCTGCGCGGCAACCGGATCGAACTCGGTGAGATCGAGGCCGCGTTGACCCGGCACCCGGCGGTGGCACGCGGTGCCGTCGTCGTCCGCGACCAGCGCCTGGTCGCCTACGCGGTCCCGGCCGCCGGTGCCGTCGCCGACCCCGCCGAACTGCGCGCCGCGCTCGCCGACGAGCTGCCCGCGCCGCTGGTTCCGGAGGCGTACGTCGTCCTCGCCGACCTGCCGCTGACCCCCAGCGGCAAGCTCGACCAGGCCGCGCTGCCCGCCCCCGAGGCCGGACGCGCCGCCCGCCGCGAGCCCGCCGGACCCCTGGAGCGGCAGCTCACCGACATCTTCGCGGCCGTCCTCGGCATCGCCGACGTCGGCCCGGACGACGACTTCTTCCGGCTCGGCGGCGACAGCATCAGCTCCATCGGTGTCGCCAGCCGGGCCCGCGCCGCCGGCCTGGACCTCAGCCCACGCGACGTGTTCACCCACCGCACGCCCGCCTCCCTCGCGGCCACCACCGGCACCGCCACGGCCGCCGCCCCGGCCACCGCCGCCGCCTTCACCCTCACCGACGCCGAGCACGCGCGGGTCCGCGCCCTCGCCGCCCCGGCGGCCGTCGCCGATGTATGGCCGCTGGCCCCCCTCCAGGAGGGCCTGTTCTTCCACTCGGCCTACGACCAGGGCGCGTTGGACGTCTACACCGTCCACGAGACCTTTGACTTCGGCACCCGGCTGGACGCGGCCCGGCTGCGGGCCGCCGTCCGCACCCTCCTCGACCGCAACCCCGGCCTGCGCGCCGGGTTCACCAGCGAGGGCCTGGACCAGCCGGTGCAGTTCATCGTCGAGGACCCGGAGATCCCGCTGCAGGAGGTCGACCTCACCCATCTCCCGGCCACCGAACAGGACGCCCAGGTGCGGGAGTTGACCGACGCCGAGCGCAACCGCCGGTTCGACCTGTCCGCGCCCCCGCTGTTCCAGCTGCTCCTGCTGCGGCTCGGCGCCGAACGCGGCGACCGGCTCGTCATCGGCCGCCATCTGATCCTCTGGGACGGCTGGTCCGCCTGGCTCTTCCTCGACGAGCTGTTCGCGCTGTACGAGACCGGCGGTGACGCCTCCGACCTGGCCACGCCCGGCAGCTACCGGGACTACCTCACCTGGCTGGACCAGCAGGACGACCCCGCCGCCACCGCCGCCTGGCGCACCGCCCTGGACGGCCTTGAGGAGCCCACCCTGCTGGCCCCGACGGCCGCCGACGGTCTCGAACCGGTCATCCCCGACCAGCTCGACCTACGCCTGACCGCCGCCCTCGGCGACCGGCTGCGGGAGACCGGCCGGGTCCACGGCCTCACCCTGAACACCCTGCTCAACGCGGCCTGGGGGCTCACCCTCGCGTCCGCCACCGGCCGCCCCGACGTGGTCTTCGGCACCACGGTCGCCGGCCGGCCCAGCGAGGTCCACGACGTCGAGAACATCATCGGGCTGTTCCTCAACACCGTCCCCACCCGGATCGCCTTCGACCCCGCCGAGCCGGTCCTCGACCTGCTCCGCCGTATCCAGGGCGAACGGCTCGACCTGATGCCGTACGAGCACCTCAGCCTCGGCGTGCTCCAGGCCGAGACCGGGCACCGCAAGCTGTTCGACACCCTGTTCGTGCTCCGCAACAACGACACCGAGGACCGGCTGTCGGAGCTGCGCACCCGGCACGGCGCCACCGCCGTCGCCAACGTCGACGCCACCCACTACCCGGTCAACCTCGTCGTCACCCCGGGCCACCGGATCGCGGTCACCCTCACCCACCGGCCCGACCTGGTCCCCGCGGACCGCGCGCAGGCCCTCCTGGACCGCTTCGCCCTGCTCCTCGACCGCCTCACCGCCGACCTGACGGCACCCGTCGGTTCCCTGGACCCGCTGCTGCCCGCCGAACACACGGCGCTGCGCGCGGAGTGGGCCGCCGGCCGGGTCGCGGACCCCGAGGACACCATCGCCGACCTGCTCGCCACCCAGGCCGCCCGCACCCCGGACGCCCGCGCCCTGGTCTTCGGCGAACACACCCTCACGTACGCCGAACTCGACGCGGCCGTCAACCGCATGGCCCGGCTGCTGATCGAGCGTGGCGCGGGCCCCGAGCGGGTAGTCGCCCTTGCCCTGCCGCGCTCCCTGGACATGGTCGTCGCCCTGTTCGCCGTGCTGCGCACGGGCGCCGCCTATCTGCCGCTGGAACTGGACCACCCGGCCGACCGGCTCTCCCTGACGCTGGCCGACGCCAGCCCCCTGCTGCTGCTCAGCAACGCGGCCGTATCGGCCACGCTGGACGGCGACATGACCCGGGTGCTGCTCGACGACCCGGCCACGAAGGGGGAGTTGGCGGGGCTGCCGGACACGCCGGTTCACCGCCGCTTCAGCCTCGAACACCCCGCCTACGTCATCTACACCTCCGGCTCCACCGGCCGCCCCAAGGGCGTCGTCACCCCCTACCGGGGCCTGACGAACATGCAGCTCAACCACCAGAAGGAGATCTTCGAACCGGCCATCGCGGCGGCGGGCGGACGGCGGCTGCGGATCGCGCACACCGTGTCCTTCGCCTTCGACATGTCGTGGGAGGAGCTGCTCTGGCTGGTCGAGGGCCACGAAGTGCACGTGTGCGACGAGGAGTTGCGCCGTGACGCCGAGGCGCTGGTCGCCTACTGCGAACACCACCGCATCGACGTCGTCAACGTGACGCCCACCTACGCCCGGCTTCTCATCGAGCAGGGCCTGTTGGAGGGCCATGTCCCGCCGCTCGTCCTGCTCGGCGGCGAGGCGGTCCCGGAGACGGTCTGGGCGGCCCTGCGCGACACCGAGGGCACCTACGGCTACAACCTGTACGGGCCCACCGAGTACACCATCAACACCCTCGGCGGTGGCACCCTCGACTCCGACACCCCCACCGTCGGCAAGCCGATCCGCGGCACCCGCGCCCACCTCCTGGACGCCTGGCTGCGCCCGGTGCCCGACGGCGTCCCCGGCGAGCTGTACATCGCCGGTATCGGCCTGGCCCGCGGCTACCTCGACCGGCCCGGCCTGACCGCCGAACGTTTCGTGGCCGACCCGTTCGGAACGCCCGGCGAGCGCATGTACCGCACCGGTGACCTGGTGCGCCGCAACCCCGACGGCAACCTCGACTTCCTCGGCCGCACCGACGACCAGGTGAAGATCCGCGGCTACCGCATCGAACCCGGCGAGATCGAGACCGCCCTCAGCCGCCACCCGCTGGTCTCCCAGGCCGCCGTGATCGTCCGCGACGAACGCCTCGTCGGCTATGTCGTGCCCTCCGGCGCCGACACCGCCGAACGCACCGCCGCCGAGGCCGCCCAGGTCGGCGAATGGCAGGTTATCTACTCCGACGAGTACGAGGAGATCGGCACCGCCGTCTTCACCGAGCAGTACGACGGCTGGGACAGCTCCTACGACGGCCGGCCCATCCCCTTCGAGCAGATGCACGAGTGGCGCGAGGCCACCCTCGCCCGCATCCGCTCCCTGAACCCGCGCCGCGTCCTCGAGATCGGCGTCGGCTCCGGCCTGTTGCTCTCCCGGCTCGCCCCGGACGCCGAGGCCTACTGGGCGACCGACTTCGCCGCCCCCGTCATCCGCAAGATCGGCGCCGAACTGCGCGCCGGGGACCCGGAGCTGGCGGCCAGGGTCGAGCTGCGCTGCCGTCCCGCCGACGACCTCAGCGGCCTGCCCACCGGCTACTTCGACACCATCGTCATCAACTCCGTCATCCAGTACTTCCCGAGCATCGAGTACCTCACCGCCGTCATCGACGGCGCCATGGCGCTGCTCGCTCCCGGCGGCGCCCTGTTCGTCGGCGATGTCCGCAACCTGCGCCTTGCCCGCACCTTCCACACCGAGATCCAGCAGGCCCGGGGCACGGCGGCGGCCGAGCTGGAGCGGGCGGTGGAGCGCGGTCTGCGCCTGGAGAAGGAACTCCTGGTCGACCCCGACTTCTTCACCACCCTCGGCCACGGCGTCGACCTGCGCACCAAGCGCGGCCGCCACCACAACGAACTGACCCGGCACCGCTACGACGTCGTCCTGTACGCCGGCGAGCCGGACATCCGCCTCGACGACGCGCCCACGGTCCGGTGGACCACCGCCCACACCGTGGGCGAACTCGCCCGCGGTGGCTGGACCTCCGAGGCCATCGGCCAACTCCTCTCGGCGGGCGGCAAGTTGAAGGGTCACCTCGGTGACCGCTCGCGCGCCGAGCGGCCCGCCGCCCTGCGGGTGACCGGTATCCCGGACGGCCGGACGGACGAGGACGGCGTCGACCCGGAGACCCTGCACGCGCTCGGCGCGGACGCCGGATACCGGGTGCTGACCACCTGGTCGGCACGGACCGGCACGTACGACGCCGTCTTCCTCTCGGCCGAAACGGCTGAAACGGCTGAAACGGCCGAAGCAGCCGAACACCGGCTCACCGGCGGCCTGTTCCGCCCCAGCGGCGGTTCCGGGCCCCACGCCAACGACCCCACCGCCGCCCGCGAGACCAGCGCCCTGATCCGCAGGCTGCGCGAGGACCTCGGCCGGGAACTGCCCGAGTACATGGTCCCGGCCGCCTTCGTCACCGTCGACGGCCTGCCCATGAACGCCAACGGCAAGCTCGACCTCCGCGCCCTGCCCGAGGCCGAACCCGCGGTCGCCCTCGGCGGCGGACGCGGCCCCCGCACCCCGCAGGAGGAGGTGCTGTGCCAGCTGTTCGCGGAGGTGCTGGGGCTGCCGGAGGCCGGAGCGGAGGACAACTTCTTCGACCTGGGCGGCCATTCACTGCTCGCCACCCGGCTGGTCAGCCGCGCCCGCACCGAACTGGGCGCCGAACTCGCCATCCGTGACCTCTTCGAGGCACCCACCCCGGCCCGGCTCGCCGCGCGAGTCGGCGAGGCGAGCACCGCCCGGCCGCCCGTCACCCCGGTGACCGACCGGCCCGACCGCATCCCGCTGTCCCCGGCCCAGCGCCGGCTGCTGCTCGTCGAGCAGATCACCGGCAGCGGTGTCGCCTACAACTTCCCGCTGGTCTTCCGGCTGCGCGGCGACCTCGACACCGAGGCACTGCGCGCCGCCCTGCGGGACGTGGCGGGCCGCCACGAGGCCCTGCGCACGGTGTTCCCCTCGCACGAGGGCGAGCCGTACCAGCGGATCGTCCCCGCCGAGGAAGCCGACCCGGCCTTCACCGTCACCGACGCCGCCGAGGGCGACCTGCCCGCGCTGATCGAGGCGGCCCAGCGCCGCCCCTTCGACCTCACCGCCGAACTCCCGCTGCGCTGCGCGGTGTTCCGGCTCGGCGCCGCCGACCACGTGGTGGCCGTCGTCCTGCACCACATCACCACCGACGAGTGGTCCGACCGGCCGTTCCTCGCCGACCTCGACACCGCCTACGCCGCCCGCCGCGCGGGTACGGCCCCGGACTGGGTGCCGCTGCCCGTGCACTACGCCGACTACACCCTGTGGCAGCGGGAGCTGCTCGCGACCGGCGGCGAGACCCAACTCGCCTACTGGACAGAGGTGTTGCGCGGGCTTCCCGACGAGCTGACCCTGCCCGCCGACCGGCCGCGTCCCCCCGGGCCGACCGGACGGGGCGGCAAGGTCCGCCTTGAGCTGCCCGCCGCCACCGGCCGCGCCCTGCGCGACCTCACGACCGCCACCGGCACCAGCATGTTCATGCTGTTCCAGGCCGCCACCGCCGCCCTGCTCAACCGGCTCGGCGCCGGCGAGGACATCCCGCTCGGCGCACCCATCGCGGGCCGCACCGACGAGGCGCTCGGCGACCTGGTGGGCTTCTTCGTCAACACCCTGGTGCTGCGCACCGACCTGTCCGGCAGGGACCTGACCTTCCGTCAGCTTCTCGGCCGGGTACGGGAGTCGTCGCTGTCCGCCTTCGAGCACCAGGACCTGCCCTTCGACAGCGTGGTGGAGGCCCTCAACCCGCCCCGGATGGCCGGCCGCAACCCGCTCTTCCAGGTCATGCTCGGCTACCACTTCCGTCCGGACGGCGACCCCGACGTGCTGGGCCTGGCCACCGAGTGGTTCGACATGGACACCGGCATGGCCAAGTTCGACCTGCACTTCACCTACGTCGACGAGTCCGACCGGGTGGTCCTGCTCCTGGAGTACGCCACCGACCTCTTCGACCACACCACCGCCGAGCGGCTGGCCACCCGCGCGATCCGGCTCCTGGCCCGCGCCGCCGCCGAGCCAGACCTGCCGGTACGGGACCTGGACGTCCTGGACGAGGACGAGCGGGCCCGCATCCTCACCGACTGGAACGCCACCGCCCACCCGGTCCCCTCCGGCACCCTGCCCGAGCTGTTCCGCGCCCAGGCGGCCCGTACCCCCGACGCCACCGCCCTCGTCTTCGAGGAACAGCGGCTCAGCTACGCGGAGCTGGACGCCCGGGTGGAGCACACCGCCCGCGTCCTGGCCGGCCTCGGCGCGGGCCCGGAGCGGACCGTCGCCGTCGCCCTGCCGCGCTCGGTCGACCTCGTCGTCGCCCTGCTCGCCGCGCACCGCGCCGGGGCCGCCTATCTGCCGCTGGACCCGGACTACCCGGCCGACCGGCTCGCCCTCATGGTCGAGGACGCCCGCCCGGTGTGCGTGATCCGCGACGCCCTGCCCACCGGCCCGGAGGCCGAGCTGCCGGCCTCGTACGACCCTCGCCACCCGGCGTACGTCATCTACACCTCGGGCTCCACCGGCCGCCCCAAGGGCGTGGTCGTCCCGCACGAGGGGATCGTCAACCGGCTGCTGTGGATGCAGGACGCGTACCGGCTCGACGCCGAGGACCGGGTGCTGCAGAAGACGCCGTCCAGCTTCGACGTGTCGGTGTGGGAGTTCTTCTGGCCGCTGATCACCGGGGCCACGCTGGTCGTCGCCCGGCCCGAGGGCCATCGCGACCCCGCCTATCTGGCCCGGCTGATCCGCGAACAGGACGTCACCACCGTCCACTTCGTGCCCTCGATGCTCCAGCTGTTCCTGGAGGAGCCGACGGCCGCCGACTGCACCGGACTGCGCCGGGTGATGTGCTCCGGCGAGGCGCTGCCGGCTGCGGTGACCCGGCGCTTCCACGAGGTGGTCCCGGCCGGACTGCACAACCTCTACGGCCCGACCGAGGCCTCCGTCGACGTCACCGCGATCGAGATCGGTCCCGGCGCGACCAGCGTGCCGATCGGCCGCCCGGTCTGGAACACCCGCCTCCACGTCCTCGACGCCGGTCTGCGTCCGGTGCCGCCCGGGGTCCCGGGTGAGCTGTATCTGGCGGGCGTACAGCTGGCCCGCGGCTATCTGGACCGGCCCGGGCTGACCGCCGAGCGGTTCGTCGCGGATCCCTTCGGGGCGCCGGGGGAGCGCATGTACCGCACCGGCGACCTGGCCCGCTGGACGGCTGACGGCACGGTCGAGTACCTGGGCCGCACCGACGACCAGGTGAAGGTCCGCGGTTTCCGGGTCGAACTCGGCGAGATCGAGGCCGTGCTCGCCGCCCACCCCGCCGTCGCGCACGCCACGGTCGCCGTCCGCGACCAGGCGCTCGTGGCCTACGTGGTCCCCGACGCGGGTCCGGTGGTGGACGCGACCGCACTGCGCGCCCACGCCGCCGCCGCACTGCCCGCCCACATGGTCCCGGCCGCCTATGTCACCCTCGACGCCCTGCCGCTCACCCCGAACGGCAAGCTCGACCGCAAGGCCCTGCCCGACCCCGGGTTCACCGCCGGCGCGGGCGACGGCACCCGGCCGCGCACGCCGCGCGAGGAGATCCTCGCCGCCCTGTTCGCCGACGTCCTGGGCCTCGAACGGATCGGCGTGGACGACGACTTCTTCGCGCTCGGCGGCCACTCACTGCTCGCCATGCGCCTGGTCAGCCGCGTCCGCACCGCGCTCGGCGCCGATCTCACGGTCCGCTCGGTCTTCGAGGCGCCCACCGTGGCCGGGCTCGCCGCCCGCACGGACGCCTCCGGCGACGCGGGCCGCCCCGCACTCGCCGACCCGCGCCCGCGTCCCGAACCTCTGCCCCTGTCCTCCGCGCAGCGCCGGCTGTGGCTGCTCGCGCAGGTGGACGGCGCGAGCACGGCGTACAACCTGCCGTCGGCCTGGCGGCTGACCGGTCTCCTCGACCGCGAGGCCCTTCAGGCCGCCCTGAACGACGTGGCCGTCCGGCACACCCCGCTGCGGACCGTCTTCCCGGCGGTCGACGGGGTCCCGCACCAGCACGTCCTGGACCCGGCGGACGTCCAAGTCCCGTTGGTCACAGCCCCGTTCGAGGAACTCACGGAACAGGCGGCGCACCTCTTCGACCTGGAGCACGAACTCCCGCTCCGTGCGGCCCTGTTCAGGACCGCCTCGGACGAGCACGTCCTGCTGCTCCTGCTGCACCACATCGCCACCGACGAGTGGTCCGACCGCCCGCTGCTCGCCGACCTCTCCACCGCCTACGCGGCCCGCACCGCGGGCCGGGCCCCCGACTGGCCGCCACTGCCCGCGAGTTATGCCGACTACACGCTCTGGCAGCGCGACCTGCTGGCCGCGACCGAGCCCCGGCTGCTCGCCCACTGGACCGAGACCCTGCGCGGGCTGCCCGGCGAGCTGACCCTGCCCGCCGACCGGCCGCGCCCCGCCGAACCCGGCGGACGCGGCGGCACCACCGGCTTCACCGTGCCGCCCGCCCTGGCCCACGCCCTGCGCGGGCTCGCCCGCGAGCACGGCGTGAGCATGTTCATGGTCGCCCAGGCGGCCGTGGCCGCGCTGCTGCACCGGCTCGGCGCCGGCGACGACATCCCGCTCGGCGCCCCGGTCTCCGGCCGCTCCGACGAGACCCTCGAAGACCTGGTCGGCTTCTTCGTCAACTCTCTGGTCCTGCGCACCGACCTGTCCGGCGACCCCACCTTCGCCGAGCTGCTCGCCCGCGTCCGGGAGACCGACCTGGCCGCCTACGAGCACCAGGACCTGCCCTTCGAGCGGCTGGTGGAGGCCCTCAACCCAGAACGCTCCCTGGCCCGGCACCCGCTGTTCCAGGTGATGGTCGTCCACCTCGCGGGCCAGGGCGACGCACCCGTCCTGCCCGGCCTCACGGTCCGCCGCGAGACCGTCGGCCAGGACAGCGCCAAGTTCGACCTCAGCTTCGACTTCGTCGAGCAGGACGAGCACATCGACGGCTGGATCGAGTACAGCGCCGACCTCTTCGACCAGTCGACCGCCGAACTCCTCGCCCGCCGCCTGGAGTCCCTGCTGGCGCAGGTCGCCGCCGACCCGGACCGCCGCGTCGGCACCCTGGACGTCCTGCGCGACGAGGAACGCGCGCTCGTCCTCACCGGCTGGAACGACACCGCCCGGGACGTCCCGGACCTCACCCTCCCCGAGCTGTTCCGCGCCCAGGCGGCCCGTACCCCAGGAGCCACCGCGCTCGTCTTCGAGGACACCTCGCTCACCTACGCGGAACTGGACCAGCGGGTCGAGCGGCTCGCCCGCACCCTCGCCGCGCACGGGGCGGCAGCCGAGGCGACGGTCGCCGTCGCCCTCCCGCGCTCCCTCGCGCTCGTCGTGACCCTGCTCGCCGTGCACCGTGCCGGCGCCGCCTATCTGCCCCTGGACACCGGCTACCCGGCCGAGCGGCTGGCGTACACGCTCACCGACGCCCGCCCGGTCTGCCTGGTCACCACCGACGGCGTCACCCTCCCGGAAGCCGGCGTGCCCCGCCTCGCGGTCGACGCCGCCGGCACCCCCGCCGACCCGGCCCACGCCCCGCTGCCCACCGCCTACGACCCCCGCCACCCCGCCTACGTCATCTACACCTCCGGATCCACCGGCCGCCCCAAGGGCGTCACCGTCCCGCACCGGGGCATCGCCAACCGCCTGCTGTGGATGCAGGACACCTACCGCCTCGACGCGGACGACCGGGTGCTGCAGAAGACCCCGGCGGGCTTCGACGTGTCCGTGTGGGAGTTCTTCTGGCCGCTGATCACCGGCGCCACCCTGGTCGTCGCCCGCCCCGAGGGTCACCAGGACCCGGCCTACCTGGCCGCCCTGATCAGGCGCGAGCACATCACTACGGCCCACTTCGTGCCGTCGATGCTGCGCGCCTTCCTGGACGAACCGACCGCCACCGACTGCACCGTGCTGCGCCAGGTGATGTGCAGCGGCGAGGCGCTGCCCGCGCCGCTGGCCGCCCGCTGCCACCGGGTCCTGCCCGGCACCCGCCTGCACAACCTGTACGGCCCCACGGAGGCGTCGGTCGACGTCACCGCCCACGAGGTGCCCGCCGACCCGGCCTCCGTGCCGATCGGCCGCCCGGTGTGGAACACCCGCACCTACGTCCTCGACGCCGCCCTGAACCCGGTGCCGCCCGGCGTGCCCGGCGAACTGTACCTGGCGGGCACCCAGCTGGCCCGCGGCTACCTGGGGCGTCCCGGCCTGACCGCCGAGCGGTTCGTCGCCGATCCGTACGCGACCACGCCCGGCGCGCGCATGTACCGCACCGGCGACCTGGCCCGCTGGACGGCGGACGGCGAACTGGAGTACCTCGGCCGCACCGACGACCAGGTCAAGCTGCGCGGCTTCCGGATCGAACTCGGCGAGATCGAGGCCGTGCTCGCCGCCCACCCGGCCGTCGCGGACACCGCGGTCGTGCCACGGGACGTACGGCTCGTGGCCTACGTGGTGGCCGCCGGATCCGGCGCGGACCCCGCCGAACTCCGCGCCCACACCGCCCGGTCGCTGCCCGACCACATGGTCCCCGCCGCCGTGGTCACCCTCGACGCCCTCCCGCTCACCCCGAACGGCAAGCTGGACCGCCGGGCCCTGCCGACGCCGGACTTCGCCGCCGAGGTCACCGACACCCGGCCGCGCACCCCGCTGGAGGAGACCCTGTGCGCTCTCGTCGCCGAGGTGCTCGGACTCGAACGGGTCGGTGTCGAGGACGACTTCTTCTCCCTCGGCGGGGACAGCATCGTCGCCATGCAGCTGGTCGCGCGGGCCCGCGCCGCCGGGCTGGCCTTCAGCCCACGGGACGTGTTCCGGCACAAGTCGGCCGCCGGACTGGCCACCGTGACCACCACGGCCGCAACCGAACGCCGGGACGAGACCGCCCTGCTCGACCTCACCGAGAGCGAGCGCGCCGAACTCGCCGCCCTGCCCGCCGGCTCCGACGTACTGCCCGTCTCCCCGCTCCAGGCCGGCCTGCTCTTCCACGCGGCCCTGGACTCCGGCGACGAGGGGCCCGACGTCTACACCGTCCAGGTCACCTACGACCTGGACGGCCCCCTGGACACCGACCGGCTGCGCGCCGCCGCGCAGGCCGTGCTCGACGCCCACGAGAACCTGCGCAGCGGCTTCTGGCACCTGTCCTCCGGACGGCCCGTCGCCGTCGTACCGCGCACCGCCGTGCTGCCCTGGCGGCAGCTCGACCTCACCGGGGACCCGCAGGACTGGACCCGGCTGCTCGCACAGGAACGGCGCCGGTTCGACCCCGAACGCCCGCCGCTGCTCCGGCTGTTGCTGGCCAGGGTCGGCCAGGACCGGCACCGGCTGGTCCTCTCCCACCAGCACCTGCTCCTCGACGGCTGGTCACTGCCGCTGCTGGCCGCCGAACTGTGGGCGCGCTACGAGGGCCGCACCCCGGCCCCGGCCGCCCCCTACCGCGCGCACCTGGAGCTGCTGGCCGCCCAGGACCCGGCCGCCTCCACCGCCGCCTGGGCCGAGGCCCTCGCCGATCTGGCCGAGCCCACCCGGCTGGCGCCCGCCGACCCCGACCGGGCCGCCGCCGTCCCGGGCACCCACACCGTGGAACTGGACGCCGTCCGCACGGCGGAGCTGGAGGCGTTCGCCAGGCGCCGGGGCGTCACCGTCAACACCCTGATACAGGCGGCCTGGGGCGTGCTCCTCGGCCGGCTCACCGGGCGCCAGGACGTGGTGTTCGGTGCCACCGTCGCCGGCCGATCGCCCGAACTCGCCGGATCCGAGGCGATGATCGGCCTGTTCATCAACACCGTCCCGGTACGGGTGCGGGTACGCCCCGAGGAGAGCACGGCCGCCCTGCTGGAGCGGCTCCAGGACGAGCAGTCCCGGCTCATCGCCCACCAGCACCTCGGCCTCGCCGACATCCAGCGCGCCGCCGGACTGGGCGAACTCTTCGACACCCTGGTGGTGTTCGAGTCGTACCCGGTGGCGGAGACCGACGAGGAGACGGGTGACGCGCCGCGCGTCACCGTCCGCGACCACGCGGACTCCACCCACTATCCACTCGCCTGGGCCGTCGAACCCGCCGAACGGCTGCGGGTGACCGCCGAGTCCCGCCCCGACCTGTTCGAGGCGGCCACCGTACGGCGGATCACGGACGCCCTGACCGGTCTCCTCACCGGCATGGCCGCCGACCCGGACGGTCCTGTCGGCCGCCTGGAGCTGCTCGGCTCCGCCGACCGGTACACCGTCCTGGAGACCTGGAACGACACCGCGCTCCCGGCCGCCGAACGGCTCGGTACCGTACCGGCGTTGTTCGCCGAGCAGGCCGCCGCCACGCCCGACGCGGTCGCCGTCACCGACGGCCGTTCCACCTGGACCTTCGCTGAACTCGACACCCGGAGCACCGAGTTGGCGCGGACCCTGGCCGGGCACGGCGCCGGGCCCGAGCGGATCGTGGCGCTCGCCCTGCCCCGCACCGCCGACCACATCGCCGCCATCCTCGCGGTGATGAAGGCGGGCGCCGCCTATCTGCCCCTCGACCCCGACCTGCCCGAGGCCCGGCTGACCGCGATGCTCGCCGACGCCTGCCCGGTACTGGTCCTCGCCACCACGGACACCGCAGCCGGTCTGCCGTCCGTCACCGATGTCCCGGTCCTGCTCCTGGACGCCCCGGCGGACGGCCGCCCGCAGGCCGAGCCCACCCCGCCCGGCCCCGACCACCCCGCCTACGTCATCTACACGTCCGGCTCCACGGGCCGCCCCAAGGGGGTCGTCGTCACCCAGCGCGGGATCACCAACCTCTTCCACAGCCACCGCCACGACCTGCACGACCTGGCCAAGGAGCGCACCGGGCGACGGCACCTGAGGGTCGGACACGCCTGGTCGTTCTCCTTCGACGCCTCCTGGCAGCCGCAGCTCTGGCTCCTCGACGGGCACGCGCTGCACATCGCCGACGACGAGACGCGCCGCGACCCCGAACTCCTCGCCGCCTTCCTCCGTGACCAGGGCATCGACTTCGTCGAGGTCACCCCGTCCCTGCTCGCCCGGATGGCGGACAGCGGCCTGATCGGCCCCGACGGCGACTGCCCGCTCACGCTGGTCGGCTTCGGCGGCGAGGCCGTACCCGAGTCCCTGTGGCACCGGCTGGCCGCACTCCCGGACATCGAGGCCGTCAACCTCTACGGCCCCACCGAAGCCACCGTCGACGCCCTCGTCGGCCGGGTCCGCGACAGCGCCCGCCCGGTCGTCGGACGCCCCGTCCACCACTCCCGCGCCTACGTCCTGGACACCGCCCTGCGCCCGGTCCCGCCCGGCGTCACCGGCGAGCTGTACCTGTCCGGGCCTGGCCTGGCCCGCGGCTACCTCGGCCGCCCGGAACTCACCGCCGAACGCTTCGTCGCCGACCCCTTCGGCGCACCGGGGGAGCGGATGTACCGCACCGGCGACCTGGCCCGCTGGACCGAGGACGGCCTGCTGGAGTTCGCCGGACGCACCGACGACCAGGTCAAGATCCGCGGCTACCGCATCGAACTCGCCGAGATCGAGGCCGCGCTCGACACCCACCCGGCGGTCACGCAGACCGTCGTCGTGGCCCGCGAACACCGCCCCGGGATACGGCAGTTGATCGCCTACACCGTCGCCGACGACACGGCCGGCGCGGACGGCGCCGAGTTGCGGGCGCATGCCGCTGCCACCCTGCCCGACTACATGGTCCCGGCCGCCGTCGTCGTGCTGGAGCGGCTGCCGCTGCTGTCCAACGGCAAGCTCGACCGGGCCGCGCTGCCCGCCCCCGACTTCACCGCGGCGGGCGGCGGCCGGGCCCCGGAGAACGACACCGAGCACACCCTGCGCGACCTGTTCGCGGACGCCCTCGGCCTGCCCGCCGAGGCCATCGGCACGGACGACGACTTCTTCGCCTGCGGCGGGGACAGCATCGTCGCCATGCAACTCGTCGCCCGGGCCCGCTCGGGCGGCCTGCGGATCACGCCCCGCCAGGTCTTCCAGCACCGCACCGTCGCCGCCCTCGCCGCCGTCGCCGTCCCGCTGGGCGCCGGCGAACGGCACGCCACCCACGACGACGGCACCGGCAGCGTCCCGCTCACCCCGATCATGCGGGCCCTGATCGACCGCGGCGGCCCGCTCGCCGCCTACCATCAGGCGGCCCTGATCCGCACCCCGGCCGACCTCACCGAACCCGGCCTGCTGGCCGTGCTCGGGGCGCTCGCCGCACGGCACGACATGCTCCGCGCCCGGCTCGTCCGCGCACCGGAGCCCGCCCTGTGGGTGCCGGCCGCACCGGACACCGACGTGCGGACCTGGCTCGCCCGGGTCGACGTGCGCGACGCCGTGGCCGACGAGACCGCGCTGCGGGACGCCATCGCCCGCCACGCGCGCACGGCCCTGGCCGGACTCGACCCGGACGCCGGGGCGATGGTGCGGGCGGTCTGGTTCGACGCAGGCCCCGACCACCCCGGGCGGCTGCTGCTCCTCGTCCACCACCTGGTGATCGACGGTGTCTCCTGGCGGGTGCTGCTGCCCGACCTGGCCGGCGCCTGGGCGGCCGTCCGCGGCGGCCGCACCCCCGAACCGGCCCCGGTGGAGCTGTCGTTCGCCCGCTGGTCGCGGCTGCTCGGCACCCGCGCCGCCGACCCGGCCGCCGAGGACGAGCTCCCGTGGTGGACGTCCGCCCTCGCCGCGGGCGCCGGACTGCCCCTGGCCCGCCCCCTCGACCCCGCCCGGGACACCGTCGCCACCACCCGCCACCTCTCCCTGACCCTGCCCGCCGGCATCACCGGCCCGCTGCTCGGCCGGGCCCCGGCCGCCTTCGGGGCGAGCGTCAACGACGTCCTGCTCACCGCGTTCGCCCTGGCCGTCGGCGACTGGCGGGCCCGGACCCTGGGCGCCGCGAGCGCCGGCGGCCCGGTCCTGCTCGACCTGGAGGGCCACGGCCGCGAGGAGGAACTCGCGGGGGACGCCGACCTGTCCCGTACGGTCGGCTGGTTCACCAGCGTGGTCCCGGTACGGCTCGACCCGGGCCCGGCCGGCCCGGACACGCTCGCGGGCGGGGCCGCGCTTGACGAGGCGGTGGCCCGGATCCGGGAGCACCTCGGCAACCTCCCGGCGGCCGGCATCGGCCACGGGCTGCTGCGCCACCTCAACCCCGTGACCGGCCCGCTCCTCGCCGAACTCGGGGAACCGCAGATCGAGTTCAACTACATGGGCCGCTTCGACCGGCCCACCGCCGCCGACTGGTCCTACGCCGCCGAGGAGTCGGCCGCCGACCTCGACGCCGACCCGGGCATGCCGATGTCCCACGCCCTCACCCTCAACGCCCTCACCGAGGACCGCCCCGAGGGGCCGGAACTCACCGCCCACTGGGCGTACGCGGCCGGACTCCTCACCGAGGACGCGGTACGGGCGCTGGCCGAGACCTGGTTCCGCGCACTGGAGGCGCTGGTGGCACGCGCGGACGAACTGGACAACTGACCGACGGCACCGACCGGACAGACCCACCGAACAGACCGAGAGGCAAGGACCCGCTGACATGAGCAACCCGTTCGAGAACCCCGACGGCGTCTACTCCGTCCTCGTCAACGACGAGGGCCAGTACAGCCTGTGGCCCGACTTCGTGGACGTCCCGGCGGGCTGGACCGTCGTCCACGGCCCGGCCGCCCGCCAGGAGTGCCTGGACCACATCGAGACCCACTGGACGGACCTGCGGCCCAGGAGCCTCGTCGACGGCTCCTGACAGCCGAAAAAACGGGGCGGGTCCGGTCTTCCCGGACCCGCCCCTCTCGCATGTGTCACGACGCCGGCTGCTCGACCTTCGTCGCGGTCTTGCCGTCCACCGCCGCCGCCAGCTGCGGCACCAGGCGTTCCAGGACGTACGGAATGCTCAGCACGGTCGACAGGGACACCGCGTTGCCGTAGTCGCTGGTCTCCTTGATGTAGACCTCACGGCCCTGCTTCACCACGTTCAGATCGCCGTATATCGGGTCACTGTGCAGCTTGGTGACCGACGTGGTGGTGTCCGGCGCGATCCACACGGCCACGTCCTGGTCGAGCAGGTCGTAGCGCTCCTTGCTGATCTGGGCGCCGAACTGGTCCCCGATCACCTTGTCGAGGTCCTTGGGCAGCGCGAAGCCGAGGTCGGACAGGAGCCGGGAGCGCGGGTCCTGGCTGCCGTAGACGAAGACGCCCTGATAGGGGGTCGCCATGACCGCCGTGGCCTTGGCGAACTCCGGGTTGGCCTTCGTGGCCGCCGTGAACTTGGCCTCGACGCCCGAGACCAGCGTCTTGGCCTCATCGGCCTTGCCGAGCGCCTGGCCGATCTCCTCGGTCTGCTGCTGCCACGGCACGCCGAAGTCGTTGTACTCCTTCGGCTGGGCCACCACCGGCGCGAACTTCGACAGGCTCGCGTACTGCGCCTTGGTCAGCCCCCCGTACACGGCGAGGATGAGATCCGGCCTGAGCGCCGCGATCTTCTCCACCTGGGGGCCGGTGCCGGTGTCCTTGAGCACGGTCGGCGCGGAGGCGCTGCCCAGCTTGTCCTGGGCCCACGGACCGATCGCCCCCTTGTAGCCGCCCAGCCACTCGGTCGTGCCGACCGGGACCTTGCCGAGGGCGAGGACCGCGTCCTGGTCGGTGAGGCCGACCGTCACGATCCGCTTCGGCTCGGACTTGATCGTCGTACTGCCGTACTTGTGGGCGATCGTCACCGGGTAGGCGCCCGCGGACGCGGACGAGCCCGTGGAACCGGCCGAGGCGGAGTCGGAGTCGCTGTCGGAGGAGCCGCAGGCGACCGCCGTCGCCGTGAGCAGGAGTACGGAGGCGAGCAGGCCGGTGAGCCTGGAGACTCTGGTGGCGCGAGGCATCAGGTGATCCTTCTGTTCGGGCGACGGGTCCGGCGGGGGGCGGCTTGGATCAGTGGGGGCTCGGTCAGCGGGGGGCTCGGTCAGCGGGCGCTCGGGAGGCGTCGGCGGGGCGTTCGGCGGTGGCGCGGCTGCCGGCCCAGGCCTGCCACAGGGCCGCGTACCGGCCCTCGGCGGCGAGGAGTTCATCGTGGGTGCCCTCCTCGACGATCCGGCCGGCGTCCAGGACGACGACCCGGTCGGCCGCGGCGGCCTGGCTCAGCCGGTGGGCCACGACCAGTGCCGTACGGCCCCGCAGCGCCTGCTCGGCGGCCTCGTCGAGCAGCCGGGCGCCCGAACTGCCGGCCTCGGCGGTCGCCTCGTCGAGTACGACGACCGGCGGATCGGCCAGCAGCAGACGGGCCAGGGCGAGTTGCTGGGCGCGGTCGGCGGTGAGCCGGTGGCCGCCGTCCCCGACGACCGTGTCCAGCCCCTCCGGCAGGGCCTCGGCCCAGCCGAGGGCGCCCACCCGGGCCAGCGCGTCCCACAGCTCCTCGTCGCTCGCGTCCGGGCGGGCGAGGCGCAGGTCGTCGGCGAGCGGCCCGGCGAACACGTGCACCTCCTGGGTGACGAGCCCCACCAGCCGGCCGGACTCGTCCGGTTCGGCGCCGCCGATGTCGACCCGGCCCGCCTCCGGGCGGTGCAGCCCGGCCACCAGCTTGGCCAGGGTCGTCTTGCCCGCACCGGTGGTGCCGACCAGCGCGATCCGCTCCTTGGGCCGCACCTCCAGGTCGACACCGCGCAGCACCGGACGGCCGGGCACGTACGCGTGCGAGACACCGGCCAGGGTCACGGACGGGTCGCCCGCCCCGGCCGTCGTACCGGCGTCCCGCCGCCCGGAGACCGCGGGCACCGGCTCGTCGATCACACCGACCAGCCGGGCCAGGCCCGCCGTCGCCGACTGGGCGTCGTCGAGCAGCACCAGCGCGGTGTTGACCGGACCGAAGAGGCTGTGGAAGTACAGGGCGGCGGCCGTCGCCGTGCCGACCGAGGCGGAACCGGACCGCACCAGCAGGAACCCGGTGCCCAGGACGGCGGCGAGACCCACGTACTCGGCGATGTGCAGCCTGCTGTAGAAGCGCAGCACCAGCCGTACTCCGCGCATGGTCAGTTCCACCGCGGCCCGCGAGCGCTCGGTGACCCGGCGGCTGTGGCCGTCCTGGAGCCGGTACGCCCGTACCGTGCGGGCCCCGCCGATGGTGTCCAGCAACTGCTGCTGTTGCTCGCCGGTGGCGATCCGCTCCTGGGCGTACAGGGGGACGGCGTTGCGCACGTACCAGCGCGCGGTGTGCGCCTGCACCGGCACGGCGAGCAGCGCGGCCAGCAGGAACCGCCAGTCCAGCAGGGCGAGGGCGCCCAGGGTCAGCACGATCGACAGCGCGGAGCGGGCGAGTTCGGGCAGGGCGGTGCGCACCGCGTCGGCGACCCGGGAGACGTCCCGGGTGACCCGGGAGTTGAGGTCGCCGGAGCCCGCCCGCTCCAGCCGCTCCAGCGGCAGCGCCAGGGCACGCTCCACGAACCGTTCGCGCAGCCGGGCGAGCGCGGTCTCGCCGAGCCGGGACACCAGCGACATGCCCAGCGCGGTCGTCACGCCCTGGACCACGGCCACCCCGGCGAGCGCGAGCACGGGCGCGGTGAGCGCGTCGGGGGAGCGGTGCCGGGTGACCAGGTCGACGATATGGCCGAGCAGCGGCTGGGTGAGCAGTCCGACGGCCGTGGCGAGCACCAGCACGCCGAAGCCGGCGGCCGCCAACCCCCGGTTCGGGCGCAGCAGTTCGCGTACGGCCGCGCGAGTGCGGGCGGGTGTGGCCGTGGGCAGCAGAGCCCGCCCGGGATCGTCCCCTCGGTCGGTCCGGGTCATGCGAGCACCGCCGTCCGGTAGGTCTCGTGGGTCAGTGCCAGCTCCGCGTGCGTGCCCTCGGCGCCCACCCGGCCGCCGTCCAGGAACACCACCCGGTCGGTGACGGCGAGCAGCGCCGGGCTGTTGGTCACCACGACCGTCGTCCGGCCCTGCCTGATCCGCCTCAGCCCCTCGGCGATACGGGCCTCGGTGACCGCGTCCACCGCGGTCGTCGGATCGTGCACCACCAGGACGGGTGGCTCGGCGCGCAGCGCCCGTGCGAGCAGGACGCGTTGCCGCTGCCCGCCGGACAGCGACCGCCCGCCCTCACCGACCCCGGTGTCCGCTCCGTCCGGCAGCGAACGGGCGACCTCGTCGGCGTCGGCGGCGGCCATCGCCCGGTCCGTGCGCGGGTCCGGGCCGTCGCCGCCCCCCGGGGTCACGTTCGCGGCCAGGGAGCCCTCGAACAGCGCGGCGTCGTGCGCGGCGACCAGCACCGCGGCCCGCAGCCCCGCCGGGTCCAGCCGGGTCAACGGCACCCCGTCCAGCTCGACCGAGCCCGACTCCGGGTCCGCCTCCCGGCCCAGACAGCTCAACAGGGCCTCGGCACACGCCGGATCCGTCACCGCGATCCCGGTCAGCCGGCCGGCGGCCAGGTCGAGGTCCACGCCGTCGAGGCCGCCGAACCGTACCCCGCGCAGCCGCACCTGCCCGCGCACCCCGTCCGGCACCGGCTCGTCCCCGCCCACGACGGCGGGTCCTGCGGCCAGCACCCGGGCGATCCTGGCGGCGGAGGCGCGGCCCTGCGCCAGCTCGGTGTTGACCCAGGCGAACGTCTCCAACGGGCCCAGCAGGAACAGCGCGAGCCCGACCGCCGAGACCAACTGCCCCAGCGTGAGGGACCCGTCGAGCGCCAGCCGGCCGCCCACCCAGGCGATCAGCGCGATGAACCCGCCGGTCAGGGCCAGGACCAGACCGGTCTGCCACGCCTCGGCGCGGGCGGCGCGCAGGGTGGCCGCGAGGGAGACCCTGCTGGTACGCCGGTACCGCTCCACGGCCGCCCGCTGGGCGCCGAGTCCCTTCAGCACCCGCAGTCCGGCCACCAGGTCGGCCGCGACTCCGGCGGCGCCCGCGGCCCGGTCCTGCTCGGCCTCGCTGCGCCGCTCCAGCGGTTTGCTGAGCAGATGGCCCAGCCACAGCAGCACCGGCGTGCCCAGCAGCACGATCAGACCGAGCGTCACGGAGGTGAGCAGCAGGGCCACGGCGCTCACGGTGATGCCGGCGACCGCCCAGATCCCGCTCATCAGCGCCATGTTGACCGCGCCGACCCGCTTGGCGTCCTCGGTGGCCACGTTGGCGAGTTCGCCGGAGAGCCGGTCCTCCTCGGCGCCGCCCCGGGGGTCGAGCACCCGGTGCACGATCGCCAGCCGGAGGGTGTGCGCGGCTTCCTCGGCGCCGCGTTCACCGGCGCGCGCGCCCAGCCGGAAACTCCACGACAGGCACACGTACAGGACGGCCAGGACGGCCAGCCACAGCGCCAGACGTCCGGCGTCCTGTCCGGCCACGGCCTGGTCGACGACGACACCGATGAGCACGGGGACCAGCGCTTCCCCGAGTTGGTGCACACAGCCGAGCGCGGAGCCCAGAGCGAGCCGCCGCCCCTGCCCCCTGACCGAACGTGCCAGGACGTCTCGCCCCGACGGTTCCCCTGATCCCACCAGCCACCCTCCGGAAACCGGTCAACTTAGGCAAGGCTACTCTAAGTAAATGCGGTGACGTCAATCCCCGATTCCCCTCAGACGGACGGGTGATGACGATCCGGCGGGGGGCGAGCGACGCCGTCGAGATCCGCCGCGAGGGAGTGCGGCGGGATATTGCGCGGGCGCCCGGCGACCGGCGCCGGGAGCCCGGTGCCGGAGGTGCTCGGTGTTTGTGTGGCCTCGGTGGTGGCGTCGGAGTTGGCGCGGTACCTCGGGTGTGCGCGCTGCTCGGCGTGACGGCTCGGGTGTTCATGGGCGGCCATCACGCTCGGTTACTATGCTCACTTCGTGCCGGAGGCCGAAGGCAGAGGGCCGCAGCCCTCCGCTGTTGATCGCAAGGTTGAAGACTTGGATGGCCTGAGGAAATGCTGCCAGAAGTCACTGTGACCCGCTATATCACGCCCCTGCGTGAGGGCGGTTCGCTGCCGGGGCTCGTCGAGGCCGACGACTTCGGGACGTATGTCATGAAGTTCACCGGCGCGGGGCAGGGCCGGAAGACGCTGGTCGCCGAGGTCGTCTGCGGTGAACTCGCCCGCCGGCTCGGGTTCCGGATGCCCCGTCTGGTCACCGTCGAACTGGACCCGGTACTCGGGCTCGGTGAACCCGAGCAGCAGGTGCAGGACCTGCTGCGCGGCAGCGGCGGCACCAACCTCGGCATGGGCTTCCTCTCCGGCGCCCTCGGCTTCGACCCGCTCGCCTTCACGGTGAGCCCCGAGGAGGCCGGGCGGATCGTCTGGTTCGACGCGCTGATCAACAACGTCGACCGCTCCTGGCGCAACCCCAACCTGCTCGTGCACCGCGGCGACCTGTGGCTCATCGACCACGGCGCCACCATGATCTGGCAGCACAACTGGCCCGCCGCCGAGGCCTCCGCCGGCCGCCCCTACGACGCCGCCGACCACGCGCTGAGCGGCTCCGCCCCCGATGTCCGGGCGGCCGCCGCGGAGTTGGCGCCCCGGGTCACCGAGGACCTGCTCGCCGAGGTCACCGCCGAGATCCCCGACGTCTGGCTGGCCGACGAGCCCGGCTTCGACACCCCCGACGACCTGCGGCGGACCTACGCCCGGCCGCTGCTCGCCCGAGCCGCCGTCATCCATGAGCGCATCACCGGCATCGAGCCCCGCACCCAGGGAGCAAAGTGAGCCAGACCCACATCCACGTGGCCGGACATGTGGTCGAGCGGCACATCACCCGGTCCGGCCAGGGCGGCGGCCGGGATGTCTTCGAGTACGTCCTGCTGCGTGTGGTACCCCGCGTGGAGCGCGGCGAGTGCATCAACGCGGGCGTGATCGTCTACTGCCGGGCCAAGGCCTACGTCGGCGCCCGCACCCATCTCGACGAGGCCCGGCTGCTGGCCCTGGACCCGGACGCGGACCTGGCCGGGGTGCGGGCCGCGCTCGGGGCGGTCGAGCGCGTCTGCGCGGGCGGGGAGGCGGCGGGGCAGGCGGCCGGCGACGACCCGGGGCGGCGCTTCCGCTGGCTCGTCGCCCCCCGCTCGACGGTCGTGCAGCCCGGCCCCGTCCACACCGGGCTCACCCTCGATCCGGCGGCCGAGACCGAGCGGCTGCTGGACCTCCTGGTGAGGTAATCGATCACACCCGCGCGGTGTGACGTTGACACCGCGTGCCAGGGCTTCTAGCGTCACGTCTACTGAAGGTACTAAGCGGTCGCTCACCGCAGGGCGGGCTCCGTGAGCGGGCTCACTCGATCAGGTTCTCTCAAGGGCGAGGAGACACAGGAATGTCCACCACAGAGCAGCGGGTCGCGGTCGTCACCGGTGCCGCACGCGGGATCGGCGCCGCCACCGCCGTACGACTGGCCGCCGAGGGCCGCGCCGTCGCCGTGATCGACCTCGACGAGGCCGCCTGCAAGGACACCGTGGAGAAGATCACCGCGGCCGGCGGCAAGGCGATCGCGGTCGGCGCCGACGTCTCCGACGAGGCCCAGGTCGCCGCCGCCATCACGCGGGTCGTCGAGGAGCTGGGCGCCCCGACCATCCTGGTCAACAACGCCGGCGTGCTCCGCGACAACCTGCTGTTCAAGATGTCCGCGTCCGACTGGGACACGGTCCTCAACGTGCACCTGCGCGGCTCCTTCCTGATGACCAAGGCCGTCCAGCAGCACATGGTCGAGGCCGGCTGGGGCCGGGTCGTCAACCTGTCCTCCTCCTCGGCGCTCGGCAACCGCGGCCAGGCCAACTACTCCGCCGCCAAGGCCGGTCTGCAGGGCTTCACCAAGACCCTCGCCATCGAGCTCGGCAAGTTCGGCATCACCGCCAACGCCGTCGCCCCCGGCTTCATCGCCACCGAGATGACCAAGGCCACCGCCGAGCGCGTGAAGATGGGCTTCGAGGAGTTCAAGGCCGCCGCCGCCACCCAGATCCCGGTGCAGCGCGTCGGCGAGCCCGAGGACATCGCCAACGCCATCGCCTTCTTCACGAACGAGGCGGCCGGCTTCGTCTCCGGCCAGGTGCTGTACGTGGCCGGCGGACCGCTGGACTAGCGGACGCCAGGGATCACCAGGGTTCACCAGGGACTATCGAGGATCACGGACATGACTGAACTGCCCGAGCTGTCCGGCAAGGTCGCCATCATCACCGGTGCCAGCCGCGGCATCGGCTATGGCGTCGCCGAGGCGCTGATCGCCCGCGGCGACCGGGTCGCCATCACCGGCCGCAACGAGGACGCGCTCAAGGAGGCCGTGGAGAGCCTGGGCGCCGAGCGCGTCATCGGCGTCGCCGGGAAGGCCCACGACCTGGCCCATCAGAGCGAGGTCGTCGACCGCACCATGGAGGCCTTCGGGCGCGTCGACTTCCTGGTCAACAACGCAGGCACCAACCCGGTGTTCGGCCCGATCGCCGATGTCGACCTGGACGTGGCCCGCAAGGTGTTCGAGACCAACGTGGTCTCGGCCCTCGGCTTCGCCCAGAAGACCTGGCACGCCTGGCAGAAGGACAACGGCGGCGCCATCGTCAACATCGCCTCCGTCGCCGGCCTTTCGGCCTCGCCGTTCATCGGCGCGTACGGCATCAGCAAGGCCGCGATGATCAACCTGACCCAGCAGCTGGCGCACGAGTTCGCCCCCGGCGTCCGGGTCAACGCGATCGCCCCCGCGGTCGTCAAGACCAAGTTCGCGGAAGCCCTGTACGAGGGCCGGGAGGCCGAGGCCGCCGCGGGCTACCCGCTCCAGCGGCTCGGCGTGCCCTCCGACATCGGCGGCGCGGCCGCGTTCCTGACCTCGGAGCAGTCCGACTGGGTCACCGGCCAGACGCTCGTCGTCGACGGCGGCATCTTCCTCAACGCCGGCGTGGCCTGACGGCTCCACAGGCCGTCCGGGCGTCGTCTTCGTCACAGACATTTCATCCCAGGAACGACGGAAACGACGCCCGGACGGACACACAAGATCCACACAGCTGAATGACAACGTCGTCATAGCACATTCGATCAACGCCCGTGTTTCCGGGGCGGTTCAAGGAGGACAACGCTGCGGTATGGTCTGCCGCCGACCCCTGGTATGGCGGATCGAGGAGCGAGCGCGTGTTCAACCGGAACCGAGGCCTTCGCAGAGTGGCCGCTGTCGCGTCCATAGCCCTGGTGGCCGGCTGCGGTGTGTTGGCCGGCAGCAGTACGGAGGACAGCGGGCCGATCGTCGTCGGGACCACCAGCGCCCCCAGCACCCTCGACCCCGCCGGGTCCTGGGACGGCTCCTGGGAGCTGTTCCGGAACATCTACCAGACCCTGCTCGCCTACCCGGGCGGCGCCACCACCCCGCAGCCCGACGCCGCCGAGCACTGCGCCTTCACGGACTCCGGCAACCGCACCTACCGCTGCGAACTGCGCTCCGGCCTGAAGTTCGCCGACGGCGACGCGCTCGACGCGGAGGCGGTCAAGTACTCCATCGACCGGATACGGACCATCAACGCGCCCAGCGGACCCGCCGGACTGCTCGGCAGCCTCGACAGGGTGCAGGCGCTCGGCGACCGCGAGGTGGTCTTCCACCTCAACAAGACCGACGCCACCTTCCCGTTCGTCCTCGCCACCCCGGCCATGTCGATCGTCGACCCCGACGACTACCCCGCGAGGTCGCTGCGCAAGGACGACGCGGTGTACGGCTCCGGGCCGTACACCCTCAAGTCGTACGACGACGAGCGGGCCGAACTCGTCCGAAACGACCGCTACCACGGCTTCGCCGACCGGCAGAACGACGCGGTGACCATCCGCTACTTCCAGGACTCGGCCACCATGGTCAAGGCCCTGCGGTCCGGGGACATCGACGTCACCTACCGCGGCCTCGCCGCCTCCGACATCGTCGCCCTGGAGGCGCACACCGACAACGAGCTGCAACTGATCGACGGCACCGGCACCGACATCAGCTACCTGGTGTTCAACCCCGCCGACCCGTGGGCCAAACAGCCCGCCGTGCGCAGGGCGGTGGCCCAGATCGTCGACCGCTCCGCGATCGCCCACAAGGTCTACAAGGGCACCGTCGACCCGCTCTACTCCATGGTCCCGGCGGGCCTCACCGGCCACACCACCGGCTTCTTCGACGACTACGGCGACCCCAGCACCTCCAAGGCCCGCAAGATCCTCACCGACGCCGGCGTCACCCAGAAGGTCCCGCTCACCCTCTGGTACACCACCGACCGGTACGGCTCCGAGACCGGCCGGATGTTCCAGGAACTCAAGCAGCAGCTGGACGACTCCGGACTGTTCACCATCACCCTCCGCAGCCGGCCCTGGAAGACCTATGTCGTCGGTTACCAGAAGGGCGAGTACCCCGTGTTCGGGCGCGGCTGGTTCCCGGACTTCCCCGACGCGGAGAACTTCATCGCCCCGTTCGTCGGCGAGCAGAACGCGCTGGGGACGCCGTACCCGTCCCCCGTGATCACCGGCAAGCTGCTGCCCGAGTCGCGCACCGAGAGCGACCGCGGCGAGGTCGTCAAGCAGTTCGAGGAGGCCCAGCAGATCCTCGTCGACGACGCGCGGCTGATCCCGCTGTGGCAGGGGCGGCAGTACGTCGCGGCCAGCGACGACATCTCCGGCGGCGAGCAGGCGCTCGACCCGTCGACGATCATGATGATGTGGGAGCTGCACCGCAAGACCAGCTGGTGAACCGGTGTGCGAGGGCGATTGTCAGTGGCCGCCTGTAGGTTCTTGGGCATCAGCAGGAACTGCAAGTGACCGTACATCGTGAGGACGTTGACGTGACCGACATCGCCATGCTGCCCGAGTCCTGGCGCGGGGTTCTGGGCGACGAACTGCAGCAGCCCTACTTCAAGGAGCTGACCGAGTTCGTCGAGGAGGAGCGGGCGAACGGCCCTGTCTACCCGCCGCGCGAGGAGGTCTTCGCCGCGCTGGACGCCACGCCGTACGACCAGGTCAAGGTGCTGGTCCTCGGCCAGGACCCGTACCACGGCGAGGGCCAGGGCCACGGTCTGTGCTTCTCCGTCCGCCCCGGGGTGAAGATCCCGCCGTCCCTGCGGAACATCTACAAGGAGATGAAGGAGGAGCTGGGCTGGGAGCAGACGCCGGACAACGGCTATCTGATGCCGTGGGCCCAGCAGGGCGTCCTGCTGCTCAACGCGGTGCTCACGGTCCGCGCCGGTGAGGCCAACTCGCACAAGAACAAGGGCTGGGAGAAGTTCACGGACGCGGTGATCCGCGCGGTCGCCGAGCGGCCCGACCCGGCGGTCTTCGTCCTCTGGGGCGGCTACGCGCAGAAGAAGCTCCGCCTGATCGACGAGACCCGGCACGTGGTGGTCCAGGGCGCCCACCCGTCCCCGCTGTCCGCGAAGAAGTTCTTCGGCTCCCGCCCGTTCACCCAGATCAACGAGGCGGTCGCGGCGCAGGGCCACCAGCCGATCGACTGGCGCATCCCGAACCTGGGCTGAGCGCGCGGGGCGGGTGCCGGGCCTACGAGGGGGGTGTCGGCCGGCGGGTATCGGGACCGCGGGGGTATCGGACCGACGGGGGCGGGGCCGACGAGGGGGGAACACGTCGGTTTCGGGGCGGGTCGGATGGCGCTGAGGGGCCCCGGTGGCGGTTAGCGTCGTCGGAGACAGCGGAGAGCTCGGAGGACGTGGTGGCGGAGCGACAGGAGCGCACGGCACCCGATGCCGTGCTCACACGGATCGGGCAGGTCGTGATGCTGCACCACGCCGGGGACCGTGAGGAGGCCCGCCGGCGTCTGCTCGACCTGTGGGCGGAGCTCGGCGAACACGGCGAGCCGTTGCACCGCTGCACCCTGGCCCACTATCTGGCCGACACCCAGGACGATCCGTCCGACGAACTCGCCTGGGATCTGCGCGCGTTGTCGGCGGCGGACGAGGCGGAGGGAGCCGAGGGGCTGCGCGGCTTCTACCCCTCGCTGCATCTCAACCTCGCCGCCGACTACGTCAAGCTCGGCCGCGCCGAAGCCGCCCGCACCCATCTGCGCCGGGCTCGCGGCGCGGCCGCCGTCGCCCTCGGCGACGACGGGTATGGCGACGGAGTGCGGGCCGCGATCAGCCGCCTGGAGCTGCGGCTGGGGGAGGACGACACACCGGACGGCGACTCCTGGGGCCCACCACGGCAGCGGCCGAACTAGCGGCGGTCCGTTCGATCGCCGTTCACCGCGCCCTTGCCGGCGCCTCCTCAACGCCCGTACGTCTGCTCGCAGATCCGCACCTCCGGGCTGTCCGTGCGCCAGCCGCCGTACTGCCGGCCGAGGGCGCACACGTCCGGGGCCTTCGGCACGGACCCGGAGAGATCGGGGACGTCGGTCCCCGGGCCGCGGGGCCGCTGCGGGTGCGGGTGGGGGTGCGGGGCGACCGCCCGCGGGGCAGGGGTCCGGTGGTGGGACGGGGGAGGGGGTGCCGGGGCGTGGGCGGCGGTCGGCGTGGCCCGGTGGGCCGGGCGGGACGGGCCGACCATCTCCAGGGCCTCCTTGACCGGCGCCTGCACCACCCGGGGCTCGGCGGTCCCGTCCGGGCGGGGCACCGACGGCTGCGAGGGCGCCGTACCGGGCGGCGGGCCGGGCGCCGCCGGACGCTGGACCGTCACGCAGCCGGAGAGGGCCGAGACGGTCACGGTGACCAGAAGCGCTGCGGTGGTGGTCGTTCGATGCACCCGGGCAACTCTGCTGGGTTCGCACGGAGGTTGACACCGCCGACAGGAGTTTGGTGCCCCGCACGGGTGATCTCGTGCCCCGTACGGGGGGCCGGCGGGTGCGAGGCTGACGTCACTCGCCGGTCGCGCCGTCGATACGCTCCCGGATCAGGTCGGCGTGGCCGTTGTGCCGGGCGTACTCCTCGATCATGTGGGTGTGGATCCAGCGCAGGCTGGGCTGCTCCCCGGTGCGGCGGTGGCGGCCCTTGGAGAGGTCGTCCAGGCCGAAGTCGGCCGCGTTGCGCCGGGCGGCCTCGATCTCGGCCTGCCAGCTCGCGTACGCCTCCTGCCAGGTGTCCGCCGCGCCGAAGTGGAACTCCCCGTCCGGCTCCTCGTCGCTCCAGTAGAGCGGGTGCGCCGCCTCGCCGGCGAGCACCCTGCGGTACCAGGACCGCTCCACGTCGGCCATGTGCCGCACCAGCCCCATGAGGGACAGCGGGGACGGCTCCACCGAGGCGATGGCGAGCTGGGCGTCGGTCAGACCCGCGCACTTCATCGCGAGGGTCTGCCGGTGGAACTCCAACCAGCCCTCCAGCATGGTGCGTTCGTCGGCGTCGAAGGCGGGTGAACGGCGTTCGGTCGTCATGCCGGGCATCCTTGCCCACCCGGCCCGATCCCACCACGGATTATCGGCCCGTATGCTTCCGGACAGGCACATGGGCAACCGCGAGGAGAGCGTCAGTGAAGGTCGGCTGCATCGGACTCGGCGACATCGCGCGGAAGGCGTATCTGCCGGTGCTGGGCGTGCAGCCGGGCCTCGAACTCCATCTCCAGACCCGCACCCCCGCCACCCTCGCCGAGGTCGCCGACAGCCTCCGGCTGCCCGCCGACCGCCGGCACGCGACCCTCGACGACCTCCTCGCCCAGGATCTCGACGCCGCTTTCGTGCACGCGCCCACGGCCGCCCACCCCGAGATCGTCACCCGGCTCCTGGAGGCGGGCGTACCGACGTACGTCGACAAGCCCCTGGCCTACCGGTTCGCCGACTCCGAGCGCCTTGTGACGCTCGCCGAGGCGCGGGACGTGTCGCTGTTCGTCGGTTTCAACCGGCGCCACGCCCCCGGTTACGTCCAGTGCGCCGACCACCCGCGCGAGCTGATCCTGATGCAGAAGAACCGCGTCGGGCTGCCCGAGGAACCCCGCGCGATGATCCTCGACGACTTCATCCATGTCGTCGACACCCTCCGCTTCCTCGCCCCCGGCCCGGTCGACGACATCACCGTCCGCGCCCGCGTCGCCGGGGGCCTGCTGCACCATGTGGTCCTGCAACTGTCCGGGGACGGCTTCACCGCGCTCGGCGTGATGAACCGGCTCAGCGGCTCGGCGGAGGAGATCCTGGAGGTCTCCGGGCAGGACACCAAGCGTCAGGTCCTCAACCTCGCCGAGGTGATCGACCACAAGGGGCAGCCGACGGTCCGGCGGCGCGGCGACTGGGTGCCGGTCGCCCGGCAACGCGGCATCGAAGGGGCCGTGCTCGCCTTCCTCGACGCCGTCCGCGCCGGCAAGGTGCTCAGCGCCCGGGACGCACTGGCGACTCATGAGCTGTGCGAGCAGGTGGTACGAGAGGTTCGGCGGCACTCCGGCGCAGCCTGAGCGCCCGCAGCCGCAGCCCCTCGCCCAGACAGAAGCCGGCCAGCACCAGCAGCGCGCCGTCCACCGTCCAGTCGCCGTACCGCACGAACGGCGTGACACCGCGGGCGATCGGCACCTCGTAGACCCGCGCCGTGCTGGCGTCCGTGCCCAGCCACGGTCCCAGCCGCGCCCCGTCCGGGCCGTACACCGCGGAGACGCCGGTCAGCGTGGCGTGGACCATGGTGCGGCCGGTCTCGGCGGCCCGCAGAGCGGCCAGCGAGGCGTGTTGTTCGGGGGCCCAGCTGTGCTGGAACGACGAGGTCGAGGTCTGGCCTATCAGCACCTCGGCGCCGTCCTGGGCGAGATGCCGGCTCATGTCGGGGAACGCGGTCTCGAAGCAGACCATGGGCCCGATCCGCAGCCCGTGGCCGACGTCCATCACCACCTGCTCGGTGCCGCGGCGCCGGTCCTCTCCGGCCGCCTTGCCGACCGAGGTGGCCCAGCCGAGCAGCGAACGGGCCGGTATGTACTCGCCGAACGGGACCAGCCGCATCTTGTCGTACCGGTCCCCGGTCGGGCCGTCCGCGCCCACCAGGAGGGAACTCTTGTAGATGCCGGGCCGGTCGGAGCGCCGGGCGTCCACGTTGACCAGGATGTCCGCGCCGGTCTCCCGGGAGAGGGCGGCGATCCGCCGGGCGAGGTCGGGCCGGTCACCGAGGTCGTACCCGACGCTGCTCTCGCCCCAGACGATCAGGTCGGGGCGCCGCCCGGCCAGTTGCCGGGTCAGCTGCTCCTCGCGGGCGAAGCGCCGGTCGCCGCTGTCGGTGCCGTCGACGATGCCGGGCTGTACGACGGCGATACGGACCTGGCCGTCGACGTCCGGGCGCGGTGACCACATCCAGGCGGCGGAGGTCGCGGCGGCCGTGGCCACCAGCGAGGCCACCGCGGGCACCCGTGCCTCGCGCACGGAGACGAGGACGGTCAGCGCCACATTGACGGCCACGACCAGGAAGCTCAGCAACCAGACCCCGCCCACGGAGGCCAGCCGCAGCGCGGGCGTCACCTGCCACTGGGTGGCGCCGAGCATGCCCCACGGCCCGCCCAGCCCCTGCCAGGACCGCACCAGTTCCACCATCAGCCAGCCCGACGGCAGCACCAGCACCGCGGTCGCGGCCCGCCCCGGTGACGGTGTCCCGCCCAGCAGTCGGCGCGTCAGCAGGCCCCAGGGCGCCCAGAGCACGCTCAGCAGGCCGGCGATCAGGAAGATGAAGACGTGCAGGCTCGGCAGCAGCCAGTGGTGCACGGCGACCATGAACCCGAACCCGCCGCACCAGCCGTCGTACGCCGCCCGCCGCCCGGTCGGCGCCGAGCGCGCCAACAGCAGCCAGGGGACCAGGGCGACGTAGGCGAACCACCACAGCGACGGCGCCGGAAAGGCCAGTACGGGCAGCGCGCCCCCGAGCGCCGCCACGCAGGAACGCCGCCAAGGGGAGGTGAGCCAGCGCTCGACGGTCCTCATGCGTCGCCTCCTGCCTGCGGGTCCTTCCAGTGTGCGGGACCGGCGGGGATCTCCGACAGGGGGCCTGGGCGCGGGGTCAGTCCGGTACCACCGCCGCGCGCTGCTCGCTCATCCTGCGCCACTTCTCCTCGACGACCACCTGGCGCAGCCGCCAGCCGTCCCGGGTGCGCAGGAACGCGAAGGCGTAGCGGCCGCCGCACACGAAGTCCGGGGCGGTGGAGGCGCCGTCGCCACCGGCGAACCGCATGGGGTTGATGTAGTCGGCCTGGAGGTGGGCGGTGTCCCCGGCGTCCTGCTCCAGGATCCCGAACCGCACCTGGCGGTTGACGATCAGATGCTGCCGCATCGAGAACAGGGTCAGGCTCTCCGAGAGCCACCCGGCCACCTGCCCGGCATCCCCCTCGATCCCGCCGGCCGACCGGTAGTCGGCCCGCCCGTCCGCGGTGAACAGTCTGCGGTACGCCGTCCAGTCCCCGTCGTCCACGGCCACCGCGTAGTCGGTGACCAGTCCGTCCACGGCCAGCCGGTCCATCACGGTCGCGAGCTCCACGCGCTGCGTCATCGGCTCAGTGTTGGGCACGGGGCGAGCACAGCCAAGAGGTGTGGGCGATATGCGGGTGATATTCGGCGATGTTCGAACCGACCGGGCCCCGACCTCGGTCACGCGTACGGCCGACGGGTGGAATGAGAATGTGAGTTCGATGAAATCCTCGGTCGTCGCAGGGGGCGCACGAGGACGACCCCACAGGGGGCACCGTCGGCCTGTGCCCATGACCTTGGGTGCGGTCGCCGAACTCCGGATCACGGCCGCGTGGCGAAGTGGACGAAGAACGGGCCTTCCGTCGAGCATCCTGCCCTGCGCCGCGGGGTGCCCGTCCGCCGCGTCCTGTCTCCGGGCCGCACGAGAACCGGGTTGCGTGGCAGGGGGGTTGCATGGGGGCAGGGGGAGTCGAGGTGTGCGCCCGCGTGGGCGCGGCGGGACCCCGGGCGGGATCGGCGCTTCGGTACACCGCCTTCTCGGTCCGCCGGACGGGCCTGTCGGGCGAGGCGGTCACAGACGAGGCTTTTCGCGTCCTCCGACCGTAAGATCATCGCCCGGTCGGTCTCAGGAGGCTCGTATGGCACGTCCCGTCACGGTCGTCACCGGTGGGAGCCGGGGTATCGGCGCCGCCGTCTGCCTGCGGCTCGCGGCCGACGGGCACGATGTCGTGATCGGCTACGTCCGGGACGCGGGAGCCGCCGAGGTGGTCGCCGAGGGGGTGCGTAAGAGCGGGGCGCGTTGTGCTGCCGTAGCGGTGGACACGGCAGTGGAGGCGGATGTCGAGCGGCTGTTCGACACGGCGGAACGGGAACTGGGTGCCGTCACCGGGCTGGTCAACAACGCCGCCGTGACCGGGCCGCTCGGGCGGCTCACGGACGTGGACAGCGCCGATCTGCGGCGCGTCGTCGAGGTCAATCTGCTGGGCACGCTGCTGTGTTCACGGCGGGCCGCCCGGCTGATGGCGGAGCGCGGGAACGGGGCGATCGTGAACGTGTCCTCGGCGGCGGCCACGCTCGGCAGCCCTGGCGAGTACGTGCACTACGCGGCGACGAAGGCGGCCGTCGACGCCCTGACCGTGGGCCTCGCCAAGGAGCTCGGACCGGACGGGGTGCGGGTCAACGCGGTCGCGCCCGGAGTCGTCGACACCGAGATGCACGCGGCGATGGGCGACCCGGGACGGGCCCGACGGATCGGCGCCGCAGTGCCGTTGGGGCGGCCCGGCCGACCGGAGGAGATCGCCGCCGCCATCGCCTGGCTGCTGTCCCCGGAGGCCTCCTACACGACGGGCGCGGTGCTGCGGATCTCCGGCGGCCGCTGAAGCCCGGCGCCGGGGTCAGGCCGCCTCGATGATCCGCCCGCGGATCGCCTCGGCCCACTCGACCACCAACAGCTCGTACTCCGACCGCTCCTGGGCCGACAGCGTGCCGCCCGCACGCAGCCACAGCGCCCGGATGTGCTCGTTGACCTCGGCAGCAGACCGCGCGGAACCAGGGGTTCGGGAATCGGGGGACATACCGAACAGCGTAGGGGCAAGAACTGACCGTGCGCTACCAGGCGGCTACGCAGACCGTATGGGGTTGGTCACGGGCGGAACGGCGGGCGGGGCGCCGAGCCTTGGCATTTGCCGGACGGGTGGTCGCGACGCGGACCCGGCGGTACGCCCCTGTCCTGGCCTTCGCCCTCACCGGAGCCGGTACGACGCCTCCAAAGCCCGGGAAAACGGCGGGTGTTGGGGGTTGGCCGAGATAGGCCGCCCAGCCGCGCCCACACCACGAACGACCGCCCCGGCGCACACACCGCGGGAGCCGATTCAGCACGCTCGCGCGGTAGCCGTCGCCTCCCCCACGCCCGCGGCGAATCCATCGCCGTCCCGCGCCCATGCCGCGCCCCGCGCTCCCGCAGTCGACGTCGCCCGCCCGCACTCACGCCGCACACACGCCGCGCATCCGCCGTAGTCGTTCCGCGCTCCCGCCGCGATCATCTTCCCGGCATTCACGCCGTGGACGCTGCTGGCGTGCCCCCCCCCGTGGTCGTGCCGCGCCGCGCCTCCGCCGTAGTTGTCACGCCTTGCGCTGCCGCCGCGATCATCTCCCCCCGGGCACTCACGCCATGGTCGTCGCCGACGCAAGCAACGCCAGTTTCTCGGCGCTGTCGGTGTCCGGAGTCGGGTGGTAGATGACGAGGGTCTGGCCGGTCGTCCCGGTGACGGTCAGGCGTTCGCGGTTCAGGCGCAGGCGGCCGACCTGGGGGTGGTCGATGTGTTTGGCGGCGCCCTCGCACGCGGCCACGTCGTGGCGTGCCCAGAGCCGGCTGAAGTGGGGGCTCGCGAGGGAGAGTTCGCCGACGAGGTCGATGACACGGGGGTCGTCCGCGTCGGTTCCGACGGACCGGCGGAAACCGGCGATCATGCCGGCGCCCGCGTTCGCCCAGTCCGGGTGGAGGGCCTGCTCGGCGGGGTCGAGGAAGGTGTCCCGCAGCCGGTTGGCGCCGACCGTGAGGCGCGGTGACAGCGCGGTCGCCAGGGCGTTCACGGCGAGCACGTCGAAGTAGCGGCCCTCGACGAGCGCGGGCAGCGGGAGGGCGGCGACCAGCTGGACGACGCCGGGCGGAACCGTCTCCTTCCGGCGGTGGCGCCGGCGTCGGCGGGGCCCCGCGGCGCCGAGGCTCAGCAGATGGGCCGTCGCGGCCTCGTCGAGGCGCAGTACCCGGGCGAGGGACTCCAGGACCTGTACGGAGGGGTTGCGGTCGCGGCCCTGTTCCAGACGCAGGTAGTAGTCGGCGCTGATCCCGGCCAGCATCGCCACCTCCTCCCGGCGCAGGCCCGGCACCCGCCGTACCCCGAGCACGGGGATGCCGACCTGCTCGGGCGTGACGAGCTCACGGCGGGCACGTACGTACGCGCCCAGCAGGTTCGGTTCGTCGGTCATCCCGCCACCGTAACGCGGGCCGTCGCGCCCCTGCCTGGTCCTGTCACCCCCAGGACCAACGGGGCTCTGCCCCGGCCGGAGCGGGCGCGGGAGCGTGATCGACGACGGTCATGACCACAGTGAGGAGCGAGACCATGTCGACGTATCTATTGGTGCACGGCGCCTGGCACAGCGGAGAGTGCTGGGAGCGGGTCGTCCCCCTGCTGACGGCGGCGGGACACCGGGTGTTCGCGCCGTCGCTCACCGGACACGGCGGGAAAGCGCATCTGCTCGGCCCCGAGGTCGGCCTCGACACCCACGTCGACGACGTCGTGGGGCTGATCACGGACGAGGACCTGACCGATGTCGTGCTCGTCGGCCACAGCTACGCGGGGCTGGTCGTCTCGTCCGTCGCCAACCAGGTCCCCGACCGCGTCGGGCACCTGGTGTATCTCGACGCGATGGTCCCGGAGCACGGCGAGAGCGCCGCCGACGTCCAGCCCGTGAGCCAGGTCCTGATCGACCGCGCGCTGGCCTCCGGCAGCGGCTGGCGGGTCCCGCCGCTGCCCGAACTGCCCCTGCCGCACGGCCTGTTCGGGGTGACCGATCCGGCAGACGTGGCCTGGCTGCGCTCGATGCTGACCGATGAGTCGGTGCGCTGCCTCCAGCAGCCGGTGCGGCTGGACAACCCGGCCGTGCACTCGATCCCCCGGACCCACATCCACTGCGTCGCCGACGTACCGGAAGGCATCGTCCGCCGTCCGGTCCCCGCGACGGAGCAGGTGTGGCGACTGCCCACCGGCCACGACTGCATGATCACCATGCCGGCGGAACTCGCGGAACTCCTGCTCAAGCTCGGCTGATCCCGAGGGGAAACGCGCTGTGCAGGGGGCGGTGCGAGGCCGTAGCCTGCCCGCATGACGGACCAGGACGAGCGCGCGGTACAGGCGGCCATCGACGGGGAGCTGCGGCTTCTCGATCCCGAGGTGCGTGCCTCCCCGGACCTCGTCCTGGAGCTTCTCGACCCGGAGTTCACGGAGATCGGGGCGTCCGGCCGCCGCTGGGACATCGTGTCGGTCCTCACGGTGACCAGCGGCGGATCGGTGTCCCCTGACTCGCCGGTCCAGGTGAGCGAGATGTCCGGGACCGTGCTCGCACCGGGCCTCGTCCACCTGACGTACTTCGCGGACAACCAGGGACGCCGGGCCTGGCGCAGCTCCCTGTGGCGGCTGACGGAGACCGGCTGGCGGATGTACTTCCACCAGGGCACACTCACCGCCTGACGAGGCGCCCGCCGAACCGCCGGCCGAGAAGCTCCGGTCGAGTGGCTCCGGCCGAGAAGCGCCGGACGAGAGCCGCCCGCCGAGAGCCGCCCGCTGAGAGCCGCCCGGGGTGCTAGCCCGCCGACTCCGCCGCGTGCGGGCTCAGCACGTCCGCCGAGACCAGGGCGATGATCACGATGCCGAGGGCGATGCGGTACGAGACGAACGGCATGAAGCTCTTGTTGGAGATCCACTTCATGAACTGATGTACTTCGGCAAAGCCCTCGTCTGATACGACTCTGCGCGAGCCTGGAACTGAGCAACCCTCTCAACCCTCGAATGGTGCCCAGCCAACTGCATACGACAGGTCACAACACCAGACGGGCCCCAGTCCGTGGTGCCTGCGGATCCCCGACGGCCAACTTGGCACTGTCCGACACAAGTTCCGGCAGAGGAAGGAGGTACTCCACCGGTTGCCCGGAGTCCGACAACACCCTGGCAACCGGGGTGCCACAGCTGCTGGGGGCGACTCCTGAGATCACGGACTTTGTCGGCCGGCCGCATGGAGCGACCCCAGGAGTGCGAGGGAGTCCGCGTCGGTGCTTCCAGCTTCTGCGGTCCCGACCAGGAGGTACTGGCCGGAGGCGGCCTGTACGTCGAACGCCTGGTAGGTGAGGGTGATCTGGCCGACGTCCGGGTGGTTGAAGACCTTGGTCTTGCGGCCCAGGCCGCTGACGCTGAGGTCCTGCCACAGGGCGGCGAACTCGGGGCTGTCGGCAAGTAGTTCCCGTACCAGCGCGGCGATCTCGGGATCGCGGCGTTCCCCCCCCGGCGGCCAGGCGCAGTGCCTCGACGGAGTCGCGCGCGACGGTCTGCCAGTCGGCGAACAGCTTGCGGGCTGCCGGGTCGCGGAAGAGGGAGCGGACCATGCGGCGTGGGTCGGCCAGAGGCGAGAGCAGGGCATCGGCCAGCGCGTTGGAGGCGAGGATTTCCAGCCGGTGGTTGATGACGTAGGCCACGGCGGTGGGGAAGGCGTCCATCAACTGGAGCAGGGCCGGGTGCACGGGGTCGTGCGGAGCGGCGGGCGTCGATTTCGGCAGCAGGCCGGCGAGCCGGTAGGCGTGCCAGCGAGCATCGGTTCCCAGCTGCAGAGCCTTCGTGATGGCGTCGATGACCTGGGCGGAGGGGTTGGTCTCCCGCCCCTGTTCGAGACGTGCGTAGTAGTCGGCGCTGACCCCGGCCAGGACAGCGACCTCCTCACGCCGCAGGCCGGTGACGCGGCGCGTGCCGGACGTGGCCATGCCCACGTCTGCGGGACTCAACCGAGCACGGTGTGCGCGGAGGAACTCACCCAGCTCGTGGTCGCTCATCCTCGCATCGTACGCCGCCTCCCGGGCCGCCTGGGCGTGCCTGAGCAGCGAGGAGCCGTGTCCTGATGGCCGCAGTGGCTCTCGGACCGTAGCGGCTGTCTCCGGAGGGACCCGGGCAGTCGTTCCTGGGTGTGGCACTCCTAGGCAGACCCGGCCTTCCTGGTCGGTGGCGGGAGACCGATAGTCGGTGGTGTGCCTTCCCTGCGACCGCGGGACGTCAGGGGGACCTGACACCAGGGCCGATCCGACGGGCCGATCCGACACCAGGAGAATCCGTCGTCCCCAAGGCCACCGGTACCTCCGACAGTACCGATCCTCACACCAGGAGAGTTCCATGACTACTGGCTTCACCATGACGATCGCGGGCAGAGCGATAGCCGGAGCGAGCGAATACGACGTGCTCGACCCGGCCGACGAGACTGTCGCGGGGCGGGCGCCCGTCTGCTCGCCCGAGCAGCTGGACCAGGCCGTGGCAGCAGCCCGGGCGGCGCTTCCCGGCTGGTCGGCCACTCCGTTCGAGGAGCGCCGCAAGCTCGTCCTGGCGGTCGCTGACGCCGTCGAGGCACAGCTCGAACCGCTCAAGCGGCTCCTCACCCGGGAACAGGGCAAGAGCTTGGACGACGCCGCCGGCGAGATCCTCGGGTTCGGGTACTGGCTGCGCGGGACGGCTTCGCTGTCGCTGCCGGAGACGGTCAATGAGGACAGCGCGGAGCGTCTCTCCGTCACCCAACGTGTCCCGCGGGGTGTCGTCGGGGCGATCGTGCCGTGGAACTACCCGCTGGGCAACGCCGGGTTCAAGCTCGCTCCGGCCCTGCTCACGGGCAACACCGTGGTGTGGAAGCCGTCGCCGTTCACCCCGCTGACCACGCTGAAGGTCGGCGAGATCCTGCGCGACGTGCTCCCGCCCGGCGTGCTGAACGTCGTGTCGGGCGACGCCGGGCTCGGGCCGCGGATGACCGAACACCCGGGCATCGACATGATCAGCTACACCGGCTCCACCAGGACTGGCCGCCAGGTCATGGCCGGCGCGGCGCCCACCCTGACCCGCGTCACCCTGGAATTGGGCGGCAACGACCCCGCCATCGTCCTTCCGGACATCGACGTCCCGGCCGTCGCCGAGAAGCTGTTCTGGGGGGCCTTCGCCAACAGCGGTCAGGTCTGTCTGGCGATCAAACGCCTTTACATCCACCGAGACGTCTACGAACCGCTGAAGCAGGCCCTGGCCGCCTACGCCGGCACTGTACGGATGGGCCCCGGCACCGAGGCGGGCGTGCGCCTCGGCCCGGTCCAGAACCGCCCGCAGTACGACCGGATCCTCGGCCTCCTCGACGACTCCCGGGCGCACGGCCACAGCTTCGCCATCGGTGGCCCGGCGCAGGGCCAGGACAGGCCCGGCTACTTCGTGCCGCTGACGCTCGTGGACAACCCCCCGGAGGACTCGCGCATCGTCCAGGAGGAGCAGTTCGGCCCGGTCCTGCCGCTCCTCCGGTTCGACGACGTCGACGACGCCGTGGCCCGGGCCAACGCGGGCGAGTACGGACTCGGCGCGTCCGTCTGGTCGGCCGACCCCGAAGCGGCCCTGGCCGTCGGCCGACGCCTGGAGGCGGGCACGGTGTGGATCAACGAGGTCCAGCACCTCACCCCGTATGTCACCTTCGCGGGCCACAAACAGTCCGGCCTCGGCTCCGAGAGCGGGCCCGAGGGCCTGATCGAGTTCACCGCGCCTCGGACCATCTCGGTCCGGCGCGGCGGAGGGGCTTCGACGGCAACGTCCTGAACTCCGGTCACGGACCCGTGACCGTGCACCGACGACATCGAACGACACAGAAATAAGGAGCCGATCGTGCCGACGAAGCAGCAAGTGGAGGAGTGGGTGGCCGGCTACGTGCGCGCCTGGCGCAGCCACGCGCCGGAGGAGATCGCGTCCCTGTTTGCCGCCGATGCCGAATACCACGAGTGGCCGTACGAAACGCACTGGATCGGCCGCGAGGAGATCGTGAAGGGCTGGCAGAGCCGAGAGGCCTGGCAGCAGGGCGGCTGGGACTTCGACTGGACCCTCTTCATGACCAACGGAGACACGGCCGCCATCGGCGGCACGGGCGTCTACAAGGAGCTCGGTACCTTCGCCAACCTCTGGACCGTGACCTTCGACGAGCACACCAAGTGCACCGTGTTCCGCATGTGGAACAACCAGGTCTGAGTCCGGGAACCAGAACCACCGAGGAGAGATGATGGTCGACGACGCAGAATTCAAAGCCCTGGCCCCCTTCATCAAGCTCGTCGAGGACTCACTCGCGGGACTGGCCGACGGGGACCGCTACTTCGACCTGTTCGCGGACGACGTCGTCATGGAGTTCGTCTACGCGCCACCAGGCACACCGCCCGAGCTCCGGGGACGTCAGGCGATCATCGATTCGTTCCGCGGCTACGGGCGCATCATCACCCTCGACCGCATGAGCGACGCCAGGGTCTACACGCCGGCCACGCCCGGCGTGACCGTACGAAGCGAGAACAGCCGCCGGGAGCCCCAGCGCTGAGTTCCTGCTCAGCTGCGACGCGGCCTGTCCGCATCGAGGGCCCGGCGGAGCGCCTCCGACGGGTACGGGGTCTGCCTGCTCTCATCCTGGACCTTGCCGTAGAAGTCCGTCATCACTGCGGCGAGCGGTGCATGGCGGGAGAGGATCGCCCTGGCCACTTGCGGTCCGCCCAGCGGGTCCTCCCCTTCCGCACATGCCCGAATGAGTGCGCAGCGTTCTTCCCGCTCGTACTTGTATCCGTAGAGATGCGTGATCAGCCAGTTCACCAGCCAGCTGCGCGTGTAGCAGCGATCGTAGGTCCTGTGCAGCTCGAAGAAGCTGGTCTCGGACGGTGACAGATCGAATTGGGAGGAGAGGGAGAGTCCGTAGTCGGCGAAGTACAGGCGTCGGCCGTCGGTCAGGATGTTCTGAAAATGGGCGTCGAAGTGCAGCAGCCCGCGAACGTTCATGAAGGACGTGCCGGCCTCCAGCCCGTCCTCCACCAGGGAGCAGGCCCGGTCAGCGGACTCATCGTCAGCCTGTACCTGCTCAACGAACCACTCGTGGAGCGTCTGAGGGATGTACTCCAGGAAGATCGCCAGGCTCGCAGAGGACTGCTGAAGGGCCTCGATACGACGGCGTACCTTCGGACCGCCTCCCCAATAGTCCACGGCCCGCTCCACGTCCGGGAGTTCCCCGGAAAGCGCGGACGTGTCCGGCAGCACCCGCCAGTGGTACATCAACGGAAACCCCTGGTACTGCCTTCCGAGAACCCAGTTCGTCGTCATGATGTGGACGGCGAGCTCCCGCCACGCCCCGAAACTGGGCCCGACCGGGCCCGGCCCACCAACGCCGTACTGGCAGAAGGTGGGAAGCCCGAACAGGTTGGCCGTGGACCGGACATGCTCCGGAAGAAGCTCCATGTCCGTGAGCGGCACCCGCTTCACGAAGACCGGCTTCCCACCGACCTCCAGCAGCGCGGACCTCCCGCCGATACCGGAGCCAAGCGGCACGGCAGCGTCCACAAGCTCGCCCAGCTGGCGATCACTTCGCAGGGCGAGGGACGTGGAGACAGCGCTGTAAGCGGCCAAACGCGCGTCTTCCGACATGCCGGGACGCTCGACTGCTACGTGCATCGGAATACCGACCTCGTTTCCGTCATGTACGCGAGTGTCCACCAGCTGCCTAAGACGCCATTTCACTTGGTGAGTCTGCGGTGGCATACGAGGGTGGCGGCGATGGCTGTGAAGGCGAGGAAGTGTTCGGGCTTGCGCTCGTAGCGGCGGTGCAGGCGCCGACAGCCGGACTGCCAGGACACGGTCCGCTCCACGACCCAGCGGTGACGTCCCAGGCGTCGGGATGACTCGATGCCCTTGCGGACAAGGCGGTGCCGGATGCCGCGGGAAGCGAGCCATCGCCGCAGGTGACGATAGTCGTAGCCCTTGTCACCGTGCAGTTTGCCGGGCCGCCGGCGACGAGGGCCGCGGCGTGAGCGGATAGGCGGGATGCCCCGGACCAGCGGGATGAGGGCCTGGCTGTCGTGGAGGTTGGCGGCGGAGATGCCGATCGACAGGGGCAGGCCCTGACGGTCGACGATGAGGTGGATTTTCGATCCCTTCTTGCCGCGGTCGGTCGGATTCGGTCCTGTCAGTCGCCCCCTTTGAGAGCCCGGACGCTGACGGAGTCGATCGCACACCGTGACCAGTCCAGCTCACCCCGGGCACCGAGTTCGTCCAGGACCAGGCGGTGGAGCTTGGCCCACACCCGGGCCTCGGTCCATTCGGTGAACCGCCGGAAGGCGGTGACCCCTGACAGCCCGAACCCCGGCGGCAGTTGGTTCCAGGTGCAGCCCGAGGTGGCCACGAAGATGATCGCGGCCAGTACCTCGCGGTCACCTCGCCGACGGTGCCCTCCACCCTGCGGGCGGACCGGCGCCGGTGGCCCCACCCGCTGGAACAGCTCCCACAGGTCTCCCGGCGCCATTCGTTCGACAAGCGCAGCAGTCATCACCCCAGAGTGCCGCAAGATCACGCCAACTGAAATGGCGTCTTAGGCGCTAGGAAATGCTAGATGGCGCCGCCCCCGCCCCCCAACGACGTGCCCTAGCCCGCCGACTCCGCCGCGTGCGGGCTCAGCACGTCCGCCGAGACCAGGGCGATGATCACGATGCCGAGGGCGATGCGGTACCAGACGAACGGCATGAAGCTCTTGTTGGAGATCCACTTCATGAACCAGGCGATGACCGCGTATCCGGACGCGAAGGCGATCACCGTCGCGAACAGGGTCGGGCCCCAGGCCACGTGGCCCTCGCTCACCGAGTCCTTGACCTCGAAGGCGCCGGAGGCCAGTACCGCCGGGATGGCGAGCAGGAAGGAGTAGCGGGCCGCCGCCTCGCGCTTGTAGCCCATGAACAGGCCGCCGCTGATGGTGGCGCCGGAGCGGGAGACGCCCGGGATCAGGGCGCAGGCCTGGCAGAGGCCGTAGATCAGGCCGTCCTTCACGCTCAGGTTCTCCAGCGCCTTGCGCTGCTTGGGCGCCCGGTGCCGGCCGCCCGTCTCGTCGCGGGCGGCCAGCCGGTCGGCGACGCCGATGACGATGCCGACGACTATGAGCATGGTCGCCGTGATGCGCAGATCGCGGAACGGACCCTCGATCTGGTCCTTGAGCGTCACACCCAGCAGGCCGATCGGGATCGAGCCGACGATCACCAGCCAGCCCATCTTGGCGTCGTGATCGCGTCGCATCGCCTTGTCGAACAGCGACCGGAACCAGGCCGAGATGATCCGCCCGATGTCCTTGCGGAAGTAGATCAGCACCGCGGTCTCCGTGCCGATCTGGGTGATCGCCGTGAAGGCGGCGCCCGGGTCCTTCCAGCCGGAGAAGGCCGCGGTCAGCCGCAGATGCGCACTGGAGGAGACGGGCAGGAACTCGGTCAGCCCCTGGACGAGTCCGAGGATCAGCGATTCGAACCAAGACATGAAGGTACGGCGTCCCAGGGGTGAGAGAGGCTGGCGGACGCGCGGGCGCGCGTGATCATGCGTGTGCAACGGCAGCGTAGCGGGCCGCGGTGACAGCGCGGACACAGGGGTTCGGCGGGCGGACAGGAGTGAGGGGGTGTTGACCGGCCTGGGCACCGACGCTTACGTTTCCCCAGGAGAAAGCGCTTGCTCCCGCACATCGGGGTGCGTGTGCGGCGCACGTCGGGCGACGGTTCGCGCCCATCGTCGGTCCCCACCCCGAGGAGTGCTGATCACGCCCATGCCCCGCTCGCCCCTTGCCTCCCTTCCTGGAGCCCCCTTCGCCGGTCGCCGCATCCGGGCCGCCGTCGTCGGTGCCGGCGCCATCGGGCGCGGCTCCCATCTGCCCGCGCTCGCCCGGCTGGCCGCGGAGGGCGAGACCGAGGTCGTCGCCGCCGTTGACATCGATGCCACGGCCGTCGAGGCGTTCAGCGCCGAGGCCGGCATCCCGCACGCCTACACCGACCTGGACCGGATGCTCGCCGAGCAGCGGCCCGACCTGGTCACCATCGGCACCCCGCCGACCCTGCACCGGGACCAGACGGTGGCGGCGCTGCGGGCCGGCGCCTGGGTGTGGTGCGAGAAGCCGCCGGTGCCGTCGCTCGCCGACTTCGACGCGGTCGAGGTCGAGGAGGGCACCGACGGTGGGCCGTACGCGTCCATCGTCTTCCAGCACCGGTTCGGCTCCGCCGCCACCCATGTGCGCCGGCTGCTGGCCGAGGGGGCGCTGGGGCGTCCGCTGGTCGCCCACTGCCAGACCACCTGGTACCGGGACACCGCTTACTACGCCGTGCCCTGGCGGGGCCGCTGGGCGACCGAGGGCGGCGGCCCGGCGATGGGCCACGGCATCCACCAGATGGACCTCCTGCTCGACCTGCTCGGGCCGTGGAGCGAGGTGCGGGGCATGGCCGCCCGGCTGGTGCACGACGTGGAGACCGAGGACGTCTCCACCGCCCTGGTCCGGTTCGCGAACGGCGCCCTGGCGACCGTCGTCAACAGCGTGCTCAGCCCCGACGAGGTCAGCCGTATCCGCATCGACTGCGAGCGCGCCACCGTCGAACTGACCCACCTCTACGGCCACTCCAACGAGAACTGGCGCATCACCCCGGCCCCGGGCGTCCCCGCCGACGAGGCGTCGGGCTGGCAGGACTTCGGCCCGGACGTGCCCAGCTCGCACCTGGCCCAGCTGCGCGAGCTGATCGCCAGCATGCGCGCGGGGGAGCGGCCGCGCAGCAGCGGCGCCGACGGGCGCACCAGCCTTGAGCTGATCACCGCGCTGTACAAGTCGGCGTTCACCGACACCACCGTACGTGCGGGCGAGATCGGTCCCGGTGATCCTTATTACACGGCCCTGCACGGAGGCGCCCCGGGCTGGGCGCCGGTCGAGCGCAAGGAGGTGTCCGCGTGAGCGGCGAGCTGCGGATCACGCACACCCACGGCGACCGGATCAGCGTGACCGAGCCGGTCACCGGGGTACAGCTCTTCGCGTACGTCTACCGGCCCGAGGCGGCCTGGGAGGCACCCAAGCCCTATCTGCACCCGATCCGCACCCTCGCCGGGGACGTCGTCACCGACTACCGGCCCAACGACCACCGCTGGCACAAGGGCCTCTCCCTGACCGCCTCGCACCTGTCCGGCGCGAACCTGTGGGGCGGCAACTCCTACGTCCACGGCGAGGGTTACCTCGTCCTCCCGGAGCGCGTCGGCTTGATGCGCCACGTCGGCTTCGACGAACTGTCCTCGGCGGACGGCCGGCTGGTCCTCGCGGAGCGGCTGACCTGGCATCCGTACGACGGGACGCTGTGGGCGCGGGAGAAGCGGCGCATCGAGGTCCGTGACGTCGACCCCGAATCCGGTTCCTGGGCGCTGACCTGGTCCAGTGCCGTCACCAACGCCCGTGACGAGCCGCTCCGGTTCGGCAGCCCGACCACCGCGGGACGCGAACAGGCGGGCTACACCGGCCTGTTCTGGCGTGGTCCGCGCGCCTTCCGGGACGGCCGGATCCTCGGCCCCGAGGGCGAAGGCCCGGAGCTGATGGGCTCCCAGTCGTCCTGGCTGGCCCTGTCCGGCGAGCACGACGGCGCCGACGGCCACGCCACCGTCGTCTTCGAACACGCCCCGGAGAACGACCACTCGGGCGCGGGCGGCACCCACCCCGCGCACTGGTTCGTGCGCAACGACCCGTTCGCCGGCATCGCCCCTTCCTGGGCCTTCCACGAGGAACTCGAACTGGCCCCGGGGGACACCCTCCGGCGCCGCTACCGGGTCGTCATCGCGAACGGCGCCTGGGAACGCGCCGACATCGCCAAGTACCTGGAGGCGCATCCGTGGTGAGCGGTGGGGAGTCCGGGTTCGCGGGACTGCCGGGCGGGGTCGCGGTCTCGCGCCTGTGCGTGTACGACTGGCCGGCCGCCGACGGTGTGCGCGGCGGAACTCCCCACCTGCACCTGGTCTGTTCGGAGGGGTACGTCGTCACCGGCGGCCGGGGTGCGGTACAGACACTCACCGCCTCCGGGTACCAGGTCACCCCTCTCACGCCCGGCACGGTCGCCTGGTTCACGCCGGGCACCGTGCACCGCCTCGTCAACGAGGACGACCTGCGCATCACCGTCCTGATGCAGAACAGCGGCCTCCCGGAGGCCGGGGACGCGGTGCTGACGCTGCCGCCGCGGTACCTGGCCGACCCGGAGACCTACGCCTCGGTGACCACCGTCCCGGCGGACGCGCCGGCGGCCGAGCGGGAGCGGATCGCCCGCGCCCGCCGCGACCTCGCCCTGGAGGGCTACCGCGCCCTGCGCGAGGCCACCGGCCCGGAGCCGCTGGCCGCCTTCCACCGGGCCGCCGCCGCCCTCGTACGGCCCCGGCTCGCCGACTGGCGGGCCCGCTGGGAGCGCGGCGCCAGGGCGGCCGCCGAGGCCACGGGGGAGCAGCTCGACCGCCTCGAACGGGGCGATGCCGGCCACCTCGCCGACGCCGTCGTACAGGCCGAACAGCCCTATGAGCGGGGCCGGTTCGGGATGTGCGGGCGGCTGGACGTGTACCGGCAGGGGCAGTAGCGCCGCAGAGCCGAAGGAGGGGCGGACGGTCCGGCGACCGTCCGCCCCTCAGCTGTGGGCGGACGCGGTCGGGGACGCCGCTCCAGGAGATGGTTGGAATTTCCTACTCACGGAGTTATGGTGAGTTCGGTTTTCCTACTCACCGGTAATCGAGACTGGCAATCGAGGTCCCCGAGATGCGTGACGCAGTCATCGTCGAAGCCGTACGCACCCCCGTCGGGAAGGGCAAGCCGAACGGGTCCCTGGCGCACGTCCACCCCGTCGAGCTCCTCGCTCACACCCTGCGCACCCTCGTCGAACGCTCCGGCGTCGACCCGGCCCTCATCGACGACGTGATCGGCGGCACCGTCGACCAGGTCGGCGAGCAGGCCATGAACACCACCCGGTACGCCGTGCTCTCGGCGGGCTTCCCGGAGACCGTCCCCGCGACCACCGTCGACCGCCAGTGCGGCTCCTCCCAGCAGGCCGTGCACTTCGCGGCGCAGGGGGTCATGTCCGGGGCCTACGACATCGTCGTGGCCTGCGGCGTCGAGTCGATGAGCCGGGTGCCGATGTGGTCCAACGTGCCGCCCGGCAAGGACCCCTTCGGTCCCGGAGTCGCCGCCCGCTACCCGGAGGGCCTGGTCCCGCAGGGCATCAGCGCCGAGCTGATCGCGGCGAAGTGGTCGATCAGCCGGGCGGAGATGGACGCGTTCGCCGTCTCCTCGCACCAGAAGGCCGCGGCCGCCTGGGAGGCGGGGCTGTTCGACGCCGAGGTGGCGGGCCTGGAAGGGGTCGACCGGGACGAGTCCGTGCGCCCCGGCACCACCGCCGAGATCCTCGCCGGGCTCAAGCCCGCCTACTATGACCCCGGGTTCGCCGAGCGCTTCCCGGGGATCGACTGGAGCGTCACGGCGGGCAACGCCAGCCCGATCAACGACGGCGCGTCCGCCGTGCTGATCATGGCCGGCGAGACCGCCGAGCGGCTCGGGCTGCGGCCGCTGGCCCGCCTGCACGCGTTCGCCGTGACCGGCTCCGACCCGTTGCTGATGCTGACCGGCGTGATCCCGGCGACGGAGAAGGTGCTGCGCAGGGCCGGGCTGAGCCTCGGCGACATCGACCTCTTCGAGGTGAACGAGGCGTTCTCCAGCGTGGTGCTGGCCTGGCGCCAGGAGACCGGGGCGGACCTGTCCAAGGTCAACGTGCACGGCGGGGCCATCGCGCTGGGGCATCCGCTGGGGGCGAGCGGGACGCGGCTGACGACGACGCTGGTGCACGCGATGCGGGAGCGCGGCGCTCGCTTCGGGCTGCAGACCATGTGCGAGGCGGGTGGGCTGGCGAACGCGATGATTCTGGAAGCGGTGCGGTAAGGGAGCGGGCGCCTTCCGGGGTGCCGCGCCATGCCGTCATGCGGCTGCTGCGTCACTGTGGCTGGTCGCGCAGTTCCTCGCGCCCCTGCGGGGCGCTGCGCAGGTGGTGGCGTTTGCGCCAGGCCAGGACCGCGCCCGCCACCGCCGGCACCACGATCGCCGCCACCGAGATCAGGAAGACCGGGGACGTCGGTGTCGAGGCCCGGGCGCCGGCCACCACGTACGCGGCGACGTTCGGGATCGAGCCCAGGCCCGTCGCCAGCAGGAACGGCGCGTAGCGCATCCGGGAGACGGACGCCGCGTAGTTCGCGGCCCAGAACGGGACGCCGGGGAACAGCCGTACCGCCAGCATCGAGCGGAAGCCGTGTTTGCTGAACTGGTTGTCCGCCGCCTTCAGCAGCCGGCCGCGCAGCAGCGGGCGCAGCGCGTCCTGGCCGAGCATCCGGCCGAGCGCGAAGGAGATCCAGGCCCCGAGCAGGGTGCCCGCCATGGCCGCGCCCATGCCCAGTGCCGAGCCGAACAGCGCGCCCGCCGCCAGGTTCAGGAACGGCCGCGGCACGAACGCCACCGTGATCAGGCCGTACGCCACGGCGAAGATCACCACCGCGGTGGTGCCCTCGACCTGGGGCGGCCAGCCCTGCTGCATCAGCTTCTGCGGCTCGAAGAGCAGCACCGACGACGCGGCCGCCGCCAGCAGGGCGACGAGCAGGGACAGCCGGGACCACGGCGACAGCAGCACCCTTGTGCAGCGCGCGGTGAAGCTCACCGGACTGGATACGGCAATGGTCAGCTCCTCGGCGGCGGCCGGGGGTACGGCCGTGGCGGTGCCAGAGCGGTTGGCATCGAGCATTCGGTGACAGTAGCCGAAGCGGATGTGTGATCGCCGTATGGTTCCTGTCCATTGGGCGAAACCCGCGCCACGGAAAACCGTTCGACGTGCGGTGACGGATCGGCAATGATCTGCGTCATGTTCCGGTACGCCTTCCTCCTCGCAGCATCCGCAGCCGCGGATGCTCCGAAGGCTGCCGTGCCCGTTCTCCTGGCCGCTGTCGACGGCGCCCGAAGCTGACCCTCCCCGGATCGTCCGGCGGACCCCCCAGGGGGAGGGTCGGAGGTTCTCCGGGGTCCCCGCGTCCCGTCCTGACGAGACGCTTCACCGCAGTTCAGGCTTCGAGGTAGAGCCATGCCCAAGACGGCATACGTCCGCACCAAACCACATCTCAACATCGGCACGATGGGCCACGTCGACCACGGCAAGACCACCCTGACCGCCGCTATCACCAAGGTCCTCGCCGAGCGCGGCACCGGCACTTTCGTACCGTTCGACCGCATCGACCGGGCCCCCGAGGAGGCCGCCCGCGGCATCACCATCAACATCGCGCACGTCGAGTACGAGACCGACACCCGGCATTACGCCCACGTGGACATGCCGGGCCATGCCGACTACGTCAAGAACATGGTCACCGGGGCCGCGCAGCTGGACGGCGCGATCCTCGTGGTCTCCGCGCTCGACGGGATCATGCCGCAGACCGCCGAACACGTGCTGCTCGCCCGGCAGGTGGGGGTCGACCACATCGTGGTCGCGCTCAACAAGGCCGACGCGGGCGACGAGGAGCTCGCCGACCTCGTGGAGCTGGAGGTCCGTGAACTGCTCACCGCGCAGGGCTACGGCGGCGACGCCGTGCCCGTCGTACGGGTCTCCGGGCTCAAGGCCCTGGAGGGGGACCCGCGGTGGACGGCGTCCATCGAGGCGCTGCTCGACGCGGTGGACACGTACGTGCCGATGCCGGAGCGGTATCTGGACGCGCCGTTCCTGCTGCCGGTGGAGAACGTGCTCACCATCACCGGGCGCGGGACCGTGGTGACCGGTGCCGTGGAGCGGGGGACCGTGCGGGTCGGCGACCGGATCCAGGTGCTCGGCGCGGATGTCGAGACCGTCGTCACCGGCCTGGAGACCTTCGGGAAGCCGATGGCCGAGGCGCAGGCCGGGGACAACGTGGCGCTGCTGTTGCGCGGGGTGCCGCGGGACGCGGTGCGGCGCGGGCACGTGGTGGCGGCGCCGGGGAGTGTGGTGCCGGCGCGGCGGTTCTCGGCGCGGGTGTATGTGCTGTCGGGGCGCGAAGGGGGTCGTACGACCCCTGTCTCCACGGGATACCGCCCGCAGTTCTACATCCGTACGGCGGATGTGGTCGGGGACGTCGACCTCGGCGAGGTGGCGGTCGCCCGGCCCGGGGACACGGTGGAGATGACCGTGGAGCTGGGGCGGGAGGTGCCACTGGAGGCGGGCCTCGGGTTCGCCATCCGGGAGGGCGGCAGGACGGTGGGGGCGGGGACCGTGACCTCGGTGGAGTGAGGGTGCGAGCGTCTCCGGGCAGGCGTGGGCACCGCACAATGGAGAGGTGAACGAAGCCATACCCGTCGTCCGGGTCACCGATCACGGCACCGCCAAGCTCATGCCCGACGTCGACCGGGACCGGGCCTGGCTGCTGACCGTCGACGGGGCGCCCCAGTCGTACGTCGATCTCGACGAGCCGACGCATCTGGAGTTCGAGTACGCCCGGCGGCTCGGGTACGTGCTGGACGCGGTGGCGGAGACCGGGGCGCCCCTGGACGTGCTGCATCTCGGCGGGGGCGCCCTCACGCTGCCCCGGTACGTGGCGGCGACCCGGCCGGGGTCCCGGCAGGACGTCGTGGACGCCGACCGGGGGCTGCTGGACCTGGTCACCGAGCATCTGCCGCTGCCGGCCCCCACCGGGATCGCCCTGCACGCCGCCGATGCCCGGGGGTGGCTGGAGGGCGCTCCCGGCGACTCGGCCGACGTGCTGATCGCCGATGTCTTCGGGGGGTCCCGGATCCCCGCGCATCTGACCTCGCTGGGCTATGCCCGGGAGACCGCGCGGGTGCTGCGGGACGACGGGGTCTACCTGGCCAATCTCGCGGACTCCGCGCCCTTCGACTTCCTGCGCTCGCAACTCGCCACGTTCGCTGCCGTGTTCGAGGAGCTGGCGGTCATCGCCGAGCCGGGGGTGCTGCGCGGGCGGCGGTTCGGGAACGCGGTGCTCATCGCCTCGCACCGGCCCGTCGACACCGCCGTGCTGGCCCGGCGCACGGCCGCCGACGTCTTTCCGGCGCGGGTCGAACACGGGCCCGCGCTGCGGCGGTTCGTCGGCGGGGCCGGCCCGGTCGGGGACGCGGACGCGGTGCCGTCACCCGAGCCCCCCGGCGGAACGTTCGGCATCGGGTGACGCCGGCGTCGGCTCTGCGGTGACCGGGACCGTGCGGCGGGTGAGGTCGCGGACGTCCGGCACCAGCAGGACCGCGGCCGTGACGGCGACGACCAGGCCCGCGCAGCCCCACAGCGCCGGACTCCGGCCGAAAGCGTCCTCCGCGGGGCCCGCCAGCGCGGTCGCCAGCGGCAGCAGGGAGACGGAGCCGAACCAGTCGTAGGCCGAGACCCGGGAGAGCTTGTCCTCGGGTATCTCCTGGTGCAGCACGGTCATCCAGGAGACACCGAAGACCTCGACCGTCGTCCCGGACACGAACATGACCACGTAGAGGATCCCCACCGGGACGGGCACCGCCAGCGCCGCCGAGGGCAGGGCCAGCGGGAAGATGCAGAGGGTGCCGACGAACAGCAGCCGGCGGGGTTTCCAGCGGGTCATCAGCAGGGCGCCGGCCACCGTGCCCGCGCCGAAGGCGCCCAGCGCCAGGCCCCACGGGCCCGGTCCGCCCAGGCTGTCGCGGGCGACGAGCGGGCCGTAGACCGCGTCGGCGGCGCCCACCACCGCGTTCGCGATCGAGAACTGGACGACGATGCCCCACAGCCAGGGGCGCCCCTTGACCTCCTGCCAGCCCTCCCGCAGGTCGGCCAGCATGCCCTCGCCAGGGGCGCGCGGCGGGATATGGCTGACGTCGAGGAACGAGCGCAGCAGGCCGGCGACGGCGAACGCGGCCGCGTCCACCGCCAGCACCCAGCCGGGGCCCACCGCCGCCACCAGCGCACCGCCGAGCGCCGCGCCGCCCAGGGCCGCGCCCTGCATCGCGATCCGGAACACGGCGAAGGCGCGGCCCGCCTGCTCCCCGCTGACCGAGGACATCAGCATGCCCTCGGCCGCCGGGCTGAAGAACGCCTGGCCGGTGCCGCCCAGCGCGGTAAGCAGCATCATCTGCCACAGCCGGGGGTCGCCCGCGAGTACCAGGACGGCGAAGGTGCCCTGGGAGAGGAAGTTGAGGCAGTTGGCCGCGACCATCACCCGGTGGCGGGGGAAGCGGTCCGCCACCGCGCCGCCGATGAGCAGGAACAGCACCAGCGGCAGGGTCCGGGCGGCGGCCACCAGGCCGACGTCCCCGCCGTCGCCACCCGCGTCCAGGACCGCGAACGCGGCGGCGATCAGCGAGCCGTTGGCGCCCAGGCTCGTCACGACCGCCGCCGCGGTCAGCAGGCTGTAGTTGCGGCCCGCCCAGCCGGGTCTGCGCAGGCGGGCGGGGGTGCCGGGGGCGTCGGAGGTGGAGGTCACCGCCTGACTATCCCTGCCGGGGGTCCGGCCTGCCAAACCGTTTGGTGGGCTTCCGGACCCCTGATCAGGTCAGCTCGCGGTCGGGGTGCCGTGCAGCCGGACCGTGCTGAGGATCTTCATGATCGTCGCCGTGGGGACCTCGCCGTCGACGCCCTTGGCGCCGTAGAAGTCCCAGGACACCAGGTCGCCGGCCGAGTTCTCGAAGCCGAACGTGATCGACTTGCCGTCGCTCGCGCACTTGCCCTTCTGCGGGGTGTGCGCCGAACGCGCCCAGGCGTAGGCGCCCTTGAGGCCGGACGCGGTGGTGTAGGCGGTGGCCTTCTTGTCGTAGGTGATGCTCTTCTTGTCCGGCTGCGTGTAGCCGCCGTACACCCACCAGGGGACCTCCCGGACGGCCGCGTCACCGCCGCCCTTCGCGCCGCTCTCGCCCTTGGTGCCGACCGCCGCGAGGGACGTGTCCTCGGTCCTGCCGTCCTTGTCGTCGTCGCTCGTGCACCACTTCGACTTGTACTGGGCGGCCCCCGACATGGTGACGATCGGCTTGCCGTCCTTGTCCTCGAAGCCGATGGACGTACCGGGGGTCAGCACCTCCCAGTCGGCCGGCACGTCGAAGGCCGTGCCCCACTTGGGGTTCACGACGGTCTTCCAGCCCGCGACCGTCGGCTTCTCGGTCTCGTCACCGCGCGGGTTGTCGTCCGTCGAGGCGGACGCGGAGACGGTCGGCGACGGCGTCGCCGACTGGGTCGCCCGCTGGTCCTTCCCGCTGTCCGCCTCGTCGTCCTTGTTGCCGCCGAGCACCAGGAACCCGGTCACCCCGGCCGCCACGACGACGGCCGCGGCCGCGAGAATCGCGACCAGCTTCGTCCGGTTGCCGCCTCCGCCTCCGCCCCCGCCCTGCGGTGCCTGCGGCCCGCCGGCCGGTCCCGGCGGACCCCACTGCGGCTGCTGCCCGTACCCGCCCGGCTGCGGATACTGCTGGTATCCGGGCTGCTGGTACGGATTCGGCTGCTGGTAACCCGGTTGCTGATACGGGTTGCTCTGCGGGTACTGCTCGCCCCCTGGCGGCTGCTGTTCTGGCCACATGGCTCGTAACCCTAGTGGCGCCCGGGGCGTCTTACATCCTTGGCGCCGGCGCCCACGACACCAGGTCGCCGCCGCGATGACGACGATCTGTGCGCCGGCACTGTTCAGACTCTGCTACCCGCGAGTAACATGACCGTCATGAGCACTGACCAGATGTCGATCGGCGAGATGCTCGCCGCCACGGTCCCGATGGTGCGGACCCTCAACCTGGAGTACCTGGAGACCACTCCGGAGCGGGCCGTGCTGTCCCTGCCGGACCAGGGCGACTTCCACAACCACATCGGCGGGCCGCACGCGGGTGCGATGTTCACCCTCGCCGAGTCGGCGAGCGGCGCGATCGTCCTCGCCGCCTTCGGCGACCAGCTCTCCCGGGCCGTGCCGCTCGCCGTCAGCGCCGAGATCGCCTACAAGAAGGTGGCTCTCGGACCGGTCAGGGCGACCGCGACCCTGGGCCGCCCGATCGCCGACGTCGTCGCCGAACTCGACGAGGGCAAGCGCCCCGAGTTCCCGGTCGCCGTCGCCATCCAGCGCGAGGACGGCGCGGTCACCGGCGAGATGACCGTGACCTGGACACTGCGCCCCAACAGCTGAGCGGTCGGAGACGCTCAAGTCCGCGGCGACCGGGGCGGGGCGGAGTGGCGGGCCGGCCGATCGGCGGCGCCGATGCGTGAGCGGCTTCAGATGCGGGGCGGGCGGCCGGCGGGCCACCGCCACCGCGTGATGCCGTCCGCCACATGGTCGGCGACGGCGCCGAGCGGGCCGGCCTGCCCGCGGACTCCCCGCCGCACCGTCCGGCGTGCGGCTTCACCCGCCGCCGGCAGGTCAGGGGCCCGCTGGGGGAGTCCGCTCAGCAGTCCCGGCTACTCCTCGATGAAGGCGAGGATGTCGGGGTTGAGGACGTCCGGGTGCGTCGACAACATGCCGTGCGGGTAGCCGTCGTAGCTCTTGAGCCGGCCGTTCTTGAGCAGTTCGGCGGACTTCGGGCCGGCGTCGGCGTACGGCACGACCTGGTCACCGGTGCCGTGCATGACGAGCACCGGGACCTCGATCTTCTTGAGGTCCTCGGTGAAGTCGGTCTCGGAGAAGGCCTTGATGCACTCGTAGTGTGCGTTGGCCGCGCCGGTCATGCCCTGGAGCCACCAACGGTCGATCAGGGCCTGCGACTTCTCGACCCCGGGCTGGTCGAAGTTGTAGAACGGCCCCGACGGCACGTCGATGTAGAACTGGGCGCGGTTGGCGGCCAGCGCGGCGCGGAACCCGTCGAACACCTCGATGGGCAGGCCTTCCGGGTTGCTCTCTTTCTTGATCATGACTGGCGGTACGGCCGCGACGAGGACGGCCTTGGAGACCCGCCCCGGCTTGGCCAGCGCGACATAGCGGGCTACCTCGCCGCCGCCGGTGGAGTGGCCGATGTGCACCGCGTCCTTCAGGTCGAGGGCGTCGGTCAGCGCGACGACGTCGGCCGCGTAGGTGTCCATGTCGTGACCGGTGGCGGTCTGGCTCGACCGGCCGTGGCCGCGTCGGTCATGGGCGATGACGCGGTACCCCTTGGACAGGAAGTACAGCAACTGGTTGTCCCAGTCGTCGGCGCTCAGCGGCCAACCGTGATGGAAGACGATGGGCTTGCCGTCGCGGGGGCCCCAGTCCTTGTAGAAGATGGTCGTGCCGTCGGATGTGGTGACCGTGCTCATTGCTCATCCTTACGTGAGGCCGGCCGGTCCGGCCGGATCGAAGGGATCGGCCGGATCGGACGGTCCTGGGCAGGCACGGACTCCGCGGCCGAGAGGGATGCGCCGGTCGGGAGACGCGTCGGCCACCCGCCGCCTCATCGTACGGACGAGGCCGCCGACTGGATCACTTTCGTCACGGCTCCCGGGTCCGACACGAGCGTGAGGTGCGAACCGCCCTGGTAGACGGTCACGTTGGACTTCGCGCGGCGCGCCATCATCCTCTCCGAGCTGGGCGTGATGATCTGGTCGCCGGTGCTGATGAAATACCAGGAGGGGATCGTTTTCCACGCCTGGTACTTGGACGGGGTGTTGAAGGCCACCGTGGTCGCGGCGCGCTGGGTGGCCCACAGGTTGACCGCCTGGTCATGGGGCACACTGCTCGCGAACTTCGTGACGAACACGTTCTCCTTGAGGTACAGCGCGGACGCCTTGGACGGTGCGTTCGCGTACGGCACGGCGTCGTACAGATCGGCCGGCTTCCCCTTGGTCAGGACCGACGTCGCGCCGCTGAGCTGCGCCGTGGTCTCCCCGACCGCCGGTACGGCGGCGTCGACGTAGACGAGTGCCTTGACGTTGGCGACTCCCTGGGCGGCGTTGGTGATCACCGAGCCACCGTAGGAGTGCCCCACCAGGACGATCGGGCCCTTGATGCTCTTGAGGAAGTACTGGACGGTCTGCGCGTCGGTCGTCAGGTTCTCCAGCGGGTTGCCGATGGCCCGCACCGTGTAGCCCGCGCGGCGCAGGAGAGTGACCTCGCCGTTCCAGCTCGACGTGTCCGCCCACGCGCCGTGCACGAGGACGATCGTGGGTTTCGTCTGTTTGCCGGCTGCGTGGCCGGTGGCTGCCGCACCGCCCGGCGGGGCCGCGGCAGCCATGCTGGTGACGGCGATCGCGACTGCCGTCAGAGTCATCGGGAGATTCCGCCGCCGTGCGGTGGACGCCATCGGAAGCCTCCTTGTTCCAGCTTCTGCGGAGGGAACGCGTCGCGTGACAGGAAGGAAAGGCCGGGCTCGCGGTCGTGAAGAAGCCCGCGCTGGACCGGTGAACACGTCCCTGGCTCTCCACACGACGGTAGCGCCATGCCGCCGCATCAGCACCTGGGCCCGGAACGACCTGGCCGGAGCGTCGGAGAGGTCTCCTCGGATCAGCTGGCGGGCGGCTGACCGCTCGGCAGCGAAGTTGGGCGCCCGCACCGCGCTGACCTGGGCGGACTGGAATGGATGTGCAGGGGATATGCACGTGGGAGCCGACCCGCGCGGGCATCGCTTCCCGTGCTCTCAGGTGTGCCGGTGATAGGCCTTGTTGGCGATGCGCCAGGTGTCGTCGGGGCGGACCAGCAGGAAGATGTCGGTGAACGTGTCCGGACCGTGCGAGAGCGTCATGGTTGCGGTCGCGACGGTGCCGTGGACGTCGACGGCGTCGATGCGGCGGAAGCGGGTCGGTTCGTCCGGAGCCGGCCGGCCATGGAAGAGAGCGCAGTAGTCGTCCAGGCGCCACGAGACGAATGTGCCGTCCCGGATTCCCTCGATGTGGGCGGTGGCCAGGAACGCGTCGCGGAAGTGGGTGGGGTCGCCGGTGGCGTGTCCGCGGATGTAGGCGCGAAGGGGTTCCAGCACGGCATCTTCCACGGCGGGCACCGTGGCGGCAACGGCGATGTCGGCTGAAAGGCCGGCAGAACTGCCGGCCAGGTGGGTTGCGCTGCGCAGGGGGGTGTTGGATGCGCCGGCCAGCAGAACCATGTCCTTGATCAGCGCGCCGATCGTGAATTCGGCCGGGCCGGTGGCCGGTTGATCGGTGAGGAAGGTTCGTTTTCGGGCTACGAGCCCGCCGAGCTGGCCGAGTTCGAGGATGTCCAGCACCTGGGCGCGGGGCAGGGAGAGAGCGTCGGCTTGTTGCAGTGAGTCGCGCAGTGCGAGGACGGCGCCGGCGAGGCTGTTGTTGGCGATCAGCTTGAGCGCGGCGGCGGTGGGGGCGTCATCGACGCGCCGCACGGTGCCCAGTGCTGCCAGGACCGGTCGGGCTCGATCGAGTGTGTCCAGGTCGGCGGCGGCGAGAATCTGCAGCGTGCCGGCGGCGGCAGCCGGCACGGAGCCGAGCACGGGCGCGTGGACGTAGCGCCGGCCGAGTCGCCGGGCCAGCGTCGATGCCTCGGTGGGGGCGATGGTACTGGTGTTCAGCACGATCGTGTCTGCTCGTAGCGAGTCGCGGACGTCGTCGAGGACCTGCCGGCAGGCCGGTCCGTCGAACAACGCCAGGAGCACGAGATCGGCCTTCGCCACGGCGTCGTTCGGAGCGACGGTCGTCCTGACCGTGCCCGAAGTGCGCCCGGAGCGGGTCCAGCCGACGACGTCCCGGCCCTGGGCGGCCAGTCGTGTCGCCATCGCGTCGCCCATGCGTCCCAGGCCGAGGACGGCAATGGTGTGCGGTGTGGTCATGCGTGCCAGAGTCGTGCACCGCCATGGCTGCGACAAGCGCATGTTCTGCAGGACCGCTCTGCGGGATTCGCATAGCTCGTGGGCATACTGGGGCCATGGACCTGACGGTGTGGCGGACCTTCGTGACCGTGTGCCGACTCGGGTCGCTGTCGTCGGCGGCCGCCGAGCTCCATCACACGCAGTCGGCGGTTTCCCGGCAGATCGCCGGGCTGGAGCAGCAGCTCGGTGTGGCTCTGGTGGACCGCCATGCGCGTGGAGTGCGCCCCACACCGGCCGGCGAGGTGTTCCATCGCCACGCCCTGCTCGTGCTCAACGAGGCCGACCGTGCCGTTCGCGCCGTACGAGACGTGCGTGACGGGGCGTTCGACCGGCCGCTGGCCGTCGGAGCCACACCCTCGCTTGCCGCGGGAATCGTCCCTGAGGCCATCCGGGGTCTGCTGGAGCGGGCCGGGTCCGTCCGGTGGAGCCTGCTGCCCGGCCTGAGCGCCCAGCTGCACAGCCGCGTGATCGCCGGCGATCTCGACGTTGCCGTCGTCACTGATGCGCCACCAGGGCTGCCCCAGGACCCGCTGGTCGAACGCCGGTTCCTCGGGCTGGACGAGATGGTCGTCGTGCTGCCCGCCGGCCATCCGCAGGCCGGGCGCGGCCCGCTGCACATGGACGCGTTGGCCGACCAGATCTGGGTCGAGGACAACGACGGCTCGGCGGCGCTGCTGCGCCAGCACGCCGCCCGCGCCGGAGTCAGCGCCCACATCGACCTGACCGCGGCCGATCTGCTCGGCAAGCTGGCTCTGGTCGCAACCGGTCATGCCATCGCGCTGATTCCCGGGGTGCTGACGGGCGCGCTGCGGGCCGACGTCACCACGGTGGCCCTGGTCGATCCGCCGACCCGCGGCATCTACACGCTCACACCACGCCGTGACCCCCACCCCTGCGCGGTGCCCCTGCTCGACCGGCTCGCGACAGCCTTCGCCTCGGTTGCCTGCGGGGGTCTGCGGCGACCCCTGTGATCGCATCGTCCCTCGCAGCTCGACGTACGGCACGGCCTCGTCCGCCACGCCCCGGTGCGGTCAACAGGTCACCCGATGGGTCGGGGGTGTCGTGCTCAAGACGTGCGCGGGTGGGTGGCGGAGCGGGAGAGGGGGCTCGTCCCGGGCCGGCCGAAACTGTCGGCAGGCCCGGGCCGCAGGAACCGAACGCGTCTGCTCGGCGATGGTCACCGGCTCACCCCGACGGTTCACCGCCTTCCTCTCGTTCCTCTCGGGAGGCCTCATCCGCTGTATCTCCTGCACGGGCTGACCGGCGACCCCATGGTGCCGGCCGTTGTGAACGTGTCTGCCCGGGCCCGACGGCTGAGCGGAGCCGCTGCGACCGGGCGGCTGTACGGCCTTCCCCTCTCGCGTGGCTCGCTCAGGCGGCCCGGTCGGAGTGCCGTGCCGTCTCGCCGGCTGTCAGGCCCGCCACGAACTCCTTCAGCCACGCCGTGAACTCGGGCCCCAGATCCGGGCGTTCGCAGGCGAGCCGGACCACCGTGCGCAGATAGTCGGCCTTGTCGCCGGTGTCGTAGCGCATCCCGTCGAAGACGACCCCGTGCACCGTGCCGCCCGCGGCCAGTTCCTGGAGTGCGTCGGTCAGCTGGATCTCGCCGCCCCGGCCGGGCGCGGTCCGCTCCAGGACGCCGAACACCTCGGGGTCGAGCACATAGCGCCCGATGACCGCGTAGTTGCTGGGCGCGTTCTCCAGTGACGGCTTCTCCACCAGACCGGTCACCCGCACCACGCCGTCCTCGGCGGTGTGCTCGACGGCGGCACAGCCGTAGAGGTGGACCTGCGACGGATCGACCTTCATCAGCGCCACCACACTGCCCTCGAAGCGGTCGCGGACGTCCAGCATCCGGCTGAGCAGGGTCTCGCGCGCGTCGATCAGGTCGTCACCGAGGAGCACCGCGAACGGCTGGTCGCCCACATGGTGCTTGGCGCACAGCACCGCGTGGCCGAGGCCGAGCGGGTCGCCCTGGCGGATGTGGTGGATGTCGGCGAGCCGCGCGGGATCGCGTACGGCGTCCAGGCGCACGGTGTCGCCCTTGGCGGCCAGTGCCTGCTCCAGCTCGAAGGCGTTGTCGAAGTGGTCCTCGATGGCCCGCTTGTGCCGGCCGGTGACCATGAGGATGTCGTCGAGCCCGGCCTGGGCGGCCTCCTCGACGACGTACTGGATCGCCGGCTTGTCGACGACCGGCAGCATCTCCTTCGGGGTCGCCTTGGTGGCGGGCAGGAACCGGGTGCCCAGTCCGGCGGCCGGGACGACGGCCTTGCGCACCGACCGGGGGGACGTGGGGGCGGGGGAGGTGTGGGGGGCGGTCATGCGGCACATGCTGGCCCACCGGGATGAGAGCGGGCCGAGAGAAACGTGGGAGACGGCTGTGGACGGCAGGGTTCCGCCGCCGGTGACCGCGGCCGCCCGGGAGTTGAAGGTTTCGTGTGCCATCGGGCCCGTGGCGCGCACAAGTTGAACCTGTGAACCCGCTGAATCCAATCCGATCGGGGATACCGGCGGTAACTTATCTGAATTTCCTGAACTTTGAACTCAGGTCACCCCAACTTCTTGTTTCCTGTGAGGCCCGTGTGCGAAGGTGAGCCTCCCCGCGGGAGGGTCCAGAGACCGGCATGGCCGTTAGTCCGGTCCTTATGGGCTCCAAAAGGTATGCACCAATCAGGCACTGCATTCCGTCAGGACGCCATTTTGCGTGCCGTCCTGCGGCTCGGAAGGAAATGGTTCAGTGCAATCCCCTTACCCCCCACGCCCGCCTTTCCCGCCTCGTCCCGGTTCGAGCCCGGGGGAGTCCGACCGCGATCTCGTCGCCCAGCTCACCGGAACCCCCGCGGCCAGGCATCATGCCGTCGCCCTGCTGCTCACCCGGCACTGGCGTGCCACCTGCGACTACGCGGCCGTCTGCCTGGCCTCCGCCGCCCCCGTCGCGCAGCTGGTCGCCAGCGCCGCCTTCGAGCGGGTGCTCGGCCGGCTGGCCGGCGGCGCGATCGGCGGCGCCCTGCGTCCACAGCTCCTCGTGGCCGTACGGGAGACGGTCCGCGCCTGGGCCGCCGACGAAGCCATTTCCGTGGTCGTACCGGAACTGCGCAAAACCACCGGCGGCCGCGGACTCAGTGCCGCGAGACCGGGCACCCCGGAAAGACGGCAACTCGCCGAACGCGCTTTCCAGGCTCTTCCCGGGGCCTCGCAATGCCTCCTCTGGCACACCGAGGTCGAAGCCGAACCCATAAACATACCCGCCAGTCTGTCGGGTGTCGACGCCCCTACCGCGACGGCCGCCCTCGACCAGGCCCGTGAACAATTCCGGGTCGGAGTGGTACGCGCCCACCGGGAACTCGCGCCTTCGAAGGAATGCCGTTTCTACAACCGTCTCCTCGACGTCCCCATGCGCCGGGGCGGCTCTCTGCTCCCCGATGTGCAGAAGCACCTGACGGTGTGCCGGTTCTGCCGGCACGCCGCCGAACAGCTCAGCCACTTCGACGGCGGCCTGGAGGTGCTGCTCGCCGAGACCGTGCTCGGCTGGGGCGCCCGGCGCTATCTCGACTCACGGCCCGGCCGCGGTGCCGTCGAGGCCTGGCCGGTCGGCGCCGAACCCGAGCCCGTGGCGGTGCCCGGCGGACGGCACCGCACGGTGTCCGAGTCCGGTCGGCGCAAGGCCCTGCTGGCCGGCGCCGGCCTTGTCTCCCTCGCGCTGCTCGCCACTGTGCTGGTGGCCAAGGGCTGGTCCGATGACAACGGTGTCCCCGACCCCGGCACCACCACCTGGGGCGCCCCCAGCGCCAGTACCACCCGGCCCGGCCCCGACCGGAAGGCGTCCGCCGGCACCTCCCCGTCCCCGGCCTCCGTGGGCGAGCCCGTCGAGATCGCCCACGGCAGGCTGCGCAGCCTCGATGCCGGGCTCTGCCTGGACGTGCGCGGCGGCCGGCCCCGGCTGGGCGCGGACCTGCGGCTCGGCAAGTGTTCGGACGCCGGGTCCCAGCAGTGGTCGTACCAGGACGACGGCCTGCTGCGCGGCGCGCTCGACCCCAGCCTCTGTCTCGCCGCCGACCCGGGCACGCACCGGGTCGTGGTCTCCGGCTGCCTCGTGCACGCGGGCGAGGTGTCCTACGACCTGACCGTCCGCGGTGAGCTCCTGCTGCGCTGGGACCAGGACCTCGCGCTGGCCGTGGACGGTACGAAGGTGGTCGTGGCCCGGCGTGACGGATCGTTCCGGCAGCGCTGGGAGCTGGCGTCGGGCGGCGGGGGCGAGCCGGTGACGCCGGGCGCCACGCACTCCGCGCCACCCGGACCGAAGAAGGGCGAGGGGTCGGAACTCCCCGCGCCCCCGCCGGATCCGGAGGCTCCGCCGCAGGTGCCCGGGAGTCCGCGGGAGCCGTACAGCACACGGGTCGCGCAGGTCGGCTCCCACGACGGTCCCGCCCCGGTGGTGCCGGCCGGTCCGCCGGAGCGGCCCGAGCCCGTCGCGACGCTCGCCGGAACGGTCGGCGACGTCCTGGAGGCCGTGCCGGGCACGGTGACGGGGGTCGTGAGCGGGGTGGGAAGCCTGCTCGGCTGAGCGCTCCGCTGGAAGTGCCGCTGGAAGTGCCGCTGGAAGTGCCGTGCTTGGCCGTCGACCGAGCGCGGCACCGTCGTAGCTGGTCGCGCGGTTCCTCCCCCAGCCTTCGGCTGGGGGTACCCCCAGCACCCCTTCGGGGCGTCGCCCTACCTGAGCGGGCTTCGCCGTACCCGCTCAGCCGGGCGGTGGAGGTCCACGCGCCGGAGCGGTGGAGGTCCAGCGGATGGATCGGTGGAGGGCCACGGTGTGAAGTGGCCCTCCGTTTTCGGTTCTTGTCGGCACCGGATTCGGCTCTTGTCGGCACTGGTCCGTTTTTTGTTCAGATCGTTGACACGAGTCACCACCGGATCTACGTTTCCGACGCGCCGGTGGTGCGGTTGACGGTTCGTCAAGGTCGTGTGGCGGATGGTGCGTTCACATGCCGAACGCGGTCCGGGCACCCGGGCGCGCCTTCGCGGTCCACATCGTCGTGCCCGCACACCGAAGGAGTGACGGCTCATGTCCGAAACCGTCTCCCGACGATCCGCCCTGCGACTGACGGCCGGTGCCATCGCGGTCGCCGCCGCGGCCACCGGCGGACTTGTCCCGCTCACCGCCGCCGCGGCGACCGGGGGACCCGAGGCCGGAGCCGGCCCCCGGGTCGAGCGGCTGATCGCCAGACTCACACTGGACGAGAAGATCTCCCTGCTGCACGGGGCCACCGACCCCGACTCGCTTGGCCAGGCCGGCTACGTGCCCGGCGTCCCCCGGCTGGACATCCCGCCCCTCAGACTCGCCGACGGCCCGGCCGGCGTCCGTATCACCGAACACGCCACCGCCCTGCCCGCCCCCGTCCTGCTCGCCGCCGCCTTCGACCCCGGGCTGGCCCGCCGCTACGGCCAGGTGATCGGCCGCGAGGGCCGCGCCCTCGGCCAGGACGTCCTGCTCTCCCCGATGGTCAACCTCATCCGCACCCCCTACGCGGGCCGCAACTTCGAGACCTTCAGCGAGGACCCGCTGCTCGCCTCCGACCTGGTCGCCGCCGAGATCGGCGGTATCCAGGGCGAGGGCCTGATCGCGACCGTCAAGCACTTCGCCCTCAACAACCAGGAGAAGGACCGCAACTCGATCGACGTGCGCGCCGGCGAACAGACCATGCACGAGATCGAACTGCGCGGCTTCGAGGCGGCGGTGGCGGCCGGCACCGGCGCGGTCATGGGCGCCTACAACAAGGTGAACGGCACTTTCGCCTGCGAGAACAAGACCCTCCTCACCGACGTCCTGCGCGACCAGTGGGGCTTTCGGGGCTGGGTGATGACCGACTGGTTCGCCGCGCACAGCACCGTCGCCGCGATCACGGCCGGCCTCGACATGGAGATGCCGGACGGCACGTACTTCGGTACGGCCCTCAAGTCCGCGGTGCGGAACGGCAGTGTGGCCGAGAAGTACCTCGACCGGGCGGTTCGGCGGATCCTCTCGGTGATGGACCGCTTCGGCCTCCTCGACGGCAGCGCCCCGCCGCGCCCCGGCCGCGACGCCGAGGCGGGCGCGGCCGTGGCCCTGGAGGTCGCCAAGGCGGGCGCGACCCTGCTGCGCAACGAGCGCCGCACCCTGCCCCTGGACGGCGGCGGTATCGCGGTGATCGGACCGACCGGCAGCCTGCCCTTCGTCAGCGGCGGCGGCAGCGCCCATGTCGTCCCCGACCGCGCCGACAGCCCCCTCGACGCCATCAGGGCCCGGGCGCACGGCACGGTCACCTACGCACTCGGCGAGGACCTCTTCGGCAAGGCGGTGCCGTCGACCGCCCTCGGCCCCGCCTTCGACAGCGAGGGGCAGCAGGTCGCCGCGGGGAAGACCTGGGAGTACGACGGCACGCTCACCGTGGGCGAGACCGACGAGTGGACTCTCATCCTCCATTTCTCGTCCGCGGCCACCGCCCGGCCCACGGTCCTGCTGGACGGCGAGGACCTGTTCCCCCTCGCCCCCGGATACGGCGAGTACTTCTCCGGTGGGCTCGTCGCCGTCGCCCCCGACGGCCTCGGCGTCCGCCGTGCCACCCTCCGACTCGCCAAGGGCGTTCACAAGTTGAAGATCACGGCGGCGGGCGGCGACTCCGGTCTGCTGTTCCGGCTGCGCCGGATCACCGGAGCCACCCGGGCCCAGGACGTCGCCGAGGCCGTGAGCGCGGCCCGCGCCGCCCGCCATGCCGTGCTGTTCGCCTACGAGGACGCCACCGAGGGCCTCGACCGCACGACCCTCGCCCTCCCCGGCCACCAGGAACAGCTGATCCGGGCGGTGACCGCGGCCAACCCGCGCACCACCGTCGTCCTCAACACCTCGTCGGCCACCTCGACGCCGTGGCTCGCGGACACCGGAGCCGTGCTGCAGATGTACTACCCAGGCCAGGAGGGCGCGGCCGCCACCGCCGCCGTCCTCTTCGGCGACAGCGACCCCGGCGGGCGCCTCACCCAGTCCTTCCCGGTCGACGACGACCACCACCCGGTCGCTGGCGACCCGCGCCGCTACCCCGGCGTCGACGGTACCGAGGAGTACTCGGAGGGCATCCACGTCGGCTACCGGTGGTACGACGCGCAGGGCGTGCGGCCCCTCTTCCCCTTCGGGCACGGACTGTCGTACACCTCCTTCGCCTACTCCGACGCTCAGGCGCGCTGGACGCGCGGCGGTCTGGAGGTGACGTTCAGCGTGCGCAACACCGGTCGCAGGACGGGGGTCGAGGTGCCGCAGGTGTACGTCGGACCCTCGCCCGACCTCCGACTCGACCAGGCGGTACGGGTGTTGGGCGGGTTCCGGCGACTGGAGCTGCGGGCGGGGGAGCGGCGGCGGGTCACCGTGCGGGTCACCGCGCGCACCCTGTCGTCGTGGGACGCCCGGCGTCATCGCTGGACGCTCGGTACCGGACGGCGCACCGTCTGGGTGGACGCCTCCTCGGGCGACCTGAGGCTGCGCACCGGCGCACGGGTGAGCGACTGAGACCACTGAATCCGTGTCAATGGGCGGTCGGCGGGCGAAGGCTCTCCGACCGCTTTACTTCAAGGGTTTACAAGGATTTTCCCCATCGCGTGTTTCACGTGAAGTAATACACTTGGCGACAGGTTTTTGTCAGGCTTGGGTCGGCGTTCGTGCAGGCTTCGTGCAGGAGTGGGCGCCACGCGTTTCCGGTGTGCCAGGATCGAGCCAGCGGACCGAAGTCATCCGGAATTTACAGAGCTCGGCGCGGCCGCACGGGGTGTTGCGCCGGGGTGAGTGACGGGTGAATGGCCGGGGTGCTTTGACGGTCTTGTGACGGTGTGACGTCTGTGCTCCACCGGTTCGACCGCCGTTCCGGTGCAGTGGATTACCCGGATTTTCGGCTCTTGCGGTGAATTCCCCCGACTGGCCGAATCAATACCCCCGGGCGTGATAGGGCCGTCCCGTTATTGACCCGCGAGTAATGAACTCGCTAGTTTCCGGGGGCCTCACCCCGAGCTCTCCGCCGCACACATCCCCCACCGTGCTGTCCTCCCGATTATTCGGAGCATCATGACGTCCCCTGTGCGTGCCGTCGACCTGATCATGTGCATCACCCCTTTCGGAGAACCCGACGCCCGGCTCGCCGCAGCGGTCTGTGCCGCCGGTGGACTCGGTGTCCTGGACCTGGGGCGCGGTGACCGAAGAACCCGGGAGGCGCTGGCCCGGCTGAAACGGGCGGCGCCGGCACCGTACGGCGTGCGGGTCGCCCCCGGCTGCGCGCTCACCCCGGAAGACCTCGACCGGCTGCCCGACACCGTGGTCCTGGCCGCCGGCGCACCCTGGACCGTCGACCGACTCGCCCCGCACAGCCGCGTGCTGGCCGAGGTGACCGATCTGGCCGGGGCCCGCGCGGCGGTCGCGGCCGGAGCGCACGGGCTCATCGCCCGGGGCGCCGAGAGCGGCGGCCGGGTCGGCGGGCTGAGCACCTTCGTCCTGCTCCAACAGCTGCTCGACGCAACCGAGTTGGACGTACCGGTGTGGGCCTGCGGAGGCATCGGGCCGCGTACCGCGGCGGCCGCGGTGGCCGGCGGTGCGGCCGGAGTCGTCCTGGACAGTCAGCTGGCCCTGCTCGCCGAGTCCCGGCTGCCCGAGGCGACCGCGGCCGTACTGCGGTCCCTGGACGGCTCCGAGACGGCCGTCGTGGCCGGTCACCGGGTACTGCACCGGCGCGGCCCGGACGCCGTGCGCCCGCCCGCCGACGACCCGGCCGCGGTCGCCGCGCTGCTGGGTGCCGAGGACCTGCGTACGCAGCTGCTGCCGGTGGGTCAGGACGGTTTCCTCGCGGCCCGGTTCGCCGAACGGTGGGGCGATGTGCGGCGCACCGTAAGGGAGTTGACGGCGGCGATCCGGGAGGACGGCGGTGCCGTCGCCCCGGCCGTGGTACGGCCCGAGACGTCCGCCCCGGACGCGCCGAGGTCCGGCCTCTCCGCCCCGGACGCGTTACGGCCCGCCACCTCCGCCATGAGCCGCGCCCTCAGCACCCGGCTGCCCGTCGCCCAGGGCCCGATGACCCGGGTCAGCGACCGGGCCGCGTTCGCCGCGGCCGTCGCCGACGACGGGGCGCTGCCCTTCCTGGCGCTGGCCCTCGCCGACGGCGCCCGCACCCGGGAGATGCTCACCGAGGCCAAGACCGCACTGGACGGCCGGCCCTGGGGCGTCGGCGTGCTCGGTTTCGCCCCCGAGGAGCTCAGGAACGCCCAGCTCGACGCCGTACGGGAACTGCGGCCCAGCCACGCGATCATCGCGGGCGGTCGCCCCGCCCAGGCGGAGGCGCTGGAGCGGGCCGGGATCAGCACCTTCCTGCATGTGCCCTCACCGGGACTGCTGCGGCAGTTCCTGGAGGCCGGGGCCCGCAGGTTCGTGTTCGAGGGCTCCGAGTGCGGCGGCCACGTCGGACCGCGCGCGAGCTTCCCGCTCTGGGAGGCCCAACTCGCCGTCCTGGAGGACTTCCCGGAGGCCGAGGGCCTGGAGGTGTTCTTCGCGGGCGGCATCCACGACGAACGCTCCGCGGCGATGGTCGCCGCGCTCGCCGCGCCCCTGACCGCCCGGGGCGCGGCCGTCGGCCTGCTCATGGGCACCGCCTACCTCTTCACCGAGGAGGCCGTGGACCGCGGCGCGATCCAGCCCCTCTTCCAGCGCCAGGTCAGGGCCGCCGCCTCGACCGCCCTCCTGGAGACCGCACCCGGCCACGCCACCCGTTGCGTGCCCAGCCCCTTCACCCTCGACTACCACCGGCGCGAGGCGGAACTGCGGGCGAACGGAGTGCCGGACCGGCGGCTGTGGGAGGAACTGGAGCGGCTCAACGTCGGCCGGCTGCGCATCGCCAGCAAGGGCGTCGACCGCGCGGAGGGCGGCGAGCTGACGCCCGTGGACGAGCAACGCCAGCTCAACGAGGGGATGTTCATGGCCGGCGAGGTCGTCGTGCTGCGCTCGGCGACGACCACCGTGGCCGCCCTGCACCACGCCGTGACCGACGGCGCCGCCGACTTCCTGGCCCAGCGGCGGCCGGCACCCGAACCGCACGAGGAACCGCCCGCCCCCGCCCCGCTCGATGTCGCGATCGTCGGCATGGCCGGCATGTTCCCGCACGCCCCCGACCTCGCCACCTTCTGGGCGAACGTGGTCGCCGGACACGACGCGGTCACCGAGGTCCCGCCCGAGCGCTGGGACCCGGCCGTCCACCACGCCGGCGGCACCACCACCTCCAAGTGGGGCGGCTTCCTGCCCCCCATCCCCTTCGACCCGCTGAGCTACGGCATCCCGCCCGCCTCCCTCGGCCACATCGAACCGGTCCAGCTGCTCGCCCTGGAGGCCGCCCGACGCGCCCTGGACGACGCCGGATACGGCACCCGGGGACGCGAGTTCGACCGCTCCCGCACCTCCGTGGTCTTCGGCGCCGAGGCCGGCAGCGACCTCTCCAACGCGGCCACCCTGCGCGCCGTACTGCCCTCCTACTACGGCAAGGTCCCCGACGGCCTCGAAGAGCAGCTGCCCCGGCTCACCGAGGACTCCTTCCCGGGCATGCTCGCCAACGTCATCTCCGGGCGGATCGCCAACCGCCTCGACCTGGGCGGCGCCAACTACACCGTGGACGCCGCCTGCGCCTCCTCGCTGGCCGCCGTCGACGTCGCCTGCAAGGAACTCACCGCCGGCACCAGCGACGTCGTACTGTGCGGCGGCGCCGACCTGCACAACGGCATCAACGACTACGTCCTCTTCTCCTCGGTGCACGCCCTCTCGCCGACCGGCCGCTCCCGCGCCTTCGACGGCTCCGCCGACGGCATCGCGCTCGGCGAGGGCGTGGCCTGCGTCGTCCTCAAGCGGCTGGCCGACGCCGAACGCGACGGGGACCGCATCTACGGCGTGATCAAGGGGCTCGGCTCGTCGAGCGACGGCCGCTCCCTGGGCCTGACCGCCCCGCGCCCCGAGGGACAACGGGCCGCGCTGCTCCGCGCGTACCGCAACGCCGGTGTCTCCCCGGCGCAGGTCGGCCTGGTCGAGGCACACGGTACCGGTACCGTCGTCGGCGACCGCACCGAACTCACCATCCTCAGCGAGGTGTTCGCGGAAGCGGGTGCCGAGAACGGCGGTTGCGCGCTCGGCTCGGTCAAGTCGCAGATCGGGCACACCAAGTGTGCCGCCGGACTCGCCGGGCTGATCAAGACGACCCTCGCCCTGCACACCGGCGTGAAGCCGCCCACCCTGCACCTCGACCGGCCCAACGCGGCCTGGAAGGAAGAGGACAGCCCGTTCGCCTTCCACACCGAGGCCAGGCCCTGGGCCGCTCCGGCCGCCGAACGGGTCGCCGGGGTCAGCGCGTTCGGCTTCGGTGGCACCAACTTCCACGTGGTACTGGGCGCCTACGACAGCGTCGTACCGCCGGAGCAGGGGCTGGACCTCTGGCCCGCCGAGCTGTTCCTGTTCCGCGGACGGGACGAGAAGGCCGCCCACCGGGGTGTCGAGGAGATCCTGCGGGCCGCCGAGACGGGGTCGTGGCGGCTGCGTGACCTGGCGCTCGCCGCCGCCCGCCGCGCGGACTCCTCGCACGAGCCGGTGCGGGCCGCGGTGGTGGCGCGTGACCCGGACGAACTGACCGGGCAGCTGCGGCGGATCCTCGCGGGGGAGCACGACCCGGCCGCCGGCCTCCACCAGGCCGACCCGACGGCCGACACCGACGCCAAGGTCGCCTTCCTCTTCCCCGGCCAGGGCAGCCAGCGCCCCGGCATGCTCGCCGACCTCCTCGTCGCCTTCCCCGAGCTCCAGCACTACCTCCAGCTCGGCCGGGCCCACGCCGGCCCCCTCTACCCGCCGACCGCCTTCGACGACACCACCCGTGAGCGCCACCGGGCCGCCCTCACCGACACCCGGGCCGCCCAGCCCGCCCTCGGCATCACCGGCCTCGCCGCACACGCCCTGCTGACGGCGGCCGGAGTCCGCCCCGACATGGCCGCCGGACACAGCTACGGCGAACTCGTCGCCCTCAGCGCGGCCGGCGCCCTCACCCCCGAGACCCTCCTGGAGCTCAGCGCCGAACGGGCCGCCGCGATCCTGGCCGCCGCGGGCGACGAACCGGGCACCATGGCCGCCGTGTCCGGCCCGGCCGAGGACGTCGAGCGCGCGCTGCGCACCGCCGGGGTCCCGGACTCGGTCGTGGTCGCCAACCACAACTCGCCCAAGCAGAGCGTGATCTCGGGCCCCACGGAAGAAGTGACCGAAGCGGTCCGGCTGTTGCGCGAGGGCGGGCTCGGCGCCAAGCGGATCCCGGTGGCCTGCGCCTTCCACAGCCCGGTGGTCGCCGGTGCCGGGGACCGGTTCGCGGAGGTCCTCGCGGAGACGGCCGTACGACCGCCCGAGTTCCCGGTGTGGTCCAACCGCACGGCGGCCCCCTACCCGCCGGAGCCCGCTGCCGTACGCGCCGAACTCGCCGCCCAGATCGGCTCCCCCGTCGCCTTCGCCGCCCAGATCGAGGCGATGTACGAGGCCGGGGCGCGAGTCTTCGTCGAGGCCGGCCCCGGCACCGTCCTCACCCGGCTCGTCGGGCAGATCCTCGGCGACCGCCCGCACACCACGGTGGCCTGCGAACCCCGTGCCGACAGCGGGCTGCGCGGCTGGCTCGACGCACTCGCACGGCTGGCCGTGGCCGGGGCACCGGTACGCACCGCCTGGCTGCTGCGCGGCCGTGACGCCGTGGACGCGGTCCGCACCCCGGTGCCCAAGCGGCCCGGCTGGACGGTCGACGGACAGCTCGTGCGCACCGCCACCGGAGACCTCCTGCCCGGTGCCCTCGCACCGGCCCGACGAGTCGTGGAGACGACTGTGACGACGAACCAGCCGCACGGCGCCCCCGCCGACCGGGACGCGCTGATCTCCGAATTCCTGCGCACCAGCCGGGAGATGATCGCCGCGCAGCGCGACGTCCTGCTCACCTACTTCGGGGCCGCACCGGGGGCGGTGCCCGCCGCGCCGGTGTCGCCGCAGCAGCTCGCGCCCGCACTCGCACCCGCTCTCGCACTCGCGCCACCCGAAATCGTCGTACCCCAACCGGAACCGGCGGCCGGGCCGGCCGCGCCCGCCGTGGCGGCGGCCGCGGAGACCGACGTCGAGCGGGTCGTCCTGGAGATCATCAGCGAGCGCACCGGCTACCCCATAGACATGATCGAGCCCGACCTCGATCTGGAGGCGGACCTGAGCATCGACTCGATCAAACGGGCCGAGATCGCCGGTGAGCTGGCGAAGCGGCTCGGTATCGCGGGCGGGGCGGAGACCCTGGACGACGCCGAGCTGGAGGAACTGGCCAAGGCGCGGACGGCCGCGGCCGTCACCGGATGGCTGCAGGCGCGGGTCGACGGCGGCGAACGGCAGGAGGAGACGGCCACGGCCGCCACCGGCGGCATCACCGACCGGACGGACGCCGCGACCGAACCGGCGGCAGCGGCCGGCGCGGCCGAGGAGGTCCCCCCGGGCGAGGCGCCGAAGCGGTTCGAGATGCGTCCCGTCGTACTGGCGGAGCCGGACGCGGTGGCCGACCCGGCCGCCCTGCTGTCCGGCAGGCGGTTCGTGATCCTCGGAGACGGCGCCCAGCCGGCGGACCAGCACTCCGCGTACGGCGCCCAGCTGGCGGAACGGCTCTCCGCGTACGGCGCCGAGTGCGTGACCGCCGGCCCGGACCACCGGCTCGGCGAGGCGGACGGAACCGTGGACGGCGTGCTCTACCTGGGCGCGCTGCCCGGCGGTGACACGCCCGTGCTGCCGGACGCGTTCCCCGTGCTGCGGGCGGCCCTGGCGCGCGGCCCGCGCTGGCTGCTGGCCGCCCGGCCCGCCGAGGGAGAGGACGCGGCCCGCTCGGCCGGACTGCACGGGCTGTTCCGTACCGTCGCCCGCGAGTACCCGGACACGGTCGCCCGGGTCGTGACCCTCGCGGACACCGCACCGGCCGCCGTCACCGAAGCACTGCTCGCCGAACTGTTCGCACCGGAGCCGGCCCCCGTCGTCCTGCGCACCGCCGCCGGCCGGCAGGGCCTTGAGCCGGCCGAGGTGCCGCTGGGCCCGCTCGGCAGCACCGGCGCCGGACCAGCCGGGGAGGGGGCCGCCGAGGCCGCCGCCCTCGGCCTCGACCGGGACTCGGTGGTGCTGCTGGTCGGCGGGGCCCGGGGCATCACCGCGAAGTTCGCGGCCGGCCTCGCCGCCGCCTGCCGCTGCCGGATCGAGCTGCTCGGCCGGACCGCCGCGCCGAACGGTCCCGAGGCCTCGGACACCGCCGCCGCCCGCACCCCCGCCGAACTCCGCGCCGCCCTCGCCGCCCGGGGCGGTCTGAAGCCCGCCGAGATCAACCGCGAGGCCGAACTGATCCTGGCCCAGCGGGAGATCACCGCCACCCTCGACGAACTCGCCGCGCTCGGCAGCGAGGCGCGCTACCGTGCCGTGGACTTCCGCGACCGGGACGCCGCACTCCAGGCCGTCAAGGAGATCCACGCCGACCACGGCCGCCTGGACGGGGTCGTCTTCGCCGCCGGCGTGATCGAGGACCGGCTGATCGCCGAGAAGACCCCGGAGTCCTTCCAGCGGGTCTACGGCACGAAGACGAACGGCGCCACCACCCTGCTCGCCGCCCTCGAGGAGCTGCCCAACGGGCCCGGTTTCGCGGTGCTGTTCGGCAGCATCTCCGCCGTCCTCGGCAACCGGGGCCAGGCCGACTACGCCGCCGCCAACGACGCCCTGGAGAGCCTCGGCGCCGACTGGGCGGAGCGCACCGGCAACCGGGCGCTGACCGTGCACTGGGGGCCGTGGGCGCCGACCGGCGGTCACACCGGCATGGTCAGCCCGGAGCTGGGGCGCGAGTACGCCCGGCGCGGGATCAAGCTGATCGACCCCGACGAGGGCGCCGCCGCGCTGCTGCGCGAGCTGGCCTGGGGCGCGGAGTCCGTCCGGGCCGTCGTCTACACCGCGTCGGGCTGGTGACATGACCGACGACCGCCGGACACCGGTCGCGATCGTGGGCATGGCGGTGCTGCTGCCCGGTGCCGCGGGGCTCGACGCGTACTGGAGAAACCTGCGCGACGGCGTGGACGCGATCGGCGAGGTGCCCGAAGGGCGCTGGGACGCGGACTACTACCGGCCCGGTTCGGCGGCCGGTCCCGCCGTCCCCGACCAGGTGTACTGCCGGCGCGGCGGCTTCGTGGACGGCCTCGCCGAGGTCGAGGTCACCCGGTACGGCATCATGCCGAACTCCGTCGACGGCACCGAGCCCGACCAGCTGATCGCCCTCGACGTGGCCGCCGCCGCGATCGCCGACGCCGGCGGCGAGGGCCGGCTGCCCGACCGGCACCGGATCGGCGTGGTCCTGGGCCGGGGCGGCTATCTCACACCCGGTCTGGTCCGGCTCGACCAGCGGGTCCGGACGGCGGGGCAACTCATACGCACCCTGGGCGAGTTGGTGCCCGACCTCACCTCCGGCCAACTGGCCCGGGTGCGGGAGGCGTTCACCGAGCGGCTCGGGCCCGCCAGCCCCGAGTCGGCGATCGGCCTGGTCCCCAACCTCGCCGCCTCCCGGATCGCCAACCGTCTCGACCTGCGCGGCCCCGCCTACACCGTGGACGCGGCCTGCGCCTCCTCGCTGGTAGCCGTCGACCAGGCGGTCACCGAACTCGCCGCCGGGCGCTGCGACCTGATGCTCGCCGGGGGAGTGCACCACTGCCACGACATCACCCTGTGGAGCGTCTTCTCCCAGCTGCGCGCGCTCTCCCCGAGCCAGCGCATCCGCCCCTTCCACCGCGAGGCCGACGGCATCCTCATCGGCGAGGGCACCGGCGTCGTCGTCCTAAAGCGCCTCGCCGACGCCGAACGCGACGGCGACCGCGTCTACGCCGTGATCCGCGGCACCGGCGTGGCCAGCGACGGCCGTACCGCCGGGCTCGTCAACCCCGACCCCGGCGGCCAGGCCCACGCCGTACGCCAGGCCTGGCGGGCCGCCGGTCTCGACCCCGCCGCCCCGCACTCCGTCGGGCTCCTGGAGGCGCACGGCACCGCGACCCCGGCCGGCGACGGGGCCGAACTCACCACCCTCGCGGAGGTGTTCGGGCCGAGCGGCAGCGACGAGCGGGCCGTGCTGGGTTCCGTGAAGTCGATGATCGGCCACACCATGCCGGCTGCCGGAGTCGCGGGGCTGGTCAAGGCCGCCCTCGCCCTGCACCACGCCACCCTGCTGCCCACCCTGCACTGCGACGACCCGCACCCGGCCCTCGCGGACACCCGCTTCCGCACCCTGGACCGGGCCGAGCCCTGGGAGACCACCCCCGAACAGCCGGTGCGCCGGGCCGGGGTGAACGCCTTCGGGTTCGGCGGGATCAACGCACACGTGGTGCTGGAGGAGGCACCCGGAAAACGTGCCGCAGCCGTCGAGCACGCCCCGCACGCCGCGCACGTCACCTCGGTCACCGAGCCCGAGCGCATCCTCCTCCTCGCCGCCCGCACCCCCGAACAGCTCGCCGCCGCCCTCGCCGCCGACGACTCCGCCGTCCTCGTCGCCGGTCTCGCCCCCGACCGCACCCACCCGGAGGCCGGTCCGGCCCGCCTGGGCATCGTCGACCCCACCGCCAAACGGCTCGCCCTGGCCCGCCGCGCGGTCGGCAAGGGCCGGGCCTGGCAGGGCCGCAACGACGTGTGGTTCCGGCCCGCCCCGCTCCTCGACACCGGCAAGCTGGCCTTCGTCTTCCCCGGTCTGGAAGGCGAGTTCACTCCCCGCGTCGACGACATCGCCGCGCATTTCGGCCTCCCCACCGTCAGCGGCCCCGCCCCTCAGGACGTAAGGGTCGGTGACGTGGGCCGTCATGGGTTCGGTGTCGTCGGCGTGGGGCGGCTCCTGGACACCGCGCTGCGCCGGATGGGCGTGGTCCCGGACGCGGTCGCCGGGCACAGCGTCGGCGAGTGGACGGCGATGGTCGCCGCCGGTCTCTACTCCGGCGACCAGGTGGACGCGTTCATGGCCGAGTTCGACCCCGACGCGGTCACCGTCCCGGGCCTCGCCTTCGCCGCCGTCGGCGCCCCCGCGGAGCGGGTCCTGGCCGCCCTGGACGACGACTGGGCGGACGCCGGGATCGTCCTCTCCCACGACAACGCGCCCGGCCAGTCGATGGTCTGCGGTCCGGACCGGGCCGTGGCCGACTTCGTCCGCGCCTTCCGTGCCGACGGCGTGCTGTGCCAGGTGCTGCCGTTCCGGTCCGGTTTCCACACGCCGATGCTGGAGCCGTACCTGACCCCCATCAAGGAGGCCGCCGAGCGCTTCCGGCTGCACCGGCCGGCCGTCCCGGTCTGGTCCGGCACCACCGCGGCCCCCTTCCCGCAGGCCGAGGCGGAGGTACGCGAGCTGTTCGTCCGGCACCTGCTGGAGCCGGTCCGGTTCCGGCAGCTGGTCGAGGCCCTGTACGCCGCCGGGCACCGCACCTTCGTCCAGACCGGCCCGGGCCAGCTCGCCTCCCTCATCGCCGACATCCTCGGCGACCGCGACCACCTGGCCGTCGCCGCCAACTCCCCGCACCGCTCCGGCCTCGCCCAACTCCGGCGCGTGGCGACGGCGTTGTGGACGGCGGGCGCGTCCGTGGCCCCGGCCGTCGTGCCCCGAGCGAACGGCGCGAGTACGCCGGTACGACACCGCCCGCCCGTCCGGCTCGACCTGGACGGCGCCCTGGTGTCCCTGGACGGCCCGGTCCTGCACCGGCTCCGCGCGGAGCTGGGGCGGACGCAGGCTTCCACCGGCGTGTCCCCGCTCGACGACCTGGCCGTCCGCGTCCCGGCCGCCGCCGAACTCAGCGCGCTGCTGCGCGACACCGCGGACACGGCGGTCGCCGTCCTCACCGCAATCCGGACACCGGCCCCGCCGGTTCCCGCGGTCTCGCCCCTTCCGTCGGCCCCGCCGGTTCCGCCGGTCCCGTCGGCCCTGCCTGCCCCACCGGCCCCCGAGACCCGCACCGCCACCGTCCGGGTCTCCCCGGACACCATGCCCCACCTGCTCGACCACTGCTTCTACCCGCAACGCCCTGGCTGGCCGGACATCGAGGACCGTTGGCCGGTGGTCCCGGCCACCACCATCGTCCGGCACATGATGGACGCTGCCGAGGAAGCCACCGGACTGCGGGCGGTGGCCGTGCACGGCGCCCGTTTCGACCGCTGGCTGACCGCCACGCCTCCCGTCGACGTCCCGGTCACCGTCACCCCCGAGGGCCCCGGCCGCGTCTCGGTCGCCTTCGGGCCCACCGCCCGCGCGGTCGTCGAACTCGCCCCCGGCCACGCGCCGCCGCCCGCCGCCCCCACTCCACCGCCGGCCCCCGAACGCACACCCGACCACACCGCCGCCCAGCTCTACTCCGAGCGCTGGATGTTCCACGGCCCGGCGTTCCAGGGCGTCACCGAACTCACCGCGATCGGCGACCGGCACGTCCGCGGCGTGATCACCACGCCTGCCGCCCCGGGCGCCCTCCTCGACAACGTCGGCCAGATCCTCGGCTACTGGATCATGGCCACCCGCACCGAGCGGACCGTCGTCTTCCCGGTGGGGATGCGGGAGACCCGCTTCCACGGCCCGCATCCCGCGCCCGGCACCGAGGTCGGCTGCCTGGTGCGGATCACCTCGCTCACCGACACCGTCCTGGAGGCGGACGTGGAGCTGACTGTCGAGGGCCGGGTGTGGGCCCGGATCGAGGGCTGGCAGGACCGGCGCTTCGACAACGACCCGCAGACCCGGCCCGTCGAGCGCTTCCCCGACCGCAACACCCTCTCCGAGGAGCGGCCGGGCGGCTGGGCATTGGTCCACGAACGCTGGCCGGACCTCGCCTCCCGTGAACTGATCATGCGCAACTCCCTCGGCGGAGTGGAGCGTTCGCAGTACGCGGAGCACGCGCCGCGCGGCCGCAGACAGTGGCTGCTCGGCCGGATCGCCGCCAAGGACGCGGTTCGGCAGTGGCTCTGGCAGCACGGTGAGGGACCGGTCTTTCCCGCCGAACTCCGCGTCCACAACGACGAGTTGGGCCGCCCCTACGTGACCGGCGTGCACGGCCGCACGCTGCCGGCGCTGGATGTCTCGCTCGCTCACCGGGCCGAGGCGGCCGTGGCGATCGTGCGACCGCACCGGCCCGGACCCGGCCCGGGCATCGACATCGAAGAGGTCACCGAACGCGACCCGGCCGCCCTGGCGGCCGCCCTCGGCGCGGACGAACTGCGCCTGCTGCACGGACTTTCCGGAACCGGCTCCACAGCGCTGTGGTTCACCCGGTTCTGGGCCGCCAAGGAAGCCGTCGCCAAGGCGGAGGGCACCGGATTCGACGGCCGCCCGAGGGACTTCGCCGTCCTGGAGGCGGCCCCGGACGGCAGCCGGCTGCTGGTCTCGGGCCGGCTGGAACGCGCCTACCCGGTGCACTGCGCGCCGGTCCGCAATCCCCCCGCACTGCCGGACCGCGACTACGTCGTGGCCTGGACGACCGGACCGGCAGCCGCAGACCCAGAGGAGGACCCGCGATGAATCCGACCCAGCCCGAAGTCCGCGCCGACGAGGAGGCGGTGCTCGCCGACCTCACCCGGATGCTCCGCACCCTCCTGGAGGAGTACGGCGACGACGACGCCGAGATCGGCATGGGCACCACCTTCAACCGTGATCTGGAGTTGGAGAGCATCGACCTGGTCACCCTCGCCGGGCTCCTGGAGGAGCGGTACGGGAAGCGGGTCAACTTCGCCGAGTTCCTGGCCGGGATGGAGTTCGACGAGATCATCGGGCTGACCGTCGGCCGGCTGGTGGAGTACGTCGTGTGGAGCCTGAAGGCCACGGAGGCGGGCTGAGTCATGGCGATCGTCGACACCGGAGACATCCGGCTGCATGTACAGAGAATGGGCCCGGGTCAGGGCCGTACCCCGGTCGCCACCGTGGTCCTGGTCCACGGGCTGCTCACCGACAGCCTCGCCAGCTACTACTTCACCGTGGCGCCCGCCTTCGCCGTCTCCGGCCTGGACGTGGTCATGTACGACCTGCGCGGCCACGGCCGCAGCGGCCGGCCGTCCGGCGGCTACACCCTCGACCACAACATCGACGACCTGGAGGCCCTGCTCGACCAGTTGTCGATCACGGGCCCGGTCCACCTCGTCGGCAACTCCTACGGCGGCACCATCGCCTTCGGCTACGCGGCCCGCCACCCCGAACGCGCCGCCAGCCTCACTCTCATCGAGTCCGAGCCCGCCACCGCCGCCTGGGCGGACAAGCTCGGCGGCATCCTGCACCGGGTAGTCACCGAGCTCGCCCACAACGAGTCGGACGCGATCGCCTGGATCACCTCGAACCGCGGCCACAACACCGCCCGCCTGGCCAAGGGCGCGGCCCGGCTCGCCCGCGAGACCTCCCTCGGCCGGGACATCCCGGCCAGCCGGGTCCTGACCGAGGACCAGATCAGCGCCGTACGCTGTCCGGTCCTCGGGGTGTACGGCGGTGACTCGGACCTGGTGGAGGTGGTCCCGCTGAAGGAGGCCCTGCTGGCGGACTTCCGGTCGGTGGTGCTGCCCGGACACGAGCACTCCGTGCTGGTCGAGGCGGCCGGCACGGTCGGCGGCCACATCATGGAGCTGATCCACTCGGTCAGCGGGGCGCGGGCGGCCGGCGTCCGGTGAGCGGCTTCCTCTTCGTCGTGCCGCCCCTGGTCGGGCACATCAACCCGGCCGTCGGCGTGGCCGCCCAACTCACCGCGCGCGGACACCGGGTGGCCTGGGTCTGCCCGGACCCCGGGCTGCTGCGCCGGCTGGCGGGACCCCGGGCACGGGTGTTCCCGTGCGCCGGCACGGCCGAGGGCGAACGGCCCGCGGACCTGCGCGGCGCGGAGGCGCTGAAGTTCCTGTGGGAGTGGTTCCTGGTGCCGCTCGCGGAGGCGATGGCGCCCGGCGTCCGGGCGGCCGTCGACGACTTCCGCCCCGATGTCGTGGTCGCCGACCAACAGGCCTTCGCTGGCGCCCTGGTGGCCGAGCGGCTCGGCCTGCCCTGGGCGACCTCCGCGACCACCTCCGCCGAGTTCGGCGGCGCCTACGACGGCATCCCCAAGGTCGCCGAGTGGCTCCGGGCCCGGCTCGCGGAGCTCCGGGACCGCATCGGCGACCCGGCGGGCACGGCCGACCCGCGCTTCTCGCCGTATCTGACGCTCGCCTTCACCACCCCCGAACTGGCAGGAACCACTGAGCAGATGACGGTCCGTCATGTCGGACCGTCGATCGCGGAGCGGCCGGTGGCCGACGGCTTCCCCTGGGAGTGGCTGGACCCGAGCCGGGAACGGGTCCTCGTCTCGCTCGGCACCGCCAACGCGGACGTCGGCGGGCGGTTCCTGGCCGAGTGCGTGGCCGCCGTACGTGAACGCGCCCACCGGGTGCAGGCGTTGGTTGCCGACCCGGGCGGCACCCTGCCTCCCGCGACCGACGACAAGGACGTCCTGATCCTGCCCTCGCTGCCCCAGCTCCCGCTCCTGGAACGGGTCGACGCGGTCGTCTGCCACGCCGGGCACAACACCGTGTGCGAGGCCCTGTGGCACGGCGTCCCGCTGGTCGTCGCCCCCATCCGGGACGACCAGCCGGTGATCGCCGGGCAGGTCGTCGACGCCGGCGCGGGCATCCGGGTCAGATTCGGCCGGGTCACCGCCCAGCGGCTGGGCGAGGCCCTCGACACCGTCCTGTACGAGCCCGGCCCGCGCACCGCGGCGGCCCGGATCCGCACCGCGTTCCGCGCCGCGGGCGGTGCACCGGTCGCCGCGACCCACCTGGAAGACCTGGCAGTCGACTCGCGATTCAGGAGACCCGATGAGCAAGCAGAGTGACATCGAGGCGCTGCGCTCCGCCTACCAGCGGGACCTGGCCGACGGCGTCGACCGCTTCTTCGAACCCCGCCGCACCACCTGCCCCTGGTGCGGCTCGGACCGGCTGACCACCCGGCTGCGCACCACCGACCTGCTCCAGCACAAGCCCGGCCGCTTCCTCCTGGACCGCTGCCAGGCGTGCGGGCACACCTTCCAGAACCCGCGCCTGAACGAGACGGGCCTGGAGTTCTACTACCGCGACTTCTACGACGGCCTCGGCGAACAGAAGATGAGCGGCACCTTCGGCGGCCGCACCAAGATGTACCGGGGCCGCGCCGAGTCCATGCTCCCGCACGACGCCACCCCCAAGAACTGGCTCGACGTCGGCACCGGACACGGCCACTTCTGCGAGGCCGCCCGCGAGGTGCTGCCCGGCACCGCCTTCGACGGCCTCGACTTCACCGACGGCGTCGAACTGGCCGCCCGCGAGGGCCGCGTGGAGCGCGCCTACCGGGGCGCCTTCCCCGAGCTGGCCCCCGAGCTGGCCGCCGGCTACGACGTGGTCAGCATGTTCCACTACCTGGAGCACAGCACCGACCCCGACAGCGAACTCCGCGCCGCCCACCAGGCGGTACGCCCCGGCGGCCACCTCCTCATCGAGGTCCCCGACCCGGAGAGCCGCTACGCCCGTCTCCTCGGCCGCTGGTGGCTGCCCTGGCTCCAGCCGCAGCACCTGCACTTCGTCCCCGTCGCCAACCTCCGCGCCCGCCTCACCGAGCTGGGCTTCACGGTGGTCGCGGAGCAGCACGCCGAGGCGCACGACCCCGTCGACCTGCTGGCCGCGGTCTGGCTCGCCCTGGACCACACCGCCCCGCGCGAGGACGCCCCCTGGCTGTCCCGCCCGCCGGGCGCACTCCAGAAGACGGCACGCGCCGCCCTGCTCCTCGCCGGCATCCCGGCCCTGATCGCGGGCACCCTCGCGGACCGCTTCGCCGTACGGCCGTTCTCGCACCGGCTGCGGGTCTCCAACGCCTACCGGATCGTGGCCCGCCGCGACTGAGCCCTCAGAGCACCTTGGCGCGGATCATCGCCGACAGCACCAGGGCGCCCGGCAGCAGCGGCACCCAGTCGGTCAGCACCCGGTAGCCGATCACGGTTGCGGTGGCCACCGCGACCGGGGAGCCGAACGCGGCCAGGGTGATCACCAGCGCCGCGTCCACCGCGACCCCGCCGGGTACCGGTACGGCACCCCCCGCGGTGCCCGCCGCCAGGTACGCGAAGATCACGGTGCCCCACGACAGCCCGAGCCCGAGCGCCTCCCCGGTGCAGGCCAGCACGCTCGCCTGCACCAGCGGCATCGCCGTCGCGCCGCCCCACAGGGCCAGCACCCGGGAGGGCCGGGCGTGCACCGTCCGGGCGTCGGTGAGCGCACACCGCACCAGTCCGGTGATCGGCCGCCGCAGCGGTCGTACGACGGCCATCGCGATGGTCACCAGGGTGAGGACGGCGGCGACCGGGACCAGCACCACGCCGTCCGGGATCAGCTCACCCAGCCGCCGCCAGGCGGACGAGGACAGCAGGAACACGATCAGCACGACCGTCTTCGCACCCGACTTGGCCACCGAGTACAGCGCGATCGAGGAGGTGGCCCGCTCCAGGGGGACGCCCCGGGTGCGGAGGAAGCGGACGGTGACGGCGTGTGCGCCCAGTCCTGCGGGCAGCGCGTGGTTGGCGGCGCCGGCGGCGAACTGCGAGGCCAGCAGCAGCCCCGGCGGCAGCCGGTCGGGCACCGCGCCCTGCCGCATGCAGGCGGCCACCACCCAGGTCAGGCAGGTGAGACCGCCCGCGGCCAGCAGCCACGCGGGTTCGGCGCGGGCGAGCCGGCCGACCCCCTCGTACAGCAGGGACTGGTTGGTCAGCCCCCAGATGGCCGCGATGAGCAGCGGGGACAGACACAGGGCGAGCCGGAGCGGCCGGCCGGCCATCGAGTGCGTCGACAGGGCACGCACGGGCGCGTCGGAGCGGAGCGAGGACGGTGACGACAGTGACGACGGTGAGGACAGTGACGACGGCGAGGACAGTGAGGACACGGGGACGTTGTCCTTCCACGGCGGGCCGCGGTGGGGAGCCGCAGGCGAGCGGGACCGCGGGCGTGCGGGACCGCAGGGGAGCCTTCCCGCCCCGTGTGACACCCGGATGTCCGAAAACCGAAGGCCGGGGGGCGGGCCGGTGCCGCGGGCACGGCCGTACCCGGCCGACCGGGTAGCCTTCCAGGGGTACGCAGCACGCGACAGGGGAGGATCCGGCGGTGCACGTCCAGGAATGGCTCGACTCGGTACCGGCGGTCGCCGTCTACGCAGTGGTGGCGCTGGTCATCGGGCTGGAGAGCCTGGGCATCCCGCTGCCGGGCGAGATCGTGCTGGTCTCCGCCGCGCTGCTCTCCTCGCAGCACTCGGGCATCAACCCGTTCGTCCTCGGCGCCTGTGCCACCGCGGGCGCGGTGATCGGAGACTCCATCGGCTACGCGATCGGCCGTAAGGGCGGCCGTCCGCTGCTGGCCTGGCTGGGCCGGAAGTTCCCGAGACACTTCAGCGAGGGCCATGTCGCCACCGCCGAGCGCTCCTTCGAGAAGTGGGGCATGTGGGCGGTCTTCTTCGGCCGCTTCATCGCCCTCCTCCGCATCTTCGCGGGCCCGCTGGCGGGCGTCCTCCACATGCCGTACTGGAAGTTCCTGACGGCGAACCTGCTCGGCGGCATCTGCTGGGCGGGCGGCACGACGGCGGTCGTCTACTACGTCGGCATCGTCGCGGAGGACTGGCTGAAGAGGTTCTCTTACGTGGGCCTGGCGCTGGCGGTGCTGGTGGGCGTGGGATCGATGCTGATCGTCAAGCGCAGGGCGAGCAGGATGCAGGAGAAGGAACCCGAGCTTGTGGATGCCGGGGAGTAGGCGTACGTGAAGGGGCGCGGGGCTGTGTCCATGTGCGGCTCCGCCGCGTGGGCGCGACCAGCCCCCACGCACCCGCGCCCGCCTCACCGGCTACTCGTGCACCCCGCGATGCGCCTTCGCCAACTCCGCGTACAGGGTCCCGTTGAGGGTCACCCCCTGAAGTTCTTCCTCCGAGAGACTCCGCTTGACCTTCGCCGGCACCCCGGCGACCAACGACCCCGCCGGCACCACCATCCCCTGCGGCACCAACGCCTGCGCGGCCACCAGCGACCCCGCCCCGATCACGGCCCCGTTCAGCACCGTCGCCCCCATCCCGATGAGGCAGTCGTCCCCGACCGTCGCCCCGTGCACCACCGCGTTGTGCCCGATGGACACCCGCTCGCCGACGCTCACCGGAAACCCCGGGTCGGCGTGGAGCGTCACGTTGTCCTGCACGTTCGCCTGCGCCCCCACCGTGATCTTCTCGACGTCCCCCCGCACCACCGCGCCGTACCAGACACTCGCCCCGGCCTTCAGCGTCACGTCCCCGATCACCGAGGCGGTCGGCGCCACGAACACGTCGTCCTCGATCTTCGGCTCGCGCCCGCCGATCCCCACGATCAGCGCCCTCTGCGTCATCACGGTCTCCCCTCGCCATCGCCATCGCCATCGCCATCGACGTCCACGGCAACCTAGCTCACCGCCTGGGGCGAAGATCACAGCAGCCCACCCTCTTGCCGACGGCCCCCTCCGCGTAGCGTGACCCCGTGCCGAAGCCCAAGAACACGTTCTCGTCCTGGTGTCGCCGCCTCGCCCAGCGCGCGGTGCACGCGGGCTGGGCCTGGGTGCAGCGCACGGGCTCCGTCACCGCCGACCGCCCCGGCCGCTTCCGCTTCGGCGCGATCGGCGAGGCCACCCGCCTCGCCTTCCCGCTGGGCACGGTCTTCGGCGAACCGTGGATCCACCTCGGCTCCCACTGCATCGTCGGCGAACAGGTCACCCTCACCGCGGGCCTCATGCCCGACCTCGACCTCGGCCCGGACCCGATCCTGTGCATCGGCGACGGCGTGGTCCTGGGCCGCGGCAGCCATGTCATCGCCGACACCACCGTCACCATCGGCAGCGACTGCTACTTCGGCCCGTACGTCTACGTCACCTCCACCAACCACTCCTACGACGACCCGCACCAGCCCATCGGCCGTCAGTGGCCGCGCATGGAGCCCGTGGAGATCGGTTCGGGCTGCTGGATCGGCACCGGCGCGGTGATCCTGCCGGGCGCGCGGATCGGCCGGAACGTCGTGGTGGCCGCCGGCGCGGTGGTCCGGGGCACGGTGCCCGACCACGCCGTGGTGGCCGGCGCGCCCGCCCGGGTGGTGCGCCGCTGGACCTCCGAGACCGGCTGGCAGCCGCCGCTGCGCACGCCCGCGCCGGTGCCGATACCGGAGGGCATGACCCCGGAACAGCTGCGCGCGCTGGCGGAGCTGGACGAGGAGGGCGTCGCGCGGCTCGCCGCGCTGGAGAGCGAGAACTGACTCAGCCGGTGGCCAGCAGCAGCGTCCCGACCAGCGCCAGTCCCGCTCCCGCCGCCTGGACGGCCCGAAGGCGCTCGCTGAGGAAGCCGCGGGCGGCGAGCGCGGTGACCACCGGGTAGAGCGAGGCGAGCACGGCGGCGACGGTGACCGGGCCGTGCTGGGCGGCGACCGAGTACGTGCCGTTGGCGGCGACGTCGGCGAGACCGACGAAGCTCAGCGCCGGGACCGTGGACCAGTCGAAGCCGCCCTCCGGCAGCGCGGACCCGCCCTGCCGCACCGACAGCCACAGGGCCGCGCTGCCTGTCACGACACTGGTCAGCCGCTGGACGAAGAGGGCCAGGAAGAGGCCGGTGACAGTGGTGGACGCCTCCGTGATCAGGGCGAACACGGTGCCGAAGCCGACCGCCGAGACGAGGGTGAGCAGGATCGTCCGGCGCTGGACGGGCGCGCCGCGCAGCTGCGGACCGCCCGCCAGGACCACCCCGGTGACGGCGATCGCGATCCCCACGAACTGGAGCAGCCCCGGGCGCTCGCCGAGTATCAGGCCGACACCGACCGGCACGGCGACGCTCAGCGTCGCCAGCGGGGAGACCACACCCATCGGGCCCAGGGCGAGGGCCTTGTAGAAGGAGAACAGCGCGACCGGTCCGACCAGGCCCGCGGCAAACGCGAACCAGAGCCGGGGCCCGGCCTCGCTCCAGCCACCGGTGGCGGCCACGATCACGCCGAGGACCGCCGCCGCGATGCCCTGCGAGACGACGACCACGGTGAGCGCCGGGGCGCGCCGCGTGAGCAGTCCGCCGCCGAAGTCGGCCAGTCCCCACAGGAGACTGGTGGTCAGGGCGAAGAATGCTGTCACGGCCCGCCTCGCAGTACAGTTCGGTGAACGATCAGGTACAGCCCACCGTAGTTCACGCAGTTGAACTCTGTCATTCAGAATATTGGACCGTGATGCTCTCGACGATGGACGGAACGTGTCGGACCTCGACCTGCTGACCCAGTCCCTGGCCCGCAACGTCAAGCACTGGCGCGCGGTGCGCGGCTTCACCCTCGACGTGCTCGCGGCCCGGGCCGCGGTCAGCCGCGGCATGCTCATCCAGATCGAGCAGGCCCGCACCAACCCGAGCATCGGCACGGTCGTCAAGATCGGCGACGCGCTCGGCATCAGCATCACCACACTGCTCGACTACGAGCAGGGCCCCAAGGTCCAGATCGTCCCCGTCGACAAGGCCGTACGGCTGTGGCACACCGAGGCCGGCAGCTACAACCGCCTCCTCGCCGGCACCGAGGCGCCCGGCCCGCTGGAGATGTGGGACTGGCGTCTGATGCCGGGCGAGAGCAGCCCGTCGGAACCCCATCCGACCGGTACCGTGGAGATCGTCCATGTCACCGCCGGTGAACTGACCCTCACCGTCGACGGGGCCGAGTACCGCGTGCCGACGGGCGCCAGTGCCTCCTTCGAGGCGAACACGGCGCATGTGTACGGCAACACCGGGGACGTGCCGATGGAGATGGTCATGACGGTCTCCGTCCCGCCCGTGCCCTGAACCGCCCGCGGCCGGGCTGTTAGCGTGCGGACATGCGCGCACCCATCGGAGACTTCGACACCGCCGTCCCCGCCCCCGACTGCCTCGACGAGCTGACCGCCCCGGTCGCCGACGCCGTACGGCACTGGAGCGGCGCGGTCCCCGCCGAGCAGATCATTTACGTCGAGACCGACCCGCAGTGGGCGGACACCGCCGTCTTCGTCGAGCACTACGGCCGCGACCTGACGGAGCAGTCGGCCAACTGCGTGGTGGTGGCGGGCAAGCGAGGCGGCGAGACGACGCTGGCCGCCTGTCTGGTCCTGTCCACCACCAAGGTGGACGTCAACGGTGTCGTACGACGTCAACTCGGGGCCCGCAAAGCTTCGTTCGCCTCGATGGATACCGCGACCGGGGAGACCGGCATGGAGTACGGCGGCATCACCCCGATCGGACTCCCGCACGACTGGGCCCTGTTGGTGGACTCGGCCGTCGTCGACCTGCCCTACGTCCTGGTCGGCAGCGGCCGCCGGCGCGGCAAACTCCTGGTCCCCGGCAAGGCGTTCGCCCAGCTGCCGGGAGCGGTCGTGCTGGAGGGCCTGGGGGTCTAGGTGTGCTGTCCCGGGACAGCACACCTAGGGTGTCGCGTGGTGGGCCAGCGCCAGGTGCGGGTCCTGCTCGCCGGGTGCGGGCGCCGGATCGGCGTGCACCAGGGCCGCCGTCAGACGGGGTACGGCGTGCAGCAGGGCGTGTTCCGCCGCCACCGCGACCGCGTGCGCCTGCCGTACGGTCGCCTCGCCGTCGACCACGACCGCGACCTCGGCCCGCAGCCGGTGCCCGATCCACCGCAGCCGCAGCTCACCCACCGCCCGCACCCCCGGCACCTCGCACAGCGCCCGCTCGGCCCGGTCCACCAGCTCCGGGTCCACGGCGTCCATCACCCGCCGGAACACCTCCCTGGCCGCGTCCCGCAGCACCAGCGCGATCGCCGCGGTGATCGCCAACCCCACCAGCGGGTCGGCGAGCCGCCAGCCCAGCGCCGCGCCACCGGCCCCCAACAGCACGGCCAGCGAGGCGAATCCGTCGGTACGGGCGTGCAGGCCGTCGGCCACCAGCGCCGCCGAGCCGATCTTCCGGCCCACCCGGATCCGGTACCGCGCCACCCACTCGTTCCCGGCGAACCCGACCAGCGCGGCCACCGCGACCGCCGGGAGGTGCGTGACCGGCCGCGGGTCCAGCAGCCGTTCGACGGCGGTCCAGGCGGCGAAGGCGGCCGACGCGGTGATCGTCAGCACGATCGCGATCCCCGCGAGATCCTCGGCCCGCCCGTAGCCGTAGGTGAAGCGGCGGTTCGCCGCGCGGCGCCCGAGTACGAAGGCGATGCCGAGCGGTACGGCGGTGAGCGCGTCGGCGGCGTTGTGCACGGTGTCGCCGAGCAGGGCGACGGAGCCGGACAGGACCACGACGACCGCCTGCACCAGCGCCGTCACCCCTAGCACGGCCAGCGAGACCCAGAGCGCCCGCATCCCGCGCGCCGAGGCCTCCAGGGCGGAGTCGAGCTTGTCGGCCGTCTCGTGGGAGTGGGGGGTGAGGAGGTGCCCGAGGCGGTGGCGGAGGCCCCCCGGCGACGGGTGGGAGTGGGAGTGGCCGTGACCGCGCTCGCCATGCGGGCCGTGGGCGTGCGCGTGGACGTGCTCGTGAGGGTGCCGGTCGTGGACGTCCTGATCGTGGGCGTGTCCCTGTTCGGGGTGGTGTCGGTCGTGGGTGTCCTGGTCGTGGGCGTGCTCATGAGGGTGCTGGTCGTGGGCGTGCCGGTCGTGGGTGTCCTGGTCGTGGGCGTGCCGGTCGTGGATGTGCGCCTGCTCGGGGTGGTGCCGGTCGTCCGCGGGTGCGTGCTCGTGGTGGTGCCGGTCGCTCATGCGGCTCCCCTCTCCGGTGCGCGGGACGTGGACATGCGACGCCCCCGAGGCCATTATGTGCGTATGAGCGCACGCATGCACCTATCACCTGCGCAGCATGCGCATCCGCGCAGCCCGGGCGAGGAGCAGTTCGCGCTCGCCGCCGAACTCCTCGCCCTGCTCGGCGACCGCACCCGGCTGACCCTGCTGCACGCCCTGACGGCGGGGGAGGCCGACGTCACCACGCTCACCGAGGTCTGCGGTGCCGCGCGGCCCGCCGTCAGCCAGCATCTGGCCCGGCTCCGGCTCGCGGGCCTGGTGGGTACCCGCAAGGAGGGGCGCCGGGTGGTGTACTCGCTGCGCCACGGTCATCTGCGCCGGCTGGTCGACGAGGCGCTGAAGGTGGCCGACCACCGGCTCGCCGAGACCGCCGCCGAAGCCTCTGCCGGAGCTCCTGCCGAAGCGGGGGACTGAGCTTCTCCAGCAGGGCGAGCACCTCGTCCGGGTCGCTGGTCGCCGCCGGTGTCGGTCTTCACCGTGCCGCTGATGTTCATGGGGCTCGGCACCGGCTGCATGATCGCACCGCTCTCCACCGAGGCGATGCGGCACGTCCCCGCACCCCTGGCCGGAGCGGCCTCCGGGGTCAACAACACCGTCCGGCAGCTGGGTTCGGTGCTCGGCCCGGCCGCCGCCACCGCGCTGATGGCCGCGGGCGCCACGCCGCCGGCCGGAATCCAGCTGGCCATGGCCCTTGCGGTCGTCCTGCTCGGCCTGGCCGGTACGGCACTCTTCGCGACCCGCGCGGGACAGCCGGCGGCCGTCCCCGCGTAGCCTTCAGAAGGCGGCGGCCGAGCCGAGGTACTGCTCGGCGAAGGCCGTTGCCGCCGCGCGTGAGGTGAACAGTCTGCGCAGCCGGGCCAGCGTGGTGCCCGCGAGGAACGGGTCGCCGGACGCGGTGCCGTGGTAGATGCCGGACAGGAAAGCAGAGAACTCCTGGTAGTCCCAGACCCGGCGCAGACAGGCGTGGGAGTAGCCGTCCAGGCCGGCGTCGTCGCCCTTGGTGACGTGCGCGGCGATCGCGTCGCCCAGCAGGAAGGCGTCGTGCAGGGCGAGGTTCATGCCCTTCGCGGCGATCGGCGCGGTCAGGTGCCCCGCGTCGCCGGCCAGGAAGAGGCGGCCGAACACCATGGGTTCGACCACGTAGTTGTGCATGTCCAGCACGCGCTTCTCGACCAGTCGCCCCTCGTTGAGCGGCGGCGCCCCGGCCGCGTCGAGCCGTTCGCGCAGTTCGGCCCAGACCCGCTCGTGCGACCAGTTCTCCGGATCGTCGCCCGGCGGGCACTGCAGGTAGTAGCGGGTGACCTCGGGGCTGCGCGCCATGTGCCCGGCGAAACCGTTCGGGTGGACGCCGAACAGCACACAGTCCGAGGACGGCGGCGCCTCGGCGAGCAGCGCCAGCCAGCCGATGCCGTAGTCCTGCCGGGAGATCCGCAGCCGCCCGTCCGGTACCGCGTCCCGGGTCACCCCGCGCGCCCCGTCGCAGCCCGCGACGAACTCGCAGCGCAGGACGTGCCGTTCGCCGGTCCCGGGGTCGACGTACGACACGGCGGGCCGGTCCGTCTCCAGGTCGTGCAGCGCGACGTCCCGCACCCCGAACCTGATGTCCCCGTCGCGAACGTCTGCGTACTCCCGCACCAGGTCCGTCACCAACAACGGCTGCGGATAGACATAGTGGTGACGGCCGGTCAACTCGCTGTAGTCGAACCGGAAGCGTTCGCCGCCGAACCGGAACTCGCACTCGCTGTGCACCTGCGCCCGTGCCAGCAGGGTGTCGGCGAGACCGCGTTGCCGCAGGCCGCGGACCGCCCATTCCTCGATGACCCCGGCCCGTGGCCGGGTTTCGATGAACTGTCTGCTCTCGGTCTCCAGGACCACGCAGTCGACGTCGGCGGCCCGCAGGATGTTTCCGACGGTCAGCCCGGCGGGCCCGGCGCCCACGACGACGACCGTACGGCGTTCTTCCGAGGGGGAGTTGCTGTGGGGGGAGGGGTGAGTCACCCCCGCATTATGACGGTGTCCCGTCAGCCACGGCAGTGCCGCCGTGGCTGACGGGACGCGGGTGAGGAGGACGGGTCAGTGCGCCGGGGCGTCGGTGACCACGACCTCGTCGATGCTGCGCTCGATGTCCGCCGTCGTGGACGAAGTCGCCTTGGCCCAGTAGTAGATGACCACCGAGAAGACGGCGATGACCGCGATGTCCCACCACAGCGGGATGTTCCCCTGGCCGCCGAAGCCGCCCTGCCAGGAGATCAGGCCCATGCCCACGAGGTAGACGGGCAGCCACTGGGCGGCCTTGAAGTCCAGCCGGGGCGCGTCCGGCAGGTTCTTGCCGTGGGCGTACCAGGCGTAGCCGCCGAGCAGCAGATAGCCGAGCACGATCGCCAGGCCGAGCCGCCACAGGGTGCCCCAGCCGGCCCAGTAGATGATCAGGTTGGCCACCACGAACGCCACGGGCGAGACCAGCTTGCCGGCGGGCAGCCGGTACGGGCGCTCATGACCCGGCAGCTTGTCCGCGAAGACGCCGTACGCCAGCGGAGCGCCCGCGTACATCAGCACGCTCGCGGAGGTGATGAAGCTGACCAACTGGTGCCAGCTGGGGAACGGCAGGAAGCAGATCACGCCGGTCACGAAGGACATGACGAGGCCGAACCACGGCACACCGCGCGCGTCGGTCTTCGTGAAGATCTTCGGCGCGTAACCGTTCTTCGCCAGACCGTAGGAGACCCGTGAGGTGGCGGTGGTGTAGATCAGGCCGGTGCCGCCGGGGGAGACGATCGCGTCCAGATAGAGGACCACGGCCAGCCAGCCGAGGCCCACCACGGTGGCGAGGCCGGCCCACGGGCCGCTGTCGCCCTTGTAGTGCAAGCCACCCCAGCCGTGGGCGAAGGACGCGTGCGGAAGCGCGGCGATGAACACCACCTGGAGCAGGACGTAGATGACGGCACCGATCGCGACCGAGCCGAGCGTGGCGCGTGGCAGGTCCCGCTTCGGGTTGCGGCTCTCACCCGCCAGCTGGATGGCCTGCTCGAAGCCGAGCAGCGCGAAGATGATGCCGCTGGTGCTGATCGCGGCGAGCACACCCTTGGCGCCGAAGGGGGCGAAGCCCTCCGAGTGGAAGTTGGCCGGGTGGAAGTTGCTGAGGGCGACGATGAAGATCGCGGCCAGGGGCACGGCGATCTTCCACCAGGTCGCGGCGCTGTTGGTGTGCGCCAGCACCCGGACGCCGAAGAAGTTGACGCCGACGAAGAGCGCCATGAGGACGATCGCCACCAGCAGACCGCTGGCCGTCAGGGTCTTGTCGGCGTGCTGGAAGTGCTGGGCCCACTTCCAGTGGCCGGCGTAGCCGATCATGGCCTCGACCTCGATGGGCGCCACGGTCGCGGCCTGGAGCCAGGAGAACCAGCCGAACGACATGCCGGCCAGGCCGCCGAACGCGTAGTGGGGGTAGCGGGCCGTACCGCCCGCCACCGGGAACATCCCGCCGAGCTCGGCGTGGACCAGAGCCAGCAGCACGATCGCGACCGCGCCGATCACCCACGAGATGATCGCCGAGGGACCGGCCTGCATGACCGCGTCGTGCGCGCCGTACAGCCAGCCGGAGCCGATGATCGACCCCACAGAGGCCCACATCAGGCCGATCAGCCCGACGTCCCGCCTCAGACCGCCCGAAGGTGCCATGTCCTCCGTCGCGGCTTTCTCGACACTCACCATGTCAAGTGGCCTCTCAGTTTCTGAACGCAGATTTAACGAGCAAGAGGCCACAAGTTAAGGGCGCGTGCCGCACCGACTGAAGAGTGTTGCCCAAAATTTGACCCTCGATCTTTCCTGTCTTGGCCAAAGCTTTTGCACAGGTCAGGGAGGGTCACAGAATGTCCGTATTCAGTTGGGGAATGTGAGAAGAAGGTAAGACAGTCCTGGTTCGAGTGGGGGAATTTTGATGGCCTTGGGCGGCGGTCCATGGCCATGCCGAGCGGTCATGGCCATGGACCGGACCGGCGGTCCGCCCCCGCTCGTGCGCCGCCTCGTCCGCGACCCGGGGCGCGGGGTCGGTCAGCCGAGCCGGGGGATCTCGATGGCGGGGCAGTGGTCCATGACCATGTCGAGGCCGGCGGCGCGGGTGCGGTCGTACGCGGCTTCGTCGATCACGCCGAGCTGGAACCAGACGGCCTTGGCACCGATGGAGACCGCCTCGTCGGCCACGGCGCCGGCGAGGTCGCTGTTGACGAACACGTCGACCACGTCGACTGCGAAGGGGATCGCGTCGAGCGAGGGGTACCCCACCTCGCCGTGGACCGTCTCCGCCTTCGGGTGTACCGGCACGACGCGCTTGCCGAAGCGCTGGAGGACGGCGGCCACGCCGTAAGCCGGGCGCTGCTGGTTCGTGGACAGGCCGACGACCGCCCACGTGTCGCCCAGCTCGGTGAGGATCTTGCGGACCGTGTCTGCGTCGCCGTACATGCCCGGGCTCCTTGAGGTTGATACGAAGACTGTTGTCGGCGACAACCGTGAGCCGCCTCCGGCGATTCCTCTCGGGCGCGGCCGGGGGAGGAGTGGTGCGGGGTCGGGCGCGGACTCGCTCGATGGCCGGCGGATCCGGCACCCACGTGATCATCGGGACCGTGCCCGCACTGCTTCCAGAGTCCGCCAAGGGGCGGTGACGTCACGTCATACGCGAAGGGGACCCGTTCCGATCGGGCAGGGGTCGTGGGTGCAGGAGCTGCCGCCGGGTGATCACGCAGACCCGCACATATGTCACTTATTGTGGCTTTTGGTGTCGTGTCTCGGCGGATGGGACGGAGTTGGGGCCGTGGCGTTCACGGAGTCGGCCGGCGGTGGTGAGCCGATGTCGTCCGCCGAGTCGGCCCCGGAGGCCGGGCGACGTTCCTGGGCGCCGCTGCTGGCGGTGTGCGCCGGGTATTTCATGGTGATCCTGGATGTGACGGCCATCAACGTCGCCGTGCCGGTGATCGGCCGGCAACTGTCGGCCTCGCTCACCGGCATCCAGTGGATCACCGATGGCTACACCCTCGTCTTCGCCGGGTTCCTGCTGACCGGTGGCGCGCTGGGCGACCGGCTGGGCAACCGTCGGGTCTTCTGCTCGGGCGTGGCGGTGTTCACTCTGTCCTCGGCCGCGTGCGCGCTCGCGCCGACCGCCCCCTTCCTGGTCGCGGCCCGGCTGGTGGAGGGGCTCGGTGCGGCCCTGATCGTGCCCGGTTCCCTGGCCCTGCTCCAGCAGGCCTACCAGGCGCCGGCCGCACGCTCGCGGGCCTTCGGACTGTGGGGTTCGATGGCGGGCATCGCGGCCGCCGCCGGCCCGCTGCTGGGCGGGCTGCTCGTCTCCACCATGGGCTGGCGCTGGGTGTTCCTCATCAACCTGCCCGTCGGCGTGGCCTGCCTGCTGCTGACGCTGCGGCATGTGGCACGCTCGCCCCGGCGCGCCGCCCGGGCCCTGGACTGGCCGGCGCAGTGCGCGGTGGTGGCGACGGTGGCGCTGCTGACCGCCGCGCTCAACGAGGCCGGCCGGCGGGGCTGGTCCGATCCGGCTGTTCTCGCCGGGGTGGGCCTGGCCGTGCTGGCCGCCGCGGCGTTCGCGGTGCGCGAGCGGCTGGCCCGCTCTCCCGTCCTTCCGCCGAGCCTGCTGCGCTCTCGTGCGATGAGCGGTGGAGCCGCCATCGGCCTGCTGTTCAACTTCGGCTTCTACGGCATGGTGTTCACCGCCAGCCTGGAGTTCCAGCACCAGCGCGGCTTCAGTGCCCTCGGCACCGGGCTGGCGCTGTTCCCGGCGGTGGCGATGACCATGTTCGCCTCCGTCCTGTCCGGGCGGCTGAGCCGCCGCACCGGCGATCGTCCACTGGTGGTCTCCGGCATGCTCCTGGCGGCCCTGGGGCTGGCCGGCTGGGCCGCGGCGGGGGCCGACCCCGCCTACCCGCTGCTGGTGGCCCCGATGATGGCCGCGGGATTCGGTACCTCCTTCGCCCTCACCGGTTCGACCGCCACCGTGATGGGGGCCGCGCCTTCGGCGTACTCGGGCGCCGCCTCCGCCCTGTTCAACACCACCCGCCAGATCGGCAGCGCCACCAGCGTCGCGCTCGGCGGCAGCCTGCTCGCCACGGCCACCGACTACAACACCGGGCTGCGCACCAGCATGGCCATCGGAGCGCTCGCCTACCTGGCCGCCGCGGTCCTCGCGTGGCTGCGCGTGCCGGCGACACCGAAAGGGAGCTAGGACCTGTCTGACCGGGAAGGTTCGCCGGGGTGGCGGTTGGATGTGCGGTGACGTGCGTCCGACCGTTGGGGGTGTGGTGGCCGAGCCTGTCCTCCTGCGCAGGTTGACCGACCAGGAAGGGCAGAAGCTGCAGCAGATCGTGCGCCGGGGCAGTACCAGCTCGGTGCGCTATCGCCGGGCGATGGTGCTGCTGGCGTCCGCCGGCGGAAACCGCGTCCCGGTGGTCGCCCAGCTGGTCCAGGCCGACGAAAGGACACGGTGCGCGAGGTGATCCACCGGTTCAACGAGATCGGTCCGGCCTGTCTGGACCCTCGATGGACGGGAGGCCGTCCTCGCCTGCTCAAGCCTCACGACGAGGACTTCGTTGTCCAGAGGGCCACCACCCGCCCCACCAAGCTCGGCCAGCCTTTTACCCGCTGGTCGATCCGTGCCGCCCGACCCGACGGCGCTCCGATCCATATCGTTCTGGACAACCTCTCCGCCCACACCGGCGCGGACATCCGCCGCTGGGCGAAGAAGAACAAGGTCGAACTGTGCTTCACCCCGACCTACGCCTCCTGGGCCAACCCGATAGAGGCGCACTTCGGCCCGCTGCGGCAGTTCACCCTGGCCCACTCGAACCACCGCAGCCATCCCGCGCAGACCCAGGCCCTGCACCGCTACCTGCACTGGCGCAACGCCAATGCCCGTCACCCCGACGTGCTCGCCGCCCAGCGCAGGGAACGCGCCCGCATCCGCAGCGAGAAGGGCATCCGCTGGGGCGGACGGCCCATCGACTGCGCTGCCTTGTCGCTCAATTCGCCGACGCTGACGGACCATGCATCGGCTCCGATTGCAGCAGCGGGACTCGCCTCGTGAGCGCGGCAGCCGGAAGCAGATTGTCCGGTTCGATGCCAGGGTCCGCGGTGACAACGACGCCGGCTGTTTGAGCGTCGAAGCCGGTCGGCCAGATCGTAAGGTCGCTCGCCAGCGCGCCTTCCATCCTCGCCTCTCGCAGGTCTGCGTCGGTGAGGTCGCAGCCCCGGAGGTCGGCCAACCGCAGGTCCGCGCCGGCGAACACGGCGCCCTGGGCTCGGGCCTTGCGCAGTTTCGCCTCCCGCAGGTCCGCACGGGAGAAGTCCGCCGACCTCAAGTCGGCTTTGACCAGGCGTGCGCCGCGCAGATCGGCTTGCAGACAGCGGACCCGGTGGAGAATGGAGGTGCCGAGTTCGGCATGCCGCAGGTTGGCGGCGATCAGTGACGCCTTGCTCAGGTCGACCTGGTAGACGCTCGCCGCTTCCATGCATGCGCCGTCGAAGTTGACTCCGTGCAGCCACAATCCGTCACAGTCGGCTCGGCGCAGATCGGTCAGGCTGACGTTGAGCCACTCCGGACGGCGTTCCTGGTACAGGACCCCGAGACAGGTCAGCGCCGTCTGAGCGTCCGCGGCGCGGGTCTCCAACGGGGGCACCGAGTTAATGGACACGTCCGCCGCCGGGACTGCGGGTTCCTGCGGCGGCCAGGGAAGGTGTGTCCGCAGATACGCCGCCATGATGGAGACGACCGCCTCGCGGTCGCGGTCGGAATGATCCGCAATCCGCCACAGTGCGTAGATGCCTCCGATCCGCACGTCCAGCTTGTCACTGCCGAGCTGATCCACGGCCCGGCTGAAGCGATCGGTGATGTTCCCCTCTCGGGTTGCGTTCAGCCCGTCCTGGCTGACGCGCAGCTGCCGCCACGTGGCATAGGCGCCGAACAGCACGACCGCACCGCCAACCGTCTGCAGAAGCGTGGTGCGCACGGTGTTCACCGCGTTCAACCGGTCCGCTGCAGCGAGGTGGCCACCTGCGAGGTCGTGGTCGACTATCAGCCCGGGAAGAACCAGGAGCACGACGCCCAGTAACACGATCACGGCCAGTGCGGCCAGCGCCACAGCAACGGCACGAGTCAGGCGCCACCGGTCACGAAAAGATCCCCCCATAGCCAGAGGATCCTAGGACACGGCCGAACCCGGTGAACCTTTCCGGTCGCAGCACTACTAGACCGCCCTGAGGCCGTCGGGCGGGCCTCGGCGTTCGTGTCGTGAGCAGGGTCACATCCCGAATTCGAGGGGTCCCTCATGTTAGCCTGGATGCATGAGCCACCAGCATGTCCTGTCCGCGCCCCCGGTGTCGGCCAAGCCGCTGCGCCGCGACGCGCAGCGCAACAGGGACGCGATCGTGGCCGCCGCCCGCAAGGCCTTCGCCGAGCAGGGGCTGGACGCGTCCCTGGAGGGTGTCGCCCGCGAGGCGGGCGTCGCGATCGGGACGCTCTACCGGCACTTCCCCCGCAGGCTCGACCTGGTCGAAGAGCTTTTCACCGCGAAGTTCACGGAACTGCTGACCGCGGCCGAAGAGGCCGCGGCCATGGACGACGCCTGGGAAGGGTTCTGCCACTACCTGGAAAAGCTCTGCGAACTGCAGGCCTGCGACCACGCCTTCAACGACCTGGTCTCGGCCCGGCTGCCGCTCCACGCGCTCGCCAGGGGAATGTTCGAGCGCGCGGGAGAGCGGGCCGCTCAGATCTTCCGCAACGCCCAGGAGCAGGGCGTCCTCCGTGACGACGTCACCCCGGAAGACCTCGCTTTCGTGATCTGGTCCCAGGCCGGGATCATCCAGGCCACACGTGCCGTCGCCCCCAACGCCTGGCGCCGCCACCTGTACCTGCTCCTCGACGCCTTCCGCGCCCAGTGTGCCCACGAGCTGCCGGAGCCCCCGCTGACACCCCAGCAGGTCGACCAGACCCTCACCACTCTCGAGTGCCCCGAAGCGGAGTGCCACGAGTGCGACGAGGAGGCATGAGCCCCGGCAGGTGAGGTCCCCGGGCGACGGGACACACGGCGAGCCCGGTGCCGCAGTCGGCACCGGGCTCACTCGCGATCGCTGGGGCGTCGCCGTCCGGGGGAGGCGTTCAGTTTCCCGCCAGCAACTGTGCCAGCTCCGCGTCCAGGTCGAGCCGGCTGGATTCGGTCCCCGGCGGCACCACGGACCACGTCTCGTGCAGGAAGGAATCCACGCCCTGCGCGGGGAACTCGAGCAGGGCCGATCCCGCGGGTGAGCGCAGGGCGACGAACACCACGTCGAGTCCCGGGTCGGCGGCCGGCCACATGAGCACGTCTCCGTGCCCGGTGTGCTCGCTCAGGGCCTGAGTCAGCATGTCGCGACTGAAGAACCACTCGACCGTCCGGCCCTCGCCCGGGGGGTGGAAGACGGCGCGGACGGCGTAGGGGTCGTCCGCTTCGTACCGCAGTTCCGCATACATCGGCACCGACAGATCGTGTGACACGACGAACTGCACGGGCAGCTCGTACGCCACGGTTCTGACCGATCTCACTGTCCCTCACTCCCGCATCCCGCTCGCCCGGCGCCACGATCGCCGCCCGGGTGCTCCGAGGCGCGGGACGTGGTGGCATCGCCGGTGCGACCGGAAGCGCCTGAAAACGAGAGCGGTCCACGCGGTTCCTGCGTCTCGGCCCCGTTCGGCCAGGAAGCGATTTCATCGGACCGGACCCGATGCCGGCCCGGCGCGCGGTCGGTTCGACGAGCCGCGACGACGTGACCCCCGGCCACGTCGTCGCGGCTCGTCACACCGACCGTGACGGTCTGCGGTCGCATCAGCTCTGGTGCAGATACCAGGCGACCTGGTCCAGGTACCAGCGGTCGACACTGACGCTGACCCCGTGCCGCGTCGTCGTCTCCTGCCAACGGTGCCCGTCCCAGACGTACAGGTGGCGGCCGTCCCAGCGCTCTTCCTGCGAGCGGTGGTCGTGCCGGTCGTCGTTCCTGGACCAGCCGCGGGGGGCGTCCCAGCCGTCGTCCTGTTCCCCGTGGTGGCCGCTCTCGTATCCGTCCTCGCGCTGGCCGTCACGGTCGCCGCCGGTGGCGAGGACGGCGACGGAGAAGCGCGTGTGCTCCGCGGGTCCCGAGGCCGTCGCCGCCGACGCCGAGCCGCCGGCTCCGAGGAGGACTCCGCCCGCCACTGCGGTAGAAGCAATGGCGATCGAGACGCGCCTGATCCACGTGTTCATAGTCAATTCCTTGTGAGGTGCTGCGATTCCGCCGACGTGGCGGGCGCTGTCATGTCTTGTGCGATCCGGAGATTCCGGATCAGCCGGTGCCGAGCTGTGGGGGACATCCTGAGGGGGTCCTCATGTTCGGCGCTGCCCAGCGTACTCGAGGGGGGCCTCATGTTTACGGTGAAGCCCATCACAGCACGTCCGGAGGGGGTGAGTGGTGCGAGCGGTGCCCCGAGGCAGGTGCGAGCGGTGCGCTTGGGCAGGAGGGGTGGCCCGCGCGATCCCGTCGGGACGGTCGTCGCGGCGGAAGGTGTCCCATGTCCCGCATGTCCCGCCACGGTGACCGGAATCGGCGCAAGGTGCCTGCGTACGGCCTCTCACCCGCCTACGCTCAGCCCGTGCTGCGCATCCTCGACGCCAAGACCGGTGAGACCGTCCCCGCCGCCCCCGCCCGCCGTGCCCTGACCCGCATCGAGGCCCATGCCTCCGGGTACGACCTGACGGCGCTGCGGGTCCTGCTCACCACCGACCTGCTCCTGCGCGCCCTGGAGATCGGCGGCACCCCGGTCCTGCCCCTGCTCACCGCCGACCACCACCAGGCCGAGCTGCACGCCGCCGCCACCACCCTCGGCATCCGTCCCTTCGAGGACGGCCGCGACCTCTCCTCGGGACTGGGCGAGGCCCAGGTCGTCCACGTGGTGGCGGAGGGCATGACCGTGCCCGGCTCCGGGCTGACCGTCGCCGTAGCCCCGGCCGGCGGCCCCGACGCCGGCGTCCTCAACGGGCTCGCCGACCCCGCCGCACTCCGGCTCGCCCTTCTCGACGCCCCGCGCGGTACGGCCGTCCACCTCGGTGCCGGCGCCCTCGACGCGGCAGGGCGGCGGCTCGGGCGACTGCGGCAGGCCGTGGCCCGCTGGGCGCGCAGCCCCTCGCGGCCGGTGCCCGAGAAGGTGCGGGGACGGCTGCGGGACGCCTGGGAAGGCGACCTCGACGTGCCCGGGGTGCTGGGCGTCCTGCGCTGGATGGAGAACCAGCCCGAAATCCCCGACGGCGCCCGCTTCGAGACCTGCGCCTACGCCGACCGGCTGCTCGCCCTCGACCTCACCCGCGACCTCGGGAGCGCCGCGTGACCGCCCGCGCGGGCGTGGGACCACTGCGCCGCCTGGTCGTCCTGCGGCACGCCAAGTCGGCCTGGCCCGAGGGCGTCCCCGACCGGCTGCGCCCGCTCGCGGCCCGCGGCCGCCGGGACGCGCCCGCCGCCGGCCGCGCCCTGGCCGCGTCCGACTGCCTGCCCGACCTCGCGGTCTGCTCCACCGCGGTACGCGCCCGGCAGACCTGGGACCTGGCCTCCGCCCAGTGGGGCACACCACCGCCGGTGCGCCACGATCACCGGGTGTACGCGGCCGGCGTGCCCGACCTCCTGGAGGTGGTGCGCGAGGCCCCGGCCGAGGTGGAGACGCTGCTGCTGGTCGGGCACAACCCGGGACTGGAGGAACTGGTCCTGGAACTGGCGGGGGACGGCCTGGACGACACCCTGGAGCAGGTGCGGAGGAAGTTCCCGACGTCGGCGATCGCCGTCCTGGCCTGGCACGGGACGCGATGGGCGGCGCTTGGCCCGGGGACGGCACTGCTGACGGGGGTGACGGTGCCGCGCGGGGAGAAGGACTGACAGGCGTCCGCATAGGGTGGGCGGATGCAGGACGAGTACCGCACAGTCGCCCGCGCCGGCACCCACGAGACCGAGGTCAACCGCTCCCGCTTCCTGTGCGCCCTCGCCCCGGCGGCCACCGAGCAGGAGGCCCAGGACTTCGTCGCGCGCGTCCGCAAGGAGCACGCCGACGCCACCCACAACTGCTGGGCCTACGTCATCGGCGCCGACGCCTCCACGCAGAAGGCGAGCGACGACGGCGAACCGGGCGGCACCGCAGGCGTCCCCATGCTCCAGATGCTGCTGCGCCGCGACATGCGGTACGTCGTCGCCGTCGTCACCCGCTACTACGGCGGGGTCAAGCTCGGCGCCGGCGGACTCATCCGCGCGTACGGCGGCGCGGTCGGCGAGGCCCTCGACACCCTCGGCGCGATCACCCGCCGCCGCTTCCGGCTGGCCACGGTGACCGTCGACCACCAGCGGGCCGGCAAGGTCCAGAACGACCTGCGCGCCACCGGCCGTGAGGTCCGCGACGTCCGTTACGGCGAGGCGGTCACCATCGAGATCGGGCTGCCGGACGCCGAGGTGGACGCCTTCCGTGCGTGGCTGGCCGACGCGACGGCGGGAACGGCCGGCTTCGAACTGGGCGGGGAGGCCTACGGGGACGCATGACGACGGGTGTCGATCGGGCCTGAGGGCATGACGGGCGGAACTCCGGATCATCCTCGCGTGAACGGGGCCCCGTTCACGTACCGATGGAAGCGGATCGCTCAACGGACCGCGGACGTTCGGCGGCAGCCGGGTCCTTCCTAGGGTGCTGTCCATGAGCGTTCTTCCAGACGTACCGGTGAGCACGGACAAGGGCCCGCTGCGGATCGGGGTGCGCGTCCCTCCGTGCGACCGGGCGGACCGGGTGGCCCGAACCGTACGGCGGGCCGAGGAACTCGCGTTCGACCAGGTGTGGTTCCCCGACTCGCAGCTGCTGTGGCGGGACGTGTTCACGACGCTGACCGCCGCCGCCCTGGGCACCGAGCGGATCGGCCTCGGCACCGCCGTCACCAACGTGGCGACCCGGCACCCGTCCGTCGTCGCCTCGGCCGCCCGCAGCGTGGCCGAACTCGCGCCCGGCAGGTTCACCCTCGGCCTCGGCGTGGGCAACAGCTCCGTGGCGCCCGTCGGCCTGCGGCAGACCAACGCGGCACAACTGCGCGAGGGACTGGGCATGCTGCGCGCGCTGCTGGACGGGCACGAGTGGGACTTCGACGGCAGGGCCCGCTCCCGGCTGCGCGATCCCCAGCCCTCGGTGCCGATCCGTCTGGCCGCGAGCGGGCCGCGGAACCTGCGCCTGGCCGGTGAGATCGCCGACGGTGTCATCCTGCTCAGCGGTGTCTCACCGCGGACCCTGACCGCCGCCACCGCCCGGGTGCGGGAAGGCGCCGAGGCGGTCGGCCGGAACGCCGAGGCACTGCCGGTGACCGTTTCCGCGTTCTGCGCGGTGACCGACGACATCGCGGCCGAGGCCCGGCAGATCAAGCCGATCTGCGCCTCGATCGCGCAGAACGGCGGCGCGCCCTTCCTCGCCCTCGCGGGGATCGACGTGGACGTCCCGGCGACGGTGGAAGGCGTCTACCCGGACCTCGTGCACGCCGAGGACTGGGACGCGGCCGTCAGGATCTGTTCGGCCTGGATCAGCGACGACGCGGCCGTCCGGTTCGCCCAGGAGTTCTGCCTGTTCGGAACGGCCGCACAGATCACGCAACGGCTCCGCACACTGCGCGCGTCGGGAGTGACCGATGTCTTCCTGCAGCACGTCGGCTCCTACGACGCGCCCACCGAACTGATCGAGACCGTCGGTGCCGCGGTCCTGCCGGCCCTCCGTTGCGCCGCCCGGAGCGGGAAGGCCGGCACATGAGGACGTCAGCGGCGTCCGGTGGGCGGCAGAAGATCCTTGCGTACGACGCCGTCCTGGACGACGCACACGATGTTCCCGGGATCGCCGAGCACCCCGATGTCCGTGAGCGGGTCGCCCTCGCACAGGACCAGATCGGCGGTCCTGCCGGCGGCCAGCGTGCCCAGCCGGTCAGAGAGGCCCAGGAGTTCGGCGGAGGTGCGGGTGCCGGCGACGATGGCGGCCATGGGGTCCATGCCCAGCTCCACGAGATAGCTGAGCTCCAGCAGGTTCTGGCCGTGCGGGCAGACGGCCGCGTCGGTGCCGAGCGCGATGCGGGCGCCCCGCTCGATGGCGCGGGCGATGTTCTCCTTGGTGATGCCCGACCAGCGGACCTTCTTCTGGTAGTGGTGCGCGGGCATCATGTCCTTGTCGATCCCCGCGAACACCGTGGACAGGGTCGGCACCAGGAAGGTCCCCCGCTCGCCCGCCAGGTCCAGCGCCTGCTCGTCCAGGCCGTAGCCGTGCTCGATGCTGGTGACGCCGCCGTGGATGGCGTTGAGGATGCCCGCGGTGCCCTGGGCGTGGGCGGCGACCGGCTTGCCGCCGTGCCGCCGGCACTCGTCCACCACGGCCCGGATCTCCTCTTCGAGCAGCCCCTCGTCCTCGGGCTGGTCGTAGGGGCTGGCCATGCCGCCGGTGGCGCAGATCTTGATCACGTCGGCGCCCGCGCGCAGCATCGTGCGTACCGCGAGCCGGGACTCGTCCACGGTGTCGGCCAGTTCGGCCATCTCACCGCCGCTGAGGTCGGTGCCGTCCGGCAGCCGGAAGTCGGCATGTCCGCCGGTGTGGCTGATGATCCGGACGGCGGTGTGCAGCCGGGGACCGACGATCCGGCCGGTCTCGACGGCGGTACGGAAACCGGTGGACAGTCCGCCCAGGTCACGGGCGGTGGTGATGCCGGCGTCCAGGGTCTGCCGGAGCCGGGTCGCGGTGTCGTAGGTGACCAGCACCGGGTCGAGTTCGCCACGCCGCCCGGGCGGCGAGCCCTGCGCGTACGCGAGATGGGTGTGGCAGTCGAAGAACCCGGGGAGAACCGTCCGGCCGCCCGCGTCGATGATCCGGACCGCGGCGGTGTCGCCGGGCAGCGGCGGGGCACCTGCGGCCGGGCCGGCGTAGGCGAGGGTGCCGTCCGCGTCCGAGACGATGACGGCGTCGTCCAGCGGGAGGGCACCGGTACCGTCGATGAGGCGGGCGTTCTCGACTCGCAGCGCGGTCCTCAAGCTCTCTTGCGTCATGGCATCCGTCATGGTGGGGCCGAATCACTCCTCGGTATCAGGAACCCCGGTATCGGGCACCTCGGTGTCAGGAACAGGCGAAAGGGAGTCTGCAATGGACGAGAGAACGCCGCGCTGCGGTGCAGCTTCCGGTCGTGATTCCAGTCGGGCACGCAGGAATACGCCGTCCCAGGAGGCGCAGGATTTCGCTGCGTCGGACCTCGATGAACTCGACCGCGGTGTCGTGCACGCGCTGCAGATACACCCTCGGGCCCCGTGGACCCTGGTGGGGGACGTGCTCGGCGTCAATCCAGTGACGGTCGCCCGGCGTTGGCAGCGGCTGGAGGAGGCCGGCCTGGCCTGGGTGACCGCCTATCCGCGGCTGTCCGACTTCCGGATCGTGGTGACGGGCATCGTCGAGGTCGACACCGAGCCGGGCGTCGCGGAGGACGTGGCGCGCGCGCTCGCCGCCGAGCACGCCGTGGCCAACGTCAAGATCACGGCCGGCGGACGCGATGTCGTGACCGCCGTACAGACCAGGGATCTCGACGAACTGGCGCACCTCACCACCCGGCTCTTCCAGCAGACACCAGGCGTACGGGCGACGCGTACGCACGTCTCCACCGGTGTCCCGACCGAGGGGAGCCGCTGGCGGCTGCGCAGCCTGGACGCGGCACAGTGCGCCCGTATCGAGGCCAGCCACGCGTCGGACGTTCCGCCCGATGCGGGCACGGGGACCAGCGCGCCCTGGGACGCCCTGGACGCGCAGATCCTGGAACTGCTCAGCTCCGACGGCCGGATGTCGATCCGCGCCCTGGCGACCGCCACCGGCGTCGGTCTCACCACGGTGCGCCGCAGGCTCCAGTCGCTGCTGGTCTCGCGGGTGAGCCTGCGCTGCGACCTGGCCAGGCCGCTGTCGGGCTGGCCGCTGTCCGCGGTGTACTTCGCGTCCGTCCCCGCCCAGTACCTGGAGGAGACCAGCCGCGTGCTGTCCGGTGTACGGGAGGTCCGGTCGTGCGCGATCACCGCGGGCCCGCACAACCTGGTGATCGACGTGTGGCTGCGCGCGCTGGCCGACGTGCACACCTTCGAGGCACACCTGTCGCGGCGGCTGCCCCGCCTCGTGATCGACGACCGCTCGGTGGTGCTGCGCACGGTCAAGCACATGGGACGGCTGCTGGACCGGGACGGCCGGTGCGTCGGCGTCGTGCCGTTGCGGGAACCCCGGGAGACCCACGCCCCGGCCGACCGCCTCGCCGGGGTGCCGGACGACAGACGTCTGTGGCGATGAGGACGGCACCGGCGAACCCGCCGGCTTCCCGCTGCCCGACACCTGCTGAGGAGCACTGATGCGATCCACCTACATCCCCACGGCCGGCGGTCACCTGCGCTGGATCGACATCCCGGGCGAGGGCCCCGCACAGGTGTACATCCACGGGCTGGGGTGCGCCGGCTCCGCCGACTTCGCCGGGACCGTCACGCATCCCGGCCTCCACGGCCGGCGGGCGGTGGTCGTCGACCTCCTCGGGCACGGGTTCAGCGACCGTCCGCAGACGTTCCCGGGCACGCTGGAGGCCCATGCCGAGACGGTCGCCGCCGTCCTGGACCACTGCGGGATCAGGGACGCCGTCCTCATCGGGCACTCGATGGGCGGGAGCATCGCGATCGTCCTCGCCGCGGCGCGCCCGGAGCTGGCCTCGCGGGTCGTCGTGGCCGAGCCCAACCTGCGGGCCGGCGGCGGGCTGTACAGCGCGGCCATCGCGGCCCATCGGGAGGAGGACTTCGTCAGCCATGGATTCCGTACCGTACTGGCGGGGCTGGAGCCCGACTACGCGGCACGGGTGCGCGTGGCGGACCCGGCGATCCTGCACCGCAGCGCGGTGAGCCTGGTGGCCGGTACCACTCCAGGGACGGCGGAGATCTTCTTCGGTCTTCCGCAGCCCCGGGTCATGCTGCTCGGCATCCGCAGCCGCCCGTACGAGGACGAACACGCGGTCCGGGCGGCCGGCATCCCGGTCGTCGAGGTCCCCGACGCGGGCCACCACATGATGCGCGACAATCCCGCGGGCTTCGTGGCGGCCCTGGTCGCAGGCGGTGCGGTGGCCGCCCTCACAGCGGAACGAGGAGGGACTCGTACCGGGCGAGTCGCGCCGTGATGATGCTCGACGCCCGGGTCAGGGCCGGGAGCAGCCGGGAGATCCTGCTGTCCGCCGTGGGGGCGATGACCGACAGCGCGCCCAGGTAGGCGTCGCCGGCGCCGCGTACGGGCACCGCGACCGCGAGGTAGCCGAGGCGTTTCTCCTCAACCTCGACGGCGTGGCCCTGCTCCCGGATACGCCTGAGTTCGCCGGGCAGTTGGGCGGGTCCGAGCGTGTGCGGGGTGCAGCGGACCGTCAGGGGGAGGATCCGCGCGAGCGGGTACTGCTCGGGGAGCAGGGCGAGGGTGAGCTTGCCCGCGGCGGTGCTGTGCAACTGCAGACGCCGGCCGCCGGCGGTGGAGCGGGCCCGGTTGCGGTGGGTGCCGAGGCTCTCGACGCACAGCAGCCCGGAGTCGTGCGGTATCGCCAGGATGACGGCGTTGTCGAGGCTCTGGGCGAGGTTCTCGATGACGGGCCTGGCCGCCTCACGCAGGGTGCGCTGGTGGGGTGAGCGCAGGCCCATCGTGTAAAGCCGCACGCCCAGGCGGTAGTTGCAGCCGTCTCGTTCCAGGAAGTCGGTGGCGACGAGTTCCCGGCAGAGCCGGTGGACGGTGGCCTTGGCGATGCCGGTACGGGATGTCAGCTCGGCCAGGCCGAGCGAGAAGTCGTCGTCCCCGAAGGCGGACAGGATGAGACTCACCTTGCCGAGCACCGAGTTGGGCCGCTCGTCGGCCGCCCGGACATCGCTGACGGTGGTCATTCCGCCGCCACCCATTCGATGACGTGCCGGGAGAACTCCTCGGGGAGCTGCTCCGGCACCGGGACATGCCCCCCGGGGATGACCCGTGTCTCGCAGCCGATCGCCTCCGCGAACCTCTCCAGCCCCGGCATCGAGTAGTGGTCGCCGGAGGCGCAGACGGCGAGGGTACGGGCGGTGACGAGGGGCAGGCGCCGGTCCATCATCGAGCCCCGTACCGCCACGTGTCCCTCCTCCACCCGGTCCAGCACGGTCAACGCGTCGATCATGAACCGGTTGAGGGCGGCCTCCTCGCCGTCCTGGTAGAAGGCGCGTCGGTGGTTCCACAGCTCCAGCAGGTGCGAGCCGTCGGGCTTCGGGACGACGTGGTCGACCGGTTTGCGCTGGTCCGCCGTACGTCGTTTCTCCTCGTCGATGAAGGGGGTGGCGGACAGGAACAGACTCGCGACCCGCTTCTGGTGACGCGCGGCGAGCTCCACCGCGATCACCCCGCCGGTGTGGTGGCCGACGAGATGGAAGCGCTCCAGGCCGAGTTCCTCGATCAACGCGTCGGCCGCGTCGGCCCACCGCTCGATCGTGTGGGGCCCGTCGGGTTTCGCGGAGGATCCGAAGCCCAGGGTGTCCATGGCGATGGCCCGGTGCACGGCCCCGACCCGTGGCAGTACCTCCAGGTACTCGGTCCAGGAACGAGGCGTCTGATGGAGCATCAGCACCGGTTCGCCCGTGCCGCATTCGACATAGTGCAGCTGACCGAAACGGCTCGATACGTAGCCGCGGCGCAGCGTGTCCGTCATCAGTGACTCCCTGGTTTGTGGCACGCAGTCAGATGGCCCGGCGCCTGTTCGGTGAGTGCGGGGCGTTCGCTGCGACAGCGGTCGTCGGCCAGCCAGCAGCGGGAGGAGAAGGGACAGCCGGCAGGCACGTCCGCGGGCGAGGGCAGTTCGCCCTTGAGGACGATCCGTTCGCCCGGCTCGGCGTCGGCGCCCGGCTCCAGGACGGAGGAGAGCAGCGCCATGGAGTAAGGGTGCTGCGGAGCCTCGAACAGCTCCCGCGACGGGGCGATCTCGACGATCGACCCGAGGTACATCACGGCGACCCGTTCGCTGAGATGGCGGACCACACCGAGGTTGTGCGAGATGAACAGGTAGGCGATGCGGTCGCGCTGTTGGATCTCCTGGAGGAGGTTGAGGATCTGCGCCTGGATGGAGACGTCGAGTGCCGACGTCGGCTCGTCCAGGACGATGACGGACGGCCGCGGGGCCAACGCGCGGGCCAGTGCCAGCCGTTGGCGCTGGCCGCCGGAGAACTCGTGCGGGTAGCGGCCGGCTGCCGCCGCGTCGAGGCCGACCTCCTCCAGCACCTGCGCCAGGCGGGTACGCCGGTCGGCGCGCGGTACGCCCCGGGCGCGCAGCGGTTCCTCGATGCTGGAGCCGACCGGCAGCCGCGGGTTGAGCGAGCCGTTGGGATCCTGGAACACCATCTGCACCGCACGCCGGAAGGCCCTCAGGTCGGCACTCCTCGGCTGGTGCGTCATGTCCCTGCCCTCGAAGCGCACCGCGCCGCGAGTGGGCCGGTACAACCGGGTCGCGATCCGGCCCAGCGTGCTCTTGCCGCAGCCCGACTCGCCGACCAGGCCGACCGTCTCGCCGGGGTTCAGGGTGAGCGAGATGTCGTCGACCGCCCGGACACCGGAACGGCCCGGGCGGCCGCCGAACTCGTGCCCGATACCGGAGAGTTCGAGCAGCGGCTCGCCCACGGTCCGGTCCGGCTGCGCTTCACTCATCGTTTCCTCCGGCCGCCGTCGGGGCGTCCTCCACGTCGCGCCAGCAGCGCGACACCCACCCGTCACCGACGGGCCGCAGCGGCTGCGGGGCGGTGCAGGCGTCGGCGGCACTCGGGCAGCGCGCCGCGAAGCGGCAGCCGGGCACCCGGCGGGCGTCGTCGGTGAGCTGGCCGCGGATCGCGGTCAGCGGGGTACGGTCGCCGTCCCTCGTCCGCGGTACCGCCGCGAGCAGCGCACGCGTGTAGGGGTGCCGGGGCGCGTTCAGCACCTGGTCGACGGTGCCGGACTCGACCGCCTGACCGGCGTACATCACCTGCACGCGACTGCACATGGCGGTGATGACACCGAGGTCGTGCGAGATGAGCAGCATCCCCATGCCGTGCTCCTCCTGGAGCGAGCGCAGCAGGCGCAGGATCTCGGCCTGCACGGTGACGTCCAGCGCGGTCGTCGGTTCGTCGGCCAGCAGCAGCCGCGGGTTGCCGGCCATCGCGATGGCGATGACGACGCGCTGCCGCATGCCGCCGGACAGTTCGTGCGGGAACTGCCGGGCCCGGCGCTCGGGCGAGGGGATCTCCACGAGGCGCAGCAGTTCCACCGCCCGTTCCCGGGCCTCCCGCCGGCCTGCCTTGCCGTGGATCCGCAGCACCTCGGCGACCTGCGCGCCGACCCGCATGCACGGGTTGAGGGAGGTCATGGGCTCCTGGAAGACCATGGCCACCCGGTCGCCGCGCAGGCTCTCCAACTCGGCGGGGCCGCTGCCCAGCAGATCCGTGCCGCAGGCCGTCAGCCGGTCGGCCCGGACGGAGGCACCGGAGCCCAGCAGCCCCATGGCTGCGAGCGCCACGCTGGACTTGCCGCAGCCGCTCTCGCCGATCAGGCCGACCACTTCGCCCTGTTCGACGCGGAGGTCCACACCGGAGACCACGTCCGAGCCGCCGAATCCGATGTGCAGTCCCGAGACATCGAGGACCGGGCCCGTGTCGTCGGCCTCGGTACCGGCCCGAGGGGGAGTCAGGGTGTCGGCTTTCACGGCACCAGCCACGCGTTCTTCAGGTTGAGGCGGGTCGCCGTGGCATCCGGCTGGTAGCCGTGCAGCCGGTCGCTCCACGCCTCGCCCCGCACCGCCTTGGCGTAGGGCACCAGCAGGTAGGCCTCGTCGGCGATGTACTGGGCGAGCCGGTGGTACAGCGTCACCCGCTTGGCGTTGTTCTCCTCGGCCTTCGCGGCGGCCATCAGGTCCCACAGGTGCTGGTCCTTGACCTTGGTCCCCGGGCTGCCCTTGGCGAACCACAGGTCGAGGTACTGGCTCGGGTCGGCGTTGAGCACACTGGTCATCATCACCATGTCGCCGTAGTCGCCGGCCAGCACGTGCGGCACGATGCTCGCGAACGGCACGAGCTTCAGGTTGAGGGTGATGCCGACCTTCGACAGCTGTGCCTTCATCAGCTCCATGGCGGAGATGTCGGGGCCGTAGGCCGGGTCGCTGGGGGCGAGCAGTTCGATGCTGACCTTGCTCTGCCCCGCCGCCCTGAGCAGGTCCTTGGCCTTGGACTGGTTCTGCTGGTACATCGGGTCGGAGGCCGTGGGGGTGGTGCCGTACGGGTCCTGGGGCGGGATGACGTAGCCGAAGGTGGCGGAGCCGCTGCCCAGGGTCTTGATCAGGGTGTTGCGGTCGATGGCGAGGTTGAACGCCTGCCGCACCCGCTTGTCGGCGAGCGGCCCGCTCAGGGTGTTCATGTTGAGCCAGACACTGGAGACGAGGGGCCCGTTGGCCTCGGTGACGCCGTTCGTGCTCTTGACGTCCTCGACCATGCGCAGGTCGCGGAAGGACAGCAGCTGGACCGAGTTCGAGCGCAGCGAGGCGACCCGGGAGGTCTCGTCGGGGATGAGCCGGTAGGTGACCGAGTCGAGGTACGGCTTCGGCTTCTCCCAGTAGCCGCGGTATCCGGAGAGCTGGATGGAGACGCCCTTCGTCCACTTCTTCAGGGCGAAGGGGCCGGTGCCGTTCTCCGACTGCTTGAGCTGGTTGCCGGTGCGCGACGTCGTCCACTTCCGGCTCATGACGGCGCCGCTCCACGGGCGGGCCAGGAAGTTGTACAGGGACGGCTGGGGGGCGCTGAGCTTCACCTCCACCGTGCTGCTGTCCACCGCGGTCACCGTCTTGATCTTGTACTGCTGGGTGTACGGCGACTTGATCGCGGGATCCATCAGCCGCTTCAGGCTGAAGATCACGTCATCGGTGGTCAGCTTGCTGCCGTCGTGGAAGGTCACCCCGTCGCGGAGCGTGAAACGGTAGGTCGTGGGGTTCACCTGCTGGTAGCTCTTGGCGAGGCCGGGCTGCACCTTGCCCTTGCTGTCCAGGCTCAACAGGCCCTCGTAGAACTGCGCGACGATCTGCTGGTCGAAGTAGGCCTGGGCCACATGCGGGTCGAAGCCGACGGTGGGCTCCCCGTCGAGGCCCACGAGGAGGGATCCGCCGCTGACCGGCTTGCCCGAGACCTTGCCGGCCGTGGCCGTGCCGCCGCAGCCCGCCAGCAGCAGGCCGGCCAGCGTGCTCCCGCCGAGCGCCAGCGCGGTTCTGCGCGTGTGTACATGGTTCGTCATGGTGACCGCCTGTTTCTCAAGAACGTGAGGGTGAAGTGACGTGGACCGACGTCCGATCAGGTGGTACGGCGCTTGCCGCGCGGGTTCAGCTGTTCCTGCAGGCCGTCGGAGATCAGGCCGAAGGCGGCGGTGGCGACGGCCAGCGTGATGCCGGGGACGATCACCAGCAGCGGGTCGTCCTTCATGTAGCGCTGCCCTTCGAAGATCATCCGGCCCCAGCTCGGTGTCGGCGGCTGGATGCCGAGGCCCAGGTAGCTCAGGGACGCCTCGACCAGGACGCAGGTCGCCGCCGTGTTCGCGTACTGGACGAGCGCGGAGGACAGCACGTTCGGCAGCACATGGCGGCCGATGATCACCGGGGTGCGGACCCCGGCGACGCGGGCCGCCGAGACGAAGTCGCGCTCGCGCACGGTGAGCGCCGGAGCACGCACGATCCGGGCGAAGTACGGCACGAAGATCAGGCCCATGCCGGTGATCAGGACCCACATGCCCGGGGTGAAGACCGACACCAGCACCAGCGCGAGCAGCACCGAGGGGATGGACATCGCGGTGTCCATCGCCGCCATCAGCACCGCGTCAAGACGCCGGGCGTTGTAGCCGGCGACGAGCCCGATCGGCACGCCGATCAGCGCGGCGAGCGTGGTCGCCCCGAAGGCCACCAGGAGGGACTGCCGGGCCGCGACGAAGGTCCTGGTGAACAGGTCACGGCCGAGGTTGTCGGTGCCCAGCCAGTGGCTCGCCGACGGACCGGTGAGCAGCGAGTCGCCGACGTCCTCCGCCGAATAGCGGCCGAATCCGGCGATGAGCAGGGCCAGCACCACGATCGCGCCGAGGATGCAGACACCCGTGGTCAGCGTCGGGTTCCAGCCGAGGCGGAGCCGTCGTCGCGGCGCCGCGGTCACGGTGACGGCGGGCGCGGTGGATTCAACCGTCACGGCGGCCTCCAGTCGTCCGGATGCGAGGGTCGATGAGGGGGTAGACCAGGTCGGTCACCAGGTTGATCAGCACGTAGGAGGCGCCCAGGGCGAGGATCGCGCCCTGGATGACCGTGAAGTCGTGCTGGGTGATGGAGTTGACGATCAGTGAGCCGAGCCCGGGCAGGGCGAAGACCTGCTCGACGATGACGGTGCCGCCGACCAGCACCCCGAGCTGGAGGCCGCCGGCGGTGACCACCGGCACCAGCGCGTTGCGCAGCGCGTGCCGCAGCATCAGCCGTCGCCGTCCCGCGCCCTTCGCCGCCGCCGTCCGCATGAAGTCCTGGCCCTCGACGTCGAGGACGGCGGTGCGCATGTAGCGGCAGAGCGTCGCGCCGAACGGGATGCCCAGGGCCACCGCGGGGAGCAGCAGCACCTGGAGGTTGAGGAGCGGGTCCTGGGAGAACGGCACGAACGAGAACAGCGGCCAGGCCGGTGCCAGCGTGCTGACGAGGAGGACCATGACCGTGCCGACCACGAACGGCGGGACGGCCAGCCCCATGAAGGCAGCGCTGTTGACCACCCGGTCCTTGACGCGCCCCTGGTGCATGGCCGACCAGATCCCCGCCGGAATGCCCCACAGGACCGCGATCACCGCGGCGTAGACGGCGAGTTCCAGGCTCACCGGGAGGCGCGCGGCGACCTGTGCGGCGACGCTCTGCCCGTCCAGCAGGGACGAGCCCAGATCGCCCCGGACGGCGTGCCCGATCCAGCTGAGGTACTGCGACCACACGGGCTGGTCGAGTCCCAGTTGCCGGGTGATCTCGGCACGCAGCTGGGGAGTCGAGTTCTCGCCGGCGATCAGGGCCGCCGGGTCACCGGGGACGAGATGCGCCAGGGCGAACACGATGGCGCTGAGGCAGAGGACCACCGCGAGCGAGCGGACCACACGGATCGACAGATAACGCAGCACTGGGTCTCTCCCCTATATCGCGGCGGCCGCCGCCGACGCCCGGGGCGCCGGACGGGCCGGGTCGGAGGGACGGCGGCGCGCGGCCAGGGCGTCGGGGACGGACTCCTCCGTGCCCGGGTCCACCGCCCGGCCCTCGCGGAACACCGCGCGCAGCCGCCGCCGGTCGGCGAGCACGCTCAGATCGGCGAGCGGATCACCGTCCACCAGCAGCAGGTCCGCCCACATGCCCGGGGCGACCGTCCCCGTCCTGGCACCGAGACCGAGGGCGTCCGCGGCCGCCGAGGTCGCCGCGACCAGGACCTCCGCCGGTGTCATCCCGATCTGCTCGTGCAGCAGCTCCAGTTCGCGGGCGTGGTTCCCGAAGCGCATCGTGTTGGAGGAGTCGCTGCCCGAGATGATCCGTACGCCGGCCCGATAAGCCCTGCGCACGGACGCCAGCCGGCGCTCGCGGAGCCGCTCCGCCTTGTCCAACTGCTCGGCGGCCAGGCCGCGCCCGGGCCCGTGTTCCGTCATGAACTCGCTGATCGAAAGGGTCGGGCACAGGAAGGTGCCCTGTTCGAGCATCAGCTCGATGAGGTCGTCGTCCAGGTCGGAGCCGTGCTCCAGCGTGTCGACCCCGGCGCTCAGCGCCGCCGTGATCCCGCCCCGGGTGTGCGCGTGGGCCGCCACCCGCAGGTCCAGGGCGTGCGCCTCGTCGACGATCGCGTCGATCTCGGCGTCCGTGTAGTTGCGCCACTCGGTCTTGTCACCGAGGGACAGCGTGCCGCCGCTCGTGCAGATCTTGATCAGGTCCACGCCCATCCGGGCGTACTGCCTGACCCGCTTGCGGCACTCGTCGACCCCGTCCGCCGGCGCCCACATCCGCTTCTCGTCGAGCGTCGCCGGACAGAACATGTCGCCGTGCCCCGCGGTCATGCCCACGAGACCCGAGGCGACGACCCGCGCCCCGTCGAGGACGTACTCGTCGATCACGTGCTTGACCGCCACCTCGGGCAGCGAGCCGGCGGTGTCACGGACCGTGGTGAAACCGGACCGCAGCGCCTCACGGGCATTGGCCGCGGCATGGAGGGTCTGTTCCTCCACCGAGGTCAGCATGTTCCACAGGTGCACGTCGTGCGGCCGGGTGCCCGCGTTGGACCGCAGGTGCACATGACAGTCGATGAGGCCGGGCACCAGGGTCGTCCCCCGCAGGTCGTACACCGCGTCCCGAGGGGTCGTCGCCACCGCGTCCGCGGGACCCACCTCGGCGATCACGGCACCGTCGATCACCACGGTCGCATTCGCCCGCGCGGCACTCCCCGTGCCGTCGATCAACGTCACTCCCGACAGGACCGTTCGCTCCGTCATGAGGCTGTGTTCACTCCTCTCCGTGGGAACTGGTAAGGAGGAGTGTGAGTGGGCGATGGTATGCCCGTGTTGCGGTGCAGCTTTCGCTTGGAATTCCCTCGGCAGGCGCAGGATTGCGCCACCCATGGGGACGCAGATTTGCGCCACCCCGTCCGTCAGGCACGGTCTGCGAGGGAGTTCACGAGGGCGGTGTCGACACCCACCGGTCCCAGCCCGCTCGCCCCGCCCGGCGTGCCGAGGGGAGCCGTACGGCCGGACAGCGGCTCCTCGAAGAAGCGGCGGTTGTCGGCGCGGAACTCCGGGTCCGCCAGCCGGTCGACGGTGATCGCCTGCTCGGGGCAGGCCGTCTCGCAGGCGCCGCAGTCGATGCACTCCACCGGGTTGATGTAGAGCTTGCGCTCGCCCTCGTAGATGCAGTCGACCGGGCATTCCTCCATGCACGACCGGTCCATGACGTCGACGCAGGCCGATCCGATGACGTAGGCCATGTCAGTTCTCCTTCTCCGTGGAATGTCCGGGGAACAGTGCCGCCTCCGGATCGATGACGGTGGCCGCGTTGTTCACGGCGGTGGCGACCTCGCCGAAGCCGACGGAGATCAGCCGCACCTTGCCCGGGTAGTCGGTGATGTCGCCGGCGGCGAACACCCGGGGCAGGTTGGTGGCCATCCGGGTGTCGACGGCGATCCGTCGCGCCTGGAGTTCGAGTCCCCAGGTCTGGAGCGGCCCGAGGTCGGCGACGAAGCCGAGGGCGGCGACGACGGTACGGGCGGGCAGCAGCCGGGTGGTCTTCTCGGTACGGTGCCGGACCTCGACCCGCTCGACCCCCAAGTCTCCGTGCAGCGCGCTCACTTCGGAGTCGGTGATCATTTCGATACCGAGGGCGCGCACCTTCTCCACGCTCGCCGCGTGCGCCCGGAACCGCGCGCTGCGGTGGACGAGGGTGACGGACCGGGCGATCGGGGCGAGCAGCGCCGCCCAGTCGAAGGCACTGTCGCCGCCACCGACCACGACCACGTCATGACCGGTGTGGGCGGCCGGGTCCGGCACGAAGTACACCTGCCCGCGCCCGAGATAGCCCTCGCCCGCCGGGAGCGGCCTGGGGGTGAACGTCCCCACTCCGCCGGTGATCACAACTGCCCCGGCCCGCACGACGGTTCCCCGGTCGGTGCGGACCAGGGGACGGCCGTCGGGCCCGTGGACCAGGTCGACCGCCCGCTCCCCGAGGAGGTAACGGACCCCGTACGGCGCCGCCTGCGCGACCAGGTTGCCGACCAGGTCGCGACCGCGCACCGACGGGAACCCGGCGATGTCGAAGATGGGCTTCTCCGGGTACATCGCGCTGATCTGGCCACCGCACTGGGGCAGTACGTCCATCACGGTGACGCGCAGTCCGCGGAAGCCGGCGTAGTAGGCGCCGTAGAGGCCGGACGGGCCGGCGCCGATGATCAGGATGTCGGTGTCGGTCACCGGCGATTCGTCCGGGGCGACCGGCTCAACTGTAGGAACGCTCATGGTTCAGGAGCGTAGGAACGGGCCGCTCCGCGCCCAACGGAACCGGTCCGGCTGACGGGACGGCGGTCAGCCGAGGGCCAGTTCGACGGTTCCCGTCACGCACGGGGTGCCGTCGGCCTTGAGAACGGCCACGTCCAGGGAGACCCGCGCGCCCTCCGCGGCCCGGACGGTCGCGGTCCAGGTGAGCGGTTCGCCGGCCACGGCGGTCGTACGGTTGCGCCAGCTCACCGTCTCCAGACGGGCGCCGGGTCCGGCCCACGCCAGCGCGTGCCGGCTGAGTGTCTCGCCGTGCAGGGTGGACTGTACGACCACGTCCGGGAAGCCCTCCGAGGCCGCGAACTCGGCGTCGTAGTGGATGCGGTGGGCGTTCCAGGAGACCGCGCTGAAGCGGAACAGCTGGACGCTGCTGTGCGTGTACCGCTGCGGCGGGCAGCGGTCACCGGCGACGGGCGTGTTCATGCGGCCTCGGGGGAGTCGATGGCTTCCAGCACGACGATCGTCTCGTCGACGGCCGTCAGTTCGGTCCCGTCCGCCGAGGTGAAGCGGGTGGTGAGACCGAGCAGGACGAAGGCGCCGGACCGGCCCTGTTTGCGCTCGGCGGAGGTGACCGCGCGGGAAGCGGTGACGCGACCGCCCGCGACCGGGGCCCGGCCCAGCCGTACGGTCTGTCCGCCGTGCACCTGGCGGACCGGCAGGCCCTCGGTGCACGGGGACTCCCGGGCGGCCAGCCCGTCCGGCCGCAGGTCCCGCTCGACCGGCCCGTCCTCCCAGCTCATGGTGGCCGCGAGGAAGAGGGCGGGCGCCTCGACCGCCGCGCCCGCCGCCTCCCGTTCGCGGGCCCGGCGGAGGTAGTCGGTGTCGTTCAGCGCGGCCGCGTACCGGCAGAAGTCCTTCACGGTCGGCGTGCCGCAGTCCTCGTCCTCCCACCGGCCGACGAGGCTCCGGGCCCGCGCCAGCACCTGCTCCAGGGCGCTCACAGGGCCGACCGCAGCGAGCGGCCGATGCCCAGACCCGCGGTGCGCAGCGCGCTCGCGTGCGCGGCGGCGTCCACGCGGTAGGTCGGGGCGGTGATCGACAGGGCACCGGCCAGGGTGTCCTGCCGGCCGAAGACCGGCACGGCCATGCTCATGTAGCCGAGTCTGACCTCCTCCGCCTCGGTCGCGATGCCCTCCTCCCGGATCCGCTCCAGCTGGCCGCGCAGCCGCCCCGGAGAGGTGATGGTGTGCCGGGTGAACGGCTTCAGCCCGTTCCTGACCACCTCGCCGAACAGCGCGGCCGGGGAGAAGGCCAGGATCGCCTTGCCGGTGGCGGTGCAGTACAGGGGGAGCCGCCCCGCCACCCGGGACTCCTCGCTCAGGCCCCGGTGCGGCAGGATCTTCTCCAGGTAGACCACGTCGAGGCCGTCGTGGATCGCGAAGTGGATGGTCTCCCGGGTGGCCAGCAGGAGGTCCTCCATGTACGGCTGCGCCACCTCGCGCAGGATCCGCTGCCGGTGCACTCGCTGACCGATCTCGAAGAGCCGCAGCCCGAGTCGGTAGTCGCAGCCCGCCCGCTCCAGCAGGCCCCACACGACCAGCTCCTGGCAGAGCCGGTGCACGGTGGCCTTCGCCACGCCCGTACGGCGCACGAGATCGGCGAGCGAGAGCGACTCGTCGTCGGCGGTGAAGGCTTCAAGGATGGGCCGCACCTTGCCGAGGACGGAGTTCATCGACTCCGGCCCCAGCGACGGCCCGGTCGCGGGAGACGGGGGAGAAGGGGCCACGGCACGGATGATCGGGACGACGGTCACGGCAGACACCTCACGATCAGGAGTTACGGCTGGAATCTCACGATCAGTGACCGGACGACGACTCGGCGAGAAACGCGAGACTCAGCGGGTTGTACAGCGTGGCCTTCTCATGTTGCGGCCAGTGCCCGCATTCGGTGAAGACCTCCAACCTGGCCCCGGGAATCGCGGCGGCGATCGCCTCGGCCTCCGGGACGTCCCCGAGCGGGTTCTTGTTGCCCCACACCACCAGCGTCGGGGCCTTGATCCGCGCCATCCGCTCGGGGCGCAGCAGATTGCGCTCGCGGGCGTCGACCTCCTGGAGGGCCAGCAGGTTGTGCAGGTTCCGCTGGAACTCGGGATGGTGGTAGATCTCGTAGCGCACCCGGGTCAGCTCCTCGCCCAGGTCCTCGTCCCACTCGGCCCACAGCAGCGCCAGCCGGTCGCGCGTGTACGAGACCTCCGGCTCCAGGGCCGCGGCGCGGGTCGAGGTCTTCAGCCGCTCCATCACCGCCGGGTTGACCTTCGTACCGCCCATGCACAGCAGCTGGAGGGAGGCGACCCGGTCCGGGTGCTCGCTCGCCGCCCAGGACGACACCCAGCCGCCCAGCGACTCGCCCACCAGGTGTGCGCGCTCGGCACCCACCGCGTCGAGGTAGGCCATCAGGTGCTCCACGTACGCGGGGATCTCACCCGGCCGGTCCGGCTTGCCGGTGTAGCCGTGGCCGAGCATGTCGAGGGCGTGGCAGCGGTAGCCGGCCGCGGCGTGCGCCGGGATGTTGCGGACGAACGCCTCCAGGTGACCGGTCGTGCCGTGCAGGAACACCACGTGCTCGCCGTCCTGCGGACCGGCTTGCAGGGCGCGGGTGGTGACGTCGCCGGTCTCGACGTACGCGTGCCGGTAGTCGATGCCTGACAGTTCGGTCCAGATGCTCATGACTGCCTTTCGGTGGGGGCCTGTTGGGGGTCGAGGACGGCCACGGCCATCCCGGTGAGCCACTCGGGCATCGGCTCGTACGCCAGTCGGCGGCCGGGCACGTGGTCGAGCACGGCCGACATCAGCAGCCAGGTACGCAGCTCCTGCGCCCCGTTGCCGGCGACCTTCTCCAACTCCTCGGTGGTGTACGCGGTGATCCGCCCGGCCTCGCCGCGCTCGACGAGGGACAGGAAGCCGTCGTCGAACTCCGGGTTGAGCGCGGCCTCGGCGGCGCGGATGATCTCGCGGCGCCGGACGTCGTAGTCCTGCCAGTTCTCCCGGCCGTTCAGCCAGGCGCCGACCATGAACTCCTCGTCGTCGCCGTGCGGTTCCCGCCAGTCCGGCCAGGGCAGCCGGTGCGACAGCCCGCCCGAGCCGACCACCGCCACCCGCCGGTCCCCGGGGAAGGCCAGAACGGCGTCCCGGATCGCCCGGCCCAGTTCCTCGCAGCGGGTGAGGGTGGGCAAAGGCGGGGCGAAGACGTTGACGACGAGCGGCACGATCTCCACGTCCAGCCCTTCGAGGAGGTACTGGATCGCGTGCGACTGACCGTGGTCGATCTGGAGCCTGGCCGAGAACGCCGGGTCGAAGCGGCCGTGCTCCACCAGGGCGCCGGCGATGTGCCGGGCCAGGGGGATGTCCACCGGCTGGGGTCCCTTCGGGGTGCCCGACTCGCCGCTGGCGACGCACTCGCCGACCCCGATCGTGAAGCTCGGGATGAGGTCCAGCCAGAAGCCCCGGAAGTGATTGGAGCCGACCACGATCACCGTGTCGGGGCGGGCCGCGGCGAGTGCCTCCCGGGCCCCGTACAGCGCGTCGCGGAACCGCTCGGCCCGGTCCTTGTGGAAGGTCTCCTCCCAGTGCGTGTTCATCAGCGTGCTGTGCGAAGCGCCGACGCCCAGGACGATCTCGGTCACGGTGCTGCTCCTTCCACGTCGGCGCGGGACCGGGTGACGGTGTCGACCGCCGTACGGATCAGGTGGCGTGTCAGCTTCTCCATGGCCCGCACGGAGACGGTGTTCATGCCGCGCGCGAAGTCGATGTCGAACAGGGCGTCCGTGACCTTCGGCATGCCGACCCGGACGGTCGGGATGCCGCGCCCGCGCAGGATGTTGGCGTCGGTGGCGCCGCTGTTGCCCCGGATCACCTCGTGCGCGTGTCCCTCGAAGGCCTCCCAGCCGGCCGTCGCCGAGCGGCAGATCCAGCTCTCCGGGTCGGTCCGGGTGCCGGGGATCGCCAGGACCAGCTCGGCGGTGACGTCCGACGGCACCTTGTCCAGGGCGGCGAGGAACTCCCGCTTGGCCTGCATCGGTGTCGTGTCCGGGCCGATGCGCAGGTCCACCATGAGGGTGCACGCGGCCGGTGTCACCGCGGCCATCCGGGGCCAGCCGCCGCGTATCGAGGAGACGATGCCCTGCGGCGCGACCGTGCCGGCGGTGTGCCGGTCGGCGTACTCGACGAACCACTCCTCCAGATGCCGGGCGACCTCACCGGCGCGCGCGACGGCGTTGTCGTAGGGGAGGCGGTGGCGTGAGCCCACATAGGTGTGCGTGCCGTGGACCGTCACCTCGAACCACACGAGGCCGACCTCGTCCCAGGACACCGTCCAGCCGGGCTTGGCGATGACCGCGTAGTCGGTCCACACGCCCTGCTCCAGGAGGAACGAACAGCCCACCCCCTGACCGGTGTTGCGGCGGGTGCCGACGGGCCGGGCGTTGGTGGGCATGCCGCCCGCGCCGAAGGCCGCGACCAGGTCGCCGGTGAGCGGGATCCCGGCGAGCGCGATCGCCTCGGCGGCCATCATCACGCAGGCGGCGTGGCCCTTCGGGTTGGAGGCGCCGAGGCCGACGACCAGGTCGTCGTGGACGGTGGCCCGCGGGCGCATGTCGTCCCGCAACTCCGGCCCGATCCAGGGCAGATCCTCGCTCTTCTCGCCCACGGTCAGGGTGTCGATCGGGGCGTACAGCATGAGGTCGGGCCCGGTGCCGTCGCCGGAGAGCCGGGCCCAGGCGTTCGCCTGCCGGTCGTCCAGGGACTGGACCCGGGCTGGGCAGCCGGCGGCCGTGAGGGTGTCGGCGATGTGCGTGGCCAGCGGGGCCTCGTCGCCGGTGGGGGACGGGATGTCGACGAGCCCGGTGATCAGGTCACGCAGCCGGTCGGCGGTGACGTGTCGCCAGGCGTCGGCGACCCAGGCGGCCCGCTGGTCGTCCAGACCGGCCAACCCGTCCGCGGCGGTCACTGGTTGATCCTGTGTACCTGGGTCATCGTCGTGCGCTCGAAGCGCTTTTTCGCGAAGGGGAGTCCGATCGCGATCCCGGCTCCGATCAGCAGGGTGAGCAGTGTGCGGCCCATGGTCAGGCCTCCTTCCCTTCGGTACCCGTCGCGGCCAGCTTCTTGCCGTACTCCTCCTCGCTGAGGTTCCGCCAGGCGGTCAGCGAGATGTCGGGGCGGTAGAGCTTCTCCGGGGGTGCGTCGGTGATGTCGACCATCCACGCGTCCTGGCCGGAGAACTGGCCGTGGAACAGCCAGCGGATCGCGCCCAGGTACTTGCCGTAGAAGCGCAGGGTGTCCCAGCCCTCGGTGAAGTTGACCATCACGCCGACATAGCGGTGGTTGTCCTGGTCGACGGGGACATAGAACTCGTAGTGGATGAAGTTCGGATACGCGATGCGCAGCACGCCGGGCATCGACAGGGACGCGAAGCCGGGGAACTCCTGGGCCTCGATCGTCGGGTCGACCTTGTCGGGCTTGCCCGTGTTGCCGATGTTGAAGGTCTCCTTCGGCGGCTGGGCCTTCCACCAGCGTTTGTTGGTCCAGTGGCCGACTCCGGGGAAGTCCGCCTCCCAGTACACCTCGTCCTGCACGCGGAAGATCCAGCGGCCCTTGGCCACGACCCGGGTGATGTTCCAGGTGGGCATGGGCTTGAAGAGCCGCCACAGGGCCGTCCGGTGCAGGTACTTGGCGTGGCCCTCGTCGAAGCCGTTCTCGCAGGCGAAGCGCCAGTTGCCGCTGCGCGGGTCGATCCGGCCGCCCATCACGAAGGCGTTGGAGACGAGTTCCTCGGGCAGCTGCGAGTCGATGGGGTGCGGGTCCTCGTCGGCGAGGGGGATGTACACCCACACCATGCCGAGACGTTCCTCGACCGGGTACGTCCGCACCGAGACCTTGCCGGTCAGGCGGCAGCCGGGCCCGTCGGTGATGACCGCGGCCAGCTTGCCGGTGGGCAGGTCGAAGGTCCAGCCGTGGTACGGGCAGCTCACGGTGCCGGGGAACTGCTGGTTGCCCTCGGACAGCGGCACGCCGCGGTGCGGGCAGCGGTTGTGCAGCGCGTACGCGGTGCCGCCGTCCCGGATCAGCGTGATCTTCTCGCCGCAGATCGTGAACGGGAGCGGATCGGCGGTGATGTGGCTGGACCAGGTGACCGGATACCAGTAGCCGCGGAAGCCCGCGCCCGCGGCGTCGTAGTGCGGCCACGACTTCCAGTCCTGGCGGCCGGGCTCTCCTGCTGGCCTGCGGCGGCTCCGGACCGGGGGCGGTGTGTCGGGAGAGTCGTCGACCGTCATCGTGGGCGTCCTCCTGCTGCCGGGTGAGCTGTGAGGTGAGCATGCGGCGGGCCGGAGGATCCGCCCAAGAGACCCGGTCCGCTGAGCAGACCGCACCGCGCGGAGCGGCCGGGAGACCAGGGCCCACCTGCGCGTCCCGTTCAGCGGACCCATGTCGATGCGTGGCGGGCGCCCCCCGTTCTACGGTGCGCCAATTCCCGGGCCGCACCCCGACGACCAGCCGTAACCCGCGGACTCCCCCCGACCCCCCGAGGTGCTCATGGAGACACGGTCCACGACAAGACACCCCTTCGCAGGCCCCGCCGCCCTCGCCGTCGCGCTGCTCACGCTCACCGCGTGCAGCGCGGCCACCACCGACTCGGCGGCGGGCTCCGGCCAGAGCGCCGCGGGCCCCGCGATCCGCATCGGCGTCGGCATCGACGCCTCGTACGCGCCCTTCTTCCTCGCCGATGCCGAAGGCCTGTGGGCCAAGCACGGCGTGAACGTCGAGCTGGTCCAGTTCGGTCAGGGCAGCGAAGGCGTCAACAACCTGGTCGCCGGCCAGGTCCAGATGTCCGGAAACTCGGACAGCACCACCATCAGCATGCTGCCCCAGGACCCCGGCCTGCGGTCCTTGATGGTCTACGAGCAGTCCGGCGAGTACCTCAAGGTCGTCCTCGGCCCGAAGGTGGCGTCCCCTTCGGAGATCCGCAAGATGGCCGTGGCCCCGGGGCTGTCCGAACTCGCGGCGACCCGGTTCCTGGAGTCGAAGGGCATCGACCCGAAGTCGGTCGAGTTCGTCACCGCCGACCCGCCCGAGATCCCGGCGCTGATGAAGAAGGGTGACGTCGACGCGTACGTGCTGTGGGAGCCCTGGCCCACCAAGGGGGTCGCGCAGGGCGGCAGGATCCTGGAGAACACCGGCGCCTACGGGGTGACCTACTCCCAGTGGCTGCTCACCAGCGCCGCCTGGCTGAAGGCCAACCCCGACACCGCCACCAAGGTCGCACAGACCCTGGAGGAGGCGGCTCGGCTGACCGAGACCGACCCCGAGGCCGCGGCCCGGGCGACCGAAAAGGCGGTGAAGGTCCCGGCGGCCCAGACCCTGACCGCCATCAAGGAAATCGACTTCGGAGCCCGCGACTTCACCGCCGCCGACCTCAAGGGATACGCGGACACGGCCAGGTTCTTCGTCGACACCGGCAAGGTCAAGGCACAGCCGGACGTACCGGCGGCCGTCCAACGCGGTTGGTTCACCCAGCACTTGAAGGGATCCTCATGACGGAGGCCGTGGGGACCCACCCCCCGCAGACCGGCCGCCGTGGCGCGGCCCTGACCGCCGACGGCGTCGGCATCCGCTTCGACTCCTTCCAGGCCGTACGGAACATCTCCCTCGACATCGCCGCCGGTGAGTTCCTCTGCCTGCTCGGCCCCAGCGGCTGCGGCAAGTCCACGCTGCTGTCCGCCATGGCGGGCTTCGTGACCGCGGACGAAGGCACCCTCAGCGTCGGCGGTTCCCCGATCACCGGCCCCGATCCGGAGCTGGGCATGGTCTTCCAGAGCAGCGAGGCGCTGTTCGACTGGATGACGGTGCGTCAGAACGTGGCGTTCGGCCCACGGATGCGCGGTGCCTCCCGCGCGGAACAGGCGAAGCGCGCCGACGAGTACCTGGGCCTGGTGGGGCTGCGCCACTGCGCGGACCGCTTTCCGGGGCAGCTCAGCGGTGGCATGCGCCAGCGCGTGCAGATCGCCCGGGTACTGGCCAACGAACCGGGCGTCATGCTGATGGACGAGCCGTTCGGGGCGCTCGACGCGCAGACCCGGCAGGTGATGCAGGAGGAGACCGACCGCGTCTGGCGCGCCTCGGGCTGCACCGTCGTCTTCGTCACCCACGACATCGACGAGGCGATCCTGCTGGCCGACCGGATCGCCGTCATGACCGCGGGCCCGGCGGCCTCGGTGAAGTCCGTGTACCCGGTGGACCTGCCGAGGCCCCGGGACGAGGACGATCCGGCCGCCGTCGAACTGCGCCGCCGGCTGCGGGAGGACATCGGCGAAGAGGTCCGCAAGGCGCTGCGCGACCAAGGGCTCGACACCGAGGAGGACGACCGATGACCGTCGCGACGGCTGCCGCCACCGGCAGGGCGGAAAGCGGCAGACGCCCGGCCTGGGCGAGCGTACGACGGCTGCGCACGCTCGGGATGTACACCCTGTCCGTCCTCGTCGGCCTCGGCGTCTGGCAGCTGCTGGCGATGCGGTACGGCTCCTCGCTGGTCGCCTCCCCGAGCGAAACCCTCAGCGCCGCACGCCAGTTGGCGGCGGACGGCACACTGACCAACTCGATCGTCGCCTCCAGCCGGCGGATCCTGATCGGCTGGGGGCTCGGCGTCCTCGTCGGCGCACCGGTCGGTCTGCTCGTCGGGCAGGTCCCGGTGGTACGCCAACTCCTGGAGCCCTACATCGAGTTCTTCCGGTTCATCCCGCCGGTCGCCTTCGTGACCCTGGCGGTGGTGTGGCTGGGCATCGGCGAGTCGTCCAAGGTCGTCCTGATCTTCTACACGGCCGTCTTCATCGTCACGGTGAACACCAGCGCCGGGGTGCTGGCCGTGAGCGAGTCGAAGCTGCGCGCGGCGCAGAACCTGGGCGCGAGCCGCCGGCAGATCCTCCAGGGGATCGTGCTGCCCTCGACCGTGCCGCACATCGTCACCGGTGCGCGCCTCGCCATGGGCAACAGCTTCCTGACCATCGTCTCCGCCGAGATCGTCGCCTCCCGGGTCGGGCTCGGGTCACTGATCTGGACCTCCCGCAACTACGGGCGGATCGACTGGGTCTTCGTCGGCATCATCACCCTCGGAATCCTCGGGTTCGTCTTCGACCGCGTCCTGCGGATCGTCGCGTCCCGCGTCCTGCGTCGATACGGAGTGAAGCTGTGACCACCGGTATGTCCCGGGCCCTGGTCCTGGAGAACTTCGGTTCCCTGCCCCGCCTGGTGGAGCGCCCGGTGCCGGAGCCCCGGCCCGGCCACACCCTCGTACGGATGCGGGCGGCCCAGGTGGGCCACCTCGACCTGAACGTCGTGGACGGCAGATTCGGGATCCTTCCGGACCTGCCCGCGGTACCGGGCACCACAGGATGCGGGGTCGTCCTCGCCTCGGACACCCACCCCGAGGGCAGCCTCGTCCGGCTCGGCGGGAAGGGCCTCGGCCTGCGCCGCGACGGCTGCTGGGCCGAGCACGCGCTGGTGCCGGACGCCGCCGTGGAGGCGGTCGCCGAGGGCACGGACCCCGCCCTGGCGTGCAGTTGGTTCTCCCCGGCCGGTACCGCGTGGGCGGCGGTGCACACGGTCGCCGCCGTACGACCGGGCGAGCGGGTCCTGGTGACCGGCGCGGCCGGTGCGGTCGGGGCGCTGACCGTGCAGGTCGCCGCGCGGGCCGGGGCCGAGGTGGTCGGCGTGGTCGGCCGGCCGGCCAAGCTGGGTCACGTCCCGGCTCCCGCCAAGCCCGTCCTCGCCGCCGAACTGTCCGCGGAGTCGGCGGGCGGGCAGGTCGACGTCCTCATCGACACGGTGGGCGGCCCGGTGCTGCGGGACGCCCTCCCGCTGGTCCGTCCGCGGGGCCGGGCCGCGCTCGTCGGCTACACCGCCGGACGCGAGTTCACCGTGGACCTCGCGGACTTCCTGCTGGCCGACGTGTCCGTGCTGCCGGTGAACCTGATGTCGCGGGGGAAGGAGGTCGCCGCCGACGCGGAGGGTCTGCTGACCGACCTGCGGTCGGGGGCGCTGACCCTGGAGATCGAGCGCCACGGCCTCGACGGACTGGCGGAGGCCGCCGACCGGCTCCGGACCGGCGAAGCGGTCGGCAAGGTGGTGCTGGACCTGGACTGAAGGGCCCCGGCGCCGCACCGGCGCCACCGACGCGCACCCGGCTCCGACGCTCAGGGCGCCGCTCCGCCGGCCGGGTCGGGGTAGGTGATGACAAGCATCGTCACCCCGTCCTCGGAGGTCCAGGGCCCGTGCGGCATGCCGGGCGGGCGGCACGCGTACATGCCGGCGGTGAAGGTCGTGTCCAGCGTGAGGTCGTGCAGGGTTCCCGACAGGAGGTGGACCTCCTCCCAGAAGCCGTGCCGTGTCACGCCCTGGGCGGACGTGTCGGTGCCCGGCGCCCACCGCACGAGCGCGGTGCGGGCGCCGGTGGCGGGGTCCTCGGCCAGGGTCTGTTCCTGTACGCCGGGGGCGGCTCCCGCAGGTGTGGTCCAGGGCGCGTCGGGCCGGTGGAACTCCAGCTCGGGCTTGCTCATCGGCACACCTCCGGTCGCACACTTCCTGGCCAGTGATCGTATGCGCCAGTCCCGTAGGAAAAGCCGACCGCGGTGAAACTCCTGGACCCGTCTCACCCCGGGACCACCACCGCCCGCCCCCGGCAGCACACCATGCACCCGGCGCCGCAGCGCTCGACCAGATCGAGAGTGACCGCACCGCTGACCGCGTCCACGGACGCCACGGTGCCGGTCACCACCAGCCGGTCACCCACGTGGGCCGGCGCCCGGTTCTGCCACCCCACCTCCCGCACCTGTCCGCCCGCGCCCGCGAACTCCGCGGCGGCACGGTGGAAGAGGCAGCCGTGCAGCTGCGCCATCACGACCGGCCCGGCCAGTCCCTCCGACCGGGCGAACCCGGTGTCGTAGTGGATGCGATGGGCGTTGCGGGTGACCGCGCCGAACCGCAGCAGGGTGACCGCATCGGGCGTCTGCTCCACGGGCGGGACCGTCTGCCCCACGACGATCCGCCGCTCCTGCCCCGTCATCGGACGATGAACCTCTCCGTGACCTCCACCAGCGTCCCCCGCTCCGCGCCGTACACCTTCTCCACCGTGAGCAGCAGGAAGCCCTCGCCGCTGCCCTTGCGCTCCACGGCCGTGAGCGTGCGCCGCAGCTCGATCCGGTCTCCTGGCCGCACCGCCTCGATCCACCGCACGGCCTGCCCGCCCGCCATCAGCCGGACGTCGAGCCCGTCGGTGCCGGGCACCTCGTCGCGGTACATGCCGTCCGGCCGGAACTCCGCCGGGCCGGCCCCGGGTGCCCCGCGCAGCAGACTCACCACGTACATCGGATGGACGGCGAAGTCGGCGCGGGCGGGATCGACGAGACACGGCGCGCTCTCCCCGGCCGCCCGCGCGAACTCCGCCGCGTCCTCGGCCCGTACGACCCCCAGCGACCGCCGCTCCGCACTCCCGATCGACGCGCGGGCCCGCTCCTCGACCAGCTCCAGCACGGTGTTGTGGATCATGCGTTGCCTCCTGCGGTCATCCCGTGCCCGGACGCTAGGGACGGCCGGCCGCCGGGCGCCACGGAACCGGCCCGCTCAGCGGAACGCTCCGCTTGGGCGCGGACCGCCGCCGTCCCACCATCGGTCCATGGACCTCATGGACATCCAGGCGCCCCCGGAAGGCGCCTACGCGGAAGCGGACGGCGTCAAGTACCACTACGTCGAACTGGGGGAGGGCAGCCCGACGGTCTTCCTGCACGGCGGCGGCCCCGGGTGCACCGGATGGTCGGACTTCGGACAGGTGGCACCCTTGTTCGCCGCGGACCGCCGGTGCCTGCTCGTGGACATCCTCCAGTACGGCAAGTCCGCCAAGCCCGTCATCGAGGGCCCCATGTGGGACTACCACGCGGCGAAGACCGTGGCCCTGCTCGACGAACTCGGCATCGAGCGGGCCGACTTCGTCTGCAACTCCTGGGGCGGCACCATCGCGCTCAACCTCGCCGCCAAGTACCCCGCGCGCGTGCGGTCGTTGGTGATCACCGGCAGCATGCCCGTCTTCTACGGCCCGCTCGCCCCCCTCCCGGAGGGCGGCCGGCGTGGCCGCAACGCCCGCGACGTGTACTACGGCGGCACCGGCCCCTCGTGGCAGAAGATGCGCGAACTCATCGCCCGCCTGGAGTGGTTCGACCCCGGCGCCATCCCCGACGGCACCGTGACCCTGCGCTACGAACAGAGCCTCGACCCCGAGGAGACCGCCCTCGCCGGCGCCTCCGACAACCCGCGCGGCGACTGGCAGGACCTCACCGCCGAACTCGGCCTGATCGCCGCGCCGACGCTCTTCCTGTGGGGCATGCACGACGCGTTCCTGACCCCCGACTACCCGCTGATGCTGGCCCGCATGATCCCCCAGGGCAACCTGCACGTGATCAGCGAGGCCTCCCACCACCCACAGGAGGAACGGCCGTACGACTACCACAGCGTCGTCTCCGGCTTCCTGAACCAGCGCCACAACTGATTCTCCGGGGAGGAGACATGAGCGAGACTGCCGTGCGTGTCGTCGAACTGCCCAGCCCCTTCACCCGGTTCGCCGGCAGGCTGCTGGTCGGGCTCGGCTACGAGGTCGTGCTCGTCGAACCGCCGGAAGGCGACGAGACCCGACGCGAACTCGACGGCGACGCGTTCGTCCACTGGCACGCGGGCAAGCGATCGGTGGTCCCCGCCACGCCCGAGGAGCTGCGTCGCCTGCTGGCGGGCGCCGATGTGCTGCTCGACGGGAGCCCGACCGGAGCCGAGGCACTCACCGAGGGTCTGGATCACCTCGTACACGTCCGTGTCACCCCGTTCGGCCTCGTCGGCCCCCGCACCGGCTGGCAGGGCACCGACCTCGTGGTGGCCGCGCTGGGCGGCATGCTCGCACAGGTCGGTGAACCCGACGGCCCGCCGCTGCGGCTCCCCGAGCACCAGGCCGAGCAGCTCGCCGGCGTCAACGCGGCGATCGCCGCCGTGCTCGGCCTGCACGCCCGGCGGAGCGGTCCGGGACAGCTCGTCGACGTATCGGCCCAGGCCTGCGTGGCGGCCGCGCTGGAGGCCGGAACCCTCACCTACCTGCACGAGGACCGGGTGCCGCCACGCCCGGGCCGCGTCCATCCGCTGGTGCCGCACGCGCTGTTCCGGGCCGCCGACGGCTACCTGGGCGGTGGTCTCGGCGGCAGCCCCCGGATGTGGGACGCGCTGCTCGACTGGCTGCGCGAGGAGGGCGCGGCCGCCGATCTCACGGAACCGCGCTGGCAGGACCCGGTCGAACGCAAGAAGCACCAGGAGCACGTCTTCAAGGTCGTCCAGGACTTCGTGGGGAGGTGGCCGAAGGCCGAGTTCGCGGAGCGGGCCCAGGCCAGGAAGCTGCCCTGGGCCGCCGTCGACCTGCCCCACGAACTTCCCCGCAACCCGCAGCTCGCGGCCCGCGGCTTCTTCACCCGGGTACGCACGGGGGAGGGGGAACGGACCGACCTGGGCTTCCCCTTCGCGTTCCCGGAAGGCCGCCGGGTCCGGGAGCTGGACGTCCGCGACCCGGGCGCGGACCAGGACCTTCTCGACGCCGGGCCCCGCCCCGCGCGCCCGGTCCCGGTCGGGCAGGACCCCGTACGCCCCGCCCTCCACGGCATCCGGGTCCTCGACCTGACCTGGGTCCTCGCCGGGCCGTACTGCACCAAGATCCTGGCCGACCACGGCGCCGACGTGATCAAGGTGGAGTCCGCGGGCCGCCCCGACCCCACCCGCTTCGCCCCCTTCATGCACCTGTCCCGCGGCCCGCACACGGATCCCGACACCAACGGCTACTTCAACGAGGCCAACCGCAACAAGCGCGGCATCGCGCTCGACACCCGGACCGGCGAAGGCGTCGCGGTGCTGCGGGACCTCATCGCGCACTGCGACGTCCTCGTGGAGAACTTCAGTTCCACGGTCATGAGGAAACTCGGCCTGGGCTACGAGGAGTTGCGCCGGATCAATCCGGACCTGGTGTACGTCAGCATGTCGGGCATGGGGCACACCGGGCCGCGCAACGGCTGGGTGTCGTACGCCGACACGGTCTCGGCGAGCTCGGGACTGACCGGACTGACCGGCTGGGGACCGGACGACGTGGTCGGTGTGATCTACGGCCACGGCGACATCGTCGCGGGCCTGCAGGCGGCCCTCGCCACGGTGGCGGCGCTGGAACACCGGGCCGCCACCGGGCGCGGGCAGCACGTCGACCTGTCCCAACTGGAGACGATCGCCGCCCACATGGGCACCAGTCTCCTCGGCGGACCGGAGGCGGAGCCCAGCGGCAACACCCACCCGACGTGGAGCCCGCAGGGCGTCTACCCGTGCCTCGGCGCCGACCGCTGGCTGGCCGTCAGCGTGCGCGACGACGCCGAATGGGCGGCGCTGTGCGAGGTGATCGGCCGCCCCGGACTGGCCACCGACGAGCGGACCCGGACGGCCGAGGCGCGCAGACACGCGGCCCCCCTGGTCGATGCCGCGCTGGAGGAGTGGACCCGCACGATGCCCGCCGACCTCGCCGCCGAGTCGCTCCAGGCACACGGCGTCCCGGCCGGAACCGTCCAGGACGGCCGTGAACTCGTCGAACACGACCCGCAGTTGCGGGCCCGCGGCTTCTACGTGCGCAAGGAGCACCCGGTCGCGGGAGCCTTCCTGCACGAGGGCGTCCCGATCCGCCTCACCCGCACGCCCGGCGGGATCCGCACGGCCGCGCCCGTCCTCGGCGCCGACACCGACGCCGTACTGAGCGAGGTGGCCGGGTTCCCGGCAGAGCGCGTCCGGGAACTCAGGGAGGCCGGAGTGCTGCGGTGAACGACACCATCCCCGGCCGGCTCGACGCATCAGCACGGGAGTTCGGCGATCGGATCTTCCCGCGGGTGGGCGAGGCGACCCGGACGTACGCACAGTCCCGTACGGCCGCGGCCACGATGGCGGGAGCGCTCGCGGAGCGCTGGTGCTGGTGCTGATGACGCCTGAGGCCCACGAGGAGTGGGTCTGGTGAGTGGCTCAGGTGCGCCTGGAGCGCCCCGTCCGAAACGTGGGCGGGCCCCGCCGCTCCTGGCCGGGAGTGGCGGGGCCCGAGGCGCATTACGCGGTCAGTGCAGGTTGCCGACCTCGGTCGCCGAGAGTGTCCTCGGGTAGACGTGGACGTCGGCGACGGAGCCGGGGAAGGCCAGGTACGGGGTTGTGGCGGAGGCGCTGTTGACGCAGCCGCCGACGGTCAGGGGCAGGGAGGAGTCGTACTGGGGGCTGAGGTTGGTGGCCGTGCCCATCAGGGTGCCGTTCTGGTAGAGGGCCATGTTGCCGGTGGTGGACTGCCCCGGGACCGGTGCCCGGAAGGCGGCGACCAGGTGGGTCCAGGTGCCGACCGGACCGGAGTTGTTGTCGCCTTCCGCGGTGGGGAAGTCGGAGTTCTCGTCGTTGGTGGTGGTCGTCTGGAACATCCAGGCGCTGCTTGCCTTGTCGTACGAGAGGTAGAAGGCCTGGTGCTGGGTGGTGCCCTGGCAGACGGCGGTGGTGCCGAGTGCTGAGTTGATCTTCACCCAGGCGGAGACGGTGTAGTCGCCGAGGGTGTTGACCGCGCTCTGCCTGCTCTTGAGGAAGCCGGTGCTGCCGTCGAAGGCGACGCTGCCGGACAGTCCGCTCGGCGCGTCGCTGCCGTAGGTGGCGCTGCCGGTGGCGGTGACGGGGTTGAGGGAGGCGGTGTCGGTGCCGTTCGATCCGAGCTTCCACTCGTCCTCGGGCATGCCGTTGTCCCAGCCCGCCGGGACGATCACGCTGGCCGCGTCGGCGTCACTCGCCGGCATGGCGTACGGGTAGACCTGCACGTCCGAGACGGAGCCCGGGAAGGCGTTGTACGGCGAGGTCGCGGTGGGGTCGTTGATGCAGCCGCCGACGGTCAGGGGCATCGACGAGTCGTACTGCGGGGTGAGGTTGGTGGCGGTCCCCATCAGGGTGCCGTTCTGGTAGATGGACATCACGCCGCTGCTGTCGTCGCCGTCCACGGGTGCGGTGTAGGTGACCAGGAGGTGGGTCCAGGTGCCCACGGCCCCGGTGTTGGTGTCTCCTTCCGCGGTGGGGAAGTCGGCGTTGTCGTCGTTGGTGGTCGTGGTCTGGAACATCCAGCCCTTGTTGCCCCGGTCGTAGCCGATGTAGAACGCCTGGTGCTGGCTGGTTCCCTCACAGATGGCCGTGGCCGGATTGTCCGTGGAGTCGAGCTTCACCCAGGCGGAGACGGTGTAGTCGGCGGAGGTGTCGACCGCGGTGTGGTCGCTCTCCAGGAAGCCGGTGCTGCCGTCGAAGGAGGTGGCGGTGGCCGGCGCGTTGACGGCGTTGGGTCCGGTGGAGCCGAAGGTCGCCCCACCGACCGCGGTGAACGGGTTGTCTCCGCGTGCGTCGGTGCCGTCGGTGGCCACCTCCCACTCGTTGTCGGGGGTGTCGCCGCCGGTGGCCTCCGGGACGATCAGGTTCGGCGCGATGCCGACGACCTGGGTGTTGGTGTCGTTGAGGTAGCGGGCGGCGAGGTCGTCGTAGTACGTGTTGGACGGGTTGCCGCTCGAGAGGTCCGCCGCCTTCACGGTCGACGAGATGGCCGTGCCGTCCGTGGAGACCGCCGCGGCGAAGTCGATGACCTGGCTGCTGAAGTTGTCGAGCAGGTACTGGTTCACCACCTCACGTGCGGACTCCTGGGCGGCCGTGCCCGGGTGGGCCGCGGTGAACGGCGGGATGGTGGTCAGGTAGACGGTGAGGTTGGAGTTCTGGGTGACCGGCTGCCCGTTGATGTAGGCCTGTCCGTCGTCGGTGTAGTACGAACTCAGCTCGCTGTTGAGGGCGGCCAGGCCGTTCTCGACCTTCGTGGCGCAGGTGTTGGCGTCGCTCGTGCAGTTGAGAAGGTCACTGGCGCCGGTCGAGACGAGAACGGTGCGCACGTTGCCCTGCGCCAGGACGTTGCGGTCCAGCGGGTTGAGCGCGTTGGTCGGGGAGTCGCTGTTGGTGATCTGTGGCAGCAGGTTGTTGTTCAGGCTGCCACTGTTGGTGCCGGCGTTCAGCACGCCGTAGTCCACGGTGCCTTCACCGTTGGGATCGTTGACGATGGCGCCTGTGATGGCGTCGCTGAGGTGGTGCCGGCCGTCGCCGCTCGCGGTGTCGCCGTTGACGCTCTGGTCGCCGTAGAGGACCAGTGAGCCGGTGGGTGCGGTGGTGGGCGTGGTGACGTCGATGCCGGCCAGGTAGGGCAGGCCGGTGTACGTGGTCTGCGTGTACTTGGTGGCAGCGGTGTCGCCGGTGCGGTTGGCCGCGTCGCTCACCCAGACCGGGGTCTGGGCCGCCGCGTGGCCCGGCAGGGCCGCCACCGAGCCGTGCACCTGCAGGCTGACCAGCACGGTCGCTTGCTGGTCGACGTGCAGGGTCACCGGGTCGCTGGTGACGTCGCCGCCGGCCGGGACGGTGACGGAGGCGGCGCCGTTGAAGGTCACCGGCGTCGGCGCCGAGGCTGCCGTGGCGCCACCCGCGGTCCCGTCCTGCGGAGCCACCGAGGCCGCGTCGAAGGTCACGGGTGCGGTGCCCATGGCGTTGGACAGGTGGAGGCGGACGCCGTTGCCGTCATCGGTGCCGATGCTGACATGGGCCGGGATGCGCAGGGTCTGCCCGTTGACGGTGGCGGTGGTGCCGCCGGACTGTGTCACCTTGGCGGTGTCCTGGACGGAGGACCAGGTGCCGACCCAGTGCTGGGCGCCGGTTCCGCTGCCGGTGGTCGTCAGCGGGCGCACACCCATGCCCAGGATGTGCAGGGTGGGCTGGCCGGCCTGGACACCATTGGTGAACAGCGGGAGGGAGATGCTGCTGATGACCGAGCCGGGGCAGGCCAGCGGGACGCTGATGGCGTAGATCTTCGGCCCGGGACTGGGGCTGGTCTGGGTGTTGTTGCTGTGGTTCTGGTGGACCAGGGTCACCGAGGCGGACGAGGCGGGGCCGCTGAGCCAGTCGGGCACCGTGTCCAGCGTGTAGGACTGGTCGGCCGGGTCGCCGTTGGGGTCCAGGCAGTTGTTCTTCGCGTAGGTGATGCTGCCGGTGGCGCCCTTGGCCGCGCCGCCGGTGGCGAAGCCGAGGAAGACCACGGCTCCACCTGTGTTCATCACGCCGCTGCCGGGCACGGTGACGGTCTGGCCGGAGGCCAGCATGTTGTCGTAGGTGCCGGTGCCGAACTTGGGCAGTGTGACGGTCGCGCCGCCGACGGTCACCGACTTGCCGCTCTGCCAGCCCGAAGTGCCGGTCAGGTCGGCGGAGTTGAGGCTGTTTCCCGAGCCGTCGGCGTCGGCCGTGCTGGTCGTGGTGGTGAAGGTACTGGTGGCGGTGTTGTTCAGGCAGCTGCTCGTGGCGTTGATCGCGCAGGTCAGTGCCGGCGCCAGCCGCAGCACGTCGAGGCCCGCCTGGTATCCCGTCGAGCTGGGGTTCTTGCCGGTCAGGGTGAGGGTCAGGGTGTGCGCGCCCTGCTTGAGAGTGAGCAGCTGACCGCTCGCGTCCTTGGGGATGCCCAGGTTGACGAACCGGGTGGTGGTGTACGAGTTGTAGGCGTCCAGGCCGCTGAGCAGGGTGGCCTGGGTGGGCTTGCCCGCGTCCAGGACCAGGTTGTAGATGCCGTAGTCCTTGGCCCTGGTCAGGTTGACCCCGAAGCTCCAGGGACCGTCCTTGGGGATGTCGAAGCCGAAGGTCGCGCTGTCACCGCTGACCACCTTCGAGGTGGTGCTCTTGTTGGCCAGCATGGCCTGGTAGCCGTCGGCGAACTCGTAGCCGCTGCCCGCCGCCTGGCTGATCAGCTGGCCGCCCTTGGACGTGGTGGTCGCCTTGGGCACGACGGTGGTCGTGCCGTCGGTGTTGGTCGCCGTCCAGCCGGCGATCATCTTGTCGCCGTAGGCGTACGTCGGGGTGCTGGTACCGGCGTAGAAGGCGTACTTCGTCTCGGAGATGGACGTCGAGCCCGCCTGGTCCACGGCCTTGGCGTACAGCGTGTGCGGTCCCGCCTTGGCGGGGGCGAAAGCCGGGGAGGCGCTGCCGTTGAGGACCGAGGTGCCGGTGCCGGGGCCGTTGTCCGAAGTTCCGTAGTAGACGTGGCCCGGCACGATCGTCGTGCTGGTGGTCCAGTGGGTGACGCTGCTGCTGTAGACCGTGTTGCCGAGCGTGGCGTCCAGCGCGAACAGGTAGCCGGTGATGTTGTTGGTGTGGTTGTTGCTGAGCGTGAAGGTGCCCTTGTCGCCGAACGCCGCACCGATCTGCTTGGCCGGGAACTGACTGGATGTCACTGTCGGGGCCGGTGGGGCGCTGGTGTCGACCGTGAAGCTCTGCGTCTTGGTCCAGATGCCCGAGCCGGTGCCGGCCCAGTACCCAGCCGCGTTCTGCGCGGTTGCCTTCCAGGTGTAGTTGCCGTCCGGCAGGCTCGGAGTGGTCCAGTCACTTCCGTTGGTGTTGTACCGGGCGCGCTTCTTGGAGTCCGTACTGGGTCCGAAGCCCTGGTGGATCAGGGTGCCGGAGGAGTTGTAGACGTTGTACTCGATGCGCACCAGCTCGCTGCCGCCCGCCAGGTCCGGGTCCACCGCGCGCGCGGACAGCGTCGGCGTGTGGGTGGTGGTCATCGTCTTGCCCATGTTCACGCTGGACGGCTTGATGGCGGGGGTGCCGGTGCCGTTCTTGAGCTTGGGCCGGTAGCTGTAGGTGACCGACATGGTCGCGCCGCCTCCGTAGGCGAGCTGCTTCCACTGCTGGGCGTCGTTCATGTCGGGCGACTGGACCATCAGTGTCATGCTGGCCCAGCTGCCGGCGGCCGCGCTCTGCGCCCGCGAGGTCACGTCGAACTCCAGCGACGGCGGGCTGACCCAGGAGTTGGCGCCGTCCGTGACGGGACAGGTGCCGGCCTCGTGGCTCTTGGGGTTGGTGCCGAGCGAGCCGGTGCGGCCGCCGGGCTCGTGACCCCAGTACAGCGAGGAGGAGCTCCAGCCGGCGGGGCGGTCGGTGCCGTAGACGGCGGCCGGGGTGTCGGCGCAGGAGGCGGCGGAAAGCTGCTTCACGTATAGCGAAGCGTGGCTGACCACGGCGCCTTTGATGCCGCTGGTGTTGATCTGGTAGTAGGTGCGTGCCCGTTCACCGTTGCCCGGGCTGTTGTTGTCCCAGCCCTCGCGGGCGTTCGTGGAGCCCGAGGTGGACGTCGAGTTGTAGACGTTCCAGCCGTTGTCGGAGATCCGCGCCCAGTCCAGCTGGGAGGGTCTGCCGCTCCACTCCGGGTCCACGTAGACCGGGTACGCGGTGCTCTTCGCGGACAGCAACTTCTTGTCCAGGCGGAGCAGTTGCCTGCCCGACTTGAGGGTGACGCGGACCCGCGAGCGGTGTTTGCCGACCTTGGCCGCAGCCTTGTGCTCGGCCCCCGCCGAGGAGGCGGACGCTACGCGGGCCACGGCCTTGTCGCCGGCCGGCCGGCCGGCGCTGTCCCACATCAGCGCGGTGTCGCTGTGAAACACCGTTCTGCCGGTGTGCCTGTCGGTGGCCTGCGCGCCGCCGTCACGGGTGGGGGCCAGCTTCAGGCCCGCCGACGTGGTGTTCAGGGCGAGGCTGTCCAGGCGCGGATCGGCCGCGGCCTTGGGGGACTTGATGACCAGGATCGAGGAGTAGCCGGAGGCGTCCGCGGTCAACTGGAGGTCGACCTGCGGCAGCACCTCGGGGTAGGTCGCGGTGTCACCGGATATCACGGGCCTGGGCAGCGTGCCGGGCCAGGAGAAGCCCAGCCTGTCGCTGCCGTCGCGCAGCGTGACCAGCGCGCCGGGACCGCCGCCGGAGAAGGCCACGTCGGTGACGGCGGCCTTGGGCGCCCAGGTGCCGTCCGCCCGCCGCTCCAGCGTGGTGTCGATCGGCACCCACTTGCCGTGCCGGCGAGTGCGCTGCGGCATCGAGGAGTCGGTGCGGGTGAACGTGCCGTTCGGGTTGGCCACCACCTTGGTCCCGGTGTCGGTGAGCTGGTCGATGGTCACCGGTTTACCGGTTGCCTTCGCCCGGGCGGACGCCGACTCGGTCGCATTGAGCCGTCGGGCGGCGGAGTGCGGGTGCCGGTCGCGGTGGGATGCCGCGTGAGGTGATCCGGTGGGCGCCGCGTCGGCCGGCACCGTCGCCGACAGGGACGCGGCGGCCAGGGCCGCGACGACGGCTGCGGCGACGGGTCTGGAGGCGGGACGTCTGGATGTGCGTATGCGTGTGCGAAATGCGGACATGCAGGCTGGGATCCTTCGCTGGTCTCTTGCGGTCCCCCGTGGGTCCGCGCCGCTGTGCATTCTGAGGTCCGGGAACGAGAAGGGTCCATTGCCAAATGACCAGATGAAGACCGAAGTTGGTCCGTTTTTGATCTATAGGTGCGCACTTGGTGCTCAACTTGTGTTTCCTCTTGGGTGTTTCACAGGAAATTCTTTACCTGTGGAGGGTCTGTGAGGACCTAGCGTGACGCCCACGGGGGAAGTGATCTTTGTGTGCCCCCGTTTGACGTGCACTCAGACGCCCGTCGGGCGACCTGTGTGCTCCTGCTCAAGGAGGGGGTCGCGCACTATGGCGCGCACAACGGGGTGGAGTCGGGCCCGGTGGGACTCACGCACCCGAAGATTTCGGCGTACGGTCTTCGTGACGGTCGGCGCCATGGTTCTGTCGGGACTGCTGCCCGCCGGTATGGCCGCGGCGGCGCAGACGGAGCGCCATGTGGCGGCCCCGCCCGCCCCGCACGACAAGCGGATCCCCTTCACTCACGCGAAGCCCCGGCACACCGTGCCGCACCAGGGGTTCAAGCACTTCGACCCCGCCGCCCACGGGAAGCTCCCCCTGCCGGGCAGCGCCGAGGTCACCCTGCCCGTCGCCCCCGCCGCAGGGCACCTGACCGCCAGGGCGACGCAGAAGCGGGCCGGCGGCACACCCGTCCTGCTCGGCCCGGCGGCAGGCGCACGGCCCGCGGCGAGCGCCGTCACCGGGGCGCAGCGCGTCCGCGTGACCGTGCTGGACCAGAAGGCCGCCCGCGCCGCCGGTGTGCACGGTGTGCTCTTCACGCTACGGCGCACCAGCCCGGGCGGCGGAAAGGTCGCACTGCGGGTCGACGACTCCTCCTTCCGCTACGCCTTCGGCGGTGACTTCGCCACCCGTCTGCACCTGGTGCAGCTCCCCGCGTGCGCGTTGACCACGCCGAAGCGGGCCGAGTGCCAGGCGCAGACGGCGGTGCGCACCGCTCCGGGAGCGCCCCTTTCCGCGCAGGTCACCGTGCCCGGCACGGCATCCGCCGGCACCGCCCGTGCCCGTACGGCCGCCGCGTCACCCGGCGCCATGGTGGTCATGGCGGCGGCAGCGGGCTCCTCGGGCCCGGCAGGCGACTACTCGGCGACCAGCCTGTCGCCCGCGGGCTCGTGGTCGACGTCGGGGAACACCGGCGCGTTCACCTACAGCTACCCCGTCACGGTGCCTGCCGCGATCGGCGGCGTCACCCCCCAGGTCGGCCTCTCGTACGACTCCTCCAGCCAGGACGCCCGGACGGAGGGCACCAACAACCAGTCCTCGTGGCTGGGCGACGGGTGGAGTTCGACGGAGAGCTACGTCGAGCGCACGTACAAGCCCTGCGACGACGACTCGTCCTCGGGCGCGCCCAAGAACGACGGCGACCAGTGCTGGGCGGGACAGATCCTCACCCTGTCCCTGAACGGCAGGTCGACCCAGCTGGTCTACGACGACACCACCAAGACGTTCCACCCGGCGCAGGACGACGCTACCACCAAGGTGGAGGACCTGACGGGCACCACGAACGGCACCGACAACGGCGAGTACTTCAAGGTCACCGAAGGAGGCGTGCAGTACTTCTTCGGCTACAACCGCCTGCCGGGCTGGAGCAGCGGCAAGGACGAGACCAGGTCTGTCTGGAGCGAGCCCGTCTACCACGCGCACAGCGGCGTGTCGGCGTGCCCGGACAGCACGACCTTCGCCGACACGTCCTGCACGCTCGGGTACCGCTTCAACCTGGACTACGCGGTGGACACCCACAGCAACGCCACCGCCTGGTACTACGCGCCGGAGACCGGCTACTACGGCGCGGACATGAAGAACACCGCGGTCGCCTACACCCGCGGCGGCACCCTGTCCCGCATCGACTACGGCATGACCGCCTCGACCGTCTACTCGGGCACCGCCCCGGAGCAGATCCTCTTCGACACCGCGGAGCGCTGCATCCCCGGCACCCCGGCGGGCAACACCTGCGCGGACAGCCAGTTCACCGCGGCCAACGCGGCCTACTGGCCGGACGTCCCCGTCGACCTGAACTGCACCTCAGGTGCCGACTGCACCACCCACAGCCCCAGCTTCTGGTCGCGAAAGCGCCTCACCTCCATCACCACCCAGATCCAGGTGGGCGGCGCCACCAAGCAGGTCGACAAGTTCAGCTTCACCCAGTCCTTCCCCGACGGCGGCGACCACGCCCCCACCCTGTGGCTGGACTCCGTCCAGCGCACCGGCCTGGACACCCAGGGCGGCGCCACGGGCAGCACCTCCACACTGCCGGTGAGCTTCGACCCGCCGCTGCAACTGCCCAACCGGGTCGGCACGATCCCGCAGATGCCGCTGATGTACCACGACCGCATCCAGACGATCACCAGTGAGACCGGCGCCGAGACCTCCGTCACCTACGACCGCCCCAACTGCTCCAGCGCCCCGGCGAGCGACCCCGACGACCCCACCGACGCGGCGGCCAGGTCGTTCGCCTCGACGAACACCCTGTCCTGCTTCCCGGTGTACTGGACCCCGACGGGGCAGCCGGCGCCCTGGATGGACTGGTTCTACAAGTACAAGGTCACCTCCGTGGTGACCGAGGACCCGCACAACTCCTACCAGGACGGCTCGCAGCCCAGGCTGGAGACCGACTACGCCTACAAGGGCAACCCCGGCTGGCACTACGACGACAACGAGGTCGTCAAGGCGAAGAACCGCACCTGGGGCCAGTTCCGCGGCTACCCGGAGGTGGACGTCACCACCGGCGATCCGAACGTCTTCCACCTCACCGACGGCGCCCAGGTCCACGACCAGAAGACGCTGACGAAGACGCACTACTTCCTGGGCATGGACGGCGACACCCTGCCCGGCGGAAAGACCCGTTCGGTGCCAGACCTGACCAGCCAGGACGGCACGGTCGACGTCGCGGACGACGACGCGTTGGCCGGGCAGGTCTTCGAGACCGACAGCTACACCAGTGCGACGGGCAGCCTGGACAAGGCCGCCGTGACCGTACCGACGGTCATCGGCCCCACCGCCACCCGCAACCGCAGCGGACTGCCGGACCTGATGGCGCGGATGGTCCGCACGGCCAAGACGCTGACCCGGCAGGCGGTCTCCTACGGCTGGCGCAGAACCGAGACCGACACCTTCTACACCACCGCCCTCGGCAAGCCCACCACCGGCATGCCCGTGCAGGTCGACGACCGGGGCGAGACCGCCGACAGCCACAACGTCGCCCAGTGCACCTACACCCGCTATCTGTCCAACACCAGCCCGCTGCTGGTCCTGCCCGCGGAGACCATCACCACCGCGCAGGACTGCACGACCGCGGGTGCCACCCCCAGCGGCACGCTGATCTCCGACGCCCGTACCTCGTACGACAAGAAGGCATTCGGCTACGACGGCGACGGCAGGCAGAACCCGGCCCTGCCCGACCACGGTGACGTCACCCTGGTCCAGAAGGCGTCGGCCGCCGGCGGAGCCACCGCCACCGCGTTCGTCGACGAGGTCGCCACGGACTACGACTCCTACGGCCGCGCGAAGAACGTCACGCGTACCCCCAACTCCACGTCCCCGGACGGCAAGAGTCTCGCCCAGACCGTCTCCACCGCCTTCAGCCCGAGCAGCGGCGCCCTGCCGACCAGCACGGTGACCGCCACCCAGGTGACGCCAGGCGCGGCCTGCACCACCGACAGCACCAGCTCGAAGGACTGCCAGGTCTCCACCACGACCGTGGACGCCGCCCGGGCACTGCCGGTGGCCAAGACCGACGAGGCGGGCCTGCTCACCTCCCTCACCTACGACGCGCTCGGCCGTCTCACGGCCGTCTGGCTGCCCAACGAGAACAAGGCCAACAGCGCGCCGGCGAACATGACCTACAGCTACCGGCTGGCCCAGAACGCGCCCACCGTCATCAGCGAGAACACGCTGCTGGACGACGGCACCTACCGGACCGGCAAGACGCTGTACGACGCCATGCTGCGCACGCTGCAGACGCAGGACACCGCCGAGAACGGCTCGACGACGGTGACCGACACCCAGTACGACTCGCACGGCTGGACGGTCCTCACCCACAACGCCTACAACATCGGCGGCGCCCCCAGCGACACCCTGGCCAGCATCTCCCAGGTGTCCATACCGGACACCACCGCCACGGACTACGACGGTCAGGGCCGGCCCGGCCTGGTCACCGAGGAGCACGACGGTCACCGGACCGTGGCCACCACCACCGCCTACACCGGAGACCGCACCACGATCCTGCCGCCGAAGGGCGGCGTGGCCACCACCAAGGTCACCGACGCCCGCGGCCGGACCAGTGAGCTGGACCAGTACACCACCGCTCCCACCGTGTCCGGGTCCGCCGCCACCGGCTTCACCGCCACCGGCGGCACCCCCTCGGCCACCACCTACGGCTACGACAAGGCGGGCCGGCAGGAGCAGGTGACCGGGCCGGACAACGCGGTCTGGAAGTTCGGCTACGACGTGCTGGGCCGCAAGACCTCCCAGACCGACCCGGACGCGGGCCCGAGCAAGTACGGCTTCGACGACGCCGGGAACCTCGTCTCCACCACGGACGCGAGGCAGGTCGAACTCGACTACACCTACGACCTGCTGGGCCGCAAGCTGGCCGGCACCGACAAGAGCAAGTCGGACTTCAAGTTCGCGTCCTGGACGTACGACACCCTGCGGATCGGGCAGCCCACCTCTTCGACCCGGTTCGTGCAGGGCGTGACCGGCGGTTACACGGTGGCCACCACGGGCTACACCACCCTCGGCAAGCCCACCGGCAGCACGATCACCCTGCCCGCGTCGGAGGCGCCGCTGCCGACGACGTACACCACGTCCTACTCGTACACCACCAACGACCAGCTGCTGAAGACGCAGAGCGACCCGCGCGCCCAGGGGCTGAACAACGAGACCATCACCTACACCCGCGACAAGCTGGGCAACCCGACGAGGACCAGCAGCAGCATCAGCACCTACGTCGACGCCTCCGTCTACACCAACTACGGCGAACCCTCGCGGCTGACGTTCGGCCCCAGCACCAACCCGGCCTGGGCGACCTATTCCTACGACGACCAGACGCGCCGGGTGACCGACCGTCTCATCGAGCGGACCCAGGCGCCCGGCCCCACCGTCGACGACACGTCGTTCGGCTACGACGACGCCGGAAACCCGACCTCCGTCACGGACCGCCAGTCGGAGACCGGTAACACCGTCACCGACCAGCAGTGCTTCGACTACGACACCCTCGCCCGGCTGTCCTCCGCCTGGACGGCGACCGACGACTGCAAGGCCGACCCGCCCACCTCGGGCACCCTGGCCACCACGCCCGGCTCCTACTGGCAGTCCTACGGTTACGACGCCGTCGGCGACCGCCGGCAGACGATCGACCACGCGGTGGGCTCCGGCGGCACGACCACCACGACCAACTACGTCAACGGCTGCACCGCCGCGTGCAACTCCACCGGCGCCCAGCCCCACACCCTGACCGACACCACCGGAGGCGCCGACCCGACGCACTTCGTGTACGACACCGCGGGCAACCTCCTCACCCGCACTCCCGTAAGCGGTCACGGCCAGAGCCTGACCTGGGACGACGAGGGCCACCTGGCCGAGGTCGACACCACCGGATCGGCCCCCACGGCCACCAAGTACCTCTACGACGCCGAGGGCAACCAGCTCATCCGGCGCGACCCGACCCAGACCACCCTGTTCGCCGGTGACACCGAGATCGTCGTCAACACCTCCGTCACCCCCAACGTCCTCCTCGGCGCGGTCCGCAGCTACACCCACGGTGGTGGCAGCGGCCTGCCCGTCGCCGTGCGCTCCAGCCTGTCGGGCGGCGGAGTGAAGTACCTGTTCACCGACGACCACGGCACGGCGACCCTGGCCATGGACGTCACCACCCAGCAGGTCGCCCGCAAGCAGTACACGCCGTACGGCCAGACACGGGCCGGCGCCAACAGCACCAGTTGGCCCGATCCCACCCGCTCGTTCCTGGACAAGCCGCAGGACACGAGCACCGGCTACACGGACGTCGGCGCCCGCAAGTACGACTCCGCGCTGGGCCGCTTCATCAGCGCCGACCCGGTCTTCGAGGCCAACAGCCCCCAGGAGCTGGGCGGCTACACCTATGCCGCGGACAACCCGGTCTCCAACAGCGACCCGACCGGCCTCGAAGTCGGCTCCAAGCCCAACTCCTGCCAGTACGACATCAAGTACTGCACCCCCCAGGAGCGCGGCGACCCGCCGTACCTCCCCGGCAGCGGTTCCAGCGGCTGCTACTACGTCCTGCTCGACCCGTGCGGTGGCGGTGGCGGTGGCGGTGGCGGCAATGGCGGCGGCGGTCAGAGCGGATCGGGCGGCGGTACCGCGACGTCGGTGATCGTCAACGGCACGGTCGCCGGTGTCCACGCCGGCACCAACCTGGTCAAGATGCTGTCCAACACGGAGCGCAACGCGGCCTTCCTGCGCGGCTGGGCCAAGTCCATGGGGTGGTCCCTGAAGCCGAACAGCCCTGTCGAGAAGTGGGGTTACACCGAAGCCGACGGTACCTTCGTCTGGATGCTCCAACTGAAGTTCCAGGCGAGCACCACACCCGGTCTGCAGCCGGGCAGTAACCAGCCCCGCGTCTCGGCCCGGCTCTTCCAGAGCGGCAAGTACAAGTCCACCAACCCGTTCACCGGGCAGGTGGGACAGAAGGCTGACGCGCTCCTCGGATCCTCCGACCCCAACGCCAATCTCTCGCACATCCCCCTGGACGAGCCATGGGTGAAACCGGGCAGCATCGACCTGCTGAAGAGCGGGGTGAAGGTCGGCGGCAGGCTGATGCTCGGGGCAGCGGTGGCGTACGACGCCTACGACGTGGCCTCGGCGCCGAGCGACCAGAAGGTCAGCACGGCGACGCGCGACGCGGCGGGTCTGGCCGGCGGTCTGGCCGGTGCGGCCTACGGAGCCGAGACCGGGGCGGCCATAGGCTTCGCCTTCGGCCCCGTCGGAAGCGCGGTCGGCGGAGTCGTCGGCGGCGTCGCGGGAGGCATCATCGGTAGCGGCGTCGGTGAGGGCATCGTCGACGGCATCAAAGATCTTTTCTGAGAGGAGCGGTTGAGCCGATGTCGACACCACCACCCGACGACCCCGTGGGGGTCCAGTTGATCGCCATCCTGGACGACCCGGAGGCCCCCGAGGCAGACCAGCTCGACGCGGCGATGGACCTGGAGTTCCACTCCGGTCCCCGGCTCGAGCAGGCGATCTTCGAGATCCTGCGGCGGGAGGACTTCAGCAGTGTCCTGGCCCAGTTGTGCGCGGAGTCGCTCGGCGGAATCTGGGCCAGGGAGGGCCGGATCGACGAGGCGTTCTTCCCGGAGCTGCGGGGGCAGGCGCTTCGGGAGGTGCTGAGCGTCCTCAGAGACCGCGCACCGCACCTGATCCCCGGGGGGATGCAGGAGGGCTGACACGCCTGCCCGCGGCGGCCCCACCGGTTCTCCCGGTGGGGCCGCCGCTCGTCCGGTCCGCGAACGGGCGAGGCCGGCGTCCATATGTCCTGCTCCGACGTTTGCGAAGGGCTCCCGCAGCCCACACGCCGCGGGCGCTCACGCACCGCACACGCTGCGTCACTTCTTCGTGACTAGGCGGTTTCGTTCGGAGCACCTGGCTGACCAGAGGAAGATGCTCGCAACGGGGAGTCCGGCCAGGTAGATGGCTGCTGTCTTCTCGTAGCGGGTGGCGATGCCTCGCCACTGTTTCAAGCGGTTGATGCGGCGTTCGACCGTGTTGCGTTGCTTGTCCGGCGGTGAGACGGAAGGCCAGGGGCCGGCAGTTGCCATCGGCCGCGAGGGCTCAGCACCGTTGTCGACTGGGCGTGCGGGCGTGATCGCGCACTATGCGGTCGCAACGCCCAGGAAGCGCAGCACCGCCAGGACGCGGCGGTGGTCGGCGTCGGCCTTGGGCAGGTCGAGCTTGGTGAAGATGCTGTTGATGTGCTTGGCGACCGCGCTCTCGCTCACGACCAGCTCGGCGGCGACGCCGGAGTTGGACCGGCCGCCCGCCATCAGCTCCAGCACCTCCCGCTCGCGCGGCGTCAGCCGGTCGAGCGGATCGCTGTGCCGGCGCACCAGCAGCTGCGCGACGACCTGCGGGTCGAGCGCGGTGCCGCCGGCCGCCACCCGGCGTACCGCCTCGGCGAACTCCTCGACGTCGGCGACCCGTTGCTTGAGCAGATAGCCGACGCCCGAGGTGTTGGCGGCGAGCAGATCGGCGGCGTACCGCTCCTCCACGTACTGCGACAGCAGGAGCACGGCGGTACGCGGGTACTGGCGGCGGATCACCAGCGCGGCGCGCACTCCCTCGTCGGTGAAGCCGGGCGGCATGCGCACGTCGGCCACGGCGATGTCGGGCCGGTGCTCCTCGACGGCTGCCAGCAGCCCTTCCGCGTCGGCGACTTGCGCGCACATCTCGAAGCCGGCCGCCTCCAGCACCTTGACCACACCGATGCGCAGCAAGAGGGAATCCTCGGCGATCACGGCGCGCACGGCAGCTCCACGGTGATGACGGTCGGCCCCCCGGCGGGGCTGCGGCAGGAGAACGTGCCGTCGACGGACGCGACGCGCTTGGCGAGCCCGGCGAGCCCGGTGCCACCGCCGGCCGCCGCGAGATCCGCGCCGCCCGCGCCGTCGTCCGCAACGACCACCAGCAGTATCTCCCCGATCCGCTCCACGGTCACGTCCGCCCGGGTCGCCTGGGCGTGTTTGACCACGTTCGTCAGGGCTTCGGAGACCACGAAGTACGCGACGGCCTCGACCGTGGGTGAGGGGCGCTGCGGCAGGTCCACCGCCACGCGTACCGGGATCGGGAGCCGGGCGGCGACCCCGGACAGCGCGGCGTCGAGGCCGCGGTCCTCAAGGACGGCCGGATGCAGGCCGCGCACCAGGTTGTTCAGCTCGGCGATCGCCTCCTTCGCCTCGCGGTGCGCCTCGTCGATCACCTTGCGGGCGTCCTCCGGCAGGTCGCCGAGGGTGGACCTGGCCAGGCCCAGGTTGACGGCGAGTGAGACGAGGCGCTGCTGCGCGCCGTCGTGCAGGTCGCGCTCGATCCGCCGCCGCTCGGCGTCGGCGGCGTCGAGCACGCCGGCCCGGCTCTCGGCGAGATCGGCGACCCGGCGGGCCAGCTTCTCCGTGCGGCTGGGGCCGAGCAGGACCTCGGCCGCCCGGGTCTCCAGCCGCACCAGAGCGCCGGTCAGCCGGGGCCCGAGGAACAGCAGGGCGAGACCGCCGGCGGTGATGTACGCGGCCTGCGTGGTGTACCCGACGTCGGTGACCCGCCACTGCGGGGGCAGCGCCCAGATCCACACGTAGATGGAGGCGGCCACGAGAGCGACGGCCCAGACGGCGAGGACGGCGAGGTCCAGGACGGCGAGCAGTGGACCCGCCACGGTGTGGTAGCAGACCTGCCGCCACAAGGCCCGCGTGGTCAGCCGGCGCACCGCCGACTTCCAGTTGCGTCCCGGCCCGGGTACGGCGGGGCGCGGAAGGTCCTTGCCGACGAGCGCCCGGTAGCGCCGCCGCTGCCCGACGGTCAGCAGGGGTGTCACCACGAGCGTGAGCAGCACGGGCAGCGCCACGAGCGTGAGCAGCACGGGCAGCGGAGTCGGGGCCGGCACCAACGCCGCCATCGTGCCGACCAGCCAGAGCCACAGTGGCACCACGGCGAGGTGGAGCGGCAGGCCGGCGGCGACGAGCGCGGTCCGGTGTCCCGCCCTGCGGAACGGCCGGCCCAGCACCAGCTGCAGCCACGTGGTGAGTTGCATGCGTCAAACGGTAAAGCCGCAGGCCATCCCCGTGCCATGACGCTCCCGCCCGGTTCGGGGGTGCACTTGTCTCCACCCCGGGTCGGAACCCTGCGTGACTGACGGCGCCCTGGTGTGCGGCGGAGGGTGGAGCACGTGAAGGGGAGAGCCGGCGGGGAGCGGGGAAAAACGATGCGTCAACTGGGCTTGTGCGATGAGGAAGTGGCCAGCGCCGAGGACTTCGACCGCGCCGAGGTCATCCCGCTCCACGAAGAGGCGGAGGAACCGCGCCCGGCGCGGGGCATGCGGCGGGCCGGGTGGCTGCTGGTCGCCTGCGGGCTCGCCCTGCTGCCGTGGCTGTACGTGCTGGCCACCGGCCTGCCGGCCACCGCGACCGCGGCGCACTGGCCGGTCGCCTGGGTCGGGCTCGACACGCTGGAGGCGCTCGGCCTGATCGCCACCGGCCTCCTCGCCGCCCGCGGCGACCGGCGGCACGCCCTGACAGCCGCCGCGACCGCGACGCTGCTTGCGGTGGACGCCTGGTTCGACACCACGACCGCGGCCCCGGGCGGCGACTTCGCCACCGCGGTCGCCATGGCGCTCGGCGCCGAGCTGCCGCTCGCCACGCTGTGCGGCCGGCTGGCGCTGCGGGCACTGAGCCGGCCCGCGTGACGCCGACCGTCCAGCCACATGCCACGGACCGAATCGATGCACCGGAGAACACCATGCACCGCCTCACCACCGCCCCCGTCGCCCCGATCCCGGCCCGGACCCGCTGGGCGGTCGCCGCCGGCGCGGGCGCCGCATTGGCCGCCGTCTGGTGGCTGGGCGACACGGCGCCCTATCCGTACGCCCAACGCGGCCTGCTCGACGTGCCGTTGCCGTTCCTGACCGCCGACCGGATGGACGCCGTACTGCGGCCGCGGCCGGGGGAGCGGATCCTGGAGATCGGCCCGGGGACCGGACTGCAGTCGCTGCACGGCGGCCAGCCACGAAAACCGCGGCGCCCCCACGAGGTGGGAGGGGAGTCCGGTGGCTTCCGCTGCGTGAATCCGGTCATCGATTGCGCTGGGCTCCTCTCCTTCAGCGGCTCCGGGGGCGCCGACCAGGCGGAGATCGGTGAGTTCCTGCGACATGAGCTGGAAGACCACTTCGGTCTCACCCCTCTTCCGTCAGAGCCGGAAGCGATGGCTGCCCGGGTGATGTCCTGAAGTGTCGCGGTGGCCCGCCACGCAACCACCCAGATCACGGCAGACGCCCACGGCCACCTGACCCCAGATGTCGGTGGCAGACTGAGGCCCGTGATGGACCAGGTGCTGACAGGCGTTAGCGTGGTCGGTGCGGAGAGCGAGAACCGTGCTGGTTCGGTGCTGTGGCCAGGGGCGAAGTAGGGAGAAACATGCAGGTCGGAGCAGCGTCTTGAGAATTCTGCACACTTCCGACTGGCATCTCGGCCGCACCTTCCACCGGGTGAACCTGCTCGGCGCCCAGGCCGATTTCATCGGCCACCTCGTCACCACCGTGCGTGAGCACGACGTCGACGCCGTGGTCGTGTCGGGAGACGTGTACGACCGCGCGGTCCCGCCGCTGGCCGCGGTCGAGCTGTTCGACGACGCCCTGCACCGGCTGGCCGACCTGGGCGTGCCCACGGTGATGATCTCCGGCAACCACGACTCGGCCCGCCGCCTGGGCGTCGGCTCCGGTCTCATCGACCGCGCGGGCATCCATCTGCGCACCGAGCCGTCGGCCTGCGGCACGCCCGTCGTGCTCGCCGACGCCTTCGGTGACGTCGCCTTCTACGGCCTGCCGTATCTCGAACCCGCCCTGGTGAAGGACGAGTTCGCCGTCGAGAAGGCCGGGCACGAGCCGGTGCTGGCCGCCGCCATGGACCGGGTCCGCGCCGACCTCGCCGCCCGCCCGTCCGGCACCCGTTCAGTCGTCCTCGCGCACGCCTTCGTCACCGGCGGCGAGGCCAGCGACAGCGAGCGCGACATCACCGTCGGCGGGGTGGCCGCCGTCCCCGCCGGTGTCTTCGACGGCGTCGACTACGTGGCGCTGGGCCACCTGCACGGCTGCCAGACCCTCACCGAGCGCATCCGCTACTCCGGGTCCCCGCTGGCGTACTCCTTCTCCGAGGCCGACCACCGCAAGAGCATGTGGCTCGTCGACCTGGCCGCCGACGGTGCCGTCACCGCCGAGCGCCTGGACTGCCCGGTCCCGCGCGCGCTGGCCCGTATCCGCGGCACGCTCGACGACCTGCTCGCCGACCCCGCCCTGACCCGGCACGAGTCCGCCTGGATCGAGGCCACCCTCACCGACCCGGTCCGCCCCGCCGACCCGATGGCCCGGCTCACCGACCGCTTCCCGCACGCCCTCAGCCTGGTCTTCGCCCCCGACCGCGCCCCGGACGACCCCGACGTGACCTACGCCCGCCGCCTGGCCGGCCGCACCGACCGCCAGATCGCCGAGGACTTCGTCGCCCATGTCCGCGGCGCGGGCCCCGACCAGCGGGAACTGACCGTGCTGGGCGACGCCTTCGACGCCGTGCACGCCGATCTCGCGGTGCGGGAGGTGGCGCGGTGAGGGCGTACGCGCGACGGATCACGGAGGCCGCCCAGTGAGGCTCCACCGGCTCGACATCACCGCCTTCGGCCCCTTCGGCGCCACCCAGAGCGTCGACTTCGACGCGCTCTCCGCGGCCGGGCTCTTCCTGCTGCACGGCCCGACCGGCGCCGGAAAGACCTCCGTCCTGGACGCCGTCTGCTACGCGCTCTACGGCACCGTCCCGGGCGCCCGCCAGAGCGGCCAGGGCACATCCCTGCGCAGCGACCACGCAGACCCGGCCACCCGCACCGAGATCCGCCTCGAACTCACCGTCGGCGGACGCCGGCTGGAGATCACCCGTCAGCCGCCCTGGGAACGCCCCAAGAAACGCGGCTCGGGCACCACCCTCGACAAGGCCCAGACCTGGCTGCGCGAGTACGACGCCACGGGCGGCGCCTGGAAGGACCTCAGCCGCTCCCACCAGGAGATCGGCGAGGAGATCAGCCAGCTGCTCGGCATGAGCCGCGAGCAGTTCTGCCAGGTCGTCCTGCTGCCCCAGGGCGACTTCGCCCGCTTCCTGCGCGCCGACGCCGGCGCCCGCGGCCAGCTGCTCGGCCGCCTCTTCGACACCCAGCGCTTCGCCGACGTCGAGAAGCGCCTCGCCGAGCGCCGCAGAACGACCGAGGCCCGGGTGCGGGACGGCGACTCCGCGCTGCTGGCCGACGCACACCGCATGCAGCAGGAAGCCGGCGACGCGATGGAGCTGCCGGAGCTGACCCCGGGCGAGCCCGGTCTCGCCGAGGCCGTCCTCACCGCCGCCGCCGTCGCCCGCAGCACCGCCCGCGAGCGCCTCACCGTCGCCCACTGCCGCCTCACCGCGGCCGAGTCCGCCCAGTTCACCGCCGACCGCGCGCTGGCCGGTGTCCGCGAACTGGCGCGGTTGCAGGGACGGTTCGCCGAGGCGCGGGAGCGGGCGGTACGGCTGGAGGAGCGAGCCGGGGACCGCCGTGCGGCACAGGCGCGGATGGAGCGGGGGCGGCGGGCGGCGGCGGTGGCGCCGGCGCTGGAGCTGCGGGAGGCCGCCGAGGCCGGGCATCGCGAGGCGGCCGCCGCCGAGGCACGCGCGCGGGCGCTGCTGCCGGAGACCTTCGCGGGAGCCGGAGCGGCAGGGCTCGCCACCGCTGCCCGCCGGGCCGCCGAGGAGCTGGGCGGGCTGGAGTCGGCGCGCCGGGCCGAGCGACGGCTCGCCGAGGTCGCCGACGAGCGCGGGCACCTGGACCGGCAGGAACGGGACGACGAGGACGTCCGGCGCGAGGCAGCGGGCTGGCTCGCCGACTGGGACGCCCTGCGCGCGGGACTGCAGTCCCGTATCGACGCCGCCCAGGAGGCCGCGACCCGCGCCGAGCAGCTCGCCGTACAGCGCGAACCCGCCCGCCGGCGGCTGGACGCGGCCCGGCTGCGGGACGAGCTGGGCCGGGACACGGACGAGGCCCAGCGCGCGGCCCTGACCTCCGCGCGCCAGGCCGTCGACGCACGGGCCCACTGGCTCGACCTCAAGGAACAGCGGCTGAACGGCATCGCCGCCGAGCTGGCCGCCGATCTCACCGACGGCGCACCCTGTGCGGTCTGCGGGGCCACCGAACACCCGGCGCCCGCGCGGAAGTTCGCGGGGCACGTCGACCGGGCGGCGGAGGAGCGGGCGCTCGCCGCCTACCAGCGCGCCGACGAACAGCGCGCCGGGGACGAGCGGCGCCTCGGTACCGTCCGCGAGGCACTGGCCGCCGCCACCGCCGAGGCGGCCGACACCCCGACCAGCCAACTCGCCGCCCAGGCGGACGAGTTGGAGCAGGAGTACACGCGTGCCCGGCGCGGCGCCTCCGACCTGCACGCGGCACACGAGGAGCTGCGCCTCGCCGAGCAGGAGCGCGAGCGCCGGCTGACCGGCCGGCAGCAGGCCGAGGTACGGGCCGCCGCCCGGCTGACCCGACGTGACGGCCTCGACGCCGAACATGCCTCCCTGGAGGCGGAGTTGGCGAAGGCCCGGGGCGGTGCGGTCAGCGTCGCCGCCCGGGCCGCGCAGCTGGAGCGGCAGGCGGCGCTGCTCACCGACGGCGCCGACGCCGCCCGCGCCGCCGACGACACCGCCCGGCATCTGAAGGACGCCGACGCACGGCTCGCCGACGCCGCCTTCCGGGCCGGCTTCGACACCCCGCAGGCCGCGGCCGCCGCCCTCCTCGACGACACCGCCCACCGGGAACTCCAACGGCGCCTGGACGACTGGCAGTCCGAGGAGGCGGCGGTGCGCGCGGTACTGGCGGAGGCCGACACCGCGGCGGCCGCCCAGCAGCCGCCCGCCGACCTCGACGCGGCGGAAGCCGACGCCGCCATTGCGGGCCGGCGGCTGCGCGACGCCGCCTCCGCCCGGGACCGGGCCGACGGCTGCTGCGCCGAACTCGACCGGCTGTCCGCCCGCGCCACCGAGGGCGTACGCCGGCTCGGACCGCTGCGCGAGGAGTACGAACGGGTCGCCCGGCTCGCCGCCCTCACCGCCGGCACCTCCGCCGACAACGAGCGCCGGATGCGACTGGAGTCGTACGTCCTGGCGGCCCGCCTGGAACAGGTCGCCGCCGCAGCGACCGTACGCCTGCACCGCATGTCCTCCGGCCGCTACACCCTCGTCCACTCCGACGACCGCACCGGACGCGGCCGCAGTGGCCTCGGGCTGCACGTCGTCGACGCCTGGACCGGACGCGAACGGGACACCGCCACCCTGTCCGGCGGCGAGACCTTCTTCGCCTCCCTGGCGCTCGCCCTCGGCCTCGCCGACGTCGTCACCGACGAGGCCGGCGGGGTCCGGCTCGACACCCTCTTCATCGACGAGGGCTTCGGCAGCCTCGACGAACAGACCCTGGACGAGGTCCTCGACGTCCTCGACTCGCTGCGCGAACGCGACCGCAGCGTGGGCATCGTCAGCCATGTCCCGGACCTGCGCCGCCGTATCCACGCCCAACTGGAGGTGGCGAAGGACAGGTCGGGCTCGGCACTGCACCAGCGCGGGGGCTGAGCAGGACTGGTGAAGTCCGCTGCGGTGCGGCCGTTGCCCCGAAGGGGCGCTGGGGGGACCCCCGGCCGAAGGCTGGGGGAGGAACTGCGCGACCGGCTACGACGGTGCCGCGGTCGGGCGACGGCCAAGCATGGCACTTCCAGCGCAGCGCTCAGGTGCCGATGGCGCGGCGGGGGAGCGGCGAGGAGTAGACGACGCTCGTCGTCACCGAGCCCAGGGTGCCGATCCTGCCGGAGATCTCCTCCAGGTGGCGCATCGAGCGGGCGGTGACCTTGATGACGAAGCAGTCGTCGCCCGTGACGTGGTGCGCCTCCAGGATCTCGGGGGTGGCGGCGACCAGGTCGTGGAACGGCCGGTAGTTGCCGTTCGGATAGCGCAGCCGGACGAAGGCGAGGATCGGCAGGCCCAGCCGCTCCGGATCGACCACGGCCGCGTACCCCTGGATCACGCCCGCCTCCTCGAGGCGGCGCACCCGCTCGGTCACCGCGCTCGGGGACATCGCGACGGCACGCGCCAGCTCCGCGAAGCTGGCCCGGCCCTCGCGCTGGAGGACATCGAGGATGCGCCAGTCGGTGGCGTCCGGGGAAAACACGGTCATGGGCGATGGATAACAGGGAATCCCCGGCCGGACAAGGCCAGGGCCGGGAATCGCACCTTCAGGGCGGTCGGTCACCGCCGTAGATTTCGGGTCAGGAGATCCGCCGCACCGGCGGCCAGCGAAAGGCCCCGGATGCCCGCCACCACCGTGAACCCCGTTCTGCGCGTCGCCCCCGCCGCCCCCGTCGAGGCCGCCGCCCACTTCCGGGCGAGCCTCGCCTTCCACGCCGACGTCTCCGACGTGGCCGCCGCCCTCGCCGCCGACGGCGACCCCGGCTTCGTCGTCCTGGACTCCCGCTCCACCGAGTCCTGGGAGCAGGGTCACATCCCCGGCGCCGTCCACCTGCCCACCGCGCTGATCCCCGAGCAGGCGGCCAGGCTCCTCGACAGGGACGTGCCCGTGGTGACGTGCTGCTGGGGTCCCGGCTGCAACGGCGCGACCCGTGCCGCCCTCGCGCTGGCCGAACTCGGCTTCCGGGTCAAGGAGATGCTCGGCGGGTTCGAGTACTGGGTGCGTGAGGGCTTCGAGTTCGAGACCTGGCAGGGCCGGGAGCGGCGCGCCCCGGACCCGCTCACGGCACCCGTCGCGGGCGACTGCGGTTGCTGATTCCCGGCGGCGAACCCGTGCCGTCGCTGTCCGTGTAGGTTCACCCCATGACTCGTTATGCGGATCCAGGCGCGGTGGAGTGGGTGGAGTCGGGCGGCGGCCCGCTCGTGGCGGTCCCGGAGACGGTCCTGCCGTTCTGGGCCGGAGCCGACAGCGAGGAACTGGCCACCGACTACGACCGGGCCTGCGAGGTCGACGGCTATGTCGGACTGCTCCCGGTCGGGGACAGCGCGGCCCTGGTCCTCGGCGACGAACCCGCCTCGACGTCGTTCCTGCCGGACCACGGCACGTTCGTACGCTGGTCCGCCGCCAACTCCGAGGACGAGCTCCTGGCCCAGGTCCCCGCCGCGCTCGACAGCGCCGTGTGGGAGAACGAGATCCGCTGGCGGGTGCCGGGCCCCGTCGTCCTGTTCGACTCCGCCTGGCCGGGCGGCGAGGCGGAGGGCGGGGACCATCTGCGGGTCCCGCTGGAGCCCGGCACCTACGAGGTGCGCGCCGCCTACACCAGACCCGGCCCGGAAACCTGGCTGGGTCTGGTGCAGTTGCGCAGGATCGAGTCCTGACCGACCGTCACTTCACCCCGTCGACCGCGATGTTGAGGTGGCGCGGGCCGCGGAGCACGGCGTTCGGACGGTAGGGCGGTGGGTCCTCGACCAGCCGCGGGTTGTCGAGCCGACGGGCCAGCTGGGCCAGCGCGAGCTGGGCTTCGATGCGGGCCAGCGGGGCGCCGAAGCAACTGTGGATGCCGCTGCCGAAGCCGAGGTGCTGGATGTCCTGGCGGTCCGGGTCGAAGCGGTCGGGGTCCTGGAACCGCTCCGGGTCCCGGTTTCCGGCGCCCAGGACGAGCCAGATGCGGGAACCCTTGGGAATGGTCACCCCGCGCACCTCGATGTCGGCGATACAGGTGCGCTGCGGCACGAGCTGCACCGGTGGCTCGAAACGCAGCAGTTCCTCCACGATCCGCACCGACAGGCCCGGGTCGTCGCGCAGCCGCTCCAGGACCTCCGGGTGCCGCAGCAGCGTGAGCATGCCGTTGGTGATCAGGTTGACGGTCGTCTCATGGCCGGCGATGAGCAGCAGCACCGCGGTGCTCAGTACCTCCATGGTCGTCATGGAGCCGTCCGGACCACTGCTGTGCACCAGGTCGGACAGCATGTCGTCACGGGGCTCCTTGGCGCGCTGCTCCACCAGCCCGTTCAGGTACATGCCGAGCTGCAGCCGGGCCTCCTGCGCGGTGCGCTGGGACTCGGCGGCCGTACGGCTGTCGGGGTCCAGGCCCGCGACGATCGGGTCGACCCAGGCACGGAAGCGGGGCTCGTCCTCGCGCGGCACGCCCAGCAGCCGGCAGATCGCGGTGACCGGGAAGGGGTACGCGACCTGGTCGACGAGGTCGAACTCCCGCGCGTCCCCGAGGCCGTCGATGAGACCGGTGATGATCTCCTCCAGCTGGCCCCGCATGTTCTCGATCCGGCGCGGCCGGTGCGGTGGCCCGAAGGAGCTGTTGGCGATCCGGCGCAGCCGGTCGTGCTCCGGCGGGTCGAGCCGGATGAAGCTCGGCGGCAGTCCCGTCGCCTCCGGACCGGACAGGTCGTCGTGCCCGCCGGCGGTCACGTTGGACTCGTCGGAGCTGATCCGCGGATCGTGCAGCAGGGCCTCGATGTCGTGGTAGGAGCTGATGAGGTAGGGGCCGTCGTCCTCCTCATGCAGCACCGGAGTCTTGCGGAGTTCCTCGTACACCGGGTACGGGTTGGCGCGGTTCGCGAAGTCGGTGATCTGGCGCAACATCGAGGTCTGCGTCGTCATGACAGGTCCTTGGAGCGTCGGGGCCGGGGCACGGTCAGTGGCGGGCGGGGTGGAAGACCAGCTGCTGGTCGGTCGGCGAGTAGCCGCTGAGGGTCACCATGGGGCCGTGCGTCGGCAGCGCGGGGTCCGGGAAGTCGGCGTCGACCGGCACCCGGCCCTCGGGGCGGCGGTCCACCGTCGGGAACTCCACCGGGAACGGCGCGCCCTTCTCGATCTGCCGCTGGTAGAACTCCAGCCACCGGGTGTTGTCGAAGCTCACCGCGGCGATCGTCCGGCCCTTGTAGCCGTACACCCCGACGAACCGGCGTTCGGCCAGCGAGCCCTGCGTGATCATGATCTGCTCGCCCATCGGCGGCACCCCGACCGACTTGATGTTCACCCCGAACTGGGACGACCAGAACGCCGGCACCCACAGATGCGGCCTGCGCTCGGCGCTCGGGCTGATCATGTTGTGCGCGGCGATCTCGGCCTGCGCGACCGCGTTGCCCCAGTGCTCCAGGGAGAGGAACTGGTAGCCGAACAGCGCGTGCGGGGACCGGGCGACATCGCCGGCGACGAAGATGTCGTCGGTGACGATGCCCCGGAAGTCGAAGGCACGGCAGCCCGCGTCGCAGGCGATGCCCTGGGGGCCCGCGCCGAGACCGGATCCGGTGAGCCAGCCGGTGTTGCGGGTCGCGCCGAGCGACACGATCACGATGTCCGCCTCGACGATGCTCTCGTCGGACAGATGGACGGCGCGCACCCGGCCCGCCGGGTCGCCCTCCAGCGCGGTGACCATGACCCCGGTGCGCAGGTCCACCCCGTTCTCGCGGTGCATGTCGGCCGCGACCGCGCCGATCACCCCGCCCAGGGCGCCCACCAGCGGCGCGCCCGCGCGTTCCGCCACGGTGACCTCGATCCCGTGCTCCCGGCAGGCCGAGGCGATCTCCGAACCGGTGAACCCGGCGCCGATCACGAACACCCGGCGCGGGCCGGCCTTGAGCCGTCGCAGCAGCGCGGCCGCGTCGTCCCGGGTGCGCAGGGTGAACACGCCGTCCAGCCGGGCCTCGTCCTCCTTGGGCCAGGGCCGGGCGCTCACCCCGGTCGCGATCAGCAGACGGTCGTACTCGACCTCGTCGCCGTCGGCCAGCCGTACCCGCCTGGCCTCGATGTCGAGACCGGTCGCCGCGACCCCCAGCCGCCACTTCGCGTCGATCTCCCGGCGGCGGGGCAGCTCGGTGTGGGTCGGGGACGCCTTGCCGAGCAGCACGGCCTTGGACAGCGGCGGCCGGTCGTACGGCTCGTAGGGCTCGTCGCCGATCATGGTGAGTTCCCCGGCGAAGCCCTCGGCGCGCAGCGTCTCGGCGCCGCGCAGCCCGGCCAGCGAGGCACCCACGACCACGATCCGGCCCTCGCGCCGGAGCCAGTCGAGATAGTCAGCGGGTGCCATCGGAAGTCCCTCCCACAGCGCCGTCCAGGCCGTCGGCGGTGATCGCCTGCACCGGGCAGGCGGCGACGGCGCGGGCCAGCCGCTCCCGCTGTTCCTCCGCGGCGTGCGGGTTGTAGACGAGCGATTCCTCGCCGTGCATGGTGAAGACGTCCGGGGCGAGGAACGCGCACTGCGCGTACCCCTGACATCTGTTGAGATCGACGACAAGGCGCATCATGGCTCCGCCCTTCCGGTGGCCAGGTGTCGTGCGTACCGCCGGTCCGTGCCATCAGTCTCGGACCGCGGAGAACTCCCCGCACGTCAGCATGGGCGCTCGTGGGTGCCATCGCCCGCCGGGGACTTCCGATCGGGTGAGTCCTCAGGACGCCGGGGCCGCGGCGGAGCGGCGGAAGCCCTCCATGACGATGTACACACTGAGCAGCAGGGACCAGGCCGGGAACACCAGCTCCGCCCACGGTACGGCGGCGGAGACGAACAGCAGGACCAGCGCGGTGAGGAAGCCCAGCAGCGTCAGCCAGCGGGGCAGGATGCCCAGGCGATGCCCGATCACCGACGTGGAACAGACGAAGACGGCCGCCATCCGCATCGCGTACTCGATCATCAGCGTGTAGGCGAGGTGCTGGCCGAAGTCCCAGGTGGGCCGCGAGGGCGAGGTGCCCGCCGGATGGGCGGTGTCGAGCACGGCCGAGGCCACCGCGGCGGCGCCGAACATGGTGGCCGTGAAGACCACGGCGCTGCCGAGGTACACGGTGGCCACGAACCGGTCCTCGGCCTCGCCGACGTGCGAGCGGACGGCACCGACGAACCACAGGAAGAAGATGCCGGCGAACGGCACCAGCAGGAGGGCCGCGTGGACGGCGCTGCGGCGGGTGGGATCCGGCCGCTGGGCGGAGACCGCGTCGGCGCCCTGCGGGATGCCGAGCCGGATGAGCACGATGGCGGCGGCGAGCAGCAGCGCGAACACGACCCCGGCCACACCGGCGGCGCGTGGAGTCTGCAACGGATCCCGCCGTGGGGTCGTGGAGGTCTGCATGCGCGGCTCGCTTCCTGTGCGATCACCCCTCGCACCAGCAAGCCGCCTGCACCCGTCCACCGCCACCGGAGCACACCCGAACGGCCGAGGGCGGCAGCCCGGTAGCGGCCGCCCGCATCGGGGTGGCCGCTCGTCAGGCTGCCGTCAGAGCTGCGACAGCTCGTCCACCAGGTCGTCCAGGCCCAGCGACCCCTGGGACAGGGCCGCCATGTGCCACGCCTTGAGGTCGAAGCCGTCACCGCGCCGCTCCCGGGCCTGCTCCCGGCCCAGCAGCCAGGCCCGTTCGCCCAGCTTGTAGCCGATGGCCTGCCCCGGCATGGACAGGTAACGGGTCAGCTCGCTCTCCACGAAGTCCGCCGGGCGGCTGCTGTGCGCGCCGAAGAACTCCTGCGCCAGCTCCGGCGTCCAGCGCTCCCCGGGGTGGAAGGGGGAGTCGTCCGGGATCGTCAGCTCCAGGTGCATGCCGATGTCGATGATGACCCGCGCGGCCCGCATCATCTGCGCGTCCAGGTAACCGAGCCGGCGCTCCGGGTCGGTGAGGAAGCCCAGCTCGTCCATCAGCCGCTCCGCGTACAGCGCCCAGCCCTCGGCGTTGGCGCTGACCATGCCCACGCTGGCCTGGTAGCGGGAGAGGTTGCCGGCGATGTGCTTCCACTGCGCCAGCTGGAGATGGTGGCCGGGAACGCCCTCGTGGTACCAGGTCGAGACCAGGTCGTAGACCGGGAACCGGGTCTGGCCCATGGTCGGCAGCCAGGTGCAGCCCGGGCGCGAGAAGTCGTCCGACGGCGGCGTGTAGTAGGGCGCCGCCGCGCTGCCGGGGGGAGCGATCCGGGACTCGACACGGCGGACCCGCTCGGCCAGGTCGAAGTGGGTGCCGTCCAGCTTCTCGATGGCCTCGTCCATCACGGACTGCAGCCAGCGCTGGACCTCGTCGACGCCCTCGACGTGGGTGCCGTGCTCGTCCAGGTGCGCCAGCGCCACCCACGGCGTGGCCGCGCCGGGCAGGATCTTCTCGGCCTCGGTCCGCATCTCGCCGAGCAGCCGGTGGTATTCGGACCAGCCGTACGCGTACGCCTCGTCCAGGTCGAGGTCGGTGCCGTTGAAGTAGCGGACCCAGCGGGCGTACCGCTCGCGGCCCACCACGTCGGGGGCGCCCTCGATCGCCGGCGCGTACACGTCCCGCATCCAGTCGCGCAGCGCCGCGACGCCCTGGGTGGCGGCGCGGGCGGCCTCGTCCAGTTCGGCGCGCAGCGCCTCGGGCCCGGACGCGGCGAACTGCTCGAACCAGCCCCGGCCGTCGCCGGTGTCGGTCCATTCGCCGAGCTGTCCGACGAAGGTGGCGGTGGCGCGCGGACCCGCGTGCAGCTTCCGCTCCAGACCGAGTTCCAGGGACTGCCGGTAGCCCTCCAGCGCGGCCGGCACCGCGCGCAGCCGCTCCGCGATCGCGGCCCAGTCCTCCTCGGTGGCCGTGGGCGTCACGGTGAACACCTGGCGTACCGCGTGCGCGGCCGAGCTCAGGTTGCTGACGGAACGCAGGCTCTCGTCCGCCTCGTGCACGGCGAGGGAGGCGGTGAGCCGCTCGCGCAGCAGACGTGCGCAGCGACGCTCGATGTCACTGTCCGCGCCGGGCTGCCGCTCGGCCTCGTCGAGCCGGGCGAGCGTGTCACGCTGGAGCCGGGCGAGCGCCTCGCCGCCGGCCGGCGAGGTGTCGGGCAGACGGCTCGAACTCTCTTTGACGCCGAGGAACGTACCGGTGATCGGATCGAGGGCGATGAGCTCGTCGACGAAGGAGTCGGCGACCTGACGGGGCAGCGGGCTGTTGGTCAGTGACATGCGGTCCATCCTCGTACGACGGGCCGCCGCACGTCACTGGGATTGAGCCGACGGCGTAGGCGGGAGCAGCGGTCCGCACTCCCACTGCTGGAAGATCAGGCGGGTCTCCACCCGGGCCACTTCGCGCTGGGACGTGAACTCGTCCAGGACCAGCCGCTGGAGGTCCGCCATGTCGGCCACGGCCACATGCACGAGGTAGTCGTCGGGTCCGGTCAGATGGAACACCGTCCGTGACTCCGGCAGCGCCCTGATCCGCTCCACGAACGGCCCCACCAACTCCCGCCGGTGCGGCCGCACCTGCACCGACAGCAACGCCTCGAGACCGCGCCCGAGCTTGGCCGGATCGAGCTCCAGCCGATGCCCGAGGATCACTCCGGAGCGCCGTAGCCGGGTCACCCGGTCCAGACAGGTGGACGGTGCCACGCCCACCCGGGCGGCGAGATCGCGGTAGGTGGTCCGGGCGTCGTTCTGCAGCAGCCGCAGCAGATGCAGATCGACCGGATCCAGTACGACAGATTCGGCCATACGGCGAACGTAACACGGTGTTCGCTCCCCGTACCCCGGTCGTTGTTCACCCTTCGGCCATGGACTCGACGAGCACCTACGACGACTCAGTGAGCGCCTACGACGACCCGCTGCACCTCCGCGACGGTGCTGCACGGGGGTTTGGCGCCTCGCGCGCCCTGGCCACCGAGGCCGTGCACGCGGGCCGCGACGACCTCGCCCGCCAGGGCCTGCACGCCCCGCCGATCGACCTGTCCACCACCTACCCGTCCTACGACAGCCGCGCCGAGGCGGCCCGCATCGACGCCTTCGCCGTCGACGGCGCGAACCCGATCGGACCGCCGGTCTACGGGCGGCTCGGCAACCCGACGGTCGCCCGCTTCGAGACCGCCCTGGCCCGCCTGGAGGGCACCGAGTCGGCCGTCGCCTTCGCCAGCGGCATGGCCGCCCTGAGCGCCGTGCTGCTCGCCCGCGCGGCGGCCGGCCTGCGCCATGTCGTCGCCGTACGGCCCTTGTACGGGTGCAGCGACCACCTCCTCACCGCCGGTCTCCTCGGCACCGAGGTCACCTGGACCGACCCGGCCGGCATCACCGACGCGCTGCGCCCGGACACCGGTCTGGTGCTGGTCGAGTCCCCGGCCAACCCGACCCTCGCCGAACTCGACCTGCGGGCCGTCGCCCACGCCTGCGGCACGGTCCCGCTGCTCGCCGACAACACCTTCGCCACCCCGGTGCTCCAGCGCCCCGCCGAACACGGCGCCCGGCTGGTGCTGCACAGCGCCACCAAGTACCTCGGCGGCCACGGCGACGTGCTGGCCGGGGTGGTCGCCTGTGACGAGGAACTCGCCGGGCAGCTCAGGAAGATACGTTTCGCGACCGGGGGCGTGCTGCACCCGCTGGCCGGCTATCTGCTGCTGCGCGGCCTGGCCACCCTCCCGGTACGGGTCCGGGCCGCCTCCGCCACCGCCGCCGAACTCGCCCGCCGTCTGACCGCCGACCCGCGCGTCGCCCGTACCCACTACCCGCGCCTGGGCGGCGCGATGATCGCCTTCGAGGTGCACGGCGATCCGCACGAGACCGTCTCCCGGGTACGGCTGATCACCCCGGCCGTCAGCCTCGGCAGCGTCGACACCCTCATCCAGCACCCGGCCTCCATCAGCCACCGCATCGTGGACGAGGGGGACCGCAGGAGCGCTGGGGTCAGCGACCGACTGCTGCGCCTGTCGGTGGGCCTGGAGGACGTCGACGATCTGTGGGCCGACCTGGACTGGGCACTGGGGCCGCACTAGCACGCCCCCTCAGGGGGCGCGGGGCTGCATGCATACGCGGCTACCGCCGCGTGGGCACGACCAGCCCCCGCGCACCCGCAGTCGTGCGACGGCCCTGAGCCCTACGGCGCTTCGGACTTCCCCATCTCACCCGCACCGGAAAGCCGCCCCACGGCAGTCACGGCATCCCCCGGCTCCGTCGGCACCGCATCGAGACGCGCCGTGATCACCAGCGTCCCCTCCTCGATCTGATAGTCCAACGGCAACTCCAGCCCCCGCATCGCCGCCACCATCCCCGTGTTGGACGCCTGAGTCACCGCGTACACGCTCTCGCAGCCTGCCTCTACGGCCATCCGCACCAGCCGGCCCAGCAGCTCGTTGCCGATGCCGCGCCGCTGCCAGTCGTCCTCGACGAGCAGCGCGACCTCCGTCTCGTCGCCGTCCCACAGCAGATGCCCGAGGCCGACGATCCGGCCCGACGCGGTCTGCACGGCCAGCGTCCGGCCGAAGCGGGGGCTGAGCAGGTGGTTCAGATAGCGGTCCGCGTCCCCGACCGGACCGTGGTAACGCAGCCCGAGAGTCCGTGCCGAGCAACGCTCGTGCATCGCCTTCGCGGCCTCCACGTCCCCGGTGTCGGCCCGGCGTACGGTGATCTCCCTGCCTTCGGGCAGGGTGAGCACGTCCTGACTGCGCGGGATGCGCGGCCCGAGCCGGGCGTCCAGCTCCACCAGCGCCCGCGCCCGCGCGAACTCGGTCGGCGTGAACGGCAGATACGGCCGCTCCACGGTGATCACTCCACCCTCCGGTGCGCGCAGCCGCATCACGGTGTCCTCCAGCGCCCCTTCGACGGGAACCGTCTCGGGGCTCCGGGCCCCGCCGACCGGATGGGCGGGGAGTGAGCGGATCGTGCACCTCCCCAACAACTGCCGGAGGGCCAGCGGAAGTTCCGCCGCGTCCAGGGCGGTTCGGGTCGCCAGGCTCAGGACCCGGGTCGGGGCGTCCACCAGATCGTGCGCGTCGGCCCGCTCGATCCAGGTGTCCGTGCCCCCGGCCAGCGCGACCGCCCGGGTGATCTCGCCGGCCGTCAGCCGGCCCGGGGCCCGCAGCAGGAACTCGTCCACCGTGCCGTCGGCCAGCGGGTGCGTCTGCAGGTTCAGGATGTCGACCGCGTGCCCGGCGAGCGCGGTGCACAGCGCCGCCAGCGAGCCCGGCTCGTCCCGCACGGTCGTCCGCAGCCGCCACAGCGTGCTGTGCACGCCTTCGGCCGCCGGGGCCCTCCCGTCGGTCCCGGCCTGCCGCGTCTCGGTGACGGGCGGCCGGGTGCCGGTATCGCTGTCGGTCACCGGAGGTGCGTGACCTGAGCGCCTCGCCCACCAGACGTGGAATCCCGCCGTCGCCGCCAGCACCAGCGCCGAGATCACCAGCAGCGCCGGACCGTCGGGGCCGTGCCCGATCAGGTTCGCCACCGCGTCCGCCACCGCGACGGCAGTGAACAGGGCGGCCAGTTCGACGACGTCCCGTCGCCAGTGGTGCACGGGGCGTCCGTTCCGTGTGCGCCTCACATCAGACATGTCTCGATTCATGCATCCACTGTGAAGGAAGGGTGTTGCGTGATCACGAACGCTCTGTGACCGACGGGTAAAGCGTGCTTATGTTGTTTTTGCGCTGGTTTTTACTGTTGCCGAGGTATCTGAAATGACCGGTTCTGGTCTCTGTCACGCGGCCGCCTTCTCGCCCAGCGCGTCCCGCAGCCGACGGGCCTGGACCACCAGACGGGACGAGCCGCGCCGGGCCGCCGTCTGGGAGAGATGGGGCAGCGCACCGCGGGCCCCGGACCGCTCGGCGCACTCGGCGGCGACCGAGAGCAGCTCCCCGAGCCCACGGGCCGGACCCGGTGTCCCCGCGCCCGCCGTCGCGAGGTCGGCGAGCAGCACGGGAAGGGTGTGCCGGAGCATCTCCCATATCGTCGTGTTGGCCCCGGTGGCCGCGGCCGTCCGCGCCGACTCGGCCAGCCGCAGCGGCTTCACCGCACCACGCCGGACCAGCCGGCCCAGGTCGGCGCCCAGCCGCTCCGCGTCGAGCTGCCCACGCGCGGCGAGCACCAGCAGCGCGTCCACCGCGGCGAGCCGGTCCTCCGGATGCCGGGCGCCCAGCCCGTAGGCGACGCACAGACGGGTGCTCTCGCCTGCGGTGCCGCCGGACTCGGCGAGCAGCGGAAGGGCGGCGGCGATGCCCCGCTGGTCGTCCACGGCGGCGTGGGACAGATCGTGCACCAGCCGCACGGCGACCAGCTCGCGCTGTTCGGGGAGGATGGCCAGCCAGTGCTGGTGGTTCTCCTGGCCCCAGTGGTGGCAGTACCGCCGCTCGTCGCCGACCGTGACCGGCCGGCCCAGCTGCCGGAACGCCTCCGGGAAGTCCGCCTGGAGTTCCAGGACTTCACCCGACTCGACCAGGATCCGCACCCCCGAGGTCCGCTGCTGGGACGTGGGCAGGGCGGGTCCCCCGGCGGAGAGCCGGCGCGCGAGCCGCTCGCCCTCCGGCGTGCCGAGCGCCGCCGCCCGCTCGGCCGCCACCAGCGCCGCCGCACGGTCCTCCCGGCCCACCCGCAGCAGCGCCTGCGCGAAGTCGGCGGCACCGACCCGGGCGCCCAGCCGACCGTAGACCGCGAGCCGGTCGACCAGCTCGCCCGGTTCCAGCAGCCCGGTGCTCCACGACGGCGTGGCCAGCAGCAGCGGCTGCGGATCCGTCCGTATCCGGTACGCCAGTTCGCGCAGCCGGACGTCGAACACCCGGGAGAACCCGGTGTGCGCGCACGCGTGATCGGCCGGACCGCGCTGGTGGGCGGCGAACAGGGTGTCCGTGCCGACGACCCCGAACAGCGTGGCCAGCAGCAGCTCCAGGCCGTCCCGGGCGCCGAGGAGGCCGTAACGGGCGTTGCCGAAGTACTCGTCGGTGTGCCACCAGCGGCGGGCGTCGGGCTGCTTCCACCAGCGAGTGGCGGCGACCGGTTCGAGCGCCGCCCGCAGCGCGTCCTGGTCGCGGTGGGCGTGCCGGGCCAGCCCGTCCAGCGCCCGCTCGAACGCGGCCACGTCCCCGTCGGCCGCCAGCAGGGCGCCGACCTCCTCGGCGAGTTCCACGGCAGACTCAGGCGCCGGCGCCGGCCGGAACGGCTCCGGAGCCGGCGGCAGCACCTCCTCGTACCCCTCGGGCGCCGCCGCGGCCTCGATCCCCAGGGCGTCGGCCGCCCGGTTCCGCAGGACGGGACTCAGCTGCCCCGCCGCGCCGGCGATGTCGGACCGGGCCGCCGGGTCGTCGAGCCTCTTCGCGTGCCGCTCCACCAGCTTCAGCGCCCGCTCCTGCACCTGGGTGTCCTCGTGCCCGAACGCCTGGGCCACGGCCGGCAGCAGCTGTGCCGCCGAGGCCGGCTCACGGGCGAGCGCCTTGCCCAGCAGCACCAGCTGGGCGCGCACCAGCTTCTTCTCGGTGCGGAACAGCAGCCCTTCGGAGGCCTCGGCCAGCTGCCGCGCGGTGAGCCCGCCGTCGAGCGCCAGGGCGGCGAGGACCGCCTGGGCATGGGCGGCGACGGGGGAGGCGGCGTCCCGGGCCAACGCCGTCCAGTCGGTGACGCGCTCGCGCTCCTCCTCCCGGGTGAGGGCGAGCTGGAGCAGCATCGGCAGGAAGATCCGGTGGTCGGTCGGACCGCCGCCGCGCAGCAGACGGGCGACACAGGCGTCGACCACCGCCCCGCGGTCCAGTTCACCCGTGCGGGTGAGGTCCGCGACCGCGCTCTGCCAGGAACCGGGACCGTCGCCGAACAGCCAGCGGACCTCGCCCACCTCGGAGAACTCGAACAGGCCGTTCACCAGCGGCGCCAGGTCCGGCTCGGCCCGCAGCCGGTCGATCAGGGGAACGCGCCCCCAGCCATGGCCGATGTGCCGGACCCAGCCGACCACATAGGCGTCCGTCACCGGCACCTCGCATCCCGAGCGGCGCACCAGCCCGGCCATCAGCGCGAAGGGCACGTCCGCGGAGACCGGCCGGCCCGCGAGGCGCCGGGCCACATCGGCCTGCCAGCCGGTGTCCCGGTCGGCCAGGGCCCGCAGCAGCGTCTGCACCGGTGCCTGCCGCCAGCGCATGTCCGCCCCGGCGATCCAGGCCGCGGCCGCCGCCGCCCCCGAGTGACACATCGCCCCCGCCACCTGAAGCGCCGGGTACATGCGCTCAAGCCGGTCCCGCTGCTCCCACGGCAGGGCCCGCACCTCCTTGCGCAGCCTCTTCAACTCCGGCAGCAACGCCCGCCGTTCGGCATCCGGCGTCTTCCTCAGCAGGAGCTCGGTCTCGCCCGCGCGCCCCATCCGCACCGCTTCCAGCACCGCACTCATCGCGTACCCCCGTCGATCTCCGCCATCTCCCGCTCCACCGCTCCACCGCGCCGCACCATCCGCACCGCCAGCGCGTGCTTGCACGGCCCGCGCCCGCCCCGGTACTTCGCCCACCACAGACAACTGCAGCTCAGCACTCCCGCCGCGTCCCGCACCCGGTGCGCATGACCGTCCTCGGCCGTCACCGTGCCGACAGCGCCGTCGACGGTCACCGCGCCCGCGGCCACCAGCGCCCGGGCCGAGCGCAGCCGGGGGTTGTGCCGCTCGACGCGGCCCGCGTCGTACGGCAGCTCGCGGTGGAAGTAGGCGGCCTCCGCCGTGTCGTAGCCGACGCGTCCCGAGGTGCCGAGGCGGACCAGGGCCGCGCGGACCCGTTCCGGGGTGAGCCCGGCGGAGGCGGCCAGGTCGGCCACGTCGACCCGGGGCTCCCAGGCCAGCAGTACCGCGATCAGCTCCGCGTCCTCGGCGGCCGCGTCGGTGGCGAGCGCGTCCAGCACCCCGCCCTCGCCGGAGAACCCGCGGGCCGCGTCGGGCGACAGGGTCAGCGTCAGCCGCATGCCCGGCAGCACGACCTCCCAGGCGGCGGCCGTACCGGAGACAGCGAGGGCGCCCTGCGGGCCGTAGACCCGCAGCGCCGTCGCATGGCGCACCACCCGCTGGAGAGCGGCCAGCCGCTCGGGTCCCGGCAGGCACACCGCGCCCGGCACCGGGCGGGTCGTCGGCCGCAGCCCCCGGCCCGCCGGCACCACCCAGCGAGGCCCGGCCGAGCCCCGGCGGCCCGTGCCGGCGCGGGGCAGCGAGCGCAGGAACCGCACCGCCTCCTCGGCCGGCAGCTCGGCCCGCAGGTCGAACCCGGCCGCTATGACCTGCGCCTCCGCGAAGCCGCGCAGCCAGCGGTCCGGCAGCGGGACCTTCTTCTCCACCACGGGGCCGTCGAGCGTGGTCACCGCCAGCTCCTCGGGGCCGACGCGCAGATGCAGCGGATCGTCGGTGCCGAGCCGGGAAAGGGCCTCCCGCAGCGGGTTGTTGACGTCGACGTTCGTCGTGCCGTGGCCCACCTCGGCGCCGTCCAGGCCCGGGCCGAGCAGGTCCAGCCGGGCGTACACCCCGCCGCAGCCGGAGAAGGACTCGAAGCGCAGCCGGTCGCCGTTGCCCGTCACCACCGGGTCCAGCGAGGCGCGCAGCTGCGGCTGGTAGTACCGCGCGGCCGCCACGTCGGCCACCGCGAGCAGTCCGGCGGCGGCCACCTGAGGCGAGGTCAGGAAGCCCGCGAAGAACCGCGGATGGTCCTCGACCCCGGTGGGCGTCGCACCCCGGGAGGTCTCCAGTCCGAGATGGCGTCCGTCGGCGGCGGAGCGCAGCACGGAGGGTTGGCGATAGGCCACGGCCTGTGAAGATCGCGTCATGGAAAAACCGTAGAGGCGACCACTGACAATCGGCCCTGACCTGCGAATACGCGCTGCGGGCAGGGAAGTTCGAGGAGGCTGCGAGGGGCGCACGGAGGGGCCCGGCGGGACCCGTGCCGGGGAGTCGGGAATTGTCAGACAGGCCCTAAGGCCCGGCCTGTGCCGAGGAGGTGGCGGAACCCGTGCCGGGAGTGCGGCAGGGCCCCGCACCGGGAGATGACGCCGGTGCGCGGCCCTGCGAAAAGCGTACGGGAGTTACTGGCCGACCCGGCCCGGCTGCAGCGTCTGGGTGAACAGCACGGTGCCGTCGTACTCACGCAGACGGACCGTCAGCTCACCGCTGTGGCCATCGATGTCGACCTCGCCGAAGAACTGGTAGCCCTCCGCGGGAGACACGTTCGAGGCGGTCGGCGCCTTGACGAACACGCGGTCGGGGCCGAACGTGCCGTCCAGCGCGCTGGCCGGGAAGGCACCGGCGTTGAGCGGCCCTGAGACGAACTCCCAGAACGGCGCGAAGTCCTTGAACGCGGCCCGCGACGGGTCGTAGTGCTGGGCCGAGGTGTGGTGGACGTCCGCCGTCAGCCACACCGTGCCGGTGATCCTGCGGTGCTTGATGTACCGGAGCAGTTCGGCGATCTGCAGCTCGCGGCCGAGCGGCGCGCCCGGGTCGCCCTGGGCGACGGCCTCGAAGTTCGCCAGGCCCTCGACCGGGTCGGGCACCACCAGGCCGAGCGGCATGTCCGCGGCGATGACCTTCCACACCGCACGCGACCGGGACAGCTCGCGCTTGAGCCACTCCAGCTGCTCGGCGCCGAGGATGCCCTGCGGATCGGTCGTCTGGTTGTCGGGCGAGTTCGCGTTGCGGTAGGTCCGCATGTCGAGCACGAAGACGTCGAGGAGCGGGCCGTGGTGGTGGACGCGGTAGATCCGGCCGTCCGGGCGGCCGCTGATCGTGGAGATGGGGAAGTACTCCGAGAACGCCCTCCGGGAGCGCACCGCCATGTCGTCCAGCCTGGTTCCGGCCGGGTAGGGGGTGCCGGTGCCGATGACCTCGCCCGGGTACCAGTTGTTGCGGACCTCGTGGTCGTCCCACTGGATGACGTTCGGAACCTGGGCGTTGAACCGGCGCAGCGCGTCGTCCAGCAGGTTGTAGCGGAAGTTGCCGCGGAAGTCGTCCAGGGTGACCGCGACGTGCGACTTCGCCTCGCTGGTGACGTTGCGGTACAGGCTGCCGTCGGGCAGTGCCTGGGTCGCCGAGATCACGCCGTCGGCGTAGATGTTGTCGCCGCTGCACAGGAAGAAGTCCGGGTCCAGCTTCGCCATCGCGTCGAAGATGCGGTAGCCGCCGATGGACTCGTTGATGCCCCAGCCCTGCCCGGCCAGGTCGCCGGACCACAGGAACTTCACGCCCTGGCGCCGACGGGTGGACGCGGTGCGGAAGGTGCCGGTGACCGGCTCGCCGGTGCGGCGCGGGTCGTCGGGGTCGGCGAGCAGCACGCGGTAATGGATCTGCTCACCGGACGGCAGCCCGTGCAGCCGCGTGGTGCCGGTGAAGTCGCTGTCCGCGCCGAGCAGCGGGCCCCGCCACCTGCGCGGGTTGCGGAACGACTCGGTGGCCGAGGTCTCCACGATCATCCGGGCCGGCCGGTCCGAACGGACCCACACCAGGCCGGAGTCGGCGGTCACGTCGCCCGCCTGCACACCCCAGTCGGCCCGGGGCCGCCCGGAGAGCGCGAACGCCGGAGCCGCACTGAGCGCCGTGGGCAGGGTCAGGGCCGCCGACGCGGCGAGGGAGCCGCGCAGCACGCTGCGGCGGCCTGGGAACGAAAGGGACATGAAGGGCCTCCAGAGCGAGATCCGGCCAGTTGTGCACAGCCACAACTACTGGTGCGCCGCAGCGCTCACGGAAACCACAAGTGAACAACTGCCCGGCCCATGAAGGAGCCCATGAAGGGCCCCATGAAGGAGTCCACGAAGGAGCCCATGAAGGTCACCCGCCGAGCACCTCCGCCATCACCCGCACCCCCTCCCGGATCCGCGCCGGCGACAGGTGCGCGTACCCCAGCACCAGCCGTACGCGGGAGTCGTCGGCCGGTGCGTGCGTGCACGCGCCCAGCGGACGCACCGCGACCCCGGCGGCTGCCAGCCGCGCCACGAAACGGCTCTCCGGCCCGCAGGACTCCGGGAGTTCGGCGATGGCGTGCAGCCCCGCCGCGATCCCGGACACGCGCGCGTGCGGGAAGTGCTGGGCCAGCGAGTCCACCAGGACGTCCCGGCGTTCCCGGTAGGCGCGCTGGCAGCGGCGCAGCTGTCGGTCGTAGTCGCCGCGCTCCAGGAACCGGGCGAACACCGCCTGGTCGAGGGAGGGGTGACCCAGGTCCATGGTCCGCTTGCGCTCGACGACGTCGTACGCCAGATACTCCGGCACCAGCAGCCAGCCCAGCCGCAGCCCGGGGGCGAGGGACTTGCTGACCGATCCCATGTACGCCACGCGTTCCGGGTCGAGACCCTGGAGCGCGCCGACCGGGGCGCGGTCGTAGCGGAAGTCGCCGTCGTAGTCGTCCTCCAGCAGCAGGCCGTCCACCGCACGGGCCCAGTCCAGCAGCCGGGTCCGGCGTCCCGCGGAGCAGGCGATCCCGGTCGGGTACTGGTGGGCGGGCGTCGTCATCGTCGCGCGTACCCCCGAGTCGCGGAGCGGGCCCAAAGCCAGGCCCTCGGCGTCCAGGGGCAGCGGCACGGTGCGCAGCCCGGCCGCCGCGTACAGGCCGTCGTGCTGGGGGCTGCCGGGGTCCTCCACACCGATCTCGCGCAGCCCGCGCGCGTGCAGCACGGATCCGAGCAGCGTCGTCGCCTGTGCCACCCCGGACACGACCACGATCCGCTCCGGGTCGGCGACCACGCCCCGGCGCCGGGCCAGCAGTTCGGCGAGGGCCGAGCGCAGCCGGGGCAGCCCGCGCGGGTCCGGGTAGCCGAGGTCGCGGTGCGGGAGCTCGGCCAGCACCTCGCGCTGCGCGGCGGCCCAGGCGGCGCGCGGGAACAGCGCCAGATCCGGTGACCCCGGTACGAAGTCCACCCGCACCCCCGGCGAGCGCGGCGCCAGATCACGCGCGCGTGCCGACGCCGCCCGCACCGCGCCGCCCACCCAGGTCCCCGCCCCCTGTCCGCTGCGCAGATAGCCCTCCGCCGTCAGTTGCTCGTACGCCTCGGTGACCAGTCCGCGTGACACACCGAGGTCCTTGGCCAGCTCACGGCTCGACGGCAGCCGCGTGCCGGGCGCGAGCCGTCCGGTACGGATCGCCTCGCGCAGGGCCGCCTGGAGGAAACGGCCACGCGCGCGTGCCGGTGCCGACGCGGCCGGCAGCAACAGCTCCCAGGCGGCGGATCCCGGCAGGCCGCCCGGATTGGTCCCCGATGACGTCATGGAAGTGGACCTTAATCCGGGCCGCCCAGGTTCCTAGCGTCGTCCTCATGAACGCGACCACCGCACGCGGCGCCTTCCTGACGGCGTTCGCCTATGTACTCGTCGGGGCCTCCTTCACCGCCAACAGCGTGCTGGGCCACTACCCCTACGCGGGCGGCCAGTTCCTGCGCTACGGGGCGGCCTGTCTGCTGCTCGTGCCCTTCGTCGGGCCGTGCGCGGTGGAGCGGCTGCGCGGGCTCGGGGCGCGCGCGTGGCTGCGGCTGGCCCTGCTCGCCGCCGTTGGCATGGTCGGCTTCAATCTGGTGATCCTGGCCGCCGAACGCACCGCGGAACCGGCGGTTCCCGGTGTCTTCGTGGGCTGCGCTCCGGTGGTGGTGGCGGTCCTGGTTCCGCTCCTCGACGGGCGCGGGCCGCAACGCCGGGTTCTCCAGGGGGCGTCGCTGGTCGCCGTCGGCGCCTTCGCCGTCCAGGGCTGGGGACGTACCGACGCGAGCGGGATCGCCTTCTCGGTGTGCGCGCTGGCCGGTGAGGTCGGGTTCGCGGTGCTCGCGGGGCCGGTGCTGCGGGCGCTCGGGCCACGGCTGCTGACCGCCACGGTGTGCGCCGTCGCCGCGGCCGAGGCGGCGGTGGCCGGGGTTCTGCTCGACGGCGGGGCGTGGCTGCGCAGGCCCGACGCCACGGAGACGGCCGCGCTGCTGTGGCAGGCGGCGGTCGTCACCGTCGTCGGTTTCGTGTGCTGGTACATGGGCGTGCAGCGGATCGGCACGGAGCGCGCGACGCTCCTCACGGGCCTCGTCCCCCTCACCGCCGTCTGCACCGCCCCACTCGTCGGAACGGGCTCCTACGGCCCCGCCCAGGCCGTCGGCGGCGCCCTGGTGGGCGCGGGGGTCGCCCTGGGCTCCGGAGCCCTGCCACACATCGGCCGACGGGCGCAGGCCGCCGCGGCCAGGTCCGGTGCGAGCCGGCGGCCGGGGACCGCCGACGCCGCACCCCGCGCCCGGCGACGCTCAGCGGCTGCCGTCCAGGATGACCCGTGCGACCAGCGCCGGGTCGTCGTTCATCGGGCAGTGGCCGCAGCCGGGCAGCCGGACCAGGCGGGCCTTGGGGATGATCTGCTTGGCCCGGACCCCCTGGCGGCGCACCAGCAGCATGTCCCGGGTGCCCCAGCCCACGGTGACCGGGATGCCGGGCACGTCGTCGGTGAACTGGACGGCGGACCCCGCCCGCAGGGTCTCGGCGAACCCGGTGGCCCCCGCGAGCGCGAGCGTCTCGGCGACCACGGCCTCGGGTGAACGGCGCGCCGGGCGGGCGTAGATGGTGCTGGTCAGGGCCGTCCGCCCGGCGGCCGTCCGGGACAGCCGCTCGACCAGCGGGAGCGGCAGCCGCTCCGCGATCCGCCGCATGGCGATGAGTACGCCGAAGGCGTAGCGCCGCTCGGCCTGTGTCCAGAATCCGGCGGGGGAGAGGGCGGTGACGGATCGTACGAGCTTCTCGCGGCCCAGCTCCAGGGCCAGCAGTCCGCCGAGCGAGTTGCCGGCCACGTGCGGCCGGTCCAGCTCCAGTGCCTCGAACAGGGCGGCGAGCACGGTGTTGGTCGTGGGCAGGTCGTAGGTGAGGCCCGCCGGCAGGCCGGGGGAGGCGCCGAAGCCGGGCAGGTCCACGGCGATCACGTCCCGCTCGGTCGCGAGGATGTCCACCACCGGGTCCCAGGCCTGCCGGTGATGCCCTATGCCGTGGATCAGGACCAGCGGCTCACCGCGGCCCACGCGCGCGTAGGAGACGGTCACGTCCTGTCGGCCCTGCGCGGCCGGGACTTCGAGCGAGACGGTGGCGGACATGGAGGCTCCTCGTCTGGGACATCGGCTGACGTCGTAGACAGCTTGTCAGCAATTGCTACTGGCGGGTAGTCCCCGATCGGTGTGTCGCGCCTCGGCGGCGGACGGCGTCACCCAACGCACCCTGCGCGGCTCCGGGTTGCCATCGGGATGCCCGACGTGCCGCATGAGCGTCAGTCGCGTCGGCAGCCGCACGTCCAAGGCCCCCGGGGTCGCCGGCCGGCAGTGGTCCGCGGATCATTCTGGGCCGAGCCCGCGGCGAACGGGGCGATTCCGGCGGAAGGGGGGAAACGTGTCGGATGGCGCGGGGGCGTGATCGGCGTTGCCGACGGTCCCGGTCGGTCCATCCCGTCCATCCGGTTCATTCCGTCCATTCCGTCCATTCCGTCCATTCGGTCCGACCGGGTCGTCCGCGTCATCCGGACCGTCCGCATCATCAGGACCGGCCGGACCGTTCGGGCCGTCCGCGTCATCCGTCGGACGAAGAGACAGTGGACCCTCGCCGCCCGCCCCTCGCCGCCCGCCGGCCCCGGCCGCCCCACGGTGCCCGCCGTGCGACGGGAGCTTTGCCGCAATGTCACGAAAACGCCCCCGTGCGAACGCCCCGTGAACGCTCCATGGCACCGCTTTCTATGCGCTGCCCATGGGATCGAGGATTGGTCTTGACCAAGGGTCTGCGTCGCCTTATGGTCGCAGATAAGTACAACAACCTTTAATAAACAAGGGCGCTAAAACGCCGCCGGACCACGGCGATTGCGGAGGACAGGGTGGGGACCACGCAGCTGGAATCGGTACCGGAACCGAAGTACTGGCATCTCAAGACCGTGCTCAGTGAGGCACTCGACTCGGAGTTCTCGGTCGGCGAGATCCTGCCCAACGAGCGCGACCTCGCCGCCCGCTTCGGCGTGGCCCGCGCCACCCTCCGACAGGCCCTCGAGCAGCTCGAACTGGAGGGTCGCCTCCAGCGCCGCCGCGGTGTCGGTACGACGGTGGCGCCCCCGCGCATGGGCGTGGCCGTCGGCACCGACCAGCACGCGTGGCCGGGCGCCCCCGAGGACGCCTGGCAGCCGGTCGACTGCACCCTCGCGGTGCCGCCCGCGGCCGTCGCGGCCGCCCTGGAGACCGGCTCGGAGGAGCCGGTGCACATCGTGCGCCGCTCCCGCGTCTCCCACGGCCAGCCCGTCGCCGCCGAGCTGCTCTACATCCCGGAGTCCTCGGTCCCGGACCTGACGGCGATCGACGCGCCGTCCGGAGCGGCCCGCGCGCGTGCCGTGCTGCGGGAGCTGCAGCGCCTGGCGCTGGAGGGGCAGGACAGCTCCGTGGAGCTCGGCTCGGCCCGCGCCGACGACGCCAAGGAGCTCGACCGCCTCCCCGGCGCCCCGGTCCTCGTCGTCACCACCCGCTTCCTCGCCGCCGGCCGCACCGCCGCGCTCTCCGTCGCCACGTACCGCGCGGACACCTGCCGGCTGACCTTCGGGGACTCCGGCGGCGTGGAGATCCACCACGGACCGGAGCGGCAGGCCTCGTAGCCACCGAACCGGAACAGGATGCGCCCCGGAACTCCTCCGGGGCGCGTCGCGTTTCACAGCGGCTGCACGGCTGCACGGCTGCACGGCTGCACGGCTGCACGGCTGCACGGCTGCACGGCTGCACGGCTGCACGGCTGCACGGCTGCACGGCTGCACGGCTGTTCAGCGGCGCGCTGTGACCGTCCCGTCCACCGCGAACAGCTGCTCCTCCACATGGTCGAGGGCGAGCCGCAGCGCGCCGGTCGCCACCGCCGCCTCGCCGAGGAGGGAGAGAGCCACCCTCGGCGGGCGCAGACAGTAGCGGGCGAGTTCGCGGCGCAGCGGCTCCAGGACACCGTCGAGCCCCGCCGCCCAGCCGCCTATCACCACCAGCTCCGGATCGAGGGCCAGCGCGAGCGCGGCCACGTCGTGGACCAGCCGCTGGATGAACCGGTCGACCGCGGCCCGCGCCCGCGTGTCCCCCTTCCTGGCCAGCGCGAACACCTCGGCGACCGCCTGTTCGTCCAGCGGGTGCAGCGGTTCGTCGGTGGTGGACAGCAGCGTCTCCGGGGTCACCTCCCGGCCCAGCAGATGCAGCGCTCCGATCTCCCCGGCCGCCCCGCCGTAGCCCCGGTGCAGCCGTCCGCCGATCAGCGAACCGGCGCCCGGACTCAGCCCGGCCAGCACCATCACCACGTCGTCGGACTCGGTGGCCGCGCCCTTCCAGTGCTCGGCCACGGCCGCCGCGTTGGCGTCGTTCTCCACCAGCACCGGGCACTTGAAGGACCGGCTCAGCCGCTCGCCGAGCCGCAGTCCCGTCCACTGGGGCAGCGCGGTGCCCAGCCGCACCCGGCCGTCCGCCTCGACGATGCCCGGCGTGCCGACCCCGACGGCCCGCAGCGAACTGCGCGGCACCCCGGCCCGGCGCAGCAGTTCGGCGACCGCGGTGCGCAGCCGCTCCAGCCGCTCGTCCGCGTCGGCCGTCTCGTCCACGTCCTTGGCCTGCGCCCCCAGTATCCGGCCGTCCAGGTCGGCCAGGAGCGCGGCGACGCGGTGCGGGCCGATCTCCAGGCCCAGCAGATGCCCGGCCTCGGCCCGGAACCGGAACCGCCGAGCCGGCCGCCCCTGCCGCCGGGTGGCGCCCTCCTCGGCCGCCTTCTCGACGACCAGACCGGCCTCGATGAGCCCCTCGACGACCCCCTCGACGGTCGGCCGGGACAGTCCGGTCACCCGGGTGATCTCGGTCAGGGTCGCGGAGTCCGTGGCACGCAGCGCGTGCAGCACCACCGCGGAATTGATCCTCCGCAGCAGCGACGGATCACCGCCGGTCAGTCCCGCCAACGTCCGTCCTCCCAGCTAGCCCTGCGTGTTGGCCGGATCGTACTTCGGTAGCGACGACCCCGGCGAGTGCCTGGCGCCCCCTACCTGTCGAGGATCCGCGATCAGCGGGGCACGACGAACCCCGACTCGTACGCCGCGATCACCGCCTGCGTCCGGTCCCGCGTCCCCAGTTTCGCCAGGACGGCACCCACATGGGACTTCACGGTCTCGGTGCCGACGATCAGCCGCCCGGCGATCTCGGAGTTGGACAGCCCCTGCGCCATGAGCCGCAGCACCTCGGCCTCCCGCTCGGTCAGCCGCGCCCACCGAAGCGCGTCCCGCTCGCCGTCCCCGCCGTACCGGGCGGCGAGTTGCCGTACCGAGGCCGGGAAGAGCAGCGACTCGCCCTCGGCGACCAGCCGCACCGCGTGCACGATCTCGGCCGGCCGGGCCCGCTTCAGCAGAAACCCGTCGGCACCCGCGCGGAGCGCCTCGTACACGTACTCGTCGTCCTCGAACGTCGTCACCACCAGGATCTTCGGTGGTTCAGCGACCGTGCGCAGCACCGCACGCGTGGCCTCGATCCCGTCGAGCAGCGGCATCCGTACGTCCATCGCCACCACGTCCGGCCGCAACCGCCGTACCAGCGGGATGACCGCCGCCCCGTCGGCGGCCTCGCCGACCACCTCGATGTCGGGCTGGGTCTCCAGCACGGCGCGCAGACCCGCCCGTACGAGGGGTTCGTCGTCGACGAGGAGAACGGTGACCGGCATCCGGCCAGGGTAGATCAGCGCACCGGCAGCTCGGCGTGCACCTGCCAGTCGCCCCCGTCCGGTCCGGTGCGCGCGCTGCCCCCGAGCAGGGCCGCGCGCTCGCGTATCCCCCGCAGCCCACTGCCCCGCCCGGGCCCCGGTATCCGGCCCGGCAGCGGATTGCGCACCTCCAGCCCGAGCAGCCCGCCGCCCACGGTCACCCGGACCCGCACGGGCACGGCCCCCGCGTGCCGCAGCACGTTGGTGAGCGACTCCTGGAGGATCCGATAGCCCTCCCGGGAGACCGGACCCGGCACCGTCTCCAGCGGACCGGTGACCTCCGCGTCCACCTTCGCGCCCGAGGCCCGCGCCGACTCCAGGAGCCGGTCGGCGTCGATGAGCGTGGGCCGCGCGTGCACCGGCTGCCGGGACTCGCGCAGTACACCCAGCACGCGCTCCAGATCCTCCAGCGCGCTCCGGCCGGTCTCCTCGATGGCCGCCAGTGCCCGGTCGGTGAACTCCGGACTCCCCGCCGCCCGGGCCGCACCGGCCTGTACGACCGCCACCGTCAGGGCGTGCCCGATGGAGTCGTGCAGCTCGCGCGCGATACGGGTGCGCTCCAGCAGTTGCTCGGTGCGCTCCTCCAGGGCCGCGAGCCGCTCGGCGGCGGACGGGCCGAGCAGCCGCCGGGCCAGCGCGGTCACCAGCTCGCCGAAGCCGACGACGGCGCCGTAGAGGGCGACCAGCGGGAGCGGGACCAGCAGGGCGTACGCCCAGTGCGGCTGGGCCGTGTCCAGGAGCGGGAAGCCGCCGGGCACCTGACCCGCCGCCAGCCGGCCGAGGTCGAACGCGATGGCCGGAAGCCACACCGAGGCCAACGCGCCCGCCGAGCCGACGACCATCCGCGCCTCCAGCCACAGCACCGTGCGCCACCGGTCGCGCCAGGTCGCCGACGGCGCCTCGGAGATCCCCGAATCCTCCTCGCCGGGCGTGAGCAGCAGCCGCGCCTGCACGCCCTCGCCCCGGCGCACCGCGGGGATCAGCCCGACCGGAACCAGCACCAGCGCGGGCACCCACGGGGTCGACGGGTCGATGAAGAGCCACAGGCTGACGACGAGCAACGGCACCCACAGATGCAGCAGGCGCGTGTACGTCGTCCCCCGCAGCAGCGGGCGTAGAAAGCGGGCCATGCGGACATCCTGGCAGGGCCTACTGACAACGGCCCTCCCCCGAGCGGGGGAGAGAGTCTCCACCGGCGGGGGAGGAGTCCAACCCCGCCGACCCGCCAGGGTGTTGGCCATGACCAGCATCGACGTGCACGAACTCACCAAGGAATACGGCGGTCGCCGGGCCGTGGACCAACTCACCTTCACCGTCCGCCCCGGCCGTGTCACCGGCTTCCTCGGCCCCAACGGCGCCGGCAAGTCCACCACCCTGCGACTCGTCCTCGGCCTCGACCACGTCACCTCCGGAACCGCCACGGTCGGCGGCCGCCCCTACCCGGAACTCCGCGAACCGCTGCGCCGCGTGGGTGCCCTGCTCGACGCCGACGCGGCGCACGGCTCCCGCACCGGACACGACCATCTGCGTGCCCTCGCGGTGAGCAACCGGATCCCGGCCGGCCGGGTCGAGCGGATGCTGGAGGAGACGGGTCTCGCCCCCGTCGCCCGGCGCCGGACACGGACGTACTCCCTGGGCATGCGACAGCGGCTCGGGATCGCCGCCGCCCTCCTCGGCGATCCCGAGGTGGTCCTCCTGGACGAGCCCGCCAACGGACTCGACCCCGAAGGCATCGTCTGGATCCGCGAGTTGCTGCGTCGGCTGGCGGCGGACGGGCGCACGGTCCTGGTCTCCAGCCATCTGATGAACGAGACGGCGTCCTTCGCGGACCACCTGATCGTCCTCGGCCGCGGCCGGCTCCTCGCCGACACCCCGATCCGGGACTTCATTCACGCGCGCGTACGGCCCGCGGCGAAGGTCCGCACCACCGACGACGAACGACTCGGCGACCTCCTCGCCCGGCATGGCTACGAGGCGGAGCGCGGCCCGGACGGGACCTGGACCGTACGGCACGCGCGTGTGGAGGACATCGGCCACCTGCTGGCCGACGCGCGCGTGCCCGTCCTCGAACTCACCCAGGAGGAGGCCACGCTGGAGCAGGCCTACCTCGATCTGACGTCGGCGGAAGCCGAGTTCACCGCCGTCCGTCATCAGGAGGCCTGACCATGCCGTTCCAGCCCGTACTGCACGCCGAGTGGATCAAGATCCGTACGGTGCGCTCACTCGTGGGCGGTCTGTGCGCCGTGCCGCTCGCCACGGCCGTGTTCTCCGGCCTCACGGCCGCCGGTTCCCACGGCCCCGACCCGCTGTTCTCCGCGTTCGCCGGCGTCTCCTTCGGACAGATCGCGGCGGTCGCCTTCGGTGCGACGGCCGTCTCGTCCGAGTTCCGGGGCGGCGCGCTGCGGCTGACCCTGTCCGCGGTGCCCGACCGCCGGCGCTGGTTCGCGGCGAAGGCCACGGCGATCGCGCTGCCGGTGCTCGCCGTCGGTCTGCTCACCGGCCTCGTCACCCTCGTCCTGGGCGAAGCCCTGCTCGGGGCCGACGGGCCGACCTGGTCCGAAGGACTGCGCGGCGCCCTGGGCTGCGGCGTCTACCTGACGCTGATGGCCCTGCTCGCGGCGGGACTGGCGGCCGTCCTGCGCAGCGGGACCGCGACGCTCGGCATCCTGGTCCCGTTCCTGCTGGTCGTGTCCTTCGTGATCGGCGACCTGGCCGCCGGCGGCGCCGACCTGCTGCCCGACCGGGCCGGTCAGGCCGTCCTGCACAGCGCCCGGGACGGGGCCCTGGGGCCCTGGACCGGACTGGCGGTGACCGCGGTGTGGACGGCGGGCGCACTGCTCGCCGGAGCCCGCAGCGTGCGCCGACGGGACGCCTGACGTCCCGCAACCGCCCTTCCACCGGCGAGCGGCTAGCCCTCGGCCGCCTCCCGCAGCCGCCCGAACTCCTGCGCCATCGTCGCCGCCGTCCAGTGCGCGTTCAGTCCGCTGGGGTTCGGCAGCACCCACACCCGGGTGTCCCCGATCAGCCGCTCCTGCGGCCCCACCTGGGCCGTCCGGTCGCCGAACGCGGCCCGGTAGGCCGTGACGCCCACCACCGCCAGCCATCCCGGCCGCACCCGGGTCACCTTCGCCGTCAGCAGCCGGCCGCCTTCGGTGTACTCCGCCGCCGTCAGTTCGTCGGCGCGCGCGGTCGCCCGCGCCACCACGTTCGTGATGCCGAGCCCGTACGACAGCAACTCGCCCTGTTCCGCGGGCTTCAGCAGCCTCGGAGTGAACCCGGACAGGTGCAGCACCGGCCAGAAACGGTTGCCGGGACGGGCGAAGTGGTGGCCCGTGGCCGCCGTCATCAGGCCGGGGTTGATGCCGCAGAACAGGACGTGCAGGCCGTCCGCGATCACGTCCGGGACGAGACGATCGCGGGCGGCCTCCAGTTCTGCCGCGGTGAAGCGAGGGGAGCGGCTGGTCAGAGGATCGCTCCGGGGGTGTAGCCGGCGGCCTCCGGGTGCTGCTTGGCGATCTCCTCGATCCGGCCGACGACGGCACCGACCTGCGCGGCGGCCGCGCCCGTGAAGGACAGCTTGTCGGCCATCAGGGCCTTCAGCTGCTCCCGGTCGAGCGGCAGCCGCTCGTCGGCGGCCAGCTTGTCGAGCAGGTCGTTGCGCTCGGCGCCCTGCTCACGCATCGCCAGCGCGGTGGCGACGGCGTTCTCCTTGATCGCCTCGTGCGCGACCTCACGCCCGACGCCCGCCCGCACCGCGCCCATCAGCACCTTGGTGGTGGCGAGGAAGGGCAGATAGCGGTCCAGCTCGCGGGCGATGACGGCGGGGAACGCGCCGAACTCGTCGAGGACCGTCAGGAAGGTCTCCAGCAGACCGTCCAGCGCGAAGAACGCGTCCGGCAGGGCCACCCGGCGCACCACCGAGCAGGACACGTCGCCCTCGTTCCACTGGTCGCCCGCCAGCTCGCCGGTCATCGAGGCGTAGCCGCGCAGGATCACCATGAGGCCGTTGACGCGCTCGCAGGACCGCGTGTTCATCTTGTGCGGCATCGCCGAGGAACCGACCTGGCCCGGCTTGAAGCCCTCGGTGACCAGCTCGTGTCCGGCCATCAGCCGGATCGTCTTGGCCAGGGAGGAGGGGGCGGCGGCCAGCTGTACGAGCGCGGTCACGACCTCGTAGTCCAGCGACCGCGGGTACACCTGGCCGACCGAGGTGAAGGCCTGCGAGAAGCCCAGGTGCCGCGCGATCCGGTTCTCCAGCTCGGCCAGCTTCGCCGCGTCCCCGCCCAGCAGGTCCAGCATGTCCTGGGCGGTACCGACCGGGCCCTTGATGCCACGCAGCGGGTAGCGGCCGAGCAGCTCCTCGACCCGGCCGTACGCCACCAGCAGCTCGTCGGCGGCGGTCGCGAAGCGCTTGCCGAGGGTGGTCGCCTGCGCGGCCACGTTGTGGGAGCGGCCGGCCATGACCAGCTCCGCGTACTCACCGGCCAGCTTGCCCAGCCGTGCCAGGACGGCCACCGCACGGTCGCGCACCAGCTCCAGCGAGAGCCGGATCTGCAGCTGCTCGACGTTCTCCGTCAGGTCGCGGGAGGTCATGCCCTTGTGCACGTGCTCATGCCCGGCGAGGTCGTTGAACTCCTCGATCCGCGCCTTCACGTCGTGCCGCGTGACCTTCTCGCGCTCGGCGATGGAGGCCAGGTCGACGGTGTCGAGGACCCGTTCGTAGTCGTCGATCGCCGCGTCCGGCACCTCGATCCCGAGGTCCTTCTGGGCCCGCAGCACGGCGAGCCAGAGCTGCCGCTCCAGCTTCACCTTCTGCTCGGGCGACCAGAGCGTGGCGAGCTCGGCGGAGGCGTAGCGTCCGGCGAGGACGTTCGGGATGCGGGGCTTGGCGGGGGCGGCAGAAGTCACGTGTACGGATTCTACTGGCGGTTCCTGCAGGCCAACGCCACAGGTCCGCTCGTGCGAAGCTACGAGAGCCGGGTCACGGCCGGCCCGGGTCCTCCGGACCGGCCCGGCGGCATGGGCCACCCGGCGGCACGGGCCACCCCGCGGGACGGACCGGCCCGGCGGCACGGGCCACCCCGCGGGACGCGGCCCTAGGAGGCCTCGGCCAGCTCCGCCAGGACGTCCGCGTGGCACGGCTCGGGCGCGCACCAGCACGCCAGGGTCTTCCCCCGCAGCTCGGCCACCAGCTCCAGCAGTTCGGGTCGCTCCAGCAGATACGCCCGGTACATCGCCATCACCTCGGCCCGGGTGCCGTCCCGCCTCTTCTTCGGAGTGTCGTAGGCGAAGGGGTTGCGGAGCGGGTGGCGGGGCAGGTCCCAGCCGCCCATGGTCCAGCGGCGGCCGACGTAGACGACGTCCTCGGGGGCGTGTTCCAGCCGGGGGCCGAACTCATGGATCCGGCCCCTGACATTGATCACCCGCGTGGACACAGGACCCACGCTATGCCTCGTACGGCAGCAGCTCCGGCCGCTTCGGCGCGCGGCCGTCGCCCGAGGAGCGGCCGGTCAGACGGCGGCCTATCCACGGCAGCAGGTACTGCCTGGTGAAGCGGGCGTCCTCGACCCGGCGCGCGACCCAGCCCGGCGGTGGCGTGGCCGGCATCGGCGTGTGCCACTCGCTGTCCTCGGCCTCGTAGCCGAGGGTCTGCCAGACCGCCTCGGCGACCCGGCGGTGCCCCTCGGCCGTCAGGTGCAGCCGGTCCACGTCCCACATCCGGGGGTCGGCCAGCGAGGGGGCGCCGTACAGGTCGACCACGAGGGCGCCGTGCTGCCCGGCGAGGTCCTCGACGCAGGCGAACAGCTCCTCCATGCGCGGCCGGAAGCGTTCGAGGACCGGGCCCTGGCGGCCGGGGCTGCGCATCAGCACCAGCTGCTCGCAGGCCGGCGTCAGCCGCTCCACCGCCTCGGTCAGCAGGTCCCGGACCCGGCCCATGTCGCACTTGGGGCGCAGGGTGTCGTTGAGGCCGCCGACCAGCGTGATCACGTCGGGCCGCATCGCGGCCGCCACGTCCACCTGCTCCGCGACGATCTGGCCGATCAGCTTCCCGCGCACCGCGAGGTTCGCGTACTGGAAGCCGGGCGTGCGGGCGGCCATCCGTCCGGCGAGGACGTCGGCCCAGCCCCGGTAGGAGCCGTCGGCCTTCAGGTCGGACATGCCCTCGGTGAACGAGTCGCCGATCGCGACCAGACTGGAGTGTGCGGGAAGCACAGGGTTCTTCTGCATGGCGACGGAAATGGTATCCCGGGGCGCATACCCGTCGGTCGGTCGCTCCCCGGTACGGATCTACGCGTGCTGCCCGAACAGCTCCCGCAGCACGTCCTCCATCGTCACCAGCCCCGCCAGCAGTCCGTCGTCGCCGAGCACGCCCGCCAGATGGGTGCGGCTGCCGCGCATCGCGGTGAGCACGTCGTCCAGCGGGGTGTTCTCCCGCACCCGCGCGATGGGCCGCATGTCCCGCAGCCGGAACGCCTCGTCCCGGGGCGAGGCGTCCAGCGCGTCCTTGACATGCAGATAGCCGACGATCCGCCGCCCCTCGTCGACCACCGGGAACCGGGAGAACCCCGACTCCGCCGACAGCCGCTCCAGCTCCTCGGGGGTGACGCCCACGCGCGCGTAGACGACACGTTCCAGCGGTACCACCACGTCCCGCACGGGCCGGCGGCCCAGCTCCAGGGCGTCGTGCAGCCGCTCCTGGGCCCGGTCGTCGATCAGGCCCGCCTCGCTGGCGTCCTTGACGATCTCGGCGAGTTCGGTGTCCGTGAAGGTCGCCGCGACCTCGTCCCTGGTCTCCACCCGCAACAGTTTGAGCAGCCCGTTCGCGAAGGCGTTCACCGTGAAGATCACCGGGCGCAGCGCCCGGGAGAGTGTGACCAGGGGCGGTCCGAGCAGCAGCGCGCTGCGCACGGGCTCGGCGAGCGCGACGTTCTTCGGCACCATCTCGCCGAGCAGCATGTGCAGATAGGTCGCCAGGGCCAGCGCGATCACGAAGGACACGGCATGGCCGGCCCCCTTGGGCACGCCGACCGCGTGGAACACCGGCTCGAGCAGATGGGCGATGGCCGGCTCGGCGACCACGCCCAGTACCAGCGTGCACAGGGTGATGCCGAGCTGGGCGGCGGCCAGGAGCGCGGACACGTGTTCCAGGCCCCACAGCACGCTCTTGGCGCGCCGGTCGCCGGCCTCGGCGTGCGGCTCGATCTGGGAGCGGCGCACGGAGATCAGCGCGAACTCGGCGCCCACGAAGAAGGCGTTGACGACCAGCGTCGCGAAACCGATCAGCAGCTGTACGACGGTCACCGGCGCCCCTCCCGCTTCTGCTCCTGCTCGTCGGCGAGCGGCGCGTGCAGCAGCACCCGGGCCGCCCGCCGTCCCGACGCGTCCACCACGTCGAGCCGCCACCCCGCGACCTCGACGGCGTCCCCGGTCTCGGGTATCCGCCCCAGCTCGGCCGCGACCAGCCCGGCCAGCGTCTCGTACGGCCCCTCGGGCGCCCTCAGGCCGACGCGCGCGAGCTGGTCCATACGGGCCGCGCCGTCCGCCGAGTAGAGCGTGCGGCCCTGCTCGTCGGCGCCCGCGGGGGCGAGATCGGGCGTCTCGTGCGGATCGTGCTCGTCGCGGACCTCGCCGACGACCTCCTCGACGATGTCCTCCAGGGTGGCGACCCCGGCCGTACCGCCGTACTCGTCGATGACGACCGCCATGGTGCGCCGGCCGCCGAGCCGGTCCAGGAGGCGGTCGACGGTGAGGGACTCGGGGACCAGCAGCGGCTCGCGCATCACCTGGGCCACCCGGACGCGCGCCCGCTCCGCCACGGGCAGGGCCACGATGTCCTTGATGTGGGCGGTGCCGACGACCGAGTCCAGGCTTTCGCGGTAGACCGGGAAGCGGGACAGCCCGGTCGCCCGGGTCGCGTTCGCCACGTCCTCGCAGGTCGCCCTGACCTCCAGGGCGACGACCTGGACGCGCGGGGTCATCACGTTCTCCGCGGTGAGGTCGGCGAGGTTCAGGGTGCGCACGAACAGCTCGGCGGTGTCCGGCTCCAGCGCACCCGCCTTGGCGGAGTGCCGGGCCAGCGCGGCCAGCTCCTGGGGCCCGCGCGCGGAGGCCAGCTCCTCGGCGGGCTCCACACCGAACCGTCGTACCAACCGGTTCGCGGTGTTGTTCAGGTGCGTGATGAACGGCCGGAAGGCCGCGCTGAACCAGCGCTGGGCGTTGCCCACCCGCCTGGCCACGGCCAGCGGCGAGGAGATCGCCCAGTTCTTGGGCACCAGCTCGCCGACGACCATCAGGAACACCGTGGACAGCGCGGTGCCGATCACCAGCGCGAGCGAGCTCGCCGCCGACCGGGCGATGCCCACCGCCTCCAGCGGACCGGCCAGCAGCTTGGCGATCGACGGCTCGGCGAGCATGCCGACCACCAGATTGGTGACCGTGATGCCGAGCTGCGCCCCCGAGAGCTGGAACGTCAGCTGCCGTACGGCCTTGAGGGCGCCCGCCGCCCCGCGCTCGCCACGCTCCGCGGCACGCTCCAGTTCACCGCGACCCACCGTGGTCAGCGAGAACTCGGCGGCGACGAAGGCACCGCAGGCGAGCGAGAGCAGGATCGCCACCAGCAGGAGGAGCACTTCGGTCATCGGGTCACCTCCGTCCCATGATCGGACAGGGCGGCCGGGACCGCGCGGTAGTGCCGGGACGGAGGACCGGGAGGCTCGCCCATGGGCGGAGCTCACACACCTTTCATCGAGGAACGGGACGATCCCCCAATGGTAAAGGATCGGCAAAGCGTGTCACTCGGAGGCCTCCGTCGGCGCGTGCCCGCGTCGCCCACCCGGCCGTACGGCCCGGTCCTCGGCGACGGCAGGCAGCTTCGGCCGTCGAGCCGTGGTTGGCCGTGGTTGGCCGTGGTGGCTCGCACACGTCGCCTTTCCTGCCTCTACAGGGGCTTGACCCAGCGTCGCCAGTGGTCCTCGCGGTGGTAGCCGGCGGCGGCCCAGGCGTGGTGGGCCTGTTCGTTGGCTTCCAGGACCATGGCGTCGACGCGTCGTCCGCCCAGGGTGGCGAAGCGTTGTTCCGCGGCCTCCAGCAGGGCGGTGGCGATGCCCTGCCGGCGGTGGTCGGGGTGTACGGCGAGCCGGTAGGCGGAGCAGCGCCATCCGTCGAAACCGGCTATGACGGTTCCGGCGAGGAGGCCGTCAAGCTCGGCGAGGAGCAGGGCTTCGGGGTCTCGGGTGAGAAGCCGCGTCACTCCGTCGTGGTCGTCGCTGATGCTCGTTCCTTCCGCGGCGTCACGCCAGAACCGCAGCACGGCGTCGATGTCCGAGAGGGTGGCGGGCCGGATGCGCAGATCGCTCATGGGATGAGCCAAGCAGGGCGCCGCTCCGTCTGGCGAACGGGTTTCCATGAGCCGCGAGCCCGTCGGCGGAAGTCCGCGGTCACTCTGACAGCTCCGCCAGCACCGGCGCGAAGGCCTCCATGTACGGCTCCAGGACGGTCAGATAGGAGAACCCGTACCGCTCGCGCAGCCCCCGCACCCGCCCGACGACCTCCTCCACGGTGCCGACGAGGACCGTGGGCAGGGCGAGGGCCTGTGCCAGGGTCAGCTCGGGCCGCCGCTCCAGGAGCGGGCCGAGTGCGGAGTGCGGGTCGTCGGTGACCGCCACGATCTGGATGAGCAGGTTCCGTTCGGCGGGTTCCGGGCGGCCCGCCGCCAACTCCCCGTAGCGGGCGACCCGTTCGTCGAGTTCCGCCGCTGGGACCGGCTCCAGGCGGCCCTCCGTGCTTCCCGGTGTCAGACGGGCCCCGGCGAAGGCCGCGATGTCCGCGTGCTCGGCGGTCAGCCGCAGCATCCGGTCGCCGTTGCCGCCGATCAGCAACGGCACCCGGCACTCGTCTGACGTGAGCAACTCCTCGACCGTGCGCCGCAGATGGTCCACCCGCTCGCGCGGCGAGCCGAAGGGCAGACCGGCTCGCTCGTGCTCCGCCTGTACGTAGCCGGTGCCGAGCCCGAGTTCGAGACGGCCGCCGGTCAGCGCGGCGGTCGTCGCCACCTCGCGGGCCAGCAACACCGGGTTCCAGAAACCCGCGTTGAGCACGAAGGTGCCGAGGCGGGGCCGTTCGGTCGCCCCGGCCGCAGCGACCAGCGCCGGGAAGGGCGCCGGCATCCCCAGATGGTCGGGGACGAGGAGCACGTCGTAGCCGAGTTCCTCGGCGCGCCGGCACTTCTCGCGCCACTCGTCGGCCGACGCGGGCGTGAGCAGGTTGACCCCGAAGCGGAACGGGCGCGGCATGAACTCTCCTCAGCGGTCCGGGACGTGAGAGCCACGATTCCATCACTCGTGCGCGATGGCCGCCAGCACGTTCATGCGCGACGCGCGCAACGCCGGCAGCAGCGCCGCCACGATGCCCACGACCGCCGAGCCGATCACCACCGCGACGATCGTGCCCCACGGGATCGCCAGCGCCTTCATGCCCTGGAGGGCCAGCACCTGCTGGGTGCACACGCCCCACACCAGGCCGAGCGCGAGTCCCAGCACCGCGCCGAACACCGCGATCACCACCGACTCCAGCCGGATCATCCGGCGCAGCTGCCGCCGGCCCAGCCCGATCGCGCGCAGCAGCCCGATCTCCCGGGTGCGCTCCACGACCGACAGGGCGAGCGTGTTGACCACGCCGAGCACGGCGATCACGATCGCCAGCCCCAGCAGCGCGTACACCAGGTAGAGCAGCACGGCGATCTGGTCGTGGACCAGCTTCTTGTAGTCGGCCTGGTCGCGGACCTGCACCTGCGGGAACGGCGCGAGGGTCTTCTCCAGGTTCGCGCGGAGCCGGTCCGCACTCGTGCCCGGGGCGTGGTTGACGTACAACGACGAGTCCTGGCCGCCGGGGACGTACTTCTCCACGGTGGCGATGCCGAAGAACAGCCCGCCCTGGGTGCCGAAGCCGCTGCCGCTGTCCTGGTCGGTGAGGGCGCCCACCTTCATCTCGGCGCTCTTCCCGCCCTGGAACTCGACCGGCAGCACGCTGCCGAGGCGCACCTTGTGGTCCGCGGCGAAGGTGGCGTCCATGCCGATACTGCCGTCGGCCAGCGCGGCCGCGGTGTCGCCGCCCTTGTAGGCGACATGGGCGACCTCGTCGACCTGCTGGTCGTACCCGGCGGCGGTCGTGGTGACCCGCTTGCCGTCCGGCAGCCGTACCGCCACCGGCGCGAACCGCTGCCGTACGACGAGACCCACGCCCTCGGTGCCGCGCACCTTGTCGGTGACCTCCTGGGTGAACGGGAGGAAGTTGCCGTTCTGGACGATGAAGTCGGCGCCCAGCGTCTTGTCGATCTGCTGGTCGAAGGAGCTGGACATGGATGCGCTGGCCACCGACATCCCGCCGACCAGGGCGAGCCCGACCATGAGCGCGGCGGCGGTGGCGCCGGTGCGGCGCGGGTTGCGCAGGGCGTTGCGCTGGCTCATCCGGCCCACCGAGCCGAAGAGCGCGGGGAAGGCCCCGCCGAGGACCCGGATCACCGGGCGTACCAGCAGCGGGCCCGCGATGACCGTCGCGAGCAGCGTCAGTACCACGCCGAGGCCCAGCAGCGAGGCGGCCGAGGCGGTCTTCGTGGCCGCCGCACAGCCCGCGAGGGCCGCTGCCCCGAGCGCCCCGACGACCGCGCCCACGATCGCCCGCGTCCTCAACGGCTTGCCCACCCCGGCGATCTCGGCGTCCGCGAGCGCCGCCATCGGCGACACCGTGGCCGCGCGCCGGGCGGGCAGATAGGCGGCGACGAAGGTGACGCCGACGCCCACCACGTAGGCGGCGACCGGGGTGCCCCAGCCGATGACCATCTCGGTGGTCTTGAGGTTCATCCCGAACGCGCTCATCAGCTTGATCAGCCCGAGCGCCAGCCCGATGCCGGCGCCCAGACCCAGCGTCGAACCGACCAGCCCGAGCAGCACCGCCTCGGTGAGCACGGACCGCCGTACCTGACGCCGGTCGGCGCCCAGCGCGCGCAACAGGCCCAGCTCGCGGGTGCGTTGGGCGATCAGCATGGAGAAGGTGTTGACGATCAGGAAGACGCCCACGAGCGTGGCGATGCCGGCGAACCCGAGCATCACGTACTTGATGACGTCGAGGAAGCCGCCCAGGTCCGCGGCGGAGGACTTCGCCTGCTCGTCGGCGGTCTTCAGGTCGTACGTCCCGGTGCCGATCGCCTCGCCGATCCGGTGCTTCAGCTCGGCGTCCGGGACGCCCGGCGCCGCGTCCACCGAGATGCTGGTGGCCCGGTCGGCGGAGCCGAGCAGTTCCTTCGCGGCGACCGACGGGTCGAGAAAGACCAGGGCCGCACCGGGGTTGGTGGTGGTGAAGGTGGCGATGCCGACGATCTCCACCTCGAAGGTGCCGGGCTGGGCCTGCACGGTCAGGGTGTCGCCGACGCGCACGTGCTTCTTGTCGGCGGTGTCCGCGTCGAGGAGTGCCTGGCCCGCGCCCTGCGGGGCGTGCCCCGAGGTGAGCTTCACGGGGCTACGACGGGTGAGGTACCAGTCGGTGGCGATGGTCGGGGCGCCGGTGGTAGGGCCGACCGACTTGTTGTGGCTGTCGACCACCACGATGTTCTGCACGGAGACGTCCGCGTGGGTGTCCGCGACCCCGTCGACCTTGGCGACCTGTTCCTGCAGCGCGGCCGGTACAGTCTGGACGGCGCCGGTCGGCACCGACGACTTGAGGTCCTCCTTCGGCTCCACGGTCACATCGGCGGAGGTGGAGGCGAACAGCCGGTCGAAGGTACGGGTGACGGTGTCGGAGAAGATCAGGCTGCCCGCGACGAATGCCACGGACAGGACGATGGCCAGCGCGGACAGCAACAGCCGTCCCTTGTGGGCCAGGAAGCTCCGCAGGGTTGCCTTGAGCACCGGGTCAGTCCTCCTCGGGCCCCGCGGACCCGTGTCCCACGTCGGATCCGGGGGGCTGGGGCCGCGCGGCGGAGCCGTCGGTGTCACCGCCCCCGGAGAAGAGGCGCATGCGTTCCAGTACGGCGTTCGCCGTCGGTCCTTCCATCCGGTCCACCATCCGGCCGTCCGCGAGGAAGAGCACCAGGTCGGAGTGGGCGGCGGCGCCCGGGTCGTGGGTCACCATGACGACCGTCTGCCCGAGCTGGTCGACCGCGTCCCGCAGAAAGCCCAGCACCTCGAGACCGGCTCGCGAGTCCAGGTTGCCGGTCGGCTCGTCGGCGAAGATCAGCTCCGGCCGGGAGGCCAGCGCCCGCGCGCAGGCCACCCGCTGCTGCTGGCCGCCGGACAGCTGCGCGGGCCGGTGCTTGAGCCGGTCCCGCAGCCCCAGCGTGTCGATGACCTGGTCCAGCCACTTCTCGTCGGGCTTCCTGCCCGCGATGTCCATGGGCAGCGTGATGTTCTCGGCCGCGTCGAGCGTCGGGATCAGGTTGAACGACTGGAACATGAACCCGATCCGGTCCCGGCGCAGCCGCGTCAGCTCGCGATCCCGCAGCCCCGTTATCTCGGTGCCGCCGAGCCAGACCTGACCGGCCGACACGGTGTCCAGCCCCGCCAGACAGTGCATCAACGTGGACTTGCCGGAGCCCGACGGGCCCATGACCGCGGTGAAGCGGCCGCGTGCGATGTCCACGTCCACCGAGTCCAGTGCGAGCACGGCCGTCTCACCCGCACCGTACGCCTTGGTGAGCCCGCGGGCGCGGGCCGCGACCCCGTCGGCGGCAGGCGCCTCCGCAGCTGCTGTGGACAAGACTGCCTCCCCGATCACCTGACGGTCACCCGACCTCTTTGTCCGGGTCGAGCGTAGTGTGACCCGCCCCACAGGCGGTATTACTTTTCGGTTCCGATGCGGACTTGCCGCTGCTAGCGCAACCGCGCTAGCGTCTAGGTATGGCGAAGACCCAGCTGAACGTACGCGTGGACGAGGGCACCGCCAAGGCGGCCCGCGAGCGCGCCCTCGCGCGCGGCATGAGCGTCAACCGCTACATAGAGGAACTGGTCATGCAGGACACAGGTGAAGCGGGCCGTACGTTCGTCGAGGCCGCCGCCGACTTCATGAAGCAGTACGAGTCCGTCTTCGCGGAGGAATTCGGCGAAGCGCAGGGTCCCGATACGTCTGACAAGACCGAAGGCCGTCACTGATCCCTTGAGCGACCTGACCATCGACCTCGCCTGGCTCCTCATGCTCGCCGAGCAGAAGACCCCGGGGGACCCCCAGGTCACCGACTGGGGTGCGCTGATCGCGGCCGTCGCCAGGCACCAGGCCGAGATATTCGACGTCCCCGTCTACGACACCCCGCAGGCCCGCGCCGCCGCCCTGCTCCAACTCCTCATCCACGTCCCGGCCCTCGAGCGTTCGAACGCCCTCTTCGCGTCCTCGGTCGCCTACGCCTATCTGGTCGCCAGCGGCCTCAAGGTCGCCACCTCGCCCGAACAGGTCCGCGATCTGGCCCGGTTGGTGAAGACGGGCGAGGCCAGCGTGTCCGACATCGCGGAGGAGCTGCGCCGCTGGAGCCTGTGAGCGGGGCTCGGGTCAGGAATCCGCTCACGACTCCAGGGGTTTGCGTGCGACGCCCAGCACGCAGTAGGAGGACGGCAGCCGCAGACCGTTCTCCGGCACGAACACCCGCCGGTACGGACCGAGTTCGAACCCGGCCGCGCGCAACTCGGCGACCGGCTCACGGGACAGATGGCAGCCGCCGCTCAGCAGCGGCCACACCGTCCGGTCCAGCGCCCGCTGGGTGAACAGCATCGCCGGGCCGCCGCCCCGCCCGTGCTCGAAGAACCGCAGCTCACCGCCCGGCCGCAGCACCCGCCGTACCTCCGAGAGCGCCCGCCGGACATCCCGCACACTGCACAGCACCAGCGAGAGCACCGCCGCGTCGTAGGCCTCGCTCTTCACCGGCAGCGCCTCCGCCGCGCCCGGTACCACGTCCACCGGGACCTCGGCGCGGACCGCGGCCTGTGCCGCCAACTGCCGCAGGGAACGCTCCGGTTCGATCGCGACGACCTCCGCCACCGACCCGGGGTACCGCGCGAAATTGAGCCCGTTGCCCGCGCCGATCTCGATCACCCGGCCGGACAGCCCGGAGAGCAGCCGCTCCCGGGTCGCCGCCATACCGAGCCTGGTCTCGGCGGCCACACTGCAGCGGGCGTAGAAACGGGCGAACAGCGGGTGGTGGACGGGATCGCGCACCGGGTTCCCGGCACCGGTGGACATCAGCCGCATGACGATACCTCCCGACGGGAGCAGGTCTACGGTGATTGTCCCCCGCGAAGGCCCGCCGCACCCCCCGCCGCCCGATCAGGCGATGAAGTCCCGCACCTGCTGGTAGACACCGTGGTCGTCGTTCATGTCGGTGTGCGAGATGCAGCCGACGCCGACGTTGGTCGCCCCGCTCAGCAGCGCCGAGGAGTCCGGGTCGATCGCCGCGTCGCAGTTCGACCAGTACGCGGCGTACGAGACGCTGCCGGGCGTCTCGTCACCGGAGTTCAGAGCGGTCAGGAAGGAGCTGCCGGTCGTCATCTCCTTGCAGGACGTGTACAGCCACCCGCACAGCGAGGCGACGCTCGTCCCGTGGTTCACCCCGGCGACCGACACGAAGTCGTCCACGTACGAGGTCCCGCCGAGGTTCTTGAGGTAGTAGCGGCTGTTCAGCGCGCCCATGGAGTGGACCACCAGGTCCACCTTCGAGGCGCCGGTCTGGGAGAGCACGGTCTGGATGTAGCTCGACAGCTGGGAAGCCGTGGTGACGTTCGACTTCGTCCAGTCGTACGACCACGCGTACAGCTGGGAGGACGAGTAGCCGTCCGCCTCGAAGTCCGCGATCCAGGTGTTCCAGCTGCTGGAGTCGCTGCTGAGGCCGTGCACGAAGACGACCGGGTCGTGGCTCGCCGCCTGCGCGGGAGTGGTGGCCAGGGGGAGTGACAGAAGGAGCGAACCGGCTATCGCCGTCAGAGCGGTTGCGATGCGACGCTTGGCGCGTCCCATGATGCCTCCTGAAACAGGTGGGGTTGTTCAGGAGTGTCGGGACGGGTCTACGCGCGCCGCATCGGTGAAGTCGCCAGTCTTTACGAGTCAACTAACTCGCCAGTAACGTCTTTCGTGTGGTGATACCGGTGAATCCCCCACCTCTTGACCGCACTTCGCCACCGCAGACGTCCGACGCGGGGCCATGCCCCGTATCGGCGCTCCCCGAGGGTGTACGCGCCCGGGTGCGACGCGTCGTATACGAAGATCAGCGCGCCGTGGCCGAACTCGTGCCGCGTCTCACCGCACGGCAGACGGCGGGACTCGACCCGCTGCCGGCCGAACCGGCCGAACTCGCCCCGCGGCTGCTCCATGCCCTGCGCCGGGAGATCCGTGCCCTGCCCGACGACACCCGCCGGCTGCTGCTCCTCGCCGCGGCCGACCAGTACCCGGTCGCCACCCACGCCTTCCTGCGCGCGGTCACGGCCGGCCGGCTCGACACCCGCCCCCTGGAGGCCGCCGAGGCCGCCGGGGTCGCCCATGCCGGTGCCGGCGGGGTGTTCTTCCGGGACGCCTGGACCCGGATCGCCGCGTACGGGACCGCCTCACCGGCCGACCGGCGCGAGGCCCACCAGCTGCTCGCCCGGGTGCTGGGCGGCAAGGGCGAGGCGACCCGCCGCTCCTGGCACCGGGGCGCCGCCGCGCTCGGCCCCAGCGCCCGGCTCGCCGCGGAACTCCGGACCGCCGCCGACCGGGCCCGTACCGAGGGCAGACCCGCGCTCGCCCGCGCCCTCGCCGAACGCGCCGCCGACCTCTGCCCGGACCCGGCGGCGGAGGCCCGGCTGCTCGCCCTGGCCGCCGCCGACGCCTGGCGCTCCGGAGAGCCCGACCGGGCGAGACGGCTCGCCGCCCGTACGGACGACTCAGCCCTCGACGGCGTCCTCGCCCTCAGAGCCGGCAACGCCTCGGAGGCGTTCGACGCCCTGCTCACCGCCGCCGTCCGGCAGGAACGTTCCGTCGACTCCGCCGGACTCCTCGCCCTCGCCACCGAGGCCGCCGTCTACACCGGCGACCTGAGACGCTGCCGCGAGGCCCATGACCTCGCCCGGTGGCTGGGCCTCTCCCCGCCCGGCATCCTCGCCGGACTCACCGCCGCCGTCGAGGGCCGCTACGACGACGCCCGGATCCTCCTCGAGGGCACCGCCGGCCGCTGCGGACCAGGCGGCGACCCCGGTCTGCTGATCCACTCCGGCATGGCCGCGCTGATGCTCGGCGACCCCACCCGCGCCGCCACCGCCACCCTCCGGGCCGCCGCCTCGGCCCGCGCCCACGGCATCCCGGCGACGGCCGCACAGGCCATGGAGTTCCGCGCCTACGCCGACTTCTGGACCGGCCGCACCCGGGCCGCCGAGGCCGCCGTCCAGGAGGCCCTGGGCCAGGCCCACGCCACCGGGCAGGACAACGGGGCCTGCCATCTCCAGGCCGCGCTCGCCATGTTCGCCGCCGTCCGGGGCGACGAGGAGGCCTGCCGCGAGCGCACCGCCGCCGTCCGCTCCCACGCCCTGGCGCACGGGCTCGGCCTCCCGGCCGCCCTCGCCCAGTGGGCGCTCGCCTTCCTCGACCTCACCAACGGCCGCTTCCCCGCTGCCGCCGCCCGGCTGCGCGCCCTCGCCGGGTTCGGCCCCGGACACGGTCACCGCGCCATCCGGCACCTGGCCACCCCGCACTACGTCGAAGCCGCCGTCCGCACCGGCAACACCCGGGTCGCCCGCGCAGCGCACGCCGACTACCACCGCTGGGCCACCGCCGTCCGCAGCACCGACGACCTGGCGCTCAGCGCCCGCTGCCGGGCCCTGCTCGCCCCCGGCGCCGAGGCCGTCCAGCACTACCGTGCCGCCCTCGACCTGCATGCCCGGGGCACCCGGGACTTCGAACGGGCCCGTACCGAGCTGCTGTTCGCCGGAGCCCTGCGCCGGCTGCGGCAGCGCCCCGAGGCCCGGGACCGGCTGCACAGCGCGCTGGCCGCCTTCGAGTCCTTCGGCGCCCCGCACTGCGCCGCCCAGGCCCGTGCCGAACTACGCGCGCTGGGCACGGCGTTGACACCTGCCACCACCGGTGCGCCCGACCCGGCCGCCGTCCTCACCGCCCAGCAGCTCATGGTCGCCCGGATGGCCGCCGAGGGCGCCACCAACCGCGAGATAGCCGACCGCCTCAACCTCAGCCCGCGCACCATCGACCACCATCTGCGGGGGGTCTTCAGCCGGTTGGGGATCCGATCCCGGATCGAACTGGTACGGCTGCTCGGCGAGTCGCCCTAGGTCCGTCTAGGTCCGTCGGTCGGGTGCGGCGCCATCGTGGGGGGGGGGGGGGGGGGGGGGGGGGGGGGGAGGGGGGGGGGAGGGGGGGGGGGGGGGGGGGAGGGGGGGGGAGGGGGGGGGGGGGGGGGAGGGGTGGGGGGGGGGGGGGGGGAGTGGGGGGGGGGGGGGGGGAAAAACGCAGT